>NZ_JBVIEN010000008.1:0-82859 GCF_055571835.1 Streptomyces sp. NPDC030862 | reverse complement strand
CCCAAAGGAGAACGCTAATTGCGGTCGTTTTGTTGTGTTGGCTTTTT
This sequence comes from Streptomyces sp. NPDC030862, assembly GCF_055571835.1. Classification (NCBI taxonomy): domain Bacteria; kingdom Bacillati; phylum Actinomycetota; class Actinomycetes; order Kitasatosporales; family Streptomycetaceae; genus Streptomyces; species Streptomyces sp. NPDC030862. The sequence goes on along the minus strand of NZ_JBVIEN010000008.1, from coordinate 82,812 downwards.
CATTTTTGGTTCGGTTCCGTCCGGGGGGGGGGGGGGGGGGGTCCCCCCCCCCCCCCCCCCCCCCCCCCCCCCCCACGCGCGTGAAGCCCCTACAGGCTCTCCAGGAAGCCCAGAGCGATCTGCCAGGTCCGCTCGGCGGCGTCCTCGTCGTAGTCCGGCAGGTCCGGGTCCATGTACAGGTGACCGGCCCCCGGGTAGCGGTAGACCTCCACATCCGCCCCGGCCCGCCGCATCCGCAGGTACCAGGCGTTCAGCCAGTCGTCCGGCTCGAAGGGATCGGGGTCGGCGACGTGCAGCTGGACCGGCAGCTCGTCCACGGACGCGACCTCCGCGAGGTCGGACGTGCCGTGGAACAGCAGCAGCCCGCGCGCCTTCTCGTCACCGAGCGCCAGGGTCTGGGCGATCGACGCGCCCATCGAGAACCCGGCGTACACCAGACCCCGCTCCGAGTAGGCCGCCGCGGCCAGGATCGCGCGCTTGAGCAGCGTCTCCTGGCCGATCCGGTCCTTGATCGCCATGCCTTCCTCGACCGTGCCGGCGGTTTGGCCCTCGTAGAGGTCGGGCACGTGCACGTGGTGCCCGGCGGCACGCAGCCGGTCGGCTGCGGCGTGCACGGCCGGGCGCGGACCGTAGGCCGAGTGGAAGAGCATGATGTCCATCCGGCCATCCTGCCAGCAAGCACCGGAAAGGGTCGGAGTCCCGGATCCATGGAGAACGCGCTGCGCCCGTTGACCGTCGTCGGTGGCTCGGTGGTGCTCACGCTGGTCGTCGGCTGGCTCGTCGACCTGCTGCTGCGCCGCATCGACGCCAAGCACCCCGAGACCCCGCTGTGGGACCTGCTGCGCCGCTGCCGGATACCCGTCCAGGTCGTCCTGCTGACCGCGCTCCTGCGCGGCACGTACCGGCAGACCAAGTGGCAGGTCGTCGTCCGCCACCAGGAGGTCATGGGCCAGGTGCTCTCGCTCGTGCTGATCGGCGCGGGAGCCTGGCTGGTGGTGCGGATCGCCGCCGCCATAGTGGAGTCGAGTTACGCCCGTTACGCCTCGTCCACGCGCGACACCGCCCGGGTCCGCCGGGTCCGTACCCAGGTGACGCTCATCATGCGGATCGTCACGGCGGTGGTCGGGGTGGTGGCGGTCGCGGCGATGCTGCTGACCTTCCCCGACTTCCGGACCATCGGTACGTCGATGCTGGCCTCCGCCGGCATCATCGGCATCGTCGCCGGTGTCGCCGCCCAGTCCACCCTCGGCAACCTCTTCGCCGGGTTCCAGATCGCCTTCGGCGACATGGTGCGGATAGGCGACACGGTGGTGGTGGACGGCGAGTGGGGCGTGGTGGAGGAGGTCACGCTGACGTTCCTGGCCGTACGGACCTGGGACGAGCGCCGGATCACGATGCCCGTCTCGTACTTCACGAGCAAGCCCTTCGAGAACTGGTCGCGCGGCGGCGCCCAGATGACGGGCACGGTCTTCTTCCAGCTCGACCACGCGGCGCCCGTCGTGCTGATGCGCGACAAGCTCAAGGCCATCCTGCGCGACAGCCCCGCCTGGGACGGCCGCGACTGGTCGCTGGCCGTGACGGACACCACGCCCACCACGATCCAAGTGCGCGCGGTCGTCACGGCGAAGGACGCGGACGACGTCTGGACGGTGCGCTGTGCCGTACGGGAGCAGATGATCGCCTGGCTGGTCAAGGAGCACCCGTACGCGCTGCCGCGCGTCACCACCGCGACCGCCGCGCCCGCGCCCTCCCCCGACGGCCAGTGGCGGGACGACAAGCCGCCGCGGGCCGCCGAGGTGCTCAGCAACAACGTGGACGCGTACGTCGTACGGAACGAGGAGAAGCGGCCGCCTCGGAAGCAGAAGCCCCGACAGCAGCGGCAGCCGGAGCCGCAGCCGCCCGAGCCGCGCACCGGCCGGGGCTGACCCCCCTCCGGACCCGGGCACCGGACCCGAGCACCGGCCCCGAGGGGCCGGCCGGGCGGCTCAGCGCAGGCTGTGGACGTCCAGGTGCCGCAGCACCCGGTCCACGACCTCCGGGTCCGCCCCCGGCTCGCTGCGCGCCGCCAGCACCTCGTGACGGGCGGCCGACAGCATCTCGTGCTGGATGCGCTGCATCCGACGGAACCGCTCGGCCCGCCGCGCCGCCGTCGACCGGCGCTCCTCGTCCACCAGGTCCGGACTGATCCGCGCGCCCACCTCGAACGCCATCCGCTGCAACCGCTCCTGGAGCTCCTCCGGAAGCTCCTCGACCTCCTGGATCTCCTTCAGGCGCCGCTTCGCGGCCTTGGCGGCCCGGACGGCCAGCTCGCGCTCCAGCGCCCGCTCGGCGTCCGTGTCGGCCCGCACACCGAGCTTCCTGACCAGCCACGGCAGGGTGAGCCCCTGGAAGACGAGGGTGGCGATGATCACACAGAAGGCGATGAAGATGATCTCGTCGCGCCATGCGAAGGCCGCCCCCGAGTCGTCGCGCAACGGGACGGCGAGCGCCAGGGCGACGGACGCCACGCCCCGCATGCCGGACCACCACATGACGACGGTCTCCCGCCACGTCATGGGGATCTCCTCGTCGTAGTCCCCGCCCGTGTGCAGCCGCTTGGCCAGCCATGTGGCGGGCAGCAGCCACAGCAGCCGTACGCCGACGACGCAGGCGGCGATCGCGCCGCCCCAGCCGAGCATCTCGCCCAGCCGGTCCTCGGCCGTACCGAAGACGTTGTGCAGCTCCAGCCCGATCAGTCCGAAGGCGATGCCCGTGACGAGGACGTCGACGATCTCCCAGAAGGTCCGCCCGGCCAGGCGGCCCATCACGTCGTCCGCGTCCACGGCGTTCTCGGCCAGGTAGAGGGCGGTGACCAGGACGGCGAGGACGCCGGAGCCGAGCAGTTCCTCGGCGAGGACGTAACTCACGAACGGCACCAGCAGCGTGAGACCGGTCTGCAGGGTCGGCTCGCCGAGCATGCCCATCAGCCGGTTCGACAGCCAGCCCAACGCGAGCCCGACGGCGACGGCGACCACCGCGGAGAGCACCAGCTGCCCGGCGGCGCGCGGCCAGGAGAACGTGCCGCCGACCGCTGCCCCGATCGCCACGTGGTACAGCACGATCGCGGTGACGTCGTTGAACAGCCCCTCGCCCTCCAGGATCGACACCAGCCGGCGCGGCAGGCCCAGGGAGCCCGCGACGGCGGTCGCGGCCACCGGGTCCGGGGGCGCCACGAGCGCCCCGAGCACCACGGCCGCGGCGAGCGGCAGCCCCGGTACGACGGCGCTGGCGACGGCGGCGACGGCCGCCGTGGTAACGAAGACCAGCGCCACGGCGAGCAGGAAGATGGGCCGCTTGTTGGCGGCGAACTGGCTCCAGGAGGTGCGCTGGACGGCCGCGTACAGCAGGGGCGGCAGCACGAGGGGGAGGATGTAGTCGGGTGGGATGTCGACGTTCGGTACGAAGGGGAGGAGGGCGAGGACCATCCCCGCAAGCGTCATCAGCACCGGCGCGGGCAGCCGCAGCCGCTCCCCCAGAGGGACGGTCACCACCGCCCCGAGCAGCAGCACGAGCAGCAGAGCCAGCTGGTCCACGGTGCGCCCTCCACCCGGTGGGGCCGATCAGACGATCATCAACCCTGCCAGCCTGCCACGAGCGCGGTCGGCTCAGAGCGTCCGACGCATCGCCAGGTGCGGTATGCCCGCGTCATGGAACTCGGCGCCGTACGCCGCGTACCCGAGCCGCTCGTAGAAGGCGAGCGCCTGCGTCTGGGCGTGCAGGTCCACGGCGGTCAGGCCCCGCGCGCGGGCGGCGTCCTCGATGGCGCGCACCAGCGCCACCCCCACGCCGAGGCCGCGCGCCGTCTTCGCCACCGCCAGCCGGCCCAGCGAGCCGACGCCCTCGGCGCCGCCCGTCTTGGCGGCCGCGTCCGGCCCGTACAGCAGCCGGCCGGTCCCCAGGGCGGTCCCGTCGGCGCGGCGGACGGCCAGTACGTGCACCGCGGTCGCGTCGTACGCGTCGTACTCGATCCACTCGGGGACGCCCTGCTCGACGACGAACACCTCACGGCGCACGGCGAAGCCCGCCGCACGGTCCTCGTCGGTCACGGCCTCCCTCACCAGGAAGGGGCTCACGCACTCTCCGCGGCGATCGTGTCGAGGGCGTGCTGGAGGTCCGCCGGGTAGGTGCTCTCGAACTCGACCCAGCGGCCGTCCGCCGGGTGCTCGAAGCCGAGCCGGACGGCGTGCAGCCACTGCCGGGTCAGCTTGAGGCGCTTGGCGATCGTCGGGTCGGCGCCGTACGTCAGGTCGCCGACGCAGGGGTGGCGGTGGGCCGACATGTGGACGCGGATCTGGTGGGTGCGGCCCGTCTCCAGCTTGATGTCCAGGAGGGACGCCGCGCGGTACGCCTCGATCAGGTCGTAGTGCGTCACGGAGGGCTTGCCCTCGGCGGTGACGGCCCACTTGTAGTCGTGGTTCGGGTGGCGCCCGATGGGCGCGTCGATCGTGCCGCTCAGCGGGTCCGGGTGGCCCTGGACGAGCGCGTGGTAGCGCTTGTCGACCGTGCGCTCCCGGAACTGCGCCTTGAGGAGGGTGTACGCCCGCTCCGACTTGGCCACGACCATGAGCCCGGACGTGCCGACGTCGAGGCGGTGCACGATGCCCTGCCGCTCCGCCGCGCCGGACGTCGAGATGCGGTACCCGGCCGCCGCGAGGCCACCGATCACGGTGGTGCCGGTCCAGCCGGGGCTCGGGTGCGCGGCCACGCCGACCGGCTTCACGATGACGACGATGTCGTCGTCGTCGTGGACGATCTCCATGCCCTCGACGGGCTCCGCGACGATCTGTACGGGCGCGGGGGCGGCCGGCATCTCGACCTCCAGCCACGCGCCGCCGCTCACCCGCTCGGACTTGCCGACGACGGCGCCGTCGACGAGCACCTTCCCGGAGGCGGCCAGCTCGGCCGCCTTCGTGCGGGAAAACCCGAACATTCGGGCGATGGCGGCGTCGACGCGCTCGCCCTCGAGGCCATCGGGAACGGGCAGCGTACGGATCTCGGGAATCGTGCTCACCCGTCGAGTATGCCTTGTCAGTCCTTGTGGACGGTCCCGTCGGGGTCCAGGCCCCGGAACGACAGGATGACGATCAGGAACCCTCCGCACACGATCGCCGTGTCGGCGAGGTTGAAGACGGCGAAGTGCGCGGGGGCGATGAAGTCCACCACCGCGCCCCGGAACACACCCGGCGAGCGGAAGATCCGGTCGGTGAGGTTGCCCAGCGCGCCGCCGAGCAGCAGGCCGAGCGCGAGGGCCCACGGCAGGCTGTACAGCTTGCGCGCCAGGCGGATGATCACCACGATCACCGTCGCCGCGATGACCGTGAAGATCACGGTGAAGGCCTCACCCATCCCGAACGCCGCGCCCGGGTTCCGTACCGCCCGGAACGTCAGCAGCTCGCCGATCACCTCGATCGGCTCGTGGTGCTCCAGCTTGGCCACCACGAGCATCTTCGTGCCGAGGTCCAGCAGGTAGGCCACCAGGGCCACGGCGAACAGCGCGACGATCCTGCGCCTGCCCTTGGGCTGCTCGGCGGGCGCCGCAGCCTCGTCGTCCACATCCGGCGTACCGATGATGCGCTCCGCCTCTGCCACGTGAGTCCCTCAACCTAGGTGCCTGACTGACCACGAGGGTACGGCACACACCTACGGCTTCAGCCTCGCCGTTCCTGCTTCTGCTTGTCCTCCACGCACAGGGTGGCCCGCGGGAACGCCTGCATGCGCGCCTTGCCGATCGGCTTGCCGCACACCTCGCACAGACCGTACGTCCCCGCGTCGAGCCGCTGCAGCGCGTGCTCGGTCTGCTCCAGGGTGGCGCGCGCGTTCGCGGCGAGGGCCATCTCGTGCTCGCGCGTGATGTTCTTGGTGCCGGTGTCGGCCTCGTCGTGGCCGGCACCGTCCCCGGAGTCCCGCATCAGCCCGGACAGGGCCTCCTCGGAGGCCGCGATCTCGGCCTGGAGGCGCACGACCTCGCCCTCCAGCCCGGCCCGCGCCTCCGCGACCTCCTCGGGGCTCCAGGGCTCCTCACCGGGCCGTACGGCCAACTCCTCGGGCGCCGCCTCGGCGACACCCCGGGCCGGCGGCACCGGCTTCGCGGTCTTCGCCGTGGTCACGTCCGCGATCTTCTTCGCTGCCACCGTCCTGGCTCCCGTCTTCTCCGCGGCCTGCGCCGCCCCCTCGGCCGCGGCTGCGGCCTTACCGGCGGCCGCCTTGGCCGCCCGCTTCTTCCCGCCCGCCGTCCCGGCCGGCGCCTCGCTCTCAGCGCCACTCCTACCCGCCGGCGCCGCCTCTGCCCCGCCACCCGGCGCCTCCAGGGCAGCGGCCTTGGCGGCGGCTTCGGTGGCGGGCGCCTTCTTGGTGGCCGTCTTGCGGACGGCGGCCTTCTTGGCGGCGGTCTTCTTGGTGGCGGTCTTCTTGGTGGCCGCCTTCTCGACAGGCGCGTCCTCAGGGCCCGGCTCCTGGACGGCTGCCTTCTTGCCAGGTGCCTTCTTGGCAGGCGCCTTCTTGGTGTGCGCCTCCCCGGCGGCCGGCTCGTGGGCGGCGGTCTTCTTGGCAGGCGCCTTCCTGGTGGCCGCCTTCTTGGCAGGTACTTCCTCCGCAGCCGGGTCCTTGGCGGCCGACTTCTTCGCCACCGCCTTCTTGGCGGGCTTCTTCTCCCCGACCGCCTCCGCCAGCGCGTCGCCGTGGGTGATCTTCCGGACAGGCGTCTTCTTGGCGACGGCCTTCTTCGGCGCCGCCTCCTTGGCAGGTGCCTGCTTGGCAGGTGCCTGCTTGGCAGGTGCCTGCTTGGCAGGTGCCTGCTTGGCAGGTGCCTGCTTGGCGGCCGGCTTCTTCGCCGCCGACTTCTTCACGGGCTTGTCCGCGCCGGCCTCCAGCGCGTCGCCCTGGGTGACCTTCCCGGCGGGCGCCTTCTTCGCGGACTTCGCGGGCTTCGCCGACGGCGGCTCCGCGGCCGGGCCCGGGGCCTCCTTCGCCGCGCTCCCGAGCCTGCCGGGCTTGCGCTCGGCGCCCGGGGCCGTGCCCCCGGCACGCGCCGGCGTCCTCGCGGTCGTCTTCTTGGCGGCCGTCTTCTTCGCGGCGGTCTTCTTCGCCACCATCTCGCGGCCCCTTCACATATTGTGATCTTGCTCGCGAATCGTGCTGGGACGATAAATCGACTCCAGCCCCGCGGCAACGGGGCACGCCGCCGGTTCCGATCGCCCCATGCCCGCGGCAAGACAACCTGCATCCGTTGTGCCCAGCTCGCCGCGGCGTAATCAGGCCACCGACCGGCGCCACCGGCCCGGGCACGAGGGTGTGGCATTCGGGTCAGTCCGGGCCCCGCCGAAAACCGGTCGGCCCCTCGCCCGGCGGGCCCTTACACTGGGCGGAGCGAAAGGCGTGGATGGGGACGAGTAGCGTCGTACGCAGCCATGAGCGACCCGGGGACGGTGAGAGCCCGGGGGCGAGCCCGATGTGAAGCATCACCCCGGAGCCGCCGGAAGAACGCCCTCGGGAGACCGTGGGTCAGTAGACCCGGCATCGCGACCCGAATGAGGGGGCTCAGGACGCCCAGCCGGGCGCCCGGGGCCAAGGAGGGTGGTACCGCGGGAGCACGCACGCGCTCTCGTCCCTCCGACGGAACGAGCAACAGTCCGCCGGAGGATCCGATGTCGCAGTACCGCCAGGTACCCGCCCAGGTCGACCTGCCCGCCCTCGAGCACGCGGTGCTCGATTTCTGGCGCGAGCACAAGGTCTTCGCCAAGAGCCTCGAGCAGTCCGAGGGCCGCCCGGAGTGGGTCTTCTACGAGGGCCCGCCCACCGCCAACGGCATGCCCGGCGCCCACCACATCGAGGCCCGCGTCTTCAAGGACGTCTTCCCGCGCTTCCGCACCATGCGCGGCTACCACGTCGCCCGCAAGGCCGGCTGGGACTGCCACGGCCTGCCGGTCGAGCTCGCCGTCGAGAAGGAGCTCGGCTTCTCCGGCAAGAAGGACATCGAGGCGTACGGCATCGCCGAGTTCAACGCCAAGTGCCGCGAGTCGGTGACCCGCCACACGGACGCGTTCGCCGAGCTGACGACCCGGATGGGCTACTGGGTCGACCTGGACGACGCGTACCGCACCATGGACCCGGAGTACGTCCAGTCCGTCTGGTGGTCCCTGAAGGAGATCTTCGACAAGGGCCTGCTGGTCCAGGACCACCGGGTCGCCCCCTGGTGCCCCCGCTGCGGCACGGGCCTGTCCGACCACGAGCTGGCGCAGGGGTACGAGACGGTCGTCGACCCGTCCGTCTTCGTGCGCTTCCCGCTGACCTCCGGCCCCCTCGCGGGCGAGGCGGCCCTCCTGGTCTGGACGACGACCCCGTGGACCCTGGTGTCCAACACCGCCGTCGCCGCCCACCCCGAGGTGCGCTACGTCGTGGCGACCGACGGCAACGAGAAGCTGGTCGTCGCGGAGCCGCTCCTCACCAAGGCCCTCGGGGAGGGCTGGGAGGCCACCGGCCAGACCTTCACCGGCGCCGAGATGGAGCGCTGGACCTACGAGCGCCCCTTCACCCTCGTCGACTTCCCGGAAGCGGCCCACTTCGTCGTCAACGCCGACTACGTCACCACCGAGGACGGTACGGGCCTGGTCCACCAAGCGCCCGCCTTCGGTGAGGACGACCTGAAGGTCTGCCGCGCGTACGGCCTGCCCGTGGTGAACCCGGTCCGCCCCGACGGCACCTTCGAGGAGGAGCTCGACCTCGTCGGCGGCCAGTTCTTCAAGAAGGCCGACGAGGCCCTGACGGCCGACCTCCAGGCCCGCGGCCTGCTCTTCAAGCACATCGCATACGAGCACAGCTACCCGCACTGCTGGCGCTGCCACACGGCGCTGCTCTACTACGCGCAGCCGTCCTGGTACATCCGTACGACCGCCGTCAAGGACCGGCTCCTGGAGGAGAACGAGAACACCAACTGGTTCCCGGACTCCGTCAAGCACGGCCGCTTCGGCGACTGGCTGAACAACAACATCGACTGGGCCCTGTCCCGCAACCGCTACTGGGGCACCCCGCTGCCCATCTGGCGCTGCGAGGAGAACCACCTCACGTGTGTCGGCTCCCTCGCCGAGCTGACCGAGCTGACGGGCACGGACCAGTCCTCCCTGGACCCGCACCGGCCGTACATCGACGACGTCACCTTCCCCTGCCCGACCTGCCGGGAGACCGCGACCCGCGTCCCCGAGGTCATCGACGCCTGGTACGACTCGGGCTCGATGCCGTTCGCGCAGTACGGCTACCCGTACAAGAACAAGGACCTCTTCGAGAAGCGCTATCCGGCGCAGTTCATCTCGGAGGCCATCGACCAGACCCGCGGCTGGTTCTACACGCTGATGGCGGTCGGCACGCTGGTCTTCGACAAGTCGTCGTACGAGAACGTCGTCTGCCTCGGCCACATCCTCGCCGAGGACGGCCGGAAGATGTCCAAGCACCTGGGCAACATCCTCCAGCCGATCCCGCTCATGGACCAGCACGGCGCCGACGCGGTGCGCTGGTTCATGGCGGCCGGCGGTTCCCCGTGGGCCGCGCGGCGCGTGGGCCACGGCACGATCCAGGAAGTCGTCCGCAAGACGCTGCTGACCTACTGGAACACGGTGGCCTTCCAGGCGCTGTACGCGCGAACGACCGGCTGGGCGCCGTCGGCCGCCGACCCGGCCCCGGCGGACCGGCCGCTGCTGGACCGCTGGCTGCTGTCCGAGCTGCACGCGCTCGTCGACCAGGTCACGCAGGCCCTGGAGGCGTACGACACGCAGCGGGCCGGCAAGCTGCTGTCCTCCTTCGTCGACGACCTGTCGAACTGGTACGTGCGCCGCTCGCGCCGCCGCTTCTGGCAGGGCGACAAGGCGGCGCTGCGGACCCTCCACGACGTCGTGGAGACCGTCACGCGCCTGATGGCCCCGCTGACCCCGTTCATCACCGAGCGGGTCTGGCAGGACCTGGTGGTGCCGGTGACGCCGGACGCGCCGGAGTCGGTCCACCTGGCCACCTGGCCGGAGCCGGACCTGTCCGCCATCGACTCTGCCCTCTCGTCCCAGATGGCGCTGGTGCGCCGCCTGGTGGAGCTGGGCCGCGCCACCCGCGCGGAGTCGGGCGTGAAGACCCGCCAGCCGCTCTCCCGGGCGCTGGTGGCGGCGGCGGGCTTCGAGGCCCTCTCCCCGGAGCTCCACGCGCAGATCACCGAGGAGCTGAACGTCTCCTCCCTCGCCTCCCTCTCCGAGGTCGGCGGCTCGCTCGTCGACACGACCGCCAAGGCGAACTTCCGCGCCCTGGGCAAGCGCTTCGGCAAGGGCGTCCAGGACGTGGCCAAGGCCATCGCGGCGGCGGACGCGGCGGCGCTCTCCCTGGCCCTGCGCGGCGGCGAGGCGGCCCTGGAGGTCAACGGCGAGACGATCACCCTCACCCCCGACGAGGTGATCATCACGGAGACCCCGCGCGAGGGCTGGTCCGTCGCCTCCGACGCGGGCGCGACGGTCGCCCTGGACCTGGAGATCACGCCGGAGCTGCGGCGCGCGGGCCTGGCCCGTGACGCGATCCGCCTGATCCAGGAGGCCCGCAAGAACAGCGGCCTGGACGTCGCGGACCGGATCACCCTGCGCTGGCGGTCCACGGACGCGGAGGTCACCGAGGCGCTCACGGACCACGCGGCCCTGATCGCGGACGAGGTCCTGTGCACGGACTACGCCGCCGGGGAGGCCGACGACACCTTCGGCGCCCCGTTCACGGACGAGTCCCTGTCCCTGACGTTCCGCCTCCGCAAGGCGTAACCCGCAGGCAGACGAGAGGGGCCCGGCCACACCACGTGGCCGGGCCCCTTCCGTATGCCCGTACGGCACGCGCATGGCCGTACGGCACGACAAAAGGGCCGGGGCCCAGGACATGTGTCCTGGGCCCCGGCCCTACAGCCTGCCGGCCGACGGCTACGCGCTCAGCGCGCGACCGCGCCCGTCAGTTGTCGTCCTCGTCGATGAGGAAGCCACGCATCGGCGACGGCGCCTGCTGCATCGGCTGGGGCGCCTGCGGCCGCACCGGTGCCATCGGCTGGGTCATCGCCGGCGACATCTGCTGCTGGCCGCCGTACGACGGGCCACCACCCATGCCGGGGTTGCCGCCCATCGTCTGGTTGCCACCGTACGACGGGGCGCTCGCACCCGCGGACGCCATCGACGGGGACGGCGGCAGCGACGGCGCGGCGGACGGCGTACGCGGCGGGGCCAGCGAGTCGTCGGCCTGGGTCTCCAGCTGGCGCAGCTGGCTCTCCAGGTACGACTTCAGGCGCGTGCGGTACTCGCGCTCGAAGCCGCGCAGGTCCTCGACCTTGCGCTCCAGCGTGGCGCGGGCCGACTCCAGCGAGCCCATCGCGACGCGGTGCTTCTCCTGCGCGTCCCGCTCCAGGGCGTCGGCCTTGGCGCGGGCGTCGCGCTCCAGGCCCTCGGCGCGCGAGCGCGCCTCGCCGACGATCTTGTTGGCCTCGGAGCGGGCCTCCGCGATCGCCTGGTCGGCGGTCTGCTGGGCGAGGGAGAGCACGCGGGCCGCGCTGTCCCCGCCCGGGCCCTGGCCCGGCTGCGGCATCTGCGGGCCGTGGCCGCCCATGGGGCCACCCATGGTGCCGCCCATCGGACCGCCCATGGGGCCGCCCTGCATCGGGCCGGGGCCCATCGGACCGCCGTGGCCGCCACCCTGCGGGCCACCGTGGCTGGGACCGGCCGGCAGCTGAGGAGCACCACCGGGCAGCTGGGGCGGACCCATCTGCGGGGGCTGCTGCTGGACCGGCGGACCCGATATCCCGGCGGGCACGGGGGCCCCGGGACCCACGGGCCGCTGGTCCTGCTGCTCCGGAGGCTTGCGCATGCCCTGCTGCTGCTGGTTCTGCGCGGCCGCGCGCGTGGCGGCGGCCAGCTTGGCGCGCAGGTCCTCGTTCTCGCGGAGCAGGCGGGTCAGCTCGGCTTCGACCTCATCGAGGAAGGCATCGACCTCGTCCTCGTCATAGCCTTCTCGGAGGCGGACGGTCGTGAACTGCTTGTTCCGCACGTCCTCGGGGGTCAGCGGCATCTCTTCTTCACCTCTACGTAGTCGTCGGCAGTCGGCAGGACCGTTATCGCTCTACACCCTCAGACCCTCATCGCGAAGTTACCCACGATGTTGAGCAGGATGTAGACGATGATCATCAGAACGAAGAAGGACAGGTCGAGTGCCACGCCCCCGAGACGCAGCGGTGGGATGAACCGCTGCAGAAGCTTCAGTGGTGGATCGGTGACAGTGTAGGTGGCCTCCAGAACGACCACCATCGCCTTGCCGGGTTGCCATGAACGGGCGAACTGGAAGACGTACGACATGACCAGTCGGAAGAACAGCAGGACAAGGAAGCACATCAGAGCGATGTAGATCACCTGCAGTGCGACGCTCATCCCGCGCTTCCCTCTCCCCTGGCCATGTCCACCGACCCTTCCGGCCGGCCGTTCCCGGTGTCGTGCTCTCAGCTCTGGTTGAAGAATCCGCCCTCTGCGATGCGGGCCTTGTCCTCCGCCGTGACATCGACGTTAGCAGGCGACAACAGGAACACCTTCTGCGTCACTCGCTCAATGCTGCCATGCAGGCCGAAGACGAGACCGGCGGCAAAGTCGACAAGTCGCTTCGCATCCGTGTCATCCATCTCGGTGAGGTTCATGATCACAGGCGTGCCCTCGCGGAAGTGTTCCCCGATGGTACGGGCCTCGTTGTAGGTCCGCGGGTGCAGCGTGGTGATGCGGTACGGCTCCCGCTCGGACACGACCTTGGGCATGATCACCGGTGCGTTCTTCTCCAGGCTCGGACGTTCAGGTGTGATGGATGCCACGGGGGCGATTCGGGCGGGTCGTCCGCTTTCTGCCGGAAGCGGAACCGGTTCCCTCTGCACGGGTGCTTGCGGAACGACGCGTACCGGTTCTTCCCGCTCCACCTGGAGCGGGGGCTGCGAGTGGCGCCGCCGGTCCCGCTCGGGCTCCGGCTCCAGCTCGGGTTCGAAGTCGTCATCGGGGTCGAAACCCCGGCCGTCGTACCCATCGTCCTCCACGAGGCCGAGGTAGACCGCCATCTTGCGCATCGCGCCGGCCATGCTCTGAGTCCTCCGCTCTGTGGTGGATCGGCAACGTCAGCTCGTGCCCGCGATCCACTGGGCCTGTCCGCTGTTCGGCGGAAATGACCATATTTTCTGCTGTGGTCCGACTTCTTCGCGACGTTACCCGAGCCGGGGTCGGTCTCCGAGTACCGCAGTCCCGATGCGCACATGTGTCGCTCCGGCCGCCACGGCGTGTTCGAGGTCCGCACTCATCCCTGCTGACACCATGTTCGCAGTCGGATGGGCGGTGCGCAGGCGGGATGAGAATTCCATCAGCCGATCGAACGCGGCGCGTTCGCGCCCGGCGTACGGGCCGGCCAGCGGCGCCACCGTCATGAGCCCGTCGAGCCGCAGCCCCGGCGCGGCCGCCACCGCGTCCGCCAACTCCTCGATGCCGTCCGGCGCCACGCCGCCCCGGTCACCCCGCTCGCCCGCCTCGGCGTCGAGCGCGACCTGCACGAGGCACCCCAGTTCGCGCCCGGCGCGCTCCGCCGCACCCGCGAGTGCGCCGACGAGCTTCAACCGGTCCACGGACTGCACCACATGGGCATAACTCGCCACGGAACGGACTTTGTTGGTCTGGAGCTGACCGACGAAGTGCCAGGTCAGATCGAGATCGGCGCAGGCGGCGGCCTTGGGCGCGGCGTCCTGGTCGCGGTTCTCCGCGACGTGCCGTACGCCGAGCTCGTGCAGCAGCCGCACGTCGCTCGCCGGGTAGGTCTTGGTGACCACGATGAGGGTCACGTCCTCCCGCTTCCGGCCGGCGGCCGCGCAGGCGGCGGAGATACGTTCCTCCACCCGTGCCAGGTTCTCGGCGAGCTGGGTCTTTCGGTCCGTCAAGTCCGTCATCAGGTATCAGTCCAGCCAGACATATCCGGCGAGCCGCCCGGTGGTGCGGTCGCGGCGGTACGAGTAGTGGTCGCGCGATTCGAGGGTGCAGACGTCCGATGCGCGCCGGTCGCGCACCCCCAGCGCGTCGAGCTGCGCGTGCACCCCGGCGCTCACGTCGACGGCCGGCGTGCCCCAACTCGTCTCGGAGTGCGCCTCCGGCACGACGGCTGCGACCTCGTTCCGCATGTCCGCCGGGACCTCGTAGCACCGCCCGCAGACGGCCGGACCGGTGCGCGCGGTGATACGGGACGGCTCGGCGCCGAGCGCGGTCATGGCCTCCACGGCGGCCGGCACGACCCCCGCGACCAGCCCGGGCCGCCCGGCGTGGGCCGCGCCCACCACGCCCGCGACCGGATCGGCGAGCAGGACGGGGGTGCAGTCCGCGGTGAGCACGGCGAGTGCGAGCCCGCGCCGCGCGGTGACCACGCCGTCGACCGCCGGGACGTCCCCGCCGCTCCACGGCCCCTCGACCACGGCGATGTCCCGGCCGTGCACCTGGTTCATCCAGACGACGCGCTCCGGGTCGAGCCCGAGCGCCCCGGCGGCGAGCCGCCGGTTGGCCCGTACGGCCTCGGGGTCGTCGCCCACCGCGCCACCGAGGTTGAGCTCCTCGTACGGAACGGCGCTCACCCCGCCCCACCTGTCGGTGAAGGCGAAGTGCGCGCCGTTCACGATGTCGTGCTGTCCTATCACGTCACCGGGTCACTTCAGGAAGTCCGGGACGTCCAGCTCTTCGGCCGAGGTGTCCGGGTACGGGCGCGCCGGCGGCACGGCCGTCGGGCCGCTCGGCGACAGCGACGGCTCGTTCGCGACCGGCGCCGGGTCCACCGGCGGGGCCGGCGGCTCCTCGCGCATCGGTACGCTGCCGAGCCCGCCGATGGACCGGGCGGACTCGGTGGCGCGCGGCGCCGGTGCCGGCTCCTCGCGCTTGGCGGTGGACGAGGCGCCGAGGATGTTGTCGCGCCGCGCCGGGGGCTGGCCCCCGTCGAAGCCGGCGGCGATGACGGTGACGCGCACCTCGTCACCCAGGGCGTCGTCGATGACGGCGCCGAAGATGATGTTGGCCTCGGGGTGGGCGGCCTCGCTGACCAGCTGGGCGGCTTCGTTGATCTCGAAGAGGCCGAGGTCGGAGCCGCCGGAGATGGAGAGGAGCACGCCGCGGGCGCCGTCGATGGACGCCTCCAGCAGCGGCGAGGAGATCGCCATCTCGGCGGCGGCCACCGCGCGGTCGTCGCCGCGCGCCGAGCCGATGCCCATGAGCGCCGAACCGGCCTCGGACATGACCGACTTGACGTCGGCGAAGTCGAGGTTGATGAGGCCCGGGGTGGTGATGAGGTCGGTGATGCCCTGGACACCGGAGAGCAGCACCTGGTCGGCGGACTTGAACGCGTCCAGCACGCTGACCTGGCGGTCCGAGATGGACAGCAGCCGGTCGTTCGGGATGACGATGAGGGTGTCGACCTCTTCGCGGAGCGCGGCGATGCCGTCCTCCGCCTGGTTGGCGCGGCGCCGGCCCTCGAAGGTGAACGGCCGGGTGACCACACCGATCGTCAGGGCGCCGAGCGAGCGCGCGATGTTGGCGACGACGGGTGCGCCGCCGGTGCCGGTGCCGCCGCCTTCGCCGGCGGTGACGAAGACCATGTCGGCCCCCTTGAGGACCTCCTCGATCTCCTCACGGTGGTCCTCTGCCGCCTTGCGGCCGACGTCAGGGTTGGCTCCGGCCCCGAGGCCGCGGGTGAGTTCGCGGCCGACGTCGAGCTTGACGTCGGCGTCGCTCATCAACAGTGCTTGCGCGTCCGTGTTGATGGCGATGAACTCGACGCCTTTGAGACCGACCTCGATCATTCGGTTGATGGCATTGACACCACCGCCGCCGACACCGATGACCTTGATGACTGCGAGGTAGTTCTGCGGTGCTGCCACGTCGAAGGCCTCTCGCCTCGAGTTACGTGTCGCCACTTCGCGGTGGTCTCGCGACGCGGCGACGGATGCCGATGGGACGGTCCGAAACGCCGACCCAAACCCTAACGTTGAAGTTTAGGGTTACCAGTGTCTCTGTTCGCTGGACTCTTCCGGACAGGACACTAAGTCGACAAGTGGCGCACGTTCAACGAACACGCCGAACCTCCCGTTTTTCTTTTCACCCTATGTGATCACCCATAGCGCTGACCAACCAGGGTGCTGGCCAGCGCATATGTGCGTCAACTCCGCGCTGCCGCAGGGGCTGTCGGGGCACTCACGTCGAAGTGCCCCGCTTTGGGCGCCGCCTTCATCAGTGCGAGCAGCGCACGGGCTTTCGCCTCGCCCTCCTCGCCGCTCCCCCACACCACCGTCCGGCCCCCCGTCAGCTCCAGGGTGAGGGAGTCGTACGAGCGGACGCCGACGATCCGGACCTCCCGGGCGACCCGCTCCGGAAGGGCCCCTGCCACGCCGACCGCCTCCCGGATGAGCCGTTCGACCCCGAAGCGGCGCAGGCTCGGCGACTGATCCACCGTCATCCGGAGCAGGGGCACGCCCTTCGGGGCGCGGTCGACCGTGGCGTAGCGGACGCCCTCGGCGTCCACCTCGACGAACTTCGCGCCCGACTCCAGCAGGAGCACCGGTTCGCGTTCGGCCACCTCCAGCACGATCTCGTCCGGCCACGAACGGACGACGTCCACCGAGCGGATCCTGGGCAGCTTGCCGGCCAGCCGCCCCTCGATCGCCTCCCCGTCGACCGAGGCGAGGGCGGACCCGAGCGGTACGGCCGCGGCCGCGCGGACCTGGTCCGGCGTCAGCACGCGCGTACCCGAGACCGTGACCTCCCGGACGCGCAGCCATTTGGAGCCGTAGAGCACCCATACGCCGCCCGCGACGAGCGCGAGGGCGGTGATGATCACCAGCAGGGTGCGGGGCGAGGGCAGCCGCGTACGGCCGCTCCCGGGCCCCGGGCGAGGGGGCCGGGCCGACGAGGTGCCCCGGGGCCCCCGGGCTCCGCGCTGGGCGGTGGTCGTCGGTCCGGCCATGCTCCCTGCCTTCCGCGCGCCGCTACGCCTTCCGGTGTGCGGCGATCGCCTCGTAGACCATGCCGACCAGCAGCTGGTCGGCGTCCCGGCGGCCGAACTCGCCGGCGGCGCGGGACATCTCGTACAGCCGGTGCGGGTCGGAGAGCACCGGCAGGACGTTGTCCTGGACCCACGCGGGCGTCAGCTCGGCGTCGTCGACCAGCAGGCCGCCGCCCGCCTTGACCACCGGCTGGGCGTTGAGCCGCTGCTCGCCGTTGCCGATCGGCAGCGGTACGTACGCGGCCGGGAGCCCGACGGCCGACAGCTCGGCGACCGTCATCGCACCCGCGCGGCACAGCATCATGTCGGCCGCGGCGTACGCGAGGTCCATGCGGTCCACGTACGGTACCGGGACGTACGGCGGCATCCCGGGCATGTTGTCGACGTGCGGCAGTTCGTTCTTCGGGCCGACCGCGTGCAGGATCTGGATGCCGGAGCGCTGGAGCACCGGGGCGACCTGCTGGACGACCTCGTTGAGGCGGCGGGCGCCCTGCGAGCCGCCGGAGACCAGCAGCGTCGGCAGGTTCGGGTCCAGGCCGAAGGCGGCGCGCGCCTCCGGGCGGACCCGGGCGCGGTCCAGCGTGGCGATGGTGTGCCGCAGCGGGATGCCGATGTAGCGGGCGTTGCGCAGCTTGCTGTCGGGGGTGGCGACGCCGACCCCGGCCGCGTACCGCGAGCCGATCTTGTTGGCGAGGCCGGGCCGCGCGTTGGCCTCGTGGACGACGATCGGGACGCCGAGCCGCTTGGCCGCGAGGTAGCCGGGCAGGGCCACGTAGCCGCCGAAGCCGACGACGCAGTCGGCCTTGGTCCGCTCCAGGATCTGCTCGGCGGCCTTGATCGTGCCGCGCAGCCGCCCGGGCACGGTGATCAGCTCCGGCGTGGGCTTGCGCGGCAGCGGTACGGCGGGGATGAGCGCCAGCTCGTAGCCCCGCTCCGGGACGAGCCGGGTCTCCAGGCCCCGCTCCGTTCCCAGGGCCGTGATCCCCACGGTCGGGTCCTGCCTGCGCAGGGCGTCCGCGAGGGCGAGCGCGGGCTCGATGTGGCCGGCGGTCCCCCCACCGGCGAGTACGACATGCACCGAAATTCACCGCTCTCCGGACGGACGCTTCTTGACGCGCCGTCGCATCGACTTCCAACTCACCCCGGCCCCTTTGCCCCACACCGGCTGGCGCATGGCCAGGGCCGCTTTCGCCGCGGGCTCCTGACGCGCGAAGGCGATCAGCAGACCGACGGCGAACATGGTCGGCAGCAGGGCGGAGCCCCCGTAGGAGAACAGCGGGAGGGGGACACCGGCGATCGGCAGCAGGCCGAGCACCGCACCGATGTTGACCACGGCCTGGGCCGTGATCCAGGTGGTCACGCCTCCCGCGGCATACCTCACGAAGGGGTCCTCCGTGCGTCCGGCCACGCGGATACCCGCATAGCCTAGAGCCGCGAACAGGGCGAGCACCGACAGCGTCCCCGCCAGCCCCAGTTCCTCCCCGGTGATGGCGAAGATGAAGTCGGTGTGCGGTTCGGGGAGTTGACCCCATTTTTCCACACTGGCACCGAGGCCGGAACCGAACCATCCGCCCGACGCCAGAGCATAGATGCCGTGCACGGCCTGCCAGCACGTGTCCCCGGGGCCGGGGTCGGTGGCGCCGATGCAGGCGAGGCGGGCCATGCGGTTGCTGCTGGTCCTGATGAGCATCACGCCGATCGCGGCGGCGACCGTCAGCACGCCGACGAACATCCGGGTGGGGGCGCCGGCCAGCCACAGCAGGCCGAAGAGGATCGCGGTGAGGATGATCGCGGTGCCCATGTCCCCGCCGAGCATGATCAGGCCGAGCAGCAGGAAGGCGACCGGGACGAGCGGCACCAGCATGTGCTTCCACTGGGTCAGCAGCCGCCTGTCCTGCTTGCGGGCGAGCAGGTCCGCGCCCCACAGGATCAGCGCCAGCTTGCCGAACTCACTGGGCTGCAGCTGGAAGGGTCCGCCCAGGTAGATCCAGTTCTGGTTGCCGTTGACCGCGTGCCCTATGCCGGGGATCTGGACGAGCACCATCAGGAAGACGGTGCCGACGAGCAGCGGGTAGGCCAGCGCCCGGTGCAGGTTGGCGGGCACGCGGGAGGCGAACAGCAGCAGCCCGGTGCCGATGGCCGCCGCCAGGAACTGCTTGCGGAAGAAGTACGTGTCGGACAGCGACAGCTCCAGCGCCTTGATCTGCGACGCGGAGTAGACCATCACGAGCCCGAGGACGGTGATCAGGAGGCTGGCCCCGAGGATCACGTAGTACGCGGTCAGAGGCCGGTCCCAGGCCCGCCGTGCCCGCTCGTAGAGCGCCCGCACCCCGCTGCCGCGCGGCGGGCGGGGTGCGGGGACGCGGCGGAGCCGGCCCCCTCTGCGGACGCTGGGGGGCCGGCGCAGTCCCGCGGTCCGGGCGCGCAGGGCGAGTCCCGGGAGTCCCGCGCGCCCCGCGCGGCGCGGCATCGCGTGCGGTGCGTACGCGGGGGTGTGCTGGGCCCGCATGGTCGCCGTCCCCTCCAGTCGCTCCGGTCGTGCCCGGCGGCGCGGGACCTGGTCGATGGTCAGGCGCGCCCGGCGGCGAGGGCCCGGACCGCGTCCGCGAACGCCTCGCCCCGCTTGTTGTAGTTGACGAACATGTCCATGGAGGCGCAGGCCGGGGCCAGCAGAACCGTATCCCCGGGCTCGGCGAGCCGGGCCGCTTCCTCCACCGCCGCGGACATCGCCCCAGTGTCGGTCCGGTCGAGGTCGACGACCGGTACCTCGGGGGCGTGTCGCGCCAGGGCTTCGCGGATCAGCGCGCGGTCGGCGCCGATGAGCACCACGCCCCGCAGCCGCTTCGCCGACTTCTCGACCAGCTCGTCGAAGGTGGCGCCCTTGGCGAGGCCGCCGGCGATCCAGACGATGGGCTCGTACGCGGCGAGCGACGCCTCGGCGGCATGCGTGTTGGTGGCCTTGGAGTCGTCGACGTACGCCACGCCCTCGACCTCCTCGACCAGCTCGATGCGGTGCGGGTCGGGGCGGAAGGCGCGCAGCCCGTCGCGTACGGCCTTCGGCTCGACGCCGAAGGCGCGGGCGAGGGCGGCGGCGGCGAGGGCGTTCGCGATGTTGTGCGGGGCCGGCGGGTTGACGTCGGAGATCTCGGCGAGCTCCTGGGCCTGCTTCTGCCGGTTCTCGACGAAGGCGCGGTCCACCAGGAGGTCGTCGACGACGCCGAGCTGGGAGGGACCGGGCGTGCCGAGGGTGAAGCCGATCGCGCGGCAGCCCTCCTCGACGTCCGCCTCGCGGACCAGGTGCTCGGTGACGGGGTCCTGGACGTTGTAGACGCAGGCGACCTGGTTGCCCTCGTAGACGCGGCCCTTGTCGGCGGCGTACGCCTCCATGGAGCCGTGCCAGTCGAGGTGGTCCGGCGCCAGGTTGAGCACCGCGGCGGAGTGGGCGCGCAGCGAGGGCGCCCAGTGGAGCTGGTAGCTGGACAGCTCGACGGCGAGGACGTCGTACCGCTCCTCGCCGAGGACGGCGTCGAGGAGCGAGACGCCGATGTTGCCGACGGCCGCCGTCCGCAGGCCGGCCGCCTCCAGGATGGAGGCGAGCATCCGCACGGTCGTGGTCTTGCCGTTGGTGCCGGTCACCGCGAGCCAGGGCGCGGCGTCCGGGCCGCGCAGGCGCCAGGCCAGCTCGACGTCGCCCCAGACCGGGACGCCGGCCTCGGCGGCCGCGGCGAACAGCGGCTTGCCGGGCGCCCAGCCGGGCGTGGTGACGATGAGTTCGGTGCCCTCCGGCAGGGTCGCCCCGTCGCCGAGGCGGACGGTGATGCCCTCCGCCTCCAGCTCGGCCGCCTGCGTACGGGAGCGCTCGTCGTCGCCGTCGTTGACGACCGTGACGCGTGCCCCGAGGCCGTGCAGGACGCGGGCGGCGGGGATGCCGCTCACGCCCATGCCGGCGACGGTGACGTTCTTGCCCTGCCAGGTGGTACTCACTTGTCGGCTGCCCATCCCGCGTAGAAGAGCCCCAGACCCACGATGACGCACATGCCCTGGATGATCCAGAACCGGACCACGACCAGGACCTCGGACCACCCCTTGAGTTCGAAGTGGTGCTGGAGGGGGGCCATCCGGAAGACGCGCTTCCCGGTCATCTTGAAGGAGCCGACCTGGATGACCACGGACATCGTGATGAGAACGAAGAGGCCGCCCAGGAGGGCCAGCAGCAGCTCCGTGCGGGAGCAGATGGCGAGGCCCGCCAGCGCGCCGCCGAGGGCGAGGGAGCCGGTGTCACCCATGAAGATCTTCGCGGGCGAGGTGTTCCACCACAGGAAGCCGAAGCAGGCGCCCATGAGGGCGGAGGCGACGACGGCGAGGTCGAGCGGGTCGCGCACCTCGAAGCAGGCGTTCGGGTTCGTCAGGGTCATGGCGTTGGCGCAGGACTCCTGGAACTGCCAGAGCCCGATGAAGGTGTACGCGCCGAAGACCATCACCGAGGCGCCGGTGGCGAGGCCGTCCAGACCGTCGGTCAGGTTCACGCCGTTCGACATGGCCAGGATCATGAAGAGCGCCCACACCACGAACAGCACCGGGCCGATGGACCAGCCGAAGTCGGTGATGAAGGACAGCCTGGTGGAGGCCGGGGTCTGGCCGCGGGCGTCCGCGAACTGCAGGGCCAGGATCGCGAAGGCGATGCCGACGATCAGCTGGCCGGCCATCTTCGCCTTGGCCCGCAGGCCGAGCGAACGCTGCTTGACGATCTTGATGTAGTCGTCGAGGAAGCCGACCAGACCCATACCGGCCATCAGGAACAGCACCAGGAGGCCCGAGTACGTCGGGTCCTCGCCGGTGATGACCTTGGCGAGGGCGTACGCGATGAGCGTGGCCAGGATGAAGGAGATGCCGCCCATGGTGGGCGTGCCCTTCTTGCTGCCGTGCGTGCGCGGGCCGTCGTCCCGGATGAACTGCCCGTATCCCTTGCGGGCCAGGAGCTTGATCAGCAGCGGCGTACCGATCAGGGTCAGGAAGAGCCCGATGGCTCCCGCGAAGAGGATCTGCCTCATCGGCCGGCGACCTCGCCCTCGGCAGCGTTCTCGAGCAGTGCCAGGGCGACCCGCTCGAGCCCGACCGACCTGGAAGCCTTCACCAGCACGACGTCACCCGGGCGCAGCTCACTGCGCAACAGGTCGATCGCCGCCTGCGCGTCGGACACGTGCACCGACTCCTCACCCCACGAACCCTCGTTATATGCGCCCAGTTGCAGCCAGGACGCTTCCCTGCCCCCGACCGCGACGAGCTTGCCGACATTGAGCCGGACGGCGAGCCGTCCGACCGCGTCGTGCTCGGCGAGCGACTCGTCGCCGAGCTCGGCCATCTGGCCGAGCACCGCCCACGTACGGCCCCCCTTGGCCTCTGCGGCCTTGCCCATGGCCGCGAGCGCGCGCAGGGCGGCTCGCATGGACTCGGGGTTCGCGTTGTAGGCGTCGTTGACGATCGTCACACCGTCCGGACGCTCGGTGACCTCCATGCGCCAGCGGGAGAGGGAGCCCGCCTCGGAGAGCGCGGTGGCGATCTCGTCGACGGACATGCCCAGCTCATGGGCGACGGCGGCCGCGGCGAGCGCGTTCGACACGTGGTGCTCACCGTACAGGCGCAAGGTCACGTCACTGCACCCGGTGGGTGTGTGAAGCTTGAAAGAGGGCTGTCCGTTCTCCATGAGCCGGACATTCTCGGCACGTACGTGGGCGTTCTCGGCCTCGCCGAAGAGCGTCACGCGCGCGCGGGTGCGGCTTTCCATGGCCCGTACGAGCGGGTCGTCGGCGTTCAGGACGGCGACGCCGCCCTCGTCGGCCGGGGGCAGGGCCTCCACGAGCTCGCCCTTGGCCTGCGCGATCTGCTCGCGGCCGCCGAACTCGCCGATGTGGGCGGAGCCCACGTTCAGCACGAGCCCTATGGTCGGCGGGGTCAGCTCGGTCAGATACCGGATGTGGCCGATTCCGCGCGCTCCCATCTCCAGGACGAGGTGCTCGGTGTCCCGGGTGGCACGCAGCGCGGTGAGCGGCAGGCCGATCTCGTTGTTGAGGGAGCCCGGCGTCCAGACGGTGGGCCCCTTGCGCTGGAGGACCTGGGCGATGAGGTCCTTGGTGCTGGTCTTGCCGGCCGAGCCGGTCAGCGCGACGACCGGGGTGCCCAGGCGCCGCACGACCGCGCGGGCGAGCGCGCCGAGGGCCGTCTGGACGTCGTCCACGACGATGGCCGGCACCCCGACCGGACGGGTCGCCAGCACGGCCACCGCTCCGGCCTCAAGGGCCTGGGGCGCGTAGTCGTGGCCGTCGACACGTTCGCCGACGAAGGCGACGAAGAGGCTGCCGGGTTCGATCTCGCGGGAGTCGCGGACGACGGGGCCGGTGACCTGAATGGCCGGATCCGGTATGTCGTGCGTCTGCCCGCCGACGATTTCGGCGATCTCGGCGAGGGAGAGGGCGATCACTACTTCATCCCTGACTGTTATGGATTGCTTCGCGCAGGACCTGGCGGTCGTCGAAGGGGCGTACCACCCCTGCGACGTCCTGGCCCTGCTCGTGGCCCTTGCCCGCGACCAGCACGGTGTCGCCGGGCTTCGCGCGCGCCACGGCGGCGGCGATCGCGGCCGCCCGGTCCTCGAACACCACGACCTCGCCGCGCTCGTGGACCGGCACCTCGGCGGCGCCGGCGAGCATCGCGGCGAGGATCGCGAGCGGGTCCTCGGAGCGGGGGTTGTCGGAGGTCAGTACGGCGGTGTCGGCGAGGCGCGCCGCGGCGGCTCCCATCGGGCCGCGTTTGGTGGTGTCCCGGTCGCCGCCGCAGCCGAGGACGACGTGCAGCCTGCCCTCGGTGACCTTGCGCAGGGCGCGCAGGACCGATTCGACGGCGTCCGTCTTGTGGGCGTAGTCGACGACCGCGAGGTACGGCTGGCCCGCGTCGACGCGCTCCAGGCGTCCGGGGACGCCGGGGACGGCGGCGATGCCGTCGGCGGCGGTCTGCGGGTCGATCCCGGCGGCGGCGAGGGCGGCGACGGCGGCCAGGGTGTTGGCGACGTTGAACGTGCCGGGCAGCGGGGCCTTGGCGGCCACGCGCTCGCCGTTCGGGCCGAGGATGGTGAACGTGCTGCCCATGGGGCCGATTTCGACGGCCTCGGCGCGCCAGTCGGCGTCGGGGTGGCCCTCGGCGGAGAAGGTGACGACGGGGACGGAGGCCTCCTTGGTGAGCCTCCTGCCGTACTCGTCGTCGAGGTTGACCACTCCGAGGCGGCTGCGGCGCGGCGTGAAGAGCTGCGCCTTGGCCTGGAAGTAGTCCTCCATGTCGGAGTGGAACTCCATGTGCTCCGGGCTGAGGTTGTTGAAGACCGCGACGTCGAAGACGCAGCCGTCGACCCGGCCGAGCACGAGGGCGTGGCTGGAGACCTCCATGGCGACCGACTGGGTGCCGCGTTCGCGCATCACCGCGAACAGGGCCTGGAGGTCGGTGGCCTCGGGGGTGGTGCGTTCGGACTTGAGGCGCTCGTCGCCGATGCGCATCTCGACGGTGCCGATGAGTCCGGTGCGGTGCCCGGCCGCCTTGAGGCCGCCTTCGACGAGGTAGGCGGTGGTGGTCTTGCCGGAGGTGCCGGTGATGCCGATCTGGAGCAGGTCCTCGCCCGGCCGCCCGTAGATCTCGGCGGCGAGCTCGCCCATGCGGCCGCGCGGGTCCTCGGTGACCAGGACCGGCAGGCCGGTCGCGGCGGCGCGGTCGGCACCCGACGGGTCGGTGAGGATCGCGACGGCGCCGAGGTCGGCGGCCTGACCGGCGAAGTCGGCGCCGTGGAGGCGCGAGCCCGGCAGCGCGGCGTACACGTCCCCGGGGCGTACGGCCCGCGAGTCGTGGGTGATCCCGGTGACCTGGCCGCCGCCGGTCACCTCGGTGTCCAGCCGGGCGGCGAGCTCGCCCAGGGGTGTGGGGCGGACCTGGGCCGGACGGGGCGCTCCCGGGTGTTTCGCGGGGGCGTCCTTCTGGGCGGTTCGGGACTGATCAGCGTGTGGCACGGCGGTGAGCGTACCGGGCGTACCCGTGATCGGGCCAAAAGAGGCCGCCGCGGCGCCGGGGCTGCCGAAACGGTTCCCGGGATCGGGGGTGATGGATGTCACTGGGTGCTCCCGTCGGCTCACTCGCCGGGTTTGAAGGTGACCGGCAGCCGGGGTGGCGCTTCGCCGGTCGGGGGGACTTGCAGGGTCTTGAGGGCGAATTCCATGACCTTCTTGTAGATGGGGCCGCAGATCTGGCCGCCGAAGTAGCTGCCCCTGGTGGGGTTCTGGATGGCGCAGTAGACCGTGACACGTGGTTTGTCGGCGGGCGCGAAGCCGGCGAAGGAGGCGGTGTAGCCCTTGTACCGGCCGAGTTGGGGGTCGACGCGGTTGGCGGTGCCGGTCTTCCCGGCGACGCGGTAGCCGGGGATCGCGGCCTTGGTGCCGGTGCCCTCCTCGTCGCCGACGACCGACTCCAGCATCGCGGCCAGCGTCCTGGCGGTCTTCTCGCTGACGACCCGGGTCTCCTCGGGGGCGGGCGCCGGGGTGAACCGGCCGTCGGGGCCCTTCGTGCCGCGCACCAGGGTCGGTGCCACGCGTACGCCCCCGTTGGCGATGGTCGAGTAGACGGACGCCGCCTGCATGGCGTTGACCGACAGGCCCTGCCCGAAGGGGATCGTGTACTGCTGCGAGGTCGACCAGTCCTCCGGCTTGGCGAGGATGCCGGACGTCTCGCCGGGGTAGCCGAGGCCGGTGGGGCGGCCGATGCCGAACTTGCGCAGGTACGAGTGGAGGACGCGGTTGGCCTCGGCCTGGGTGTCGCCGAGCTGGCCGGTGGCCAGGATGGTGCCGATGTTGCTGGACTTGGCGAGGACGCCGTTGAGCGTCAGGTACCAGGTGGGGTGGTCGATGTCGTCCTTGAAGAGCCGGTCGCCGCGGTGCAGCCGGTTGGGCACGACGACATGGGTCGAGGGCGTCGCCGCGCCCTCCTCCAGGACGGCGGCCATCGACATGACCTTGCTGGTGGAGCCGGGCTCGTACGCGTCCTGCAGGGCCGCGTTGCCCATGGCGGCGGAGTCGGCCTGGGAGAGGTCGTTGGGGTCGAAGCCGGGGGCGTTGGCCATGGCCAGGACCTCGCCGGTGCGGACGTCCTGCACGATGACGTAGCCGCGGTCCGCGCGGGAGGCCTCGACCTGCTGGGTGATGGCCTGCTGGGCGGCCCACTGGATGTCCCGGTCGATGGTCAGCTCGATGTCGGAGCCGGGGACGGCCGGGGTCTCGCGTGCGCCGGCGGTGGGCACCCGGCGGCCGCCGGACTGGGCGTAGGTGATCTCGCCGTCCTTGCCGGCCAGCTCCTTCTCGAGCATGGACTCCAGTCCTCCGCCGCCGCGGCCGTCGGACCTGACGTAGCCCAGTATCCCGGCGGCGAGGCTGCCGTTGGGGTACACGCGTGTGCTGCTGGGTTCGTTGAAGACGCCCGCGAGGACGCTGACGCCGGGGCCGCCCTTGGCCTTCTCGGCGCGGGCCTTCTCGGCGAAGACGTTCTTCAGGTCCTTGATCTGCTTCCACACCTGCGGCGTCTGGCGGCGGGCCAGCAGCGCGTAGCGGGACTTGGGCGCCTTGAGCTTCTTGACCAGCTCGGCGGGGTCCTTGCCGAGGATGGGCGCGAGGAGGGCGGCGGCCTGCTCGGGCGCGTCGGGGGCCTTGCTCTCCTCGGGCGTGAACATCTTGGGGTCGGCGGTGATGTCGTACGCGTCGACGCTGGCGGCCAGCGCGATGCCGGCGCGGTCGGTGATCTCACCGCGCTCGGCGGTGAGCTTGTGGCTGAGGTAGCGGTTCTTCCCCGCCTTGGCGGCGTACGCGTCGGCGTCGACGGCCTGGACCTGGAGGAGCCGTACGACGAACGTCAGCATCACCAGCGTCAGGCCGAGGCTGACCAGCCGCAGCCGGGGCCGGGGGCTGGCGAGCCGGACCGTACGCGGCTGGGGCCGGGACTGCGGCCGGGCGGGCCCCCTCGACGGGCGCGGGCGGCCCTGGGCGGGGCGCGCGGGGGCCGGCACACGCCGGCGCGGGGGCGGGGGCTGCGTCGGGGGCACTCGTCACCTGCCGGGGGTGTTCGGGTACGCGGGCGGCTGCGCGGGCGGGGCTCCGGCCGGGCTGGGTACGCCGCGGACGGTGCCGTCGGGGTCGAGGAAGACGGGGCTGCCGCCGGGCACCATGCCGAGCTCGCGGGCCCGCCGCTCCAGGGCGTCGGGGGCGGAACGGTCGTCCACGTCCCGCTGGAGTTCCTGTTCCTCGTCGGTGAGTTCGGTGGTCCTCTTCTTGAGTTCGCTGAGCTTGAAGGAGCCCTCGTTGAGGGAGGAGTTGAGCAGCAGCAGGGTGATCAGCCCGCCGCCGAGGAGCAGCACGACCAGCAGGACGAAGGGGGTACGGGCGGCGGTACTGGGCCCGGACGGCATGAGCCGCGCGAGCCGCGCGGCCCGCCCCTTCAGAGGTCCCGCCTTGGTCACGTGTTCCTCTCCCTCGCTTCTCCGCCTGCTCGGCACAGAGGTGCGGCTTTCGTCGTCGTCCGCGGCCCGGCGGCCTCGCATGCGTCGCTCACAAGACGTCCTCCCTGATCCGTTCCGCCGCCCTGAACCGGGCGGGGGCTGCGCGGCGGTTCTCGGCGACCTCCTCCTCGGTGGGCAGCTCCGCGCCGCGGGTCAGCAGCTTCAGGCGCGGCTGGTACTGCTCGGGTACGACGGGCAGGCCGGGCGGTGCGGTGGTGGCGGCGCCCGCCGCGAAGACCTGCTTGACCAGCCGGTCCTCCAGCGAGTGGTACGACAGGACGGCGATCCGGCCGCCGACCGCGAGGGCCTTCACGGCGGCGGGGATGGCCCGTTCCAGGACCGACAGTTCGCCGTTGACCTCGATGCGCAGGGCCTGGAAGGTGCGCTTGGCGGGGTTGCCGCCGGTGCGCTTGGCGGCCTGCGGCAGGGCGTTGCG
This sequence comes from Streptomyces sp. NPDC030862, assembly GCF_055571835.1. Taxonomy (NCBI): domain Bacteria; kingdom Bacillati; phylum Actinomycetota; class Actinomycetes; order Kitasatosporales; family Streptomycetaceae; genus Streptomyces; species Streptomyces sp. NPDC030862. Next base: position 54,721 of record NZ_JBVIEN010000008.1, on the reverse strand, counting down.
GATCAGCTCCACCAGCCGGGCGCTGTGGGTGAACGGTTCCTTCTCCCGCTCCCGTACGATCGCCGCCACGATCCGCTTGGCCTGCTTCTCCTCGCCGTACTGGCGCAGGATGCGGACCAGTTCGCCGGGCGGGTAGGTGTTGAGGACCTCGGCGGCGCTGATGCCGGTCGTCTGGTCCATGCGCATGTCGAGCGGGGCGTCCTGGGCGTACGCGAAGCCGCGGTCCGCCTCGTCGAGCTGCATGGAGGAGACGCCGAGGTCGAACAGGACGCCCTGGACGCGCGGGACCGAGAGGCGTTCGAGGACCTCGGGCAGCTCGTCGTAGACGGCGTGTACGAGGGTGGCGCGGTCGCCGAACTTTGCGAGCCGCTCGCCGGAGAGCCGCAGCGCCTCGGTGTCCCGGTCCAGGGCGATCAGCCGCGCCTCGGGGAAGCGGGTCAGCAGCGCCTCGCTGTGGCCGCCGAGGCCGAGGGTGCAGTCGACGACCACGGCGCCCGGCTTCCCCAGGGCGGGGGCCAGCATGTCCAGGCACCGCCGGAGCATCACCGGGACGTGTCGGCTCTCGCTGCGCTCGCTCATGCGCCCTCTCAGATCCGGCGCGGCCGTACGCGCTGCCGGGCCGGCGCCGGGTCGGGCGTCGGCCGACCCGGTGAGCGGGAGGAGGCCGAGCCGTACGTACCGCCGCACACGCGGGGGAGAAACTGCGGAATTCTCTGGGATTCGCTCAATGTCTCCGTGAACTTCGCGTCACTTTAGTCCACTCCCCCGCCCGGTCAATCAACCGGGCAGCGCGTCGCACGGCCCGTCCGCGCAAGGGGGCCATTCCCGGGCGGCTCACCCGTACGGGGTCAATCCCCTCACCCCTGTGGGGTAGCTCACACCAAGATACGTTGACGCTCTTTGTCCCCTCTCACCACCGGTGCCCGTCCGCTGTGACGGTTAACGTCGGTGACATGTCGACTTCTGCGCATTCCTCGACCCGCGATGTACGCACCGCCGGCACGGTCACCGACCGTCTCGTCGAGGCGAACGAGCGCTACGCCGCCGGCTTCGAGGACCCCGGGATGGACGCGCGGCCCGTGCTCCAGGTCGCCGTGGTCGCCTGCATGGACGCCCGCCTCGACCTGCACGCCGCGCTCGGCCTGGAGCTGGGCGACTGCCACACCATCCGCAACGCGGGCGGCGTGGTCACCGACGACGTGATCCGCTCGCTCACCATCAGCCAGCGCGCGCTCGGCACCCGCAGCGTGATGCTGGTGCACCACACGGGCTGCGGCCTGGAGATCCTGACCGAGGAGTTCCGGCAGGAGCTGGAGACCGAGGTCGGGCAGCGGCCGACGTGGGCCGTCGAGTCGTTCCGCGACGTCGACCAGGACGTGCGGCAGTCGATGCAGCGGGTGCGCACGTCGCCGTTCCTGCTTCACACCGACGACGTGCGCGGCTTCGTGTTCGACGTGCACACGGGTCTGCTGCGCGAGATCGACGCCGCCGCCGTCACCGCCGACGCCGCTTCCTGACCGGGCCCACCGCGCGTCTCCGGGCGCCTTTCGGGCGGCTTCGGGCAGTTCCGCGCGCCTTCGGGCAGCTCCGCGAATTTCTGCGAATTTTCGCGGCCCGGCACTACCCGAAAGCACCGCAACCTCCGACATATCGACCCTGGTTATCCACAGGCCGACGGTGGCCGAGTGACAGCCACGGGCAACGCCAACAACAATGCGGGGGTGACACCTTCGCTGAATGGTTCGGAGACGGTGTCCGTGTTTCAAGGGTGGGCCGGGCCGTCAGCCGCGCACGGCCCATGGAACGGGCCGAGGAGGGCCGGGTGACGACCTATGACGATCGTTATGACGATCGAGCGAGCCTCACAGATCTGACCGCCACAGCGGAGCGTGTCCGCAGGTCGGTCGAGGCTGTGATCGAGGGCAAGCCTGAGGTCGTACGGCTTTCGCTGACCGTGCTGCTCGCCGAGGGACACCTCCTCATCGAGGACGTGCCCGGCGTCGGCAAGACCATGCTGGCCAAGGCGCTGGCGCGGTCCATCGACTGTTCGGTCCGGCGTATCCAGTTCACGCCCGACCTGCTGCCCTCGGACATCACCGGTGTCTCGATATACGACCAGCAGCGCCGCGACTTCGAGTTCAAGCCGGGAGCGATCTTCGCGCAGATCGTGATCGGCGACGAGATCAACCGCGCCTCGCCGAAGACCCAGTCCGCGCTGCTGGAGTCGATGGAGGAGCGCCAGGTCACCATCGACGGGCAGACCTACGAACTGCCCAGCCCCTTCATGGTGGTGGCCACCCAGAACCCGGTGGAGATGGAGGGCACCTATCCGCTGCCCGAGGCCCAGCGCGACCGCTTCATGGCACGCGTCTCGATGGGCTACCCGAGCCCCGAGGCCGAGCTGGCGATGCTCGACGTCCACGGCTCCGTGTCGCCGCTCGACGACCTCCAGCCGGTGGCGCACGCGCACGACATCGTGAAGCTCGTCGACGCGGTCCGGTCGGTCCATGTCGCCGAGGCCGTCCGGCGGTACGCCGTGGACCTGGTCTCCGCGACCCGCAGCCACCCGGAGCTCCGGCTCGGCGCCTCGCCGCGCGCCACGCTGCACCTGCTGCGCGCCGCCAAGGCCTCGGCCGCGCTCCAGGGCCGGGACTACGCCCTGCCGGACGACGTCCAGGCGCTGGCCGTCGCGGTCCTGGCGCACCGGCTGCTGCCGACCGCGCAGGCGCAGCTGAACCGGCGCACCTCCGAGCAGGTGGTGCTGGAGATACTCCAGCGCATCCCGGTGCCGACGGCCGCCCAGCAGCCGGCCGCCCCGGCTCCGATGCCGGGTGCCGGTCCGGCTCCGCTCTACGGCCGGCAGCAGCCCGGCGTACGGCGGCTTTGATGGCGGCCTCCGGGCCCGCCGCCGACGGCGCGGGCACGGGCGGCGACGGCAGGGGCGGGGAGAGCAGAGGCGGCGGGGCACGGGCCGCCCTCGGCGGGCTGACCACGCGCGGCCGGTCGTTCCTCGCGGCCGGTGTCGCGGCGGTGATCTGCGCCTACGTGCTGGGCCAGGGCGACCTGCTGCGGGTCGGGCTGCTGCTCGCCGTGCTGCCGCTGGTGTGCGTGGTCGTGCTCTACCGCACCCGCTACCGGGTGGTGGCCGGACGGCGGCTGAGCCCGCAGCGGGTTCCCGCCGGGGCGGAGGCGCGGGTGCACCTGCGCATGGACAACGTCTCGCGGCTGCCCACCGGGCTGCTGATGCTCCAGGACCACGTGCCGTACGTGCTGGGGCCGCGGCCCCGGTTCGTGCTGGACCGGGTCGAGGCGGGCGGGCGCCGCGAGGTGTCGTACCGGGTCCGCTCCGACCTGCGCGGCCGCTATCCGCTGGGGCCGTTGCAGCTGCGGCTGAACGACCCGTTCGGCATGTGCGAGCTGACCCGTTCGTTCAGCGCCTACGACACACTCACGGTCGTACCGCGCACGGAACCGCTGCCGCCGGTGCGGCTGGCGGGCGACGCGCCGGGGTACGGCGACGGGCGGCAGCGCGCGCTGGCGGTCGCCGGCGACGACGACGTCATCCCGCGCGAGTACCGCTACGGCGACGACCTGCGGCGGGTGCACTGGCGCTCCACCGCCCGCTACGGCGAGCTGATGGTGCGGCGCGAGGAGCAGCCGCACCGGGCCAGGTGCACGGTGCTGCTGGACACCCGCGCGGTGGCGTACCAGGGCGGCGGGCCGGACTCGGCCTTCGAGTGGGCGGTCACGGGCGCGGCCTCCGTGCTGGTGCACATGCTGGAGCGGGGCTTCGAGGTGCGGTTGCTGACGGACACCGGGAGCCCGCTGCCCGGTGCGGGCTCGGACGGCTTCGTCGGTGCCACGCAGGACTCGGCGGACGCCGCCGGGCTGCTGATGGACACGCTCGCGGTCGTGGACCACTCCGACGGCCTTGGCCTGTCGCGCGCGTACGACGTGCTGCGCCTCGGGAGCGAGGGGCTGCTGGTCGCCTTCGTCGGCGACCTCGACGAGGAGCAGGCGGCGGTGGCCGCCCGGATGCGGCAGCGCAGCGGCGCGGCGGTCGCCTTCGTCCTCGACAGCGGCGCCTGGCTGTCCGGCGGTGAGGTGCCGGGGACCGCCGAGGACAGCGTCCGCCGCCTGACCGAGGCGGGGTGGACCGCGCTGGCCGTGGCGCCGGGTGCGTCACTGGCCGGCCTGTGGCGGCTCGCCGGGCACTCGCGGATGGAGTCGGGCGCGCCGGGCGGCGGCTCGACAGGGTCTTCAGGGGGTTGGTCATGAGCGGTCGCGCGAGGCTGGCGCTGTGCGCGTACGCCGCCACGCTGATGGCGTCGGGTGCGCTGCTGCCGCTGGTGCTCCAGGTCGGCTGGTTCGTGCAGGCGGCGCTGCTGCTGGCGGTCCTGAGCGGGGCGGGCGCGCTGGTGCGGCGGTTCACGCCGGCCAGGGCGCTGGCCCTGGTGGCCCAGGCCGTGCTGGCCCTGATGACGCTGACGGTGGTCTTCGCCCGCGAGCAGGCGGTGGCCGGTGTGCTGCCGGGGCCGGAGGCGGTCCAGCGGCTCGCCGCGCTGCTGCAGGCCGGCGCCGAGGACGTCGGGCAGTACGCGACGCCCGCGCCCGCGACCGACGGCATCCGGCTGATGCTGATCGGCGGGGTGCTGCTGATCGGGCTGGCGGTGGACGCGCTGGCGGTGACGTTCCGCAGCGCCGCTCCCGCGGGGCTGCCGCTGCTCGCGCTGTACTCGGTGGCCGCCGGCCTGTCCGACGGCGGTTCCACCTGGCCGTGGTTCCTGCTGGCCGCCTCCGGCTATCTGCTGCTCCTGCTGGCGGAGGGCCGGGACCGGATCTCCCAGTGGGGCCGGGTCTTCGGCGGCGCGCCGGCGAAGCCGGCGGGGCGCGCCGGGACCGGGTTCCCGGCGTCGGGCGGCGGTACCGCTCCGGTGCGTACGGGGCGGCGGATCGGCGTGGTGGCCCTCGGTATCGCACTGGTGGTGCCGGCCGCGCTGCCCTCGCTCAGCGGCGGGCTGCTGGCCGAGGCGGGCACCGGCGGGAGCGGGGGCGGCGGGGGCACGATCTCCGCGGTCAACCCGCTGGTGTCGCTGCAGAACGACCTGAACCAGCCGGAGGACCGGGAGGTGCTGCGCTACCGCACCAACGCCCCGGACTCCTCGGACATGTACCTGCGGATGGTGACGCTCGACCGGTTCGACGGCACCTCCTGGAAGTCGTCGGAGCGCAGGGTCGGGGACGTACCGGAGCAGCTGCCCCGGCCGCAGGGGCTCGGCTATGACGTCGAGACGTCGTCGGTGACCACCAACTTCACGGCCGCCGACTCCTACGAGCAGAAGTGGCTGCCGTTGCCCTACCCGGCGACGGCCGTCGACATCGAGGGCCGCTGGAGGTACGAGCCGGAGGGGCGGATGCTCGTCGGGGACGACGGGCAGACCACCCGGGGCACGCAGTACTCCGTGACGAGCCTGGTCCTGAAACCGACGCCGAGCCGGCTGGCGAACGCGCCGGCGCCGCCGGAGTCGGTGGTGCGCGAGTACACGAGCGTGCCGGAGTCCCTGCCCGAGGACGTGCGGACGACCGCGCGGGAGGTGACCATGGGCGCGGGCAGCGACTACGAGCGGGCCGTGAAGCTGCAGGACTGGTTCGCCGTGGAAGGCGGGTTCACCTACGACACCGAGGTGGATTCGGGCACGGGCGTCGCCGCGGTCTCCCGGTTCCTGAGGGACAAGGAGGGCTTCTGCGTCCACTTCTCCTTCTCGATGGCGGCGATGGCCCGGACGCTGGGGATACCGGCGCGGGTGGCGGTCGGCTTCACGCCGGGGACGCAGCAGGGCGGCGGTGTCATGTCCGTCGGCATACGCGACGCGCACGCCTGGCCGGAGCTGTACTTCGACGGGGTGGGCTGGCTCCGGTTCGAGCCGACGCCGACGCGGGGCACGGCGCCCGAGTACACCCGGCCGCAGGCGCCATCGGGTGCGACGCCCACCCCGGTGCGGCCCGAGGCGAGCGCCTCCGCCGCGCCGTCGCCGACGCCCTCCTCGGACCCGAGCTGCACGCCCCAGATGCGGCGTCTGGACGAGTGCGGCGAGGCCGCGGCGCCGGGCGAACTGCCGCCCGCCGATCCGGGTACGCCGGTCGGGACGGTGCTGCTGGCCGCGCTCGGTGTGGCGGCGGTCGCGCTGATACCGCTGCTGCCGATGCTGTGGCGGACACGGGTCCGGGCGCGCCGGCTGTCGTCGGGCGGACGCGGCGGCCGTACCGCCGAGGACGCGGGGGCCCGGACGCTGGCGGCCTGGCGGGAGGTCGTCGACACGGCCTGGGACCACGGCATCGTCCCGGACGAGTCGCGCACGCCCCGCAGCACGGCCGAGCGCATCGTGCGCCTGGGCGGGCTGGAGGGCGGACCGGCCGAGGCGGTGCACCGGATGGCGAGCGCGGTGGAGCAGGTGCTCTACGCACCGTGGCCGCGCCCGGCGAGCGGGCTCGCCGAGGACGCCGCCCGGGTACGGACCGGGCTGCGGGCCGCGCTCGGCCCGGCGGCCCGCCTGCGCGCGACGCTGGTGCCGCGCTCAGCCGTCCGGGTGCTGTGGGCGGTCTCGGAGCGCTGGGCGACGGTCATGGACCGGTGGGCGGCGAGCCGCCGCCGGGTGGCCGACCGGTGGTCGGCCCTGCTGCGCCGGCCGTCCCGGCAGCGCGGCTGAGCCGGGGCAGAGACGGCACGGATACGGATACGGATACGGGTGAGGGGTGACCGCTGGGAAGCGGTCACCCCTCACCCGTGGAAGCGTGGAAGAAGCGCGTGGAGTCGGACGAGTGATGTCTGCGGCGCGCTCAGTGGCCCTGCTCGTCGCGGCGGCGCTGCCACCGCTCTTCGATCCGGTCCATCATCGAGCGGCGCTGCCGGGGCTGCCGGCCCGGGGCCGCGCCTCCTGGTGACTGCTGCTGCTCGCCGGGCTTGGGCGCCTTGCGCCAGCCGGTGACCGCCAGGACCGCACAGCCGAGCATGACGAGAAAACCCACCACGCTGATCCAGATTTGCTGGGCGACCATTCCGGCCATGAGGAGCGCGATACCCACCAGGAAGCCGGCGACCGCCTGGTAGACCCGTCGCCGGGTGTACGTACGCAGCCCGCTTCCCTCGAGCGCTGTCGCGAACTTGGGATCTTCGGCGTACAGCGCTCGCTCCATCTGCTCGAGCATTCGCTGCTCGTGCTCCGAGAGCGGCACGGAGTCCTCCTCGTCGTCGGTCGCGGGGGGCGACCGGTATGCGGCCCTTTCAGGATAGGCAGGGAATCGCCCCCGTGAAACCCGCCCTCAATGCCAAATCACCGATCGGGCCGCCATGCCGGTTCGGCTGGTGAGGCGTTGATTCCCCGTCCTCCGAACCGTCATGCCGGATGGTGTCCCTCGATCATACGGGGATCCGGCGGCGATCGGGGGGCCTGTGACGTACTCCGTCCGCCGCTGCTCCGCTGATCAGCCCGCTGCCCGCGTCAGCCGCGCTTTTCACCCAGGACGTGCAGCTGGGTGGCGACCGACTGGAAGGCGGGCAGTTCGGCGGCGGCGGCTTCCAGCCGGAGCAGCGCCTCCAGGGCGCCGGGCTCGGTGTCCACGAGCACGCCGGGGACCAGATCGGCGAAGACACGCACGCCGTGGACCGCGCCGACCTCCACACCGGCGGCCGCGACGGCCTCGGTGAGCTGGTCGACGGTGAAGCGGCGGGGCACCGGGTCGCCCTCGCCCCAGCGGCCGGCCGGGTCGGTCAGCGCGTGGCGGGCCTCGGTGAAGTGGCCGGCGAGCGCGCGGGCCAGGACGGCGCCGCCCAGGCCGGCGGCGAGCAGGCTCAGTGCACCGCCCGGGCGCAGGGCCTCGACCGCGTGGCGCACGCCCTCCGCCGGATCGTCGACGTACTCCAGGACGCCGTGGCACAGCACCGCGTCGTAGCCGCCGCGCTCGACGACGTCGAACAGGCCGTGGATGTCGCCCTGGACACCGTTGACCCGGTCGGCGACCCCCGCCTCGGCGGCGCGGCGCTCCAGGGCGAACAGGGCGTTGGGGCTGGGGTCGACGACGGTGACGCGGTGGCCGAGGCGGGCCACGGGCACGGCGAAGTTGCCGCTGCCGCCACCGGTGTCGAGGACGTCCAGGCTGTCTTTCCCGGCCGCCTTGACCCTGCGGTCGAGGGCGTCCTCGAGAACGTCCCACACCACGGCGGTACGAAGGGAGGCGCGGGGGCGCTGCGGGTCCGACACGGCAGTTGACTCCTCGGGAGGGTTGCGAACGCATCCCACCCTATGGCCTTACGTGCGATCTTCGGTCAACCCTGGGCGTCCTCCTCCCCCGGCCTTCCCGCTCGCGGACGCGGCAGGGCGGGCTGGAGCGCGAGCAGCCGCTCCACCAGGCGTATGAACACGGCGACGTCGCGGATCAGGTCGTCGGCGTCCCGGGCGCCGGCCGCGCCCGGTATCCCCGCTTCGGCGCGCGCCCTGCGGGCCGCTCCGGCGGCGAACAGGGCGCTCCACTCGTCCAGCTCGGGGGCGATCTCGGGCAGCACGTCCCAGGCGCTGCGGATCTGCTGCCGCTTGCGCGGGGTGGATTCGGGGCGCCCACGCGCGGCGAGGACCGCGGCGGCGGTGCGCAGGGCGGCGAGGTGGGCCGTGGCGTACCGCTCGTTGGGGCTGTCGAGGGAGCCCGCCTCGTCGAGTCCGGCGCGGGCCTTGGCGAGCAGGTCGAGTGCGGCGGGCGGTGCGGAGGAGCGCCGCGGCACGGGGTGGACGTCGCGCGCTGCCGCGTTCGAGCTGCCGGGCATGACGAACCTCCTGTCGTCGTGTGACGGCGCTGTGGCCGTATGTGTCCATCGTGCAGTCCACCACTGACAATCGGCGCTGACCTGGGATTTTGCCTCGCGCGCACGTTCGCAGTAGTTTTTGCACTGACTGGTCAGTTCAAAATCTCTGGGGGAGGCCGCGTGGACAGCGACGACGACCACGACGACGACCGGGACACCGTGGAAAAGGCCGCGGAGGCCGCCGACACTGCCGAAGCCACCGAGGCCGCCGAAGGCACCGAGGCCGCCGAGGCCACGGAGAGCGCTCGGGCGGCCGAGGCCGAGGAGCCCGCCGAAAGCACCCCGGCGGCCCAGGCGGCCCCTACGACCCCGGCGCCCGCAACGGCCGAAAAGGCCGAGGCCGCGCGCGGCGCGGTCCTCCTCGTCGAGGGCCTGGGGATGAAGGGGCCACGGGGGTGGGTCTTCCGGGGGGTGTCCGTGAAGGCGGAACCCGGGGCGCTCGTCACCATCGAGGGGCCGTCCGGCTCCGGTCGCACCTGCCTGCTGCTGGCCCTCACGGGCCGCATGCGCCCCACCGAGGGCCACGCCGAGGTCGGCGGCCTGCCGCTGCCCCGCAAGATGGCCGCCGTGCGCCGCATCAGCGCGCTGGGGCACGTGCCCGGGGTCAGCGACCTCGACCCGGCGTTCACCGTCGCCGAGCACCTGCGCGAGCGCGCGCTGCTCCAGCGCCACTTCGACGCCTCGCCGCGGGCCCTGCTGCGCACCCTGCTGCGCCCGCGGGCCGAGCGCGCCGCCGCCTCCCGCGCCCGCATCGAAGCGGCGCTCCAGGCCGCCGGGCTGGACACGGCCACGCTGCCCAAGGGCGAGCGCACCTCCGTCCGCGATCTGGAGCGGCTGGAGGCCCTGCGCCTGTCCGTCGCCCTCGCCCTCATCGGCGAACCGCGCCTGCTGGCCGTCGACGACGCCGACCTCAAGCTCTCCGACGCCGACCGCGTCCAGGCCTGGTCGATGCTGCGGTCCATAGCCGCCGGCGGCACCACCGTGCTCGCCGTGTGCAGTGAGGCCCCCGGGAACACGATCACGATCCGCACCACCGAGTCCGAGGAGGGGGCGGCCGATGCGCTCGCCGAAACTGGCCGCGCTTGAGCTGAAGCGGTTCGGCAGGGGCAAGCTGCCGCGCGCCGCACTCGTCGCGATCCTGCTGCTGCCGCTCCTGTACGGCGCGCTGTACCTGTGGTCCTTCTGGGACCCGTACGGCAGGCTCGACAAGATCCCCGTGGCGCTCGTCAACGAGGACAAGGGCGCCACCGCCGACGGCAAGAAGCTCAACGCCGGCGACGAGATCACCGAGAACCTGCGCGACAGCAAGGTCTTCGACTGGCACGAGGTGAGCGACGCCGAGGCCCGGGAGGGCGTGGAGGACGGCACGTACTACCTGTCGCTGACCATGCCGCACGACTTCAGCGAGCGGATCGCCTCCAGCTCCGGCGACTCGCCGGAGACGGGCGCCCTCCGGGTGCGTACGAACGACGCCAACAACTACATCGTCGGGCAGATCTCCCGGACGGTGTTCTCCGAGGTGCGCACCGCCGCCTCGACGAAGTCGTCCCGCTCCTTCCTGGACAAGATCTTCATCTCCTTCTCGGACATCCACGACGCGACCGAGAAGGCCGCCGAGGGCGCCGACCAGGTGAAGGAAGGCGTCGGCAAGGCCAAGAAGGGCTCCGAGGACCTGTCCAAGGGCCTGACGGACGCCAAGGAGGGCAGCGGCAAGCTGGCCGGCGGCCTGAAGGAGCTCGACAAGGGCGCGGGCCGGGTGGAGAACGGCGCCCGGGAGGTGGCGCAGGGCACCCAGCAGCTGGCCGACAAGGTCAACGGCGTGGCCGCCGACGTCCGCCCGTACCTGAAGGACAACGGCAAGAAGATCGGCGACTCGGCCCGGCTGGTCTCGGACCTGTCACAGGCCATGCGCCACAACCTCGACCTCATCGTGAAGACCGGCCCCACCGCGCGCGAGGGCGCCCACAAGGCGGCCGACGAGCTGGCGGCCATCCACAAGGAGCGCTGCGAGGACGCGCCGCTGCCCGACCCGCAGCTGTGCCCGGCCATGGCGCGCGCCAAGGTCTCGGCCGCCGACGTGGCGAAGATCGCCGACGACCTCCACGAGCTGTCGAAGGACGGCAACGGCGACCTGAAGAAGCTGGACGCGCAGCTGGCCGACCTCCAGAAGAGGGCCGACGCCCTCGCCAAGCGGGCGCCGAACCTGGACAGCGACCTCGCGGACGCCGTCAAGAAGATCAACGAGCTCAACAAGGGCGCCCACGCGGTCGCCGAGGGCGCCGACAAGGTGCACTCCGGCGTGACGAGCGCCAAGACGGGCTCCACCGATCTCGACACGGGCGTCGGCAAGCTCAAGAAGGGCGCCGGGGAGCTCAGCGGCGGTCTGTTCAAGCTCGCCGACGGCTCCACCGAGCTCGCCGCCGGCCTCAACGACGGCGTCGAGAAGATCCCGGACTACGACAAGGAGGCCCGGGACCGCCGCACCGAGGTGATGGCCGACCCGGTCAAGCTCGCCGCCCAGTCGCTGCACAAGGCGGACAACTACGGCACCGGCTTCGCCCCGTACTTCATCCCGCTCTCCCTCTGGGTGGGCGCCATGGTGGCGTACATGCTGATCCAGCCGCTCAACCGGCGCGCCCTCGCCGCCGGTGCCTCCGCCTGGCGGATCGCGCTGGCCGGCTGGCTCCCGGTCGCCACCATCGGCCTCCTCCAGGTGGCCGCCCTGATGTCCGTCCTGCACTGGGGCCTGGGTCTGAAGATGGCCAACGCCGCGCTGACGGTGGCCTTCCTGGCCCTGGTCACCTGCTGCTTCGCGGCGATCATCCAGTGGCTGAACGCCCGCTTCGGCGCGGCCGGCCGGATCCTGGTGCTGGCGCTGCTGATGCTCCAGCTGACCTCCGCGGGGGGCACGTACCCCGTACAGACCAGCCCGGGCTTCTTCAACGCGATCCACCCCTTCCTGCCGATGAGCTACGTCGTCGAGGCGCTGCGCCGCCTCATCACGGGCGGCGGTCTGGGCCCGGTCTGGCAGGCCTGCGCGGTCCTGGCGGCCTTCACCCTGGGCGCGCTGGCGCTGACGGCCGTCTCCGCCCGTCGCAAGCAGGTGTGGAGCCTGGACCGGCTTCACCCGGAGCTGACACTGTGACCGGTCCTGTGAGAATCGACGCCATGGACGCCCAGAGCAGCAGACGGCAGGCCACCCGTACCAAGTTGTACGAGGCCGCCGTGACCCTCATCGCCGAGCAGGGCTTCTCGGCGACGACGGTGGACGAGATCGCGGAACGGGCCGGGGTGGCCAAGGGCACCGTCTACTACAACTTCAAGAGCAAGACGGAGCTCTTCGAGGAGCTGCTGCGGCATGGCGTCGGCCTGCTCACGGCCTCGCTGCGGTCCGCCGCCGACGAGACGGCGGCGCGTGGCGGGACGCGGGTCGAGGCGCTGGACGCGATGATCCGCGCGGGTCTGGTCTTCATCGACCGTTACCCGTCCTTCACCCAGCTGTACGTGGCCGAACTGTGGCGCACCAACCGGGCCTGGCAGTCCACCCTCCTGGTGGTACGCCAGGAGGCGGTGGCCGTCGTCGAGGGGGTCCTGCGGGAGGCCGTGGCGGCCGGTGAGCTGAGCGAGGAGATCGACGTCTCGCTGACGGCGGCGGCGCTGGTCGGGATGGTGCTGGTGGCGGCGCTGGACTGGCGGGCGTTCCAGAGCGAGCGCTCCATCGACGACGTCCACGCGGCGCTGTCCCGGCTGCTGCACGGGCGTGTGAGCGGACGCGGATAGCAGGCCGATAGCAGGAGCAGGTGACGCGGAAGCCGGTCCGGATGGGCTCGATCCCCCCGAGCCCGTCCGAACCGGCGTTTCCCCCGTGTCCCCCGTTCTTCCCCCGTGTCCCCCGTTCTTCCCCCGTCCCCCCGTATCCCCCGTGCGTTCCCCCGGTTCCCCGTTCCGGCAGGTGCGCGGGTGCCGTTCCGCCGCCCCGTGTCGGCGGTGCGGGACCCGCGCCCCTTCCGTGGTCTCCACTCTTCCGTCCCGGCGGGTAGGGCCCCATCCGCGTCCCTACTCATCTCGCCGCCTAGGTACGGGTACTCAGACCTCCGCGTTCATGCCCAGACGCGGCGCTGTCAGTGGGGCCGGATATGGTCCCTGACATGGCACGGATTGCGGTGATCGGCGCCGGGATGGGCGCCATGGCGGCGGCGGCCCGGCTGGCCGTCGCGGGCCACCGGGTGACGGTGTACGAGCGGACGGCGACGTACGGCGGCGCGGTGGGCCGGTTCGAGCGCGACGGCTTCGCCTTCGACACCGGCCCCGGCCTGCTGCACCTGCCCGCGGTCTACCGGGACCTGTTCGTCAAGACGGGCAAGGAACCGCTGGAGCGGTGCGTCGAGATGACCCAGGTGGACCCGGCCGTCCGGCACGTCTTCGCCGACGGCACGGCGGTCTCCCTGCCGAACGCGTCGCGCGCGGGTGTCGTCTCGGCGCTGGACACGGCGCTCGGCGCGGGGGCGGGCGAGCGGTGGGGCGACTTCCTCACGCGTGCGCGGGACGCCTGGGACCGCTCGCGGCGCCCGCTGCTGGAGGAGCCGCTGCCGGCCGACGTGTCGCCGTTCCGCCGCGACCCGTACCCGGCGCTGAAGACCGGGCTGCTGCGCCGGGCGGCGACGACGCTCGCCGAGGTGGGCGGCCGGGAGCTGCGCGACCCCCGGCTGACGGCGCTGCTGGAGAGCTACGCCCTCGCGTACGGCTTCGATCCGGCCACCGCGCCCGCCTCCGCCGCCGTCCTGCCGTACATGGAGCAGACCTTCGGCAGCTGGTACGTGACGGGCGGCATCCGGGCGCTGGCCGACGCCGTGTACGAGCGCTGCCGGGCCCGCAGGGTCGACTTCGTCTTCGGCGCCGAGGTCACGGGGGTGGTGGCGGAGGGCGGCCGTGCCGCGGGCCTGGAACTGGCCGACGGGACCCGGGTGGACGCGGACCAGGTGGTGGCGGCCGCGCCCGTGCCCGCGCTCTACCGGGACCAGGTGCTGGAGTGGGAGAGCCAGGACGAGTGGCCGCGTCACCAGGAGGCGATGCGCACCGGACGGGTGACCCTGTGCCTCGCCCTGCGCGGCGCGCGGCCCGCCGACGCGGTGCACCGGACGGTGGTGCACTCCACCGACCGCGTGGACGAGCTGGACGGCCTCGCGCACGGCCGGCTCTGCGACCGGCCGACGGTGACGGTGCTGCGGCCCGACGACGCGCGGCTGCGTCCGGACGAGGGCCATGAGGCGATCACGGTCACCGCGACCGTCGCCGCGGGCGGCGCCTGGGCCTCGGAGAACCTGTGGGGCGAAGGCGGGGCGGACACGGCGGTGAGCGCCTTCGCCGACCGGATGCTCCAGGCCGCGGAGGCCGCCGTACCCGGGCTGCGGGAGCGGCTGCTGTGGCGTGAGGTGCGCACCCCGGCGGACACCTTCCGGGAGACGGGCACGTACCGGGTGCCGGGCCCGGCGCTGGCGGGCGCGGGCGGCCGGCTGCTTCCGGCGGCGAACACGGCACCGCTGCCGGGGCTCCACTTCGCCGGGGGCTGGGCGCACCCGGGCGGCGGGCTGGCGCACGCCGGGATGTCCGGCGCCCTGGTGGCGGGGCTGATCGTGGAGGGCGCCGCCTTCCGCGGCTCCCGGTAGCGGGGGCGCGGGTGGCGGCGCCCCGGGGCCGTACCCCGCTGCCTCAGTAGCGGTACTGCGGGTCGTTCGGGTCGTAGCCGTACGGGGACGGCTGCCCGGGCGGCGGCGGGGGGTACTGCCCCTCCGCGTCGCGCTGCTGCGGCACCCACACACCGCCGGGGGGCGTGTCGCCGCCGTACTGCCCGGCGTAGGGGTCGGCGTAGGGCTGCTGGCCGCCGTAGCCGTCGTACGCGCCGTACGGCTGGGCGCCGGGCACCGGCCCGGCGGCGCTGGGGCCGATGTACGGGTCGGAGTAGGTGGCGTACTGCTGCTGGCCGGTGCCGTAGTCGTACGAGGCGGTGTACGTGTACGCGTCCTGCTGGTCGTAGCCGGCCGGGGCGGGGCTCCCGAAGCCGGTGTCGTACGCGGGGGTCCCGTCGGCGGCACCGCCCGGGTCGCCGGCCTGGTCGGTGCCGTAGCCGGTGGGGCCCGTGTAGACGCCGTACTGCCCGGTCTCGTCCGGGAGCGGCTGCGGCTCGTAGACGGCCGTGGTCTCGGCGGGCCCGGCCTCGGGCGCCGACTCGGGCGTGTCGTACGCCACGTCCGTGACCTCCAGCGTGGGCCCGGCGGCGCTCCCCCCGCCGCGGCGACGGCGGCTCGCGCCGGGGCGGCCGCCGAGCGCCCAGCCGGTGGAGAAGCCGCGCCGGAAGGAGAGCGTGACGTACGTCTGGCCGACGGCGAACGCGAGCGCGCCCACGATGATCACCGCGACGGAGGGCAGCAGCACCCCCAGCACCACGCCCAGGAAGCCGGCGAAGGCGAGCAGGCGCCACCGCAGCCGGGCCTTGTACTGCAGGAGCACTTCACCGAGCAGCCACAGCGCGACGATTCCGAACGCGATGTAGAGGACCGTCCAGCCCATGCCCGCCCCTCTCGTACGGCCGCCGCCCCGGGACGTGGCGGGTACGGCCGGTCAGGACTGCGTGTGCAGTCCGAGATTTTCGTAGATCTCGAGCGTCGCGGTGGAGTTGTTCAGCGTGATGAAGTGCAGCCCGGGTACGCCCTCGGACAGCAGACGAGCGCCGAACTCCGTTGCGAACTCGATGCCAATGGAGCGTACAGCGGCCGGATCGTCCTTGACGGCGAGGATGCGCTCTTTCAGGGCGGGCGGGAAGTGCGCATTGCTCAGCCGGGCGAATCGCTCGATCTGCTTGACGTTCGTCACCGGCATGATCTCCGGGATGATCGGCGTCTCGCAGCCCTTCGCCGCGACCCGGTCGCGGAGCCGCAGGTAGTCCTCCGGGTCGAAGAACATCTGGGTGATGGCGTAGTCCGCACCGGCCCGGCACTTGTCCACGAAGTGGCGGATGTCCGTGTCCCAGTCGGCGGAGCGGGGGTGCATCTCCGGGAAGGCGGCGACGCCCACGCAGAAGTCGCCGGACTCCTTGATCAGCCGGACGAGGTCGGCGGCGTACATCACGCCCTGCGGGTGCGGGACCCACTCGGCCATCGGGTCGCCGGGCGGGTCGCCCCGGACGGCGAGGATGTTGCGGATGTCGGCGTCGGCGTACTGGCCGATCATGTTGCGCAGCTCGGCGATGGTGTGGTTGACCGCGGTGAGGTGCGCGACGGGCGTGAGGGTGGTGTCGGCGGCGATCTGCTCGGTGGCCTTGACGGTCCCGGCACGAGTGGAGCCACCGGCTCCGTAGGTCACGGAGACGAAGCTCGGCGCCACCGCCTCGACCCGGCGCAGCGCGTTCCAGAGGTTCCGCTCGCCCTTCTCGGTCTTGGGCGCCCAGAACTCGAAGGAGTACGTCGTCTTGCCGGTCGCGAGCAGATCGCGCACGGTGCGGGCGCGATCTGTCCTGGTGGAGGGTGTGCCAAGGGCCATACGGGCAGGTTAACGACGGTGGGTCCGTCACCCAACCAGAGCAGGGGAATTCGTCCGATTTGCCGGATTGTTGTCCACCCATCGGACAAAACGGGGCTCATATCGCCCTCAGGGGCCGCTCAGCCCGCCCTCCCGACAGCCATCTGAGACGGCCGTCTCAGACAGTGAGCTCGCGCACCCGCTTGGCCAGGGCCGCCGCCGCGGCCGCCGGGTCGTCGGCCTCGGTGATCGCCCGTACGACGACGATCCTGCGGGCGCCGGCGTCCAGGACCTGGTCCAGGTTGTCCGCGTCGATGCCGCCGATCGCGAACCAGGGCCGCCGCTGCTCCAGCGACGCGGCGTACCGGACGAGGTCCAGCCCCGGCGCGTACCGGCCGGGCTTGGTGGGCGTGGGCCAGCAGGGGCCGGTGCAGAAGTAGTCGACGCCGGGCTCGGCGACCGCCGCGTCGACTTCCGACTCGCCGTGCGTGGAGCGGCCCACCAGCACCTGGTCGCCGAGGATCGCGCGCGCGGCCGGGACCGGCAGGTCGCCCTGGCCCAGGTGCAGCACGTCGGAGCCGATGGCGTGCGCCACATCGGCCCGGTCGTTCACCGCGAGCAGCTTGCCGTGGCGGCGGCAGGCGTCCGCGAACACCTCCAGGTGCTCCAGCTCCTCGCCGGCCTCCATGCCCTTGTCGCGCAGCTGGACGATGTCCACGCCGGAGGCGAGCACGGCGTCGAGGAACTCGGGGAGGTCCCCCTGCCGCTTGCGGGCGTCCGTGCACAGGTAGAGCCGGGCGTCGGACAGGAGCGCGCGTGCGGTGGCCATGAGAGGTTCCCCCCGTTGGTGCGGCGGTGCACGGACCGGCGCGGGCGCGCGAGCGTGCCGGCCGGCCCGTACACCGCCTGGTGTCGGTGTTCGGGTGTCAGTACGTCAGACGGCGAGCGCCTGGGCGCGGCGCTTCACCTCCGTGCCGCGATTCTCGCTGAGCGCCTGCGCGGGGGTGCCCGGCAGGGACGGGTCGGGGGTGAAGAGCCACTCCAGCATCTCTTCGTCGGTGAAGCCGTCGTCCCGCAGCAGCGTCAGGGTCCCGGAGAGGCCCTTGAGGACCTTGCCGTCCTTGATGAAGACGGCAGGGACCTGCAGCGTCCGGTTCTCACCACGGCGCACGGCGATCAGCTGGCCCTCCTTGACCAGCTGCCGCACGCGCGTCACCTCGACACCCAGCATTTCCGCGATGTCGGGCAGGTGGAGCCAGGCGGGGACGAGAGCATCGATTTTTGCGTCAATCTCGGTCACGGGACAAGCGTGCCATCCCGGACTGACAGGCGGTACCCGGGCTGGGCCAAGGGCGCGTCGGACCCACCCCCTAGGCCGCGGCCGCGGCCTTCAGGGGGACCGACGGGTCCGCGACGCGCTCCGCGTCGAGGGGTGTGCCCGCCTCGATCAGCTTGCGGCCCTGCGCCAGGTCCCGGGGGCGGCCGACCGCCAGCAGGGCGACCAGGACGTTCTCCCGCAGCCACGCGACGGACCAGGCGGCACCGGCCGGGTCGCCGCGCCACACCATCGCGTCGGCGGCGCCGTGATGGCCCGCGTACTGCACGAAGCGGCCGAACTGCTCGGACCAGAAGTACGGCACCGGGTCGTACGGGTGCGGCGCCTCGCCCACGATGCCGGCCGCGACCGTGCGCGGCCCCTGGAGGGCGTTGTCCCAGTGGTGGACCAGCAGCCGCTCGCCGTAGCGGGCGGAGGGGAAGGAGGCGCAGTCGCCGACGGCGTACACATCGGGTACGGACGTGCGCAGGTGGTCGTCCGCGAGGACGGCGCCGTCCTTGGCGAGGTCGATGCCGGAACCGGCCAGCCAGTCGGTGGCGGGCCGGGCGCCGATGCCGACGACCACCGCCCCGGCGGGCAGGAGCCGGCCGTCCTCCAGGGCCACCTCGCCCGGTTCGACGTGACCCACGCGCGCGTTGGTCAGGAGTTTCGCGCCGCCCTCCTCGTACCAGTCGGCCATCGGAGCGGCGACCTCGGCCGGCAGGGCGCCCGCCAGCGGCCGCTCGGCGGCCTCGACGACCGTCACGGCGCAGCCCGCCCCGCGGGCGGCCGTGGTGAACTCGGCGCCGATCCAGCCGGCGCCGACGACCACGATGTCGTGCTGCTCGGCGAGGACCGGGCGCAGCCGCTCGGCGTCGTCGAGGGTGCGCAGCAGGTGGACGCCGGGGACGCCCTCGGAGCCGGGCAGCGACAGCGGCACGGCGCCGGTCGCGATGACCAGCACGTCGTACGGAAGGGGTCCCTCCTCCGTGTCGATCTCGTGGGCGAGGGGGCGTACGCCGGTCACGGCCAGGCCGAGGCGCAGGTCGATGGAGAGGGCCTCGAAGTCGACCTCGAAGGCCGAGCCCTCCGCCGTGCCGAGCAGCACCGCCTTGGAGAGCGGCGGCCGGTCGTACGGCTGGTGCGGCTCGGCGCCGATCAGCAGCACCTGCCCCGCGAAGCCCTGTTCGCGCAGGGCCACGGCGGTCTGCACACCCGCTATCCCCGCCCCGACGATGACGACGCGCCGCTCGGCCGCCAGCCGCTCTGTATGCATCCGCTCGCTCACGCGATCACCTTACGTAGGTGACGGGTCGTCGGGCCAGAGTGAAGACACCCTTACTGGCCGTTGGGGGGTCGGGTTAGGCTGGCCACCGCAGAGCACTCGCGGGAGCCCGGACGCACCGGGCTGAGAGGGAGGCTGGACGGCCTCCGACCGTACGAACCTGATCCGGGTCATGCCGGCGAAGGGAGGGGCTGGACGCCCATGCATCCACGTGGATCGACACGTACGGAATCGACACGTACAGGCTCGGATGTCCTCGTCATCGGGGGCGGGATCATCGGCCTGGTCACGGCCTGGCGGGCGGCGCAGCGGGGGCTGCGCACGGCCGTCGTCGACCCGGAGCCGGGCGGCGGGGCCGCCCAGGTCGCGGCGGGCATGCTCGCCGCGGTCACCGAGCTCCACTACGGCGAGGAGACGCTCCTCGGCCTCAACCTCGCGTCGGCGCGCCGCTACCCGGACTTCGTCACCGAGCTCCGGGAGGCGGCGGGCGGCCTCGACGTCGGCTACCGCGCGTGCGGCACGCTGGCCGTCGCGCTGGACGCCGACGACCGCGCGCACCTGCGCGAGCTGCACGCGCTGCAGAGCCGGTGCGGCCTTCAGTCCGAGTGGCTGAACGGCCGTGAGTGCCGCCGCCTGGAGCCCATGCTGGCGCCCGGTGTGCGCGGCGGGCTGCGGGTGGACGGCGACCACCAGGTCGATCCGCGGCGGCTCGCGGCGGCCCTGGTGGCCGCGTGCGAGCGGGCCGGGGTGGTGTTCCACCGCGCCTGGGCGGAGCGGCTGCTGGTGGTCCGGGGCCGGGCGGCCGGGGCGGCCCTGAAGGACGGCACGGAGCTGGCCGCCGATCAGGTGGTGCTGGCCGCGGGCAGTCTCAGCGGCCGGCTCGGCGGCGTACCGGACGACGTCCTGCCGCCGGTACGGCCCGTCAAGGGGCAGGTGCTGCGGCTGACGGTGCCGCGCGCGTACGCGCCGTTCCTCTCCCGGACGGTGCGGGCGGTGGTGCGCGGCAGCCATGTGTACCTGGTGCCGCGCGAGAACGGCGAGCTGGTCGTCGGCGCCACGAGCGAGGAGCTCGGCTGGGACACCACGGTCACGGCGGGCGGGGTCTACGAACTGCTGCGCGACGCGCACGAGCTGGTGCCGGGCATCACCGAGCTGCCGCTGACCGAAACCCGCGCGGGGCTGCGCCCGGGGTCGCCCGACAACGCGCCGCTGCTGGGCCCGAGCGCGCTGCCGGGGCTGCACCTGGCGACCGGGCACTACCGCAACGGGGTGCTGCTGACGCCCGTCACGGGGGACGTGATGGCCGAGGTGCTGGCGAGCGGGGAGCTGCCGGAGCAGGCGCGTCCGTTCGCCCCGGCCCGATTCTCCGCAACCACCCCCGCTCTTTCCGCCCCCTCTTCCGTCTCTCCGGTTGGAGTGTCATGAACGTCTCCGTGAACGGCGAGGCCCGCGAGCTCGCCGCCCCGACCACGCTCGACGCCCTGGTCGCCACCCTCACCACCGCGCCGTCCGGTGTCGCCGCCGCCGTCAACGAGACCGTCGTCCCGCGCAGCCAGTGGGCCGGGACGCTGCTCGGCGACGGCGACCGCGTCGAGGTCCTCACCGCGGTCCAGGGGGGCTGAACCATGGCAGACGACCGTCTCACCATCGCCGGGACCTCCTTCGACTCCCGGCTGATCATGGGTACGGGCGGGGCGCCCAGCCTCGACGTACTGGAACGCGCCCTCGTCGCCAGCGGCACCGAGCTGACGACCGTGGCGATGCGCCGCCTGGACCCGACCGTCCGGGGCTCGGTCCTGTCGGTCCTCGACAAGCTGGGCATCCGCGTCCTGCCGAACACCGCGGGCTGTTTCACCGCGGGCGAGGCGGTCCTGACGGCCCGGCTCGCGCGGGAGGCGCTCGGCACGGACTGGATCAAGCTGGAGGTGGTGGCCGACGAGCGGACGCTGCTGCCCGACCCGATCGAGCTGCTCGACGCCGCCGAGACCCTGGTCGACGACGGCTTCACGGTCCTGCCGTACACCAACGACGACCCGGTGCTCGCGCGCAAGCTGGAGGACGTCGGCTGCGCGGCGATCATGCCGCTGGGTTCGCCGATCGGCTCGGGGCTCGGCATCCGCAACCCGCACAACTTCCAGCTGATCGTGGAGCACGCGCGCGTGCCGGTGATCCTGGACGCGGGCGCCGGTACGGCGTCGGACGCGGCGCTCGCCATGGAGCTGGGGTGCGCGGCGGTGATGCTGGCCTCGGCGGTGACGCGGGCGCAGGAGCCGGTGCTGATGGCCGAGGCGATGCGCCATGCGGTCGAGGCGGGCCGCCTCGCGTACCGCGCCGGGCGGATCCCGCGCCGGCACTTCGCGGAGGCGTCGTCCCCGGTGGAGGGGCGCGCGGTCCTGGATCCGGAGCGGCCGGCGTTCTGACGGCGTCCCGACGGCGCCCCTCCAGGGGCGCCGGAGGTGTCGTCGGTGTCACAGCTCGGCTGCAGTCACGGCAGGGGCTCGTACGGGGCGGCAGGGGTGTCGGTGCGGGCTCGTAGACTCGGGCGGGTGGATACGACCCTGCACGACCCGCTCGTGGGCCAGCTGCTCGACGGCCGCTACCGAGTCGAGGCGCGCATCGCCGTCGGGGGCATGGCCACGGTGTACCGGGCGGTGGACACCCGGCTCGACCGGGTGCTCGCGCTCAAGGTGATGCACCCGGCCCTCGCCACGGACGCGACCTTCGTCGAGCGGTTCATCCGCGAGGCCAAGTCCGTGGCGCGGCTCTCGCACCCGAACGTGGTCGGGGTCTTCGACCAGGGCGCCGACGGGGCGTACGTGTACCTCGCCATGGAGTACGTCGCGGGCTGCACCCTCCGGGACGTGCTGCGCGAGCGCGGCGCCCTGCGCCCGCGGGCCGCGCTCGACATCCTGGAGCCGGTGCTCGCGGCGCTGGGGGCCGCGCACCGGGCGGGCTTCGTCCACCGGGACATGAAGCCGGAGAACGTGCTGATCGGGGACGACGGCCGGGTCAAGGTCGCCGACTTCGGGCTCGTCCGGGCCGTCGGCGCCGCCACGAACACCACCGGTTCCGTACTCGGCACCGTGTCCTACCTGGCGCCGGAGCAGATCGAGGACGGCGCCGCCGACACGCGCACCGATGTGTACGCGTGCGGTGTGGTCCTGTACGAGATGCTGACCGGCGCCAAGCCGCACTCCGGCGACACGCCCGCCCAGGTCCTCTACCAGCACCTGAACGCGGACGTTCCGGCCCCGTCCGCCGCCGTACCCGGGCTCGCGGTCGAGCTGGACGAGCTGGTGGCGCTGGCCACGGCCCGCAACCCCGAGGTCCGCCCGTACGACGCCGTGGCGCTGCTCGCGCACGCCCGCGAGGCGCGGGCTGCGCTCGGCGACGAGCAGCTGGACCTGGACCCGCCGTCGGTACGGGCACAGCCGCCGGCGGAGGTGCCCGCGGCGGACGGGGCCGGCGGTCCGGAGGACGTGACCAGCGTGATCGCGCGCCCGCTGCCCGAGCCGCAGGAGCCGGTCCGCCACACCAGCCGCCTGGAGGTGCCGCCGGCCCTGCAGCCTCCGGCCCCGGCGCCCGACCGGCCGGCGACGGTGCGCGACCCCCGGCGCGGCATGATCGCCGCACTGGTGGCCGTCCTGCTCGTGCTGGGGGTCGGCGCGGGCGTCTGGTACATCAACTCGGGGCAGTTCACCCGCGTCCCGACGCTCCTCGGCCAGACCCAGGCCGAGGCGGAGAAGCGGCTCACGGACGTCGGCCTCGACGTCAAGGGGGTCAAGCGGGCCTACAGCAGCGCCTACGAGCGGGGCACGGTCATGGCCAGCGATCCCGCCCCCGGCGAGCGGATCCGGGACAACGGCTCCGTGACGCTCACGATCTCGCGCGGTCCCGAGATCGTGAAGGTCCCCGACCTCAAGGGCAAGCCGCTCGCCGAGGCGAAGCGCGAGCTGACCAAGGCCGGTCTCGCGCCGGGCGTGGTCACCAAGGCCTTCAGCGAGGAGGTCGAGCAGGGCGCGGTGATCGGCACCGACCCGAAGCCCGGCACCGAGCGCAACCCCGACTCCGCCGTCGCCCTCGTGGTCAGCCGGGGCGCCCCGGTCGACGTCCCGGACGTCACCGGCGACCCGGTCAAGGACGCCACCCGTACGCTGGAGGAGGCCGGGTTCACCGTGAAGGTCGCCCCCGAGCGGGTGCACTCGGCCCAGAACGCGGGCGCGGTCGCCAGCCAGTCCCCGGCCGACGGCCGCCAGGCCGCCAAGGGCGACACGGTCACGCTCACCGTCTCCAAGGGCCCCCGCATGGTCGCCGTGCCCGACGTCACGGGCGACGGCGTCGACGACGCGCGGCGCGAACTGGAGGCCGCGGGCTTCCAGGTGAAGGTCGAGAAGGCCTTCCCCTTCCTGAGCGACACCGTGAGCGAGCAGTCCGTAGCCGGCGGCGAGAAGGCCCCCGAGGGCAGCACCATCACCATCAAGACCAAGGGAATCTGAGCACCCATGCGCAACCCCGTCGGCGGCCATGTCCCCGTGGCCGGCGGCCTTGCCAAGACCGGCCTGTCGTACGCACGCGAGCTCGGCGCCGAAACCGTCCAGGTCTTCGTCGCCAACCCCCGCGGCTGGGCGACCCCCGCCGGGAACCCGGTGCAGGACGAGCTGTTCCGCGCCGAGTGCGCGGCCGAGGGGATACCGGCGTACGTCCACGCCCCGTATCTGATCAACTTCGGTTCCCACACCGAGGCGACCGTCGAGTTCTCGGTGGCGTCGCTGCGCCACTCGCTGCGGCGCGCCCGGGAGATCGGCGCGCTGGGCGTGGTGGTGCACACCGGTTCGGCGACCGGGGGCCGCCCCCGCGAGGAGGCCCTCGCGCAGGTGCGCACCCACATGCTGCCGCTGCTCGACGAGCTGACGCACGACGACGACCCGTTCCTGCTGCTGGAGTCGACGGCCGGGCAAGGCGCCTCGCTCTGCTCCCGGACCTGGGACTTCGGCCCGTACTTCGAGGCGCTCGACGCCCACCCCAAGCTGGGCATCTGCCTCGACACCTGCCACATCTTCGCGGCCGGGCACGACCTCACCGGGGAGCACGGCATGCGGCAGACGCTGGACCTGCTGGTGGAGACGGTCGGGGAGGGCCGGCTGAAGCTGATCCACGCCAATGACTCCAAGGACGTGGTGGGCGCCCACAAGGACCGTCACGCGAACATCGGCGCCGGCCACATCGGCGAGGAGCCGTTCCGGGAGCTGATGCGCCACCCGGCGACGGAGGGCGTGCCGCTGATCATCGAGACGCCCGGCGGGAAGGAAGGCCACGCGGCGGATGTGGAGCGGCTGAAGAAACTCCGGTGACGGTGACCCCTTGAGGGAATACCCCTAGGGGGTATACGGTTCTTGCTGTCGGCAGGAACCGCTACCAGGCGTTGGGGGAATCTCATGCGGCACGACAGCCACGCGGAGCACAGCGAGCAGGCGCACCAGCACCACGCACCGCAGGACCAGCACGACCACGAGCAGCACCAGCACCACGAGCATCACCAACATCATCAGCACCACCAGCACCACACGGGCGCGGGCAAGGTCAGCTGGTCCATGGCCGCCCAGGCCACCCTCCACTGCCTCACCGGCTGCGCCATCGGCGAAGTCCTGGGCATGGTCATCGGCACCGCCCTCGGCTGGGGCAACCTCCCCACCATGGCCCTGGCGATCGTCCTCGCCTTCACCTTCGGCTACGCGCTCACGCTGCGCGGCATCCTCAAGGCAGGCGTCGACTTCAAGACCGCCTTCCGGGTCGCCCTCGCCGCCGACACGCTGTCCATCGCCGTCATGGAGATCATCGACAACGGCGTGCTCGCCCTCTGGCCCGGCGCCATGGACGCCCACCTGACGGACGCGTTCTTCTGGGGGGTCCTCGCCTTCGCCCTCTTCGCCGCCTTCGTCATCACCACACCCGTCAACAAGTGGATGATCGGCCGCGGCAAGGGCCACGCGGTGGTGCACCAGTACCACCACTGACGACGCGACCGGTTACCCGGGAGGGGTACTACAGCTCCGGGCCGTCCCCCGGCCCCTCCTGGTACGAGTACCGCTGCTCCCGCCACGGGTCGCCGATGTTGTGATAGCCGCGCTCCTCCCAGAAGCCGCGGCGATCGGCGGTCATGTACTCGACGCCCCGGACCCACTTGGGCCCCTTCCAGGCGTACAGGTGCGGCACGATCAGCCGCAGCGGGAAGCCGTGCTCGGCGGTGAGGAGCTCACCGTCCTTGTGGGTGGCGAAAATCGAGCGGTCCGACGCGAAGTCCGAGAGCCGCATGTTGGCGCTGAAGCCGTACTCCGCCCACACCATCACATGGCTGACACCGGCGGCCGGCGGCGCCAGCTCCAGGATCGTACGGGCGGGGACGCCACCCCATTCGGCCCCCACCATGCTGAATTTCGTCACGCAGTGCAGGTCGGCCACGACCGTGGCGAACGGCAGGGCCGAGAACTGCTCGTGGGTCCAACTGTGCTTCTCGCCGTCCGCCGTGGCGCCGAAGACCTGGAACTCCCAGCGGTCCGGCTTGAACTTGGGGACGGGGCCGTAGTGGGTCACCGGCCAACCGCGCTGCAGCCGCTGGCCCGGCGGAAGCTCGGACTCCCCTGACGCCCGGTTTTCCTCGCTCCCTGGGTGACCCATGCCTCAATGGTGACAGACCGGGAGGGGTGGTCATGACCAGGGACGGGACGGTACAGGCCGCATTCGGGCAAGTCCCACTAAGCCTGTACTTACTGGACGACCTCCCTCGGCGGTGCGAGGATGCGCGGCATCGGCATGTGCCATCGTTCACACGCGCGGAAGGAGCCTCTGCGATGCAGGGCGACCCGGAGGTCATCGAATTCCTCAACGAGCAGCTCACCGCCGAGCTGACGGCGATCAACCAGTACTTCCTGCACGCGAAGATGCAGGAGAACATGGGGTGGACGAAGCTCGCGAAGTACACGCGTGCGGAGTCGTTCGACGAGATGAAGCACGCCGAGGTGCTGACCGACCGCATCCTCTTCCTGGACGGCCTACCGAACTACCAGCGGCTGTTCCACGTCCGGGTGGGCCAGACGGTCACCGAGATGTTCCAGGCGGACCGGCAGGTCGAGGTCGAGGCGATCGACCGGCTCAAGCGCGGCATCGAGGTGATGCGCGCCAAGGGCGACATCACGTCGGCGAACATCTTCGAGTCGATCCTCGCGGACGAGGAGCACCACATCGACTACCTCGACACGCAGCTGGACCTGATCGACAAGCTCGGCGAGGCGCTCTACATCGCCCAGCTGATCGAGCAGCCGGACAGCTAGCCCACCCGGCCCTTACGCGGCTTCGGCCAGCGGTTCGGCGGTCTCCGGGACGTCGGCGGTGAGGGCGGGCCTGCCCTGGTCCACCAGATCGCGCCGCGGGCAGTTTCCGCGGCCGAGGATGGCCTGGATGCGGCGTACGCAGGACCCGCAGTCGGTGCCGGCCTTGCAGGCGGACGCTATCTGGCGGGGCGTGCAGGCGCCGGCCTCCGCGTGTTCCTTGACCTGCTTCTCCGTGACACCGAAGCACGAGCAGACGTACACGCGGTCACCTCCCTGCGGATCCGGAAACGGGTCGGACGGCCAATGGTTCTGGAAGCCCTTCCCGATTCCTCGGTGAGGCTAACCTAACCTTACCCCGCACCCCCGGAGCGCAACAGCGGGGAAGCCGACGAAAACGCCGATGGGGCGCGGATCACATGGATCCGCGCCCCATCGGCACGTCAAGGCTTTTTCCAGCCAAGATCACAGCCAGCCAAGGTCACTGGTCGCGGTACATCTCCGCCACCAGGAAGGCCAGGTCCAGCGACTGGCTGCGGTTGAGCCGGGGGTCGCAGGCGGTCTCGTAGCGCTGGTGCAGGTCGTCGACGAAGATCTCGTCGCCGCCGCCCACGCACTCGGTGACGTCGTCACCGGTCAGCTCCACGTGGATGCCGCCCGGGTGCGTACCGAGCTCCTTGTGGACCTCGAAGAAGCCCTTGACCTCGTCGAGCACGTCGTCGAAGCGGCGCGTCTTGTGGCCGGAGGCCGCCTCGAAGGTGTTGCCGTGCATCGGGTCGGTCACCCAGGCCACCGTGGCACCGGACGCCGTGACCTTCTCGACCAGCTCGGGTAGCTTGTCGCGGACCTTGTCGGCGCCCATGCGGACGATGAAGGTCAGCCGGCCCGGCTCGCGGTCCGGGTCGAGGCGGTCGATGTACGTCAGCGCCTCGTCGACCGTCGTCGTCGGGCCCAGCTTGATCCCGATGGGGTTGCGGATCCGCGACGCGAACTCGATGTGCGCGCCGTCCAGCTGGCGGGTGCGCTCACCGATCCAGACCATGTGGCCCGAGGTGTCGTACAGGTGCCCGGTCCGCGAGTCGACGCGGGTCAGCGCCGACTCGTAGTCCAGCAGCAGCGCCTCGTGGGAGGCGTAGAACTCGACCGTGCGGAACTCGGCCGGGTCGGTGCCGCAGGCCTTCATGAAGTTCAGCGCGTTGTCGATCTCCCGCGCCAGCTGCTCGTAGCGCTGGCCGGACGGCGACGACTTCACGAAGTCCTGGTTCCAGGCGTGCACCTGGCGCAGGTCGGCGTAACCGCCGGTGGTGAAGGCGCGCACCAGGTTCAGCGTCGAGGCGGACGCCTGGTACATGCGCTTGAGCCGCTGCGGGTCCGGGATCCGGGCCGCCTCGGTGAACTCGAAGCCGTTGACGGAGTCGCCGCGGTAGGTCGGCAGGGTCACGCCGTCGCGGGTCTCGGTCGGCTTGGAGCGCGGCTTGGAGTACTGGCCGGCGATCCGTCCCACCTTCACGACGGGTACGGAGGCGGCGTAGGTGAGGACGGCGCCCATCTGGAGCAGCGTCTTGAGCTTGTTACGGATGTGGTCGGCGGACACGGCGTCGAAGGCCTCGGCGCAGTCGCCGCCCTGGAGCAGGAACGCCTCGCCCCTGGCGACGGCTCCCATCCGGGCGCGCAGCTGGTCGCACTCGCCTGCGAAGACGAGCGGCGGATACGACTCGAGGTCCGCGATCACATCGCGCAGAGCCTCGGCATCCGGGTACTCGGGCTGCTGCGCCGCGGGCAGGTCTCGCCAGGTGTTGCCACCGGTAGCGGTGGTCTTAGCGTTCACGGTCACCTGACCAACCTTACGGGTTCTTCCGATACGTCCATCTGTGAGCCCACCTGATGAGACAAGGAATCTTGGGGTAGTGTGCGCCGCATGTACGCGCAGCAGACCCAGACGACGCAGAACTGGTGGTGGACCGCTCATCCGGCGGCCCACTGACTCGCGTACGCACCGACACCGCGAAGGCCGCCCGAGGGGCGGCCTTCTTCCGTTTCACGGGCCGTTCCTCCCCTCCTCCCGGAAGGAACGCACACACCATGGACCTCGGTCGACTCCTCGACGACACCTGCCCGCCCTTCGCCCTGCTCCGCCGCCGAACACCCGGACGTGACCATGACACCGTCGAGGTGCTGATCGGCACGGTCCACGAGGCGGAACGCCTCGCCGACCTCCCCGTCGGGGCGCGGCCCACGCTCGCCCTGGTGCCGTTCCGGCAGCTGCGGGAGCGCGGCTTCGACGTACGCGACGACGGGACGCCGCTGTCGGTGCTCGTCGCCGACGAGGCGTACGAGCTGCCGCTCGCGGAGGTGCTGGAGCGGCTGCCCGCGCACGACGTGGTGGTGGAGGGCGGGGCCTTCGACGTCTCGGACGAGGAGTACGCCGGGACCGTGCGGCGGGTCATCGAGGACGAGATCGGGCGGGGGGAGGGCGCGAACTTCGTCATCCGGCGTACGTACCGGGGCGCGATCCCCGGGTTCGGGCGGCGGGACGCGCTGGCGCTGTTCCGGCGGCTGCTCGCCGGTGAGCGGGGCGCGTACTGGACCTTCGTGGTACACACCGGTGAGCGCACCCTGGTGGGCGCGAGCCCGGAGGTACACGTCCGCATGTCGGGTGGGAGGGGCGAGCGCGAAGCGCTCTCGTTCGAGGGTGGTGGGGGGAGACGGGCGGGGACGGTGGTGATGAACCCGATCAGCGGCACGTACCGCTATCCGGCGGGCGGGCCGACGGCCGAGGACCTGCTCGCCTTCCTCGCCGACCGCAAGGAGACCGACGAGCTCTCCATGGTCGTGGACGAGGAACTGAAGATGATGTGCACCGTCGGCGACATGGGCGGTGTGGTGGTCGGGCCGCGGCTGAAGGAGATGGCCCACCTGGCGCACACCGAGTACGAGCTGCGCGGCCGCTCCTCGCTGGACGTGCGGGAGGTGCTGCGCGAGACGATGTTCGCGGCCACGGTCACCGGGTCGCCGGTACAGAACGCCTGCCGGGTCATCGAGCGCCATGAGACCGGCGGGCGGGGCTACTACGCGGGCGCCCTGGCGCTGCTCGGGACGGACGCGAGCGGGGCGCAGACGCTGGACTCGCCGATCCTCATCCGTACAGCCGACATCGCGGCCGACGGCGAGCTGCGCGTCCCGGTCGGCGCCACGCTGGTGCGGCACTCGGTCCCGGAGAGCGAGGTCGCCGAGACGCATGCCAAGGCGGCGGGTGTGCTGACGGCGCTGGGGGTGCGTCCGGGGCGGCCGCGCGAGGAGTCCGCACGGCCGGCGCGGCTGGCGGAGGACCCGCGGGTGCGGGCGGCGCTGGACGCGCGCCGCGCCGACCTGGCGCCGTTCTGGCTCAAGATGCAGGACCGGGACGCCGCCCCGGCCGCCGGACACGCCCTGGTGGTGGACGCGGAGGACACCTTCACGGCGATGCTCGCGCACGTGCTGCGCGCCGCGGGCCTGGAGGTGACGGTCCGCCGCTACGACGAGCCGGGGCTGCGGGAGGCGGTGCTCGCGCACGAGGGTCCGGTGGTGCTGGGGCCCGGGCCCGGCGACCCGGGCGACCTCGCCGACCCGAAGATGCGCTCGCTGCGGGCGCTCGCCGCCGAGCTCGTACGCCGGGCGGGCGGCCACCCGCACGGCCTGCTCGGGGTGTGCCTCGGGCACGAGCTGATCGCGGCCGAGCTGGGGCTGCCGATCGTGCGCAAGGAGGTGCCGTTCCAGGGGGCCCAGGTGCGGATCGACCTGTTCGGCACGCCGGAGACGGTGGGCTTCTACAACAGCTTCACGGCCCGCTGCGACGACGGGGCCGCCGCCGAGCTCGCGGCGCACGGAGTGGAGATCAGCCGCGAGGCGGCGACGGGCGAGGTGCACGCGCTGCGCGGGTCGGGCTTCGCGGGCGTGCAGTTCCACCCGGAGTCGGTGCTGACGCTGCGCGGCGCGGCGGTCGTACGGGAGTTGCTGCGGGAGCTGGAGGTCAGCCCGCGGTGAGGTCGCCGGGCGGCGGGACCAGGACGTTCTCGCTGCGGCGGCCGGCTTCGTAGTCGGTGATGTTCCGCACCGTCGTCGCGATGATCTCGGTCACCGCCTCGACGGTGTAGTACGCCTGGTGGGAGGTGACCACGACGTTCGGGAAGGTCATCAGCCGGGCGAGGGTGTCGTCGGTGACGGGCTCCAGGGACTTGTCCAGGTAGAAGAGCCCGGCCTCCGCCTCGTAGACGTCGAGGCCGACGCCGGTGAAGCGGCCGGCGCGCAGCTCGGTGACGAGGGCGTCCGTGTCGATCAGGCCGCCGCGGCTGGAGTTCACCAGGATGGCGTCGTCCTTCATGGCCTTGAGCGCGGCGGCGTCGACCAGGTGGCGGGTCTCCGGCACCAGCGGCACGTGCAGGGTGAGGACGTCGGCGGCGGCGAAGAGCTCGTCCTTCTCGACGTACCGCATGCCGAGCGCGACGCAGGCGGGGTTGGGGCCATGTCCCAGCCGAGGAGCTCCATGCCGAAGCCGTGGGCGATCCGGGTGAACGCCTCGCCGATCCTGCCGGTGCCGAGGACGCCGGCCGTGCGGCCGTGCAGGTCGTGGCCGAGCAGTCCGTCGAGGCGGAAGTCGAAGTCGCGGGTGCGGATGGCGGCGCGGACGAGGCGGCGGTTGACCGCCGTCGCGAGGGCCCAGGCGAATTCCGCCACGGAGTACGGCGAGTAGGAGGAGACGCGGGCGACGGTGAGGCCCAGCTGCTGGGCGGCGGTCAGGTCGATGTTGTTGAAGCCGGTGGAGCGCTGGGCGATCATCCGCGTGCCGCCGGCCGCGAGGGCGTGCAGCACGCGGGCGTCGAGGTCGGCGTTGACGCTGGTGGAGACGGCTTCGTACCCGGCGGCGAGGGGGGCGGTGTCCCCGGTGAGGAAGACGTCCAGGCAGCGGAGGTCGTGGTGGCCCGCGAAGGCCGCCTCCATCAGCGGCTTCTCGTCCGTTTGCACGCCGAAGGCCAGGACTTCCACGGTCTGTCTCCCTTCGCCCGGATAGCGCGAATATACGACCGCCCCCGGGCCCGCGCCGGTCGGCCGGAGCCGGCCGGAGCCGGCCGGCGCGGCCCTGTCAGCCGAAGAAGACCCCGGCCTCCTCGTACAGCTTCGGGTCGACCGTCTTCAGGCGGGCCGTCGCCTCGCGGATCGGGACGCGGACGATGTCCGTCCCCCGCAGGGCGACCATGGTGCCGAAGTCACCGTCGCGTACGGCGTCGATGGCATGGAGGCCGAAGCGGGTGGCCAGCCAGCGGTCGAAGGCGCTCGGCGTGCCGCCGCGCTGGACATGGCCGGGGACGGTGGTCCTGGCCTCCTTGCCGGTGCGCTTCTCGATCTCCTTGGCCAGCCACTCGCCGACCCCGGAGAGCCGGACGTGACCGAAGGAGTCGAGCGTCCCGTCCTTCAGGACCATGTCGCCGTCCTTGGGCATGGCTCCCTCGGCGACGACGACGATCGGCGCGTACGAGGCCCGGAAGCGCGAGGTCACCCAGGCGCAGACCTGGTCGACGTCGAAGCGCTGCTCGGGGATGAGGATGACGTTGGCGCCGCCGGCGAGGCCGGAGTGGAGGGCGATCCAGCCGGCGTGACGGCCCATCACCTCGACGACGAGGACCCGCATGTGGGACTCGGCGGTGGTGTGGAGGCGGTCGATGGCCTCGGTGGCGATCCCGACGGCGGTGTCGAAGCCGAAGGTGTAGTCGGTGGCGGACAGGTCGTTGTCGATGGTCTTGGGCACGCCGACGCAGGGGACGCCGTGCTCGTCGCCGATGCGGGCGGCGACACCGAGGGTGTCCTCGCCGCCGATCGCGATGAGCGCGTCCACCTCCTGCTTGGCGAGGTTCTGCTTGATGCGGCGGACGCCGTCCGCCGCCGTGAGGGGGTTGGTGCGCGAGGAGCCGAGGATGGTGCCGCCGCGCGGCAGGATGCCGCGCACGGCGGGGATGTCGAGGCGTACGGTGTCGCCCTCCAGGGGGCCTCGCCAGCCGTCCCGGAAGCCGGTGAACTCGTAGCCGTACTCCTGGACACCCTTGCGGACGATGCCGCGGATGACCGCGTTCAGGCCGGGGCAGTCTCCGCCGCCGGTCAGTACTCCCACCCGCATGGACCGTTTCCCTTCGTCGTCACCGAGGGCTGCACGGTCACGGTAAGGGTGACCCAGCTCACTCCGGGACGGTACGAAAGGTGAATTCCGGGCGGGCGTAGGGAAGTTACGCGCGCCCCGCGCGGGCTTACGCGTCGTCCAGGCCGCGCTCTATCGCGTACCGCACGAGCTCGACGCGGTTGTGCAGCTGGAGCTTGCCGAGCGTGTTCTGAACGTGGTTCTGGACGGTGCGGTGGGAGATGACCAGGCGCTCGGCGATCTGCTTGTAGCTCAGGCCCTTGGCGACCAGCCGCAGCACCTCGGTCTCGCGCTCGGTGAGCTGCGGCGCCTTCGGCTCGTCCCGCCCGGTGGCGGGGGCGGGATCGGAGGCCAGCCGCCGGTACTCCCCGAGGACGAGCCCGGCCAGGCCCGGCGTGAAGACCGGGTCCCCGACGGCGGTACGGCGCACGGCGTCGATCAGCTCCTCGGTGCTGGCCGACTTCAGCAGGTAGCCGGTCGCGCCGGACTTCACCGCCTCCAGCACGTCGGCGTGCTCGCCGCTCGCGGACAGCACCAGCACGCGCAGCGCCGGGTTGGCGGCGACGAGCTCCTTGCAGACCTGGACCCCCGGCTTGGCGGGCAGGTTCAGGTCCAGGACGAGGACGTCCGGGGAGACCGCCTGGGCGCGGCGGACCGCCTGCTCCCCGTCGCCCGCGGTGGCGACCACGTCGAACCCGGCCTCGGCCAGGTCGCGGGCGACCGCGTCCCGCCACATCGGATGGTCGTCGACGACCATCACCTTCGTCTGCTGCTGCGTCATTTCGTCGCCTTCCCCCGTGGAACCTTCAATTCGACTTCTGTGCCCTGGCCCGGGACCGAGATCAGCTCGGCCGTGCCGCCCAGGTCGCGGAGCCTGCCGCGGATGGAGAGCGCCACCCCCATGCGCCCCTCTCCCTCCGCCTGCGCGAGCCGCCCCTCCGGGATGCCCGGCCCGTCGTCCCGTACCGTCACGATCACCTCGTCGGGCCAGTCCTCGACGAGGATCCACGCCTGGGCGCCCTCGCCGGCGTGTCTGCGGACATTGTCCAGGGCGGCACCGACAGCGGCCGCCAGCTCCTTCGCCGCGGCGGGCGGCAGCAGCACCGGAGCGCCCGGTTCCGAGAAGGTGACCCGCGATCCGGCGTGCGGGGCCAGCAGGCTGCGCAGGTCGACGGGGGCGCCGGGGGCGGTGTCGTCGTCGTCCGGCTCCTCCACCACGCGGACCACCGCGCCCTGGGACTCGTCCTCGGAGACGTGCGAGGTCGGGGTCAGGCCGCCCGCCACCAGGGTGCGCAGCGCCACCTCCTGCTCCCCCGCCATCCGGCCGAGCTCGGCGGCCTCGCCGCCCAGCGCCGTCCCCCGGCGCTGGACCATGGCCAGCACCTGGAGGACGGAGTCGTGGATGTCGCGGGCCAGCCGCTCGCGCTCGCGGGTGGCGGCCTCGATCTCCAGGGCCCGCGCGAGGGTGCGCTCGGAGGCGCGGGCCACCTCCACGACGTAACCGATGGCGATGGAGGCCACCCACACGAGCAGGACGTTGTGGAGGGTGTCCCGGCTGGGCTGGCCGCGTTCGACGATGTTGGCGACGGCCACCAGGGACGAGGCGAGGGCGGCCCAGCGCCAGCCGCCCTTGATGGCGTACGCGAGGACCGATCCGGCGGTCCAGATGGTCGGCAGCGTCGAGCCGTCGAACGTCTGGGCGTGCACGTCGGCGAGCGGCGTCAGCAGGATGCCGGTGAGGGCGAGGGTGAGGTCGGCGATGAGGAACCGCTTGGTGCAGCCCGCGGCACCGGCGACCTTCGGGAGGGTGGCCAGCGTCCACACCGACATCACGGCGAGGAACGCGATGGCCACCCAGGGGCGCTCGAACTTGTCGCGGGTGAAGACGAACAGCAGCACCGCGTACACCATGGTGAGCACGCGGTACGCGGTCAGAGCACGCCACAGCGGCTGCTCCACGGACATGCGCACGACGCGCTCGCGCTTGGCCAACTTCCCCACCCCTGGATGTA
This sequence comes from Streptomyces sp. NPDC030862, assembly GCF_055571835.1. Classification (NCBI taxonomy): domain Bacteria; kingdom Bacillati; phylum Actinomycetota; class Actinomycetes; order Kitasatosporales; family Streptomycetaceae; genus Streptomyces; species Streptomyces sp. NPDC030862. The sequence goes on along the minus strand of NZ_JBVIEN010000008.1, from coordinate 20,249 downwards.
CAGCGGAACGTACGGACCGTACGGCGCCGTCAGGCGCCGGACTGCTCGCGCGACGCGGCCTTCGCCGCTTCCTTCGCGGCCTCCTTGGCCGCTTCCTTGGCCGCCTTCTCGGCGTCGGCGATCTGGCGCTTGGCGGCGGTCGCGTAGATGTCGACGTACTCCTGGCCGGACAGCTTCATGATCTCGTACATCACCTCGTCGGTGACCGAGCGCAGGATGAACCGGTCGCCGTCCATGCCGTGGTAGCGGCTGAAGTCCAGCGGCTTGCCGATGCGGATGCCCGGGCGCATGAGCTTGGGGACGACCTTGCCGGGCGGCTGGATCTTCTCGGTGTCGATCATCGCGACCGGGATGACCGGCGCCCCGGTGGCCAGCGCCACGCGTGCGAGGCCGCCGGGCTTGCCGCGGTAGAGCCGGCCGTCCGGCGAGCGGGTGCCCTCGGGGTAGATGCCGAAGAGCTCACCGCGCTCGATGACCTCGATACCGCTCTTGATCGCCGCCTCGCCGGCGCCGCGGGCACCCGAGCGGTCCACCGGCAGCTGGCCGACGCCCTTGAAGAACGCGGCCGTCAGCTTGCCCTTCACGCCGGGCGAGGTGAAGTACTCGGCCTTGGCGATGAAGGTCACCTTGCGGTCGAGGACCGCGGGCAGGAAGAAGGAGTCCGAGAAGGAGAGGTGGTTGCTCGCGAGGATCGCCGGCCCCTCGGCGGGAATGTTCTCGAGGCCCTCCACCCAGGGCCTGAAGGCGAGCTTCAGCGTCCCTCCGATGGAGAACTTCATTGCGCCGTAGATCAAGTTTCGAGTGCCTCTCCTGTGTTCCGTCGAACAGACCATAACCCGTGCGGCGCCTGGGCTCTTCCTGATGGGCTGATGGGTGGGACGACGGCCCTGGTCGGTGTCGGTCCGGTCGCGTACGGTGAAGTACACCTCCTTCCCGAGATCCACCCCCGCCCCATCGATCACCCTTTCCCGAACAGGAGACCCCCGTGCCGGTCGTCCCCGGAGCCGAGCCGTACCGCCACGAGGGCGGCCGGGTCGGCGTGCTGCTCTGTCACGGTTTCACCGGCTCGCCGCGGTCCATGCGGCCCTGGGCCGAGTACCTGGCCGCACGCGGCCTGACGGTGTCGCTGCCGCTGCTGCCCGGGCACGGCACCCGCTGGCAGGACATGCAGGTGACTGGCTGGCAGGACTGGTACGCGGAGGTGGACCGCGAGCTGCGGGCGCTGCTGGCGCGGTGCGAGCAGGTCTTCGTCTTCGGGCTCTCCATGGGCGGGGCGCTCACCCTGCGGCTCGCCGCCCGGCACGGCGACGCCGTGCGGGGCATCGTGCTGGTGAACCCGGCGAACAAGATCCACGGGCTCGCCGCCCACGCGCTGCCGGTCGTGCGCCACCTCGTCCCGTCGCGGCCCGGCATCGTGGACGACATAGCCAAGGAGGGCATGACGGAGGCCGGGTACGACCGGGTGCCGCTGCACGCCGCGCACTCGGTGCGGCGGTTCTTCCGGATGGTCGACGGCGAGCTTCCGCAGGTCACGCAGCCGGTGCTGCTGCTGCACAGCCCGCAGGACCACGTGGTGTCGCCGGCCGACTCGGCCCGCATCCTGAGCCGGATCTCCTCGGTGGACGTCCGGGAGATCCTGCTGGAACAGAGCTACCACGTGGCGACGTTGGACCACGACGCGGAGCGGATCTTCGAGGAGAGTTACGCGTTCATCGGCCGGCTCGCTCCGGGCGTCGGCGAGAAGGGGAGCACCACCGGTGGCTGAGCAGCACGACTCGGACAAGCGGGACGAGCAGCCGTTCGACGAAGAGGCGGCGTGGGCGGCGATCGTCGCGGGGTACGGCGAGGAGCCGGCGGACCCGCCGGGCGTGAAGCCGTTCACGTTCAAGGCCGTGGAGGACCTGGCGCTGCCGGAGGGCGACGTCAACGGGGACCTCGAGGACGGCGGCGGGGAGACCCGCGACGCGGGCGGGGCCGCCGACCGGCCGCTGGGCAGCTCGGTGGTCTTCGCGCCCGGCGTCGGAGGCGGCGGCCCGCGCGACTACGAGCTGCCCGAGGCCAAGGACGAGGACCTCGACGCATCGGACGAGGGCCACTTCGTGCCGCCGGAGCCGCCCCCGCTGCCGGAGGCGGACACGACCGCGAAGTTCGCGTGGCTCGGCGTGGTCGGCGGCCCGGTGCTGATGCTGGTCGCGGTGCTGCTGCAGTGGGACATGACGTGGTGGCTCACCACGCTGTGCGTCGGTGGCTTCGTCGGCGGCTTCCTCACGCTGGTGGCCCGGATGCGCCACGGCGACGAGGAGGACGACGACCCGGGCCGGGGTGCCGTGGTCTAGGGCCTGATCCGGAAGACACCCCCTAAACGGTCCGGGCGGTATCGCCGGGCACCCTGAGCGCCGCCAGGACCGGGAGGTGGTCCGTGGCCGCGCGCAGGTCCGTGTCCGTGATGCCCGGCAGGCCCCGCGGGACGCCGCAGCCGAGCACCTCGACGCCCTTCGTGGCGAAGACCGCGTCGATCCGCTTGCGCGGCTCGCCGGGCGGCCAGGTGAGCTCGCCGCCCCAGGGCCGTACCGCCCAGCAGTCCTGGAGCTCGGCCGCGAGCCGCCGGAACGCGTTCCCGTCCGGCTCGTCGTTGACGTCGCCCGCCACGATCGCGTGCGGCGCGTCCAGGGCGGCCAGCCGGTCCAGCGCCATCCCGGCCTGGGCGTACCGCTCGTCGGAGCGCAGGCTCAGGTGGCAGCCGACCAGCCCGAGCCGGGCGCCCCCGACGCGTACGACCGCCGTCGCGAGGCCCCGCCGGTGCAGGCCGGGCGTGAGCGGCAGCAGGACGTCCTCGGTGCGCTCGACCGTCACCCTCAGCGAGCACAGCAGCAGCGGACCGGCCGCGCTCGCGCCACCCGTCAGCACGACCAGCTCGCTCTTCTTGGCCAGCCGTGCGGCGTGCTTGCGCCACCGGAAGAAGCGGGGCGCCTCCTGGACGAAGACGACGTCGGGCCGGCACGCCCGGATCACCCGCGCGAGCGCGTCCTCGTCGTCGCGCAGCGAGCGGACGTTGTAGCTCAGCACCCGGATGACGGCGGAACCATCGGGCTCGGTACGGGAGTTGGGCAGGTCGTCGAGCGTCATACCAGCACGATATGACGGTGCCCGCCGCATCCGGGTGAGGACGCGGCGGGCACCGTGAGACGGAACGTTCAGCCCTGGCGGGCCAGGTCCGCCGCGCCGACGAGCCCGGCCTTGCCGCCCAGCTGGGCCGCGAGCACCTGGGCGTGCGGGCGGTAGCGGCCGCCCACCAGCCAGCGGCGGAAGGACTTGCGGATCGGGCCGAGGACCAGCTCGCCCTCGTCCGAGACACCGCCGCCGACGATGAAGGCCGACGGGTCGAACAGCGACGCCAGGTCGGCGAGGCCCGCCCCGGCCCAGCGGGCCAGCTCGCGGAACGAGTCGACGGCGACCGGGCAGCCCTGGCGGGCGGCGTCGCTGATGTGCTTGCCCTCGATGCCCTCGGGGGTGCCGTCGCCCAGCGCCAGCAGGATCGTGGCGTTCTCCGGGGTGGCGGCGGCGCGCTGCTTGGCGTACCGCACGAGGGCGCGCCCGGAGGCGTACTGCTCCCAGCAGCCCTGGCTGCCGCAGCCGCACAGCAGGCCGTCCGGCACCACCCGGATGTGGCCGAACTCGGCGGCCACGCCGAAGCGGCCGCGGCGCAGCTTGTTGCCGATGATGATGCCGCCGCCGAGTCCCGTGCCGAGGGTGATGCAGATGACGTCGTCGTGGCCCTGGCCGGCGCCGAAGCGGTACTCGCCCCACGCGGCGGCGTTCGCGTCGTTCTCCACGACCACCGGGAGGCCGGTGCGCTGCTCGACCTTGTCCTTCAGCGGCTCGTGCCGCCAGTGGATGTTCGGCGCGAACAGGACGGTGGCGCGCTTGTCGTCGACGTAACCGGCGGCACCGATGCCGACCGCCTCGATCTCATGGCCCTTGCCCGCTTCGGCGACGGCGGCGCAGATCGCGTCGACGATGCCGTCGGCGGTCGGCGGGGTGGGCACCTTGTGGATGTCGAGGATCGTGCCCTCTTCGTCGACCACTCCGGCCGCGATCTTCGTGCCGCCGATGTCGACGCCGATGGTGAGTCCCATGTGTCCCTCAGTTTTCGGTCGAGCCCCGCTACGGCCAACCGTACCCGAGGGCGGGCACGGAGCTCTCGGTCCCGGCCCCTCAGTCCAGGTCGATGTGCTCGCTGGGGTCCGGGCCTTCGCGGTCGTCGCGGTGGTCGCCGGGGTCGGCCTTCTTGGCCGCCGGCCGGCCCTGGGTCCAGCGGCGCTCCTGGCCCTCGACGGCGGAGCGGTACGCGGCGAGCAGTTCGCTGCCGGCGGCGGCGAGGTGGTCGAAGACCTCGGGGTTGCGCTCGATCACCGGCTCCACGGCCGACTTGGCCTGGCTGACGAGCTGCTGCACGGCGTTCTGCGCGCCCGCGCCGAGCAGCGGGGTGCGCAGCGAGGCGACCTTGTCGGCGACCGCGTCGACGAGCTTGCGCAGCTCCTCGGCGGCGGTGCCGGGCGGCGGTCCGGCCGGCCCGCGGCGGCGCGCCCGCTCGGCGTCCAGGTCCTCGGCGCAGGCCCTCGCCCAGGCGTCGGCGTCGGGATGCTGGGTGGCATCGCTCATGGCGTACTCCTGCGGCTGCTGCGGCTGTGTGGCTGGGTCACCCTCGACGTTACCGCGTACGGGGCCACAAATCCGGGTCGGGTGTGAAGCGCACGCTCAGCACGCCGTCCGCGAGGCCCGCGCCCGTGACGGTGCAGCGGCGCAGGGCGGACGGCAGCGGCACGATGCGGCGGAACGGGCCGACCGTGAGCACGAGTTCGTCACCCCGGCGGACGAGCCCGAGGTCGGGCTTGCCGGCTCCGGGCAGCGGGATCCGCCAGACCAGCACGCCGTCGGGGTCGCGGCGGTCCTCGACGGCCCACTCCGGCGCGGGCCGGGCGCTTCCGGGAGGTACGTCAAGGGGCGCGAGGTCGTCGGCGGAGCGGGGCGCGTGCCCCAGGTGCGGCACCTCCCGCACCTCGTGCACGCCGTCGCCGAGGTCCTCGTACAGCGCCTTCAGGTGGTCCTGCTGCTGGGCGGCGAGGCCGGAGAGCCACGGGTCGGGGGAGGCGGTCGGCAGGATCCGGTTGGCGACGGCCGTGTCGACGGCGAGGCCGTACAGGGCGAGCCCCGCGCGGGCGGTGCGCAGCGCGGCGGCGGCGGCCGGTCCCGGCTCGGCCACGAGCCGCACCGAGGTCGTCGGGGCCTCGACGAGCGCCTGGACGGCGGCGAGTTCGCCGTCCCAGCGGCCCGCGGTCTCGTACAGCCACTCGGCGGGCATCGGTACGCCGGCGAGCTGCGCGAGCATCGGCCGCAGCGCGCGGGCGGCCTGCCGCTCGGGCGGCAGCAGCCGCCGCAGGTAGCGGCGCAGCTGCGCGGGCAGGGCCAGTACGGCGAGGGCGTCGGGCAGCGGCGGCATGTCGACGACGACGAGGTCCCAGTCCCCGGCGGCGGCGTCCCGCAGCGCCCGCAGGAGCGCGAACCGGTCGCTGCCGGGCAGCTCGGTGAGCTCCTCCTCCGCGAAGGGGGCCGCGCCCAGCAGACCGAGCGCGGCGCCGGCGCGCTCCTGGAAGGCGAGGAGCTCGGCGCGGAAGTGCGCGCCGGAGTCGATGCGGCGGACGACGGGGCCGTCACCGTCCGGGAAGCGGTCCCGGAACCACTCGCCGGGCGCCCGGTCGGCGGTGACGAGCAGGACCCGCCGCCCCTGCCGGGCGCTGCCGATTGCGGTCGCGGCGGCGAGGGTGGTGCGGCCGGCGCCGCCGGGGCCGGTGACGAGGAGGGTGCGCATGGCGCCCCACGCTACCGGGGCGACCCCCGGGGGCCGGGACGAGGCCCGGGCCCGGGGGCCATGAATGTGCGGTGCGTGCCGGGCGTCGTGAGCCCGGGGGGCGCCCGGGGGGGGGCGCCTTAGGACGCGGTCGCCTCGACGCGCTTCTTCAGGCCGTCCAGGGCCCGGTCGATGATGACCTTCTCGGCCTTGCGCTTGATCATGCCGAGCATCGGGATCTTGACGTCGACCGTCAGCCGGTACGTCACCTTGGTGCGGGTGCCGCCCGCGAGCGGGGCCAGGTGGTACGTGCCGTCCAGCGCGCGGAGCATCTGGGACTTGACCAGCGTCCAGCTGACCTCGTCGTCGCCGGTCCAGGTGTACGCCAGGGTGTGCTCGTCCCTGATCGCGCCCGCGTCCAGCAGCAGCCGGACCTTCTCGGCGCGGCCGGCGGCGTCCGTCGAGAGGACCTCGGCCTCCTTCACCTCGCCCGTCCACTCGGGGTAGCGCGCGAAGTCGGCGATCACGCCCATGACGTCGGCCGGCGCCGCCTCGATCTCAATGCTCGAGCTGGTGTGTTCCGCCATCGCTGTGGCTCCTTGGGTGAGTCTGAGGTGGGAAGGTTATCGCGTGGCCGCGGCTCACCATTCCAGGGCCCACGGCGTCCCGGTCGACGCGAAATGGCCGACGTTCACGCACTCCGTCGCCCCCACCCGCATCCGCCGAACCAGCGGCTGGTGGACGTGCCCGAACAGCGCATACCGCGGCCTCGTCCGCCGGATCGCGGCGAGCAGCGCACGGCTGCCGCGCTCGAAGCGGCGGGCGACCGTGTCGTAGGTGAGCTCCGGCAGCTCCGGCGGAATGTGCGAGCACAGCACGTCCACCTCGCCGAGCGCCTCGACCTTCGCCGCGTACTCCTCGTCGGAGATCTCGTACGGCGTGCGCATCGGGGTGCGCAGCCCGCCGCCGACGAAACCGAAGACGCGGCCGCCGATCTCGACACGCTGCCCGTCCAGGACGGTGGTGCCGGGGCGGGCGTACTCGTGCCAGAGACCGGGCATGTCGACGTTCCCGTACGTCGCGTACGTCGGTGTCGGGAAGGCGGCGAAGAGCTCGGCGTACTGCGTGCGCACGGCCGCCTCGATGGCGCTCTCGCGGTCCACGTCCAGCTCGGCCCAGAGCCGGCGGCCCAGCTCGCGGGCCTCGTCGAAGCGGCGGGCGGTGCGCAGTTCGACGAGGCGGTCGGCGTTCTCGACGCCGAAGAGGTCGGGGAAGATGCCGCGCGAGTGGTCGTGGTAGTCGAGGAAGAGGACGAGGTCGCCGAGGCAGATGAGGGCGTCCGCGCCGTCCCCTGCCTTGGCCAGGTCCTCGGCGTTCCCGTGGACGTCACTGATCACGTTGACCCTCGTGCCTCGCATAACCCCCCACCCTAAGTGCTCGGACCTGCGGTTACTTCCGAGTCTTCACGACAGTGGACTACTGTGCGCGAAGCACCCGTGAACACGTGTGACGCAGCGAACATTCGGCCGGGGCCCCTATCGGGAACCTAGTACTGGTCGGTAACGTCCGGGCAGTCCAGTCGTGCTCACCCCCACCGAGCACCTGCCCGATCATGGACCGCAGCCGGTGCATCACACAGAGCCGTGGCGCCGGCGCCCGATGAGGAGCAGCAGTCTTGCGCGAGTTCAGCCTTCCGGCCCTGTACGAGGTCCCCACGGACGGCAATCTGACGGATCTCATCCGCCGCAATGCCGCGCAGCACCCGGACGTGGCTGTCATGGGCCGCAAGGTGGCCGGTGCCTGGACGGACGTCACCGCCACCCAGTTCCTCGCCGAGGTGCGGGCCGCCGCCAAGGGCCTGATCGCGCAGGGCGTGCGCCCCGGCGACCGGGTGGGCCTCATCTCCCGCACCCGCTACGAGTGGGTGCAGATGGACTTCGCGATCTGGAGCGCGGGCGCGGTGACCGTGCCGGTGTACGAGACCAGTTCGCCGGAGCAGGTGCAGTGGATCCTGGGCGACTCGGGCGCGGTCGCGGTGATGGTCGAGAGCGACGCGCACGCCGCCGCCGTCGCGTCCGTACGCGACCGGCTGCCGGAGCTGCGGCACGTCTGGCAGATCGACAAGGGCGGGATCGACGAGCTGGTCGCGGCCGGCGCGGACGTCTCCGAGGAGACGGTCGACGAGCGCAGCGCCAGCGCCAAGGCCGACGACATCGCCACCATCGTCTACACCTCGGGCACCACCGGCCGTCCCAAGGGCTGTGTGCTGACCCACCGCAACTTCTTCGCCGAGTGCGGCAACGTCGTCGAGCGCCTCAAGCCGCTCTTCCGTACGGGCGAGTGCTCCGTGCTGCTCTTCCTGCCCGCCGCGCACGTCTTCGGCCGGCTGGTCGAGGTCGCCTCCGTCCTCGCGCCCATCCGCCTCGGCTGCGTCCCGGACATCAAGAACCTCACCGACGAACTCGCCTCCTTCCGCCCGACCCTGATCCTCGGCGTCCCGCGCGTCTTCGAGAAGGTCTACAACTCGGCGCGCGCCAAGGCGCAGGCGGACGGCAAGGGCAAGATCTTCGACAAGGCGGCGCAGACGGCGATCGCGTACAGCCGCGCCGTCGACTCCCCGCAGGGCGCGTCGTTCGGACTGCGGCTGAAGCACTTCGTCTTCGACAAGCTCGTCTACAGCAAGCTGCGCGCGGTGCTGGGCGGGCGCGGCGAGTTCGCCATCTCGGGCGGCGCGCCGCTGGGCGAGCGGCTCGGGCACTTCTTCCGGGGCATCGGCTTCACCGTGCTGGAGGGGTACGGCCTGACGGAGTCGTGCGCGGCGACGGCGTTCAACCCGTGGGACCGGCCGAAGATCGGCACGGTCGGCCAGCCGCTGCCCGGCTCGGTCGTACGGATCGCCGACGACGGCGAGGTGCTGCTGCACGGCGAGCACGTCTTCTCGGGCTACTGGAACAACGAGGCCGCGACCGCCGAGGCGCTGGCCGACGGCTGGTTCCACACGGGCGACATCGGCACGCTGGACGAGGACGGGTACCTCGCCATCACGGGCCGGAAGAAGGAGATCCTCGTCACCGCGGGCGGCAAGAACGTCGCCCCGGCGGTGATCGAGGACCGCATCCGGGGGCACGCCCTGGTCGCCGAGTGCATGGTCGTCGGCGACGGCCGGCCCTTCGTCGGCGCGCTGATCACGCTGGACGAGGAGTTCCTGGGCCGCTGGGCTGCGGAGCACGGCAAGCCGGCGGGCTCGACGGCGGCGTCCCTGCGGGAGGACGCGGAGCTGCTGGCGGAGGTCCAGCGGGCCGTGGACGACGGGAACGCGGCGGTCTCCAAGGCGGAGTCGGTGCGGAAGTTCCGGATCCTCGCGTCGCAGTTCACGGAGGAGGCGGGGCACATCACGCCGTCGCTGAAGCTGAAGCGGAACGTGGTGGCGAAGGACTTCGCGGACGAGATCGAAGCGATCTACCACGCCTAAGGCGTGGCCTCGCCTGGGTTACGCCTCGGGCTGCGCGCTCCGGCTCGCGCCGGCCTGCCCTCCCGGGCGCGGGGCCCGACGTCGGGGCTCGCCCCGGACCCGCTCGCCTGCGCTGGGCGGTGTTGTCTCCTCCACCCCTCCCCCTCGCCCTGCGGGCGTGGGGGGACCCCCACTTCCCAAAACCGGGGCTGCGCCCACCCTCCCCCGTAGCCCTTCGGGCACGGGCCTACAACCGGCAGGGCTACGGCCCGCAGGCGGGCGACGGCCCGGGGTGGGGCCGTGCAGGGTCGTCCCCGCAGCGGTTGGCGGCGCCGAGACCGTTCCGCGTCCGTACAGGCCAAGGCCGCCAGCCGCGAGGAGTCGAGCCCGGAGGGGTCCCGCCCCGCACCCCACCGGCGGCAGCCGCCCACGCGGAAGCGCGAACACGCCGGCGCCGCCAGCCTCCGCAGCCCCCGCCCACGCGGGCGCCCGCACGGCACGGAACCGCAAGCCGCCGCACCGCAAGCCCCCGCACCGCAGGCAACCGCCTCACAGCAGTCGCTGCAGCCGCTCCGCCAGCAAGTCCCAGCGCCACTTCTCCTCGACCCAGGCGCGGCCCCGTTCACCCATGCGGCGGCGGAGGTCCGGGTCCTGCAGGAGCGTGACGATGCGGTCGGCGCACTCCGCCGGGGAAGTGCCGCGGACGACCCAGCCCGTCTCGCCGTCGAGGACGGCGTCCGGCGCGCCCCCGGAGTCGCCGGCGACGACCGGGAGGCCGGTGGCGGAGGCCTCCAGGTAGACGATGCCGAGGCCCTCCACGTCGAGGCCGCCCCGCCGCGTACGGCACGGCATGGCGAAGACGTCGCCGGCGCCGTAGTGCGCGGGGAGCTCCTCCCACGGCACCGCTCCGGTGAAGCGTACGGATCCGGCCACGCCGGTCTCCGCGGCGAGGCGGCGCAGGTCCTTCTCGTACGGGCCGCCGCCCACGATCAGCAGGACCGCGTCGGGCACGCGGGCCAGGATCGCGGGCATGGCCCTGATCAGGGTGTCCTGGCCCTTGCGCGGGACGAGGCGCGAGACGCAGACGACGACCGGCCGCTCGGCGAGCCCGAGGCGCTCGCGCACGGCGTCGCCGCCCGAGCCGGGGTGGAAGGTCTTCTCGTCGACGCCCGGCGGCAGCTGCGCCATCCGCGCGGCGGCCTCGGGCGTCAGCGCGGCGGCGATGCGCGAGCGCGTGTACTCGCCGAGGTACGTGAGCGTGTCCGTGCCCTCGCCGATGCGCCGCAGCAGCTGGCGGGAGCCCGGCAGCTGGGCCCAGCCCGCCTCGTGGCCGTGGGTCGTGGCGACGATCCGCTTCGCGCCGGCCCGGCGCAGCGCGGGCGCCATGAGGCCGAGCGGCGCCGCCGCCCCGAACCACACCGACTCGCAGCCGTGCTCCCGCAGGAGCGCGACCGCCCGGGCGGTGACCCGGGGGGTGGGCAGCAGCATCGTCGTACGATCGCGGACAACCTGGAAGGGCTGTTCCGCGTCGAACAGAGCGGTCGCCTCGGCGCCCTCACGCCCCCGCTTCCAGGTGGAGGCGTACACAACAAGACGCTCGGGATCGAGCCTGAGCGCCATGTTGTGCAAGAACGCCTGAATCCCACCGGGTCTGGGCGGAAAGTCGTTGGTTACGATCAAGGTCTTGTGCATCGTTTGCATCAAGGCCGACAGTACCGAACGGCCCCGCTCCACTGCCCACGCGCGGTCTCCACCCCCCACCAGACGACGACGTAGACGTAGAGGTAGGCATGAAGGGCCCCATCCCCATATGGCTGCTGACCAGGACCCTCCTGCTCCTCCTCGTCTTCAAGGTGATGACCCTCCCGGGCCCCGACATCACCACGGACATCTCGCAGATCTACCGGGGCTGGTACGACGTGCTGCGGGCCGGCACGTACCCGATGGACGACGTGACCTGGCAGTACCCGCCGGCCGCCGCCCTCGCGGTCCTCTCCCCCGGCCTGCTGCCCTTCCTGGACTACGCCTCCGCCTTCTTCGTCCTCGCCTTCGCCTGCGACGCGGCCGTCTTCGGCCTGCTGCTGTACGCGGGCCGGCGCCCGGGCAAGTGCCTGTCGGGCGCCTGGGTGTGGGTCGCTGGCGTCCCGCTGCTGGGGCCGACGGCGTACGCGCGCTATGACCTGATGGTGACCGCCGTCGCCGTCGCCGCGCTGCTCGCGGGTGTCCGGCACCCGAGGATCATGGGGGCGCTGGCCGGTTTCGGCGCGATGCTGAAGGTCTGGCCGGTGCTGCTGCTCGCGGGCACGCGGCGCGGGCGCGTCACCCTGCGTTCGTGGACCGCCGCGGTGGCGACGGCGGCCGGGGTGCTGCTGCTCTGTACAGCGGCGATGCCGGGGGCGCTGGCGTTCCTGACGTTCCAGCGGGACCGGGGCACCGAGGTGGAGTCGCTGGGGGCGCTGGTGTTCCACGTGGCGCGGCACTTCGGCTGGGAGGGGCGGGCGACGCTGAACTACGGCTCGGTGGAGTTCCTCGGGCCGTACGTGCCGGTGGTGTCCACGGCCGCGCTGGCGCTGACGGTCGCGGCCTTCGGCTGGCTGCTGGTGTGGCGGGTGCGCGTGTGGCGTACGGGCGCGTTCGGGAAGACGACGCTGTGCGACGCGGCGTTCGTGGCGGTGCTGCTGTTCACCACCACGAGCCGGGTGATCAGCCCCCAGTACATGCTGTGGCTGGTCGGCCTGGCGTCGGTCTGCCTGGTCTTCCCGACGAGCCGGATGCGCACGGCGGCCCGGCTGGTGCTGGTGGCGACCGGGGTGACGCTGCTGGAGTTCCCGATCTGGTTCTCGCACGTGTCGGACAGCGACCCGCTGGGGCTGCTGCTCCTGCTGGTACGCAATGGGCTCCTGGTGGCGGCGACCCTGACGGCGTGCCGGGTGCTGTGGACGCAGACGGTCACGGAGCCGCGGCTGCGCGAGCGGGCCGCGGCGGTCCCGCCGCAGGACGGCACCGCGCCCGCGGACGACCGGGACGCCGACCGAAACCGGGTACTCACCTCCTGAGGCCCTCTGCCAGAATCCGATCATGGCCCCCTCCCACAGCCCGTCCCACAGCCCTTCCCCCAGCCCCTCCGACGCCCCTTCCGGTACGCCCACCACGCCGATCCGCTACCCACGGCCCCTGCGCCCCGGTGACCGCGTGGGCGTCACCTCCCCCTCCAGCGGCGTCCCCGAGGCGCTCCGCAAGCGCCTGGAGGTGGCCGTCGCGACGGTGGAGGCGCGGGGGTACGAGGTGGTCGTCGGCGACTGCATGGACGGCTCGGGGCACGTCAGCGCCCCGGCGGCGGAGCGCGCGGCGGAGCTGATGGCGATGCTGACGGACCCGGCCATCAGGGCCGTCGTGCCGCCGTGGGGCGGCGAGACCGCGATCGACCTGCTGCCGCTGCTCGACTTCGACCGGCTGCGCGAGGCCGAACCGACCTGGCTGGTCGGCTACTCGGACATGTCGACGATCCTCACGCCGCTGACTCTCCTGACCGGGATCGCGACCCTGCACGGCAACAACCTGATGGACACCCCCTACCGGGTGCCCGAGGGGCTGCTCTCCTGGCTGGACATCGCCGCCCTGCCCGAGGGGAGCCGGTTCGCCCAGACCCCGCCCGGCCGCCACCGCACCGGCGGCTGGGACGACTACAGCGCCTTCCCGGACGTGCGCGAGTACACCCTGAACGCCACCGGTACCTGGACCCGCCTGGACAGCGACGGCGACGGCGACGGCGACCTGGAAGTCGAGGGGCGCCTGATCGGCGGGTGCATCGAGACGGTGAGCAACGTGGCGGGCACGCCGTACGGCGACGTCACGGCGTTCGCCCGCGCCCACGCGCCCGAGGGGCTGCTCGTCTACGTGGAGGCGGTGGGCGACGACGACGCGCTCGAGATCTGCCGCAACCTCCACGGCATGCGCCTGGCCGGCTTCTTCGACGCCGCGAACGCCGTCCTGGTCGGCCGGACCTCGGCGCCCGACCGCGACTCGCTCACCCAACACGAGGCCGTGCTGGACGCGCTCGGCCCGCTCGGCGTGCCGATCATCGCCGGCGTCGAGTGCGGCCACGTCCCGCCGTATATGCCGCTCGTCAACGGCGCCCGCGCCCGTGTCGTCCTGACGCCGACCCGCCAGGAGCTCGTCCAGACGCTGGACTGACGGCGCGGGGCGGGGCGGCGAGGTCCTCAGCCCAGCCGCTCCCGCACGTAGCCGCGCCACCGGGCGGTGAACTCCTCCGGGGTCGTGCCCAGCACCTCGCGCAGCGCCTGCGCCACGGCCTGCTCCCGGGCCTCGCGGCGCCGGTGCGCGCCCACCGCGCGGTAGAAGGCCCGCAGCTCCGGCTCGCCCCACCGGTCGGCGATCAGCGCGCAGGCCAGCCAGCCGCCCTCGTACGCGCGAGCCAGGGCTTCCGCGTCGCCGGTGAAGGCGAAGTCCCCGTCGGACGGCAGTCCCGCGGGGGTACGGCCCGCGCGCACCGCGTCCCGCAGCGCGGGCGCCGCCTGGCCGGCCGGGTGGGCCGTGCCCCGGTAGGCCGCCCAGTCGGCGAAGCCCTCGGAGAGCCACATCGGGGTCGCCGCCGAGGTGCGGGTGCGGGTGGCCACGTGGGCCGTCTCGTGGGTGAGCACCATGTCCTGGCCGACTCCGCTGAGTTCGGTGTACGCCTCGGGGTTGACGACCACCCGGTCCGCCGGGGCGTCCGGCCCTCCCCCGGCCCGGCCGGTCGTCACCGCGGCGATGCCCCGGTGCCGGTCGGCCGGCGCCCCGAGCAGCGCGCCCATGCCCTCCAGCGAGCCGGGAACGAGCACCACCACGCGCCCGGGCCAGGGACCGGCCCAGGCGGCCGACACCGCCGGAACCGCCCGGTCCGCCGTGGCCGCGACGGCCCGCAGCCGCTCCGGGTCCTGCCCGGAGCCGAGGACCAGGCTGCGACGCCCGCGTACGACCTGGAGAGCGCCCTGGTCCCACAGCTGCTGGGCGGCGCCCTGCGCGGGCCGGTCGGACGTCACCTGCCAGCGGCCGTCCCGCCGCGCGAGCCGCAGGGTGCGCTCGGTGGTGACGGGGCCACTGTCGTACCCGGCGATGCGGTAGCCGAGCTCGGCGCGGACGGTGGCCCGCCCGTCGCCGTCCTGCCGCGCCCGCGTGATCCGGTACGACCAGGAGGCCAGCTCCACGCCGGCGAGGTCACCGGAGCGGACGGCCGCCGCCCACCGGTCCACCGCCGCCCGGAGCTCCTCGGCGCCCGCCGTCGTCTTTGGGGCCGTACAGCCGGAGGAGATGCCGGAGAACAGCAGGGGGCCGAACGCCGCCACCACCGCCCGCCTCCGCACCACCACCCGGCGATCGTACGGTCAGACGCGCGTGACCGCCGAGATGGGCATCATGCCCACCGGGTCGTAGCGCACCGGCGCGCCCGGGTAGGGGGCGTGGACGACCTGGCCGTTGCCCATGTACATCCCGATGTGGCTGGCGTCGGAGCGGTACGTCACCAGATCGCCGGGGCGCGCCTCGGAGAGCGGCACGTGGCGTCCCGCGTTGCGCTGGGCCTGCGAGGTGCGCGGCAGGCTGACGCCCGCCTGTGCGTACGCCCACTGCGTGAGGCCCGAGCAGTCGAAGCCGTACGGCCCGTTGGCGCCCCAGATGTAGGGGCGCCCGAGGGCGGAGCGGGCCGCCCGGACCGCGGCGGCCGCCCGCTCGGACGCGGCCTCGCCCGCGGGGCCCTCGACGCCTTCGGCGCCTTCGAGCGGGGGCAGGCCGTCGCGCCCGGAGCGCGAGGCCCGGTCGAGGCTGTCGCGCTCCTCGGCGGTCAGGGAGTTGAGCAGCGTCCGCGCCTCGGCCAGCTTGCGCTCGACGAGCCGCTTGTGGCGGGCGACGGCGGCCCGGCTGCGCTCCAGCTCGGCCAGCTGGCGGGTGGCCTCCGCGCGCTGCTGGCCCAGCAGGCGCTGGGCGCGCCGCAGTTCGGTGAGGGCGTGGGCCTGCCGCTCGCTGATCCGGTCGAGGGTGGCGGCCTTGTCGAGGTAGGTGTCGGGGTCGTCGGAGAGCAGCAGCGCGAGCGCCGGGTCCATGCCGCCGGAGCGGTACTGGGCGCCGGCGACCGTGCCGAGCGCGCCGCGCATGTGGTTGATGCGCTCCTGGCCGCGGGCGACGGCGTCCTGGGTGCGGGAGACCTGCTCGCGCAGGGCGTCGGCGCGTTCGTCGGCCTGGTTGAACCCCTCGGTGGCCTTCTCGGCCTCCTCGAAGAGCCGGTCGACCCTGGCCCGGGTGGCCTCCGTGGTGTCGGCCGGCTCACCGGGGGCCGCGCCCGCGGGGGCCGCGCCGAGGGCGGCCGCCGCGGTGGCCGCCGCGGCGGAGAGGACCGTGACCGTCGCGTTCCGGGTGGCCTGGGTGAGACCCGTGAAACCCGTGAGACCCGACGGCGAGGACCGGCGATGGGACGCCACGAACCGCGCTCCCTTCAGCTGTGTGCGTTGCGCGCCAGACAGTAGCCGGACGGCTACGCACAGGCCAAAGGCCACGGGAGGCCCCGGAGGGCTCGAACAGCGGCGCCCCGCCGGTAGACCGCAAGGTCACCGGCGGGGCGGAGCGTCAACTGAAGGGATCGTGATTCCCCTGATCAGGGGAGTGTACGGGCGCGTCCCGAGGGGCCCGGTACGTCAGATGCGGACGCCGAACTGGAACGTGCCCAGCCAGTCCATCGACTCGTACCGGACGACCGTCCCGGGCTTCGGGGCGTGCAGGACGGTGTTGTTGCCCGCGTACAGGCCGACGTGCGAAAGGCCGTTGAAGAAGACCAGGTCGCCGGGCTTGAGCTGGCTGCGGCCGATCTTCACACCGTCGTTCTGCTGGGTGTAGGTGGTGCGGGTGAGGCTGACGCCGGCCTGGCGGTAGGCCCACTGGGTCAGGCCGGAGCAGTCGTAGGCGTTGGGGCCCTCGGCGCCGGAGATGTACGGCTTGCCCACCTGGGTGTCGGCGGCCGCGAGGGCGGCGGCGCCGCGCGCCGAGGCGGGGACCTCGTTGCCGAGCTCCACGCGGTCGCTCGCGGCGCGGCTGGCGCGCTGCTCCTCCTCCTGCATCTTGGCGCGCTCGGCGGCGGTGAGCGTGTTGAGGAGCTTCTGGGCCTCGGCGAGCTTGCCCTGGAAGGCCTTCTTCTTCTCGCCGAGCGTCTTGCGGACGTCCTCGAGGTCGGCGAGCTTCGCGGTCGCCTCGGCGCGCTCCTGGGCGAGGGTGCGCTGCTTGGCCTGGATGGTCTCCAGGACCTCGGCCTGCTTGGCGCTCAACTGGTCGACGGCGGAGGCCTTGTCGAGGTAGTCGTCCGGGTTGGAGGAGAGGAAGAGCTGGAGGGAGGGGTCCATGCCGCCGGCGCGGTACTGGGCGCTGGCCACCGAACCGATGCTGTCGCGCAGCGTGTTGAGCTCTTCCTGGCCGCGCGCCACCTTGTCCTGGAGGGCGCTGATCTCCTTCTGGAGCTTCTCGCGCTGCTCTTCGGCGAGGTTGTACTGCTCCGTGGCCTCCTCGGCCTCGTGGTGGAGCTTGTCGACCTTGGCCTTGACCTCGCTCTTGCTCGGCTTGGGGTCTGCCTGAGCGGCCTGGGAGGACAGGGCGACGGCAGCGGCGGCGGTCGCGGTGAGCACGGTCACGCGGGCACGGCTCGGCTGCTTGGGACGACGGTGGGACGCCACGGAGGCGAGCTCCTTCTCCTTCGAGAGCCGCCTCGGCCCTTCGGGGACTGCGCGGGAGAGGCGGTTCCTTCGCTGTCACCCCGGGTGGGCGATCAACTGCGCGAAGGTTCGAGCAGACCCTAGTGACCATGCTGTGATCAGTTCAAATCCTCATGCGAAAAATCTCGCTCAGGGGCCCCATTCTTTACACACATTCCACGCTGCGTCATGAGCACTTGACGGTACGTTCGCGCAACTGATTTCTCAGAACGGGTCGAATTCGGGCAAGAGGCCCGGGAATTCACGAGAGCCGCGAAAGGCGCTTCAACAGCAGCGCGGAGGAGACCGGCCGCGCACCCGACTTGGCCACGCCGTCGGCCACCTCGCGGTCCGTGGAGACCACGACCACGGGCCGGCCCGGCGGCTCCGCGCGCACCAGCTGACGGATCAGTTCGTCCGCCGTCACGCCCGGCTTGGAGAACAGCACCCGCACCCCGCGCGGCGGCGCGAGCAGCACCGGCGCGGCGAGTTCGGCGCCGTCGAAGACACAGGTGACCTCCGCGCCCGTGCGGGCGGCCAGCGCCGACAGGCCGCCGAGCAGCCGCAGCCGCTGCTTCTCCAGCGGCATCGTCGGATAGCCGGTCTTGGTGACGTTGTAGCCGTCCACGACCATGTGCGCCTGCGGCAGCGCCAGCAACTGGTCGAGCAGCGCCGGGTCGGTCTCCGACAGGGCGCGCGCCGCGATGTCCTTGGGCGACATCCGGCCCGGCTCGACCGCGTCGACGGTGTCCGCCGGGTGGACCGAGACCGGCGGCAGCGCCAGCTCGCGGCGCAGGCCCTGCGCCGACTCCAGGACGGTGTCCAGCAGCAGCCGCACCCGCATGTCCTCCACCGAGCGCCCCTCCCGGGCGGCCCGGCGGCTGGCTTCCAGGGCGGCCTCCGTCTCACCGAGCCGCGCCTTGAGGCGCCGCGTCTCGCTCTCGGCGGCGGAGACCTGCGCCGCCGCCTCGGCCCGGATCGCGTCGATGTCCGCCTGCGTACGGCGCAGGGCGGCCTCGCCGCGCTTGACGTCGCTCTGCGCGCTGCGGAGCTTGCGGTGAAGCGATTCGGCTTCCTTGCGGGCCGCGTCCAGCTCGGCGCGCAGCCGCTCCGTCTCCGTACGCGTCTGCGCCCGCGCCTCGGCGAGCTCCGCACGCAGCCGCTCCAGCTCCCGGCGCCCCTCCTCGTCGGCGCGCTCGGCGTCCGCCCGCTGGGCCTCCTCGCCGGCCGCGGCGACGAGCTTCGCCCAGCCGGCGGGGCGCAGCACGTAGGCGGCCGCGGCGACGTCGACGGGGTCGGCGGCCGCCGGCGGCGAGCCGCCCTCGACCGCACCGGCCAGCTCCGGCTGCGCCTCCTTGAACCGCTCGCCGATCCGCTGCCGGAAGACCGGGTCGCCCTCCAGGGCGGCAGCCATGGCGTTGCCCGCGAACTTGACCCGGCGGGACGGGGTGAAACGGGCGTACTGCCGCAACTGGGCGGGCAGTTCCGCGACGGTCAGACCGCCGAAGGCGTCCGACACCAGTGCGACGACCCGGCGCCGCACCCCCTCGGGCAGCGGGCGGTCGAGCGCCTCGGCGGCGTCTCCGGCCGCGCCGGCCGGTTCAGCACCGCTTGCGGGCTGCTCCACGTTCTCACCCCACTACCCGTCGTCCTCGCCCCCGCCGGGCCTCCCGTCAGGAGGCGGCGTCCGGCCTGTCCACCAGCTCGATCTGGTCCACCGCGCTGCACCAGCGGCAGCGGACCGACTCGATGGTCTCACTGACCACCTCGCGCTCCTCGACCTTCGGCTCACCGGCGAGGTCCAGATGGACGTACTCGACGACCTTGGAAGACCTGGTCACGTCGAAGCGCGTCAGATTGCCGCAGAGCGCGCACCGCCAGCGGGTCGTCGCGGTCGGCAGGGGAACCGTCGTCATGGGTTGCCGTCCTCTTTCGTACCGGTCGTGCCGGGTGCGAGCCCGCGGTGCGCCATCGAACTGCGGATGTACTGCCCGTAACCCTACGGCCTCACGGGTACCCCTGTGGCCCGGCGAGGCACCCTGTCCCGCTCCCTCCCTTTACGTCATGATCTGTGCATGATCGAGCGGGGTCCGGTGGTGACGTACGGCGTCATGGCGGCGTGCTGTCTGGTCTTCCTGATCAGTCCGGTGTCCGGCCTGAACCACGAGTACGGCACCGGTGACGCGCTCCTCGCGGCGCAGAGCGCGTACTTCCGGCGCTGGGGGGTGATCCCCGCCGAACTGCTGACCGGCACCCCCGGCGCGCTGCCGTCCCCGCTGACGGCCCTCTTCGTCCACGGAAGCTGGCTGCACCTCCTCGGCAACATGCTGTTCCTCTACGTCTTCGGCGCCATGGCCGAGGAACGGCTCGGGCACCTGGAGTTCGCCCTCTTCTACGTGGGCTGCGGCTACCTCGCGCTCGTCGGCTACGCCGTGGCCCACGCGCACTCCGCGCAGACCCTCGTCGGCGGCTCGGGCGCCATCTCCGGAGTCCTCGGCGCCTTCCTGTTCCTCTTCCCGAAGGCCCGCGTCACCAGCCTCTTCCCCTTCCTCTTCTTCCTGCCCCTGCGCTTCCCCGCCTGGATCGTGCTGGTCTTCTGGTGCGTCCTCCAGTGGCTGGCGGCCCGCGGCGCGGGCGCCGGGCCCGGGGTCGCGTACCTGGCGCACCTGGTGGGCTTCGGCCTGGGGTTCCTCTACGCGTGGGTCCGGTACGGGTGGAGGGCTAGAGTGAAGGCCCAGACAGCGGGCCCCGAGGGAGAAGGACAGCCGTGATCACCGCGATCGTGCTCATCAAGACCAGCGTGGACCGCATCCCCGAGATCGCCGAGTCGATCGCCGCGCTGGAGAACGTCAGCGAGGTCTTCTCCGTCACCGGCACGTACGACCTGATCGCCATGGTGCGGGTGGCCAAGCACGACGACCTGGCGGACGTCATCCCGGGCCGCATCAGCAAGATCCCGGGTGTCGAGGCGACGGACACGCACGTCGCGTTCCGCACGTACTCGCAGCACGACCTGGAGGCGGCGTTCGCGATCGGCCTCGACGCGTAGGTTGCTCTCGCGGGGGGCGTGGGTGCTGCCCGGTGGGCGGCTTTCCGCTGCGCGGTGCTTGCCGCCCGGTGGGCTTGGGCGGGTGCCGGGGGTTCCGGTGGGGGGTGGTCGGACTCTCGTTCACCGCGCTTCGCGCGAGTTCAGTCGTTTTACGTCCGACCACCCCCCACG
>NZ_JBVIEN010000007.1:380963-502564 GCF_055571835.1 Streptomyces sp. NPDC030862 | reverse complement strand
CGAACGGCGGGGGGGGGGGGGGTGGAAGGAGGGGAGAGAGAGAAGCCCGACAAGGAAGAACGCGGCCCACCTCCCGCTACGGGCCCCTCCCGCTTCCCCCCCGCGGCCGGTCGCGGTGCGAGCGGTGTGTCAGGTCCCCACGGTGACGACGATCTTGCCGAACTGGACGTTGGACTCCATGTACGTGTGCGCCTGCACGATCTCCTCCAGCGGGAAGAGGCGGTCCACCACAGGGCGCAGGAAGCCGGTGCGCAGGCCTGAGGCGATGAACGCCGTGGCGCGGCGCATCCGCTGCGGGTCCCTGGTGATCTCCAGCATCGTGTACGTACGCAGGGCGACCGCGGGCATGCCGAGGTCGAACCCGGGGTACGGCGTCGGCTGCCCGCTCTGGGCGCCCCACAGGAACAGCGTCCCGTCGGCGGCGACGGCCCGGGCCAGCTCCACGACTCCGGGCCCGGCGACGGCGTCGAAGACGTACTCGGCGCCCTTGCCGCCGGTCAGCGCCAGCACGCGTCCCGCCACATCGTCCTCGTCCGAGACGATGACGTCGGCCGCGCCCTCGTCGAGCAGGCGCTGCCGCTTGGCCCGGCCGCGGGTGACGGCGACGGGCGTGGCCCCCAGGCGGTTGGCGGTCTGGATGGCGGCCAGGCCGACGCTGCTGGAGGCCGCGTTGATCACCACCACGTCTCCGGCCCGTACTCTGCCCACCTCGGCCATCGCGCCGTAGGCGGTGAGGTAGGGCATCCACACCGCGGCGCCGGCCACCGGGTCCGTCCCGTCGGGGCGGGGCATGAGCGCGGCGGCGGGGACGATGGCGCTCTCCGCGTACACGCCGTAGTCGTTGTGCGAGAAGCTCGGTACGACGCTGACGGCCTGCCCCTCCGCGAAACCGGTCACCTCCGGTCCTATCGCCTCGATCACCCCGGCGGCCTCATTGCCGAGCCGTGCGGGCAGCTGCTTGACCGGCTCGATGTAGCGACCGCTGCGGAACAGCCCCTCGGCCCTGTTGAGCCCGATGGCCTCCACCCGGATCCGCACCTCCCCGGGTCCCGGCTCGCCCGGCTCCAGGTCCTCGATCCGCAACACCTCGGGCCCGCCGACCTCGTGGAACCGCACCGTCCTTGCCATGGAACCGTCCTCCCTCTCGGAAACGCGGTTCACCGTGGCACACAAGTTCGACCGCCGTCAAACTTTGATGCCAGTCGTACTATGTCTCCATGGAACGCACGCCGCCCCACCCCCAGCTGTCCGAGGTGACCCTCCAGCAGGTCCTGGAGGCCCTCGTCGACCCGGTACGCCGGAGTGTCGTCACCCGACTCGCCACCGCCGGCGAGGACATCGCCTGCGGCGCCTTCGACATGCCGGTCAGCAAATCCACCGCCACCCACCACTTCAAGGTCCTCCGCGAGGCGGGCCTCATCCGCCAGTACTACGTCGGCACCTCCCGGATGAACGCCCTGCGCCGCACCGAGGTGGAGGAAGCCTTCCCGGGCTTGCTGGACGCGGTGACGGGGGCACGGGAGGAGGCGGGCTGACGCGGGGCGGTCGCCGGCGCCGTCACATCCCGCGGTCCGGGCCGTACCACGGCTCCGGCCGTTCGTCCGGGGGCACCGGAAGCCGGCACAGCCGCACCGGGCCGGGGTGGAACGCCGCACTGTCGGGACCCGCCATGTCCTCGCCGACGAGGTAGCGGTGGAGCCACTCGGCGAAACCCATGTCGTACCGCGCCCAGCCGGCCTCCCCGTCTTCGGTCAGGAGCCAAGCGGCCGCGCCGCCCTCGGTGACGAGGAAGACCGTCTCTCCGCGGTCCGTGCTCGCGATCGGCCACAGCCCGTCGCGGGTACCGAAGCTCAACTCCTTCAGCCCGTACAGCAGCCGCGGGTCCTCGTCCGGGTCCAGGTCGGCCCACGACACGTCGGACCAGGCGCGGACCGTGTCCCGGATCCACTGGCCCAGGTTCCAGCGTTCGGTCGCCGGGTGGTGCAGGTAGAGGTGGTCGTTGAGCCGGACGGGAGCGTACGCGTCCACGAGGGCCCGGTAGTCGGGCGGCAGCCGGACGCCGAGCTCCGCGTGGAGCCGGTCCCAGGCGGCCGGATCCGTGGAGCGGTTCGGCGCCGGGCCGAGCATCGCCATGGCGGCGGTCAGGTGGTCGGTCATGACGTCCCTCACTGGTGTGCGCGCCGTCGGCCGGTCAGCCGGTTCCTGCGGACGGTCCCAGGCGCGGATATTCGCTTGCGGTACCTCGTCACCCGCGTCACCGTCACCTGATGCACCCGACGAGAGCGGAGAAGATGAACAGCCAGCCACACTACGTCGACCACGAGCTCATCCAGGCCGCGGCCGACGTCGCCCGTACGCGCTGCCGGGGTGACAACCACACCATGGCGGCGGCGGCCCGCGCCCGGGACGGCCGGATCGTCACCGCGGTGAACGCCTACCACTTCACGGGAGGCCCCTGCGCCGAGCTGGTCGTCATCGGCACGGCCGCCGCCCAGGGCGCCTACGAGCTGGACACGATCGTCGCCGTGGGCGACCGTGACCGAGGGGTGGTCCCCCCGTGCGGCCGGTGCCGCCAGGTGCTGCTCGACTACTTCCCCGCCATCAGGGTCATCGTCGGCGCGGGCGACCGCATCCGCGCCGTCGCCATCACCGACCTGCTGCCGGAGACCTACGTCTGGGCGGACCACCAGCTGGAGGTCGCGACGGCGCCCCGCAGCGAGGGCTGACGTCATCACGCCCGGGATGGTCGGACACCCCCGGGAGTGGGCGGCCTGATGGACCTCCACGAGCGCAGGCTCCTCGCCGATCCCCGGGAACGCTTCCGCACGTTGGCGGACCGGCCGGAGGTGTTCGGGCTGTAAGAGCGGGTGGTAAGACCGGGCCGTACGAGGAGGAAGGGCAGCTGGTACGGCGGGACCCGGCTTGAGCGCCGCGTCGGGTACGGGGGCGGGGGCAGGGGCCCGCAACCGCCCGGGCCCGAGCCCCGGCCGGGCTCCGGCTCCGGCTCACTCAGCCGAACCAGACCACCAGGCGGACGTTCTCGTCACCGTACTCGGCCGCCAGCGCGCGCATCGACGCCCACACCGGGGCCCAACGGCCGTCCGGCGGCACGATGATGCGGGCCGTGTAGATCACCGGGCGGTACACGGCGCCGTTCAGATGGACCTCACCGTCCGGTGGCCATTCGGACGGGAACAGGTCCTCACCGAAGACCTCCTCCGCCGCGTCGAGCACCTCGACCGGCGGCCAGATCACCTCGTCCAGGACGAGCTCACCGTCCGGTCCCGGTCGCCACACCCCCACACGGTTTCCGTCGGGGCGGTCGCAGACCGGCGCGTCCCAGTCGACGGCCGCGATCTCGGCCCACGTCGCGTACGAGTGGCTGTGGTTGAGTTCGTCCTCCTCTTTCGGCACCTCGTCGCAGGAGTCCTCCGGCCACCCCCGCTGGTCGAACAGCGGCCGGTCCACTCCAAGGCCATCGTTGTAGCCGAACAGGCACTCGCGGGCGTCCCGCGCCTTCCAGAGGTCGAAGTCGAGCAGATCGACCTCCATCTCCCACGCCCCGCCCGCCGTGCGGGCCTCGATCAATCCGTCGATGTACGTCCCCATGGACCGCGATGTTAGGTGCTGTCCGTCCAGGCCAGCAGGGGTATTTCCCCCTCGGGGGCGCGCAGCCGCGCCAGGGCGTGGCGTTCGAGCTGGCGCACCCGCTCGGTGCTGAGGCCGATGTGCTCGGCGACCTGCTTGCGGGTGTGCGGCTCTCCGTCGTGGAGGCCGTAGCGGAGGGTGAGGATCATCGCCTCGCGGGGCGGCAGGGCGCCGATCGCGGCGCGGAGCTGTTCGGCCAGTGCGCGGTACTCGGCGACGTGCGGCGCCTGGAGGACCTCGGTGTCCTCGATGAGGTCGCCGACGACCGTCTCGCCCTCCTCGCCGACCGGGGTGTCCAGGCTGATCGCGTCACGGCCGACGCGGCGCAGCCGGCTGACCTTCGCCGGCGGGAAGCCGGTCGCGGCGGCCACCTCGGCGACGGTCGGTTCGCGGCCGAGGCGCGGTTGGAGGGCGCGTTCGGCGCGGCCGAGCTTGGAGAGGTCCTCCACGACGTGGACGGGCAGGCGTACGGTGCGGGCGTGCTGCGCCAGGCCGCGTTCGATCGCCTGGCGGATCCACCACGTGGCGTAGGTGGAGAACTTGTAGCCCTTGGTGTAGTCGAACTTCTCGACCGCCCGGATCAGCCCGAGGTTTCCCTCCTGGATGACGTCGAGGAAGGACAGCCCGCGCCGGCTGTGCCGCTTGGCCACCGCGACCACGAGCCGCAGGTTGGCGCGGACCATGTGGTCCTTGGCCTGCCGCCCGTCCCGGGCCACGGCCTCCAGGTCGCGCCTGCGCCGCGGCGGCAGGGGGCGGCGCCGGCCCGACGCGGCGGCGGTGTCCGCCTCGTGGAGGAGCTCGTCGGCGTAGACACCGGCCTCGATGCGCTTGGCCAGATCCACTTCCTCCCCGGCGGTGAGGAGCGGGGTCGCGGCGATCTGCGCGAGGTACTGGCGTACGAGATCGGGCTCGTCGTCCGGTCCGCCGGGCTCGCGGCGGTGGACGCGCGGGATGAGCCTCAGGTGCGCGGTCATGATGTCGTCGCCTCCGCCGTCATTCCTACCCGGGGCGGCCGCCGTCACGCGCATCCGAGGCCGGCCCCGGGGTGCTCAATGGCCCAGTCGCGGCGGCCAGGAATGGACCAGGGAGTGGGCCGCTCGGGGGCCTAGGTTGAGGGGTGTTCCCGCCGACGCCTCCGACCGAGGAGCCCCATGTCCCTGCCCACGGAGTCCCTGCCCACGGCGTCCCAGCCCACTGCCCTCTCCGGCTCCCTGCCGCGCCCGCGGCGCTCCGCGCCCCGCGGACTCGCGGTCGCGCAGCTGGTCAACTCCGTCGGTGACGGCGCCTTCTACGTCTCCTCCGCGCTCTACTTCTCCCGGGTCGTGGGGCTCACGCCCGGCCGGATCGGCCTGGGGCTGACCCTCGCCTGGGCGGTCGGTGCGGTCGCGGGCGTGCCGCTCGGGCACCTCGCGGACCGGCGCGGTCCGCGCGGTGCGGCCGTGGCCCTGGCGGCGGCGACCTCCGCGTCGGTCGCGGGCCTGCTGTTCGTACGGTCGTACGCGGCGTTCCTGCTGGTCGTCGTGGCGTACGCGGTCGCGCAGTGCGGGCTCGCGGCAGCGCGGCAGTCGCTGCTGGCGGGGCTCGTGGAGCCCGGCGCGCGGACCGGGGTGCTGGCGCGGCTGCAGGCGGCGGGCAACGCCGGGATCGCGGTGGGCGCGGGGATCGGCGCGGTCGCGCTGCACCTGGACACGCCGGCCGCGTACCTCTCCGTGCTGGCCGTCGACGCGCTGGCCTTCGCGGGGTGCGCGGTGCTGCTGGGGAGGTTGCCGCGGGTCCCCGCCGGTGGGGCGGTGGTGGGCGAGGCCGCCGGGCCGCGGTCGGCGACGGTGTTCCGGGACCGCCCGTACGCGCTGGTCACCCTCCTCAACACGGTCATGCTGCTGCGGATGCCGCTGATCAGCCTGGCCCTCCCGCTGTGGGTCGCGGAGCACACGGCCGCGCCCGGCTGGGCGGTGTCGGCGCTGCTGGTGCTCAACACGGGCGCGGTGATGCTCTTCCAGGTGCGTACGGCCGCCGGGGTGACGGGGCTGTCCGGGGCGGTGCGGGCGGTGCGTTCCGGCGGTGCGCTGATGCTCGCCGCGTGCGGGGTGTTCGCGCTCGCCGCGGGCATCGCGGCGTGGGCGGCGCTGGTGGTGCTGGTGGCGGGGGCGGTGCTGCTGGTGTGGGGCGAGATGCGGCAGTCCGCGGGCGCGTGGCAGATCTCCTTCGACCTCGCGCCGGCCGGGCGGCAGGGCCAGTACCAGGGGTTCTTCGGTATGGGCATGCCGGTGGCGCGGATGGTGGGGCCGGTGCTGCTGACGACGCTGGTCATCGGCGGCGGAGTGGCCGGCTGGCTGGTCCTCGGCGCGCTGTTCCTCGGGGCGGGACTGGCCATGGGGCCTGCGGTGCGGATGGCCGGGCGGCGGGCGGCGGGGATTGCTCCGCGATCAACGGGGAACCCGGGGGGAACCGTTCTTGAGGAGTAAACCGTGACAGACGAGATGGATGGGATGGACGAGATACCGGATACGGCCATACCGGATACGGCCGGCGGCGCGGGGGGTGCCGTATGTGCGGGCTGAGTGGTGAGATCCGGTTCGACGACGGGCGGCCCGATCTGGCCGCCGTCGAGCGCATGACCGACCGGCTGGCCGCGCGAGGACCCGACGGCCGCGGGATGTGGTCGCAGGGCCCCGTGGCGCTGGGCCACCGGAGGCTGAAGATCATCGACCTGTCGGAGCACGGCGCGCAGCCGATGTCCGACAGCGAGGCCCGGCTGACCGGTGTGTTCAACGGGTGCATCTACAACTACCGCGAGCTGCGGGAGGAGCTGCGGGGCCTGGGGCACCGGTTCTTCTCCACGTCGGACACCGAGGTGGTGCTGAAGGCGTACCACCAGTGGGGCACGCGCTGCGTGGACCACTTCGTCGGGATGTTCGTCTTCGTCATCGTGGAGAACGACACGGGCCGCGTGGTGCTGGCCCGCGACCGGCTCGGCATCAAGCCCCTGTACCTGTCGTACGGGACCGGCCGGCTGCGGTTCGCCTCCACGCTGCCCGCCCTCCTCGCGGGCGGCGGCGTCGACACCTCGCTCGACCCGGTCGCCCTGCACCAGTACCTCAGCTGGTCGGCCACGGTGGCGGCCCCGCGTACCGTGCTCAACGGGGTGCGCAAGCTGCCCGCGGCCACGGTGCGGGTGGTGGAGCCGGACGGCTCCTACCGCGACCACCGCTACTGGCAGCCGTCCTACACCCGTCGCCCGGAGCACGCGGGCATGGACGCCACCGACTGGCGGGACGCGGTGCTGGACGCGCTGCGCACGGCGGTGCGGCGGCGGATGGTCGCCGACGTGCCGGTCGGGGTGCTGCTCTCCGGTGGCCTGGACTCGTCGCTGATCGTGGCGCTGCTGGCCGAGGAGGGGCAGCGGGACCTGGCGACGTTCAGCGTCGGGTTCGAGTCGGAGGGCGGGGAGGACGGCGACGAGTTCGCGTACTCGGACCTGATCGCACGGCGCTTCGCCACCGAGCACCACCAGCTGATGGTGCCGTCCGACCGGGTGTCGACGGCGCTGGACAACGCGGTCGCCGCGATGAGCGAGCCGCAGCTGAGCCATGACGTGGTCGCCTTCCACCTGCTGTCGGAGCAGGTGTCGAAGGAGGTCAGCGTCGTCCAGTGCGGGCAGGGCGCGGACGAGGTGTTCGCCGGCTACCGCTGGTACCCGGCGATGGCCGCGGTCCCGCGCGAGCAGGAGCCGGAGACGTACGCCGAGGTGTACTTCGACCGGCCGCACGGCGACCTCGCCCGGATGCTGCGGCCCGATCTGCTGCCCGCGCACGACACCTCGCGCCGTTTCGTGTACGAGCACATGGCGGAGCCGGGCGCCGAGACGGCGCTGGACGCGGCGCTGCGCCTCGATACGCACGTGATGATGATCGACGATCCGGTCAAGCGGCTGGACAACATGACGATGGACTGGGGCCTGGAGGCCCGGGTGCCGTTCCTCGACCACGAGCTGGTCGAGCTCGCCGCGGCCTGCCCGCCGGAGCTGAAGCTCGCCCACGGCGGCAAGGGCGTCCTCAAGGACGCGGGCCGGGCGCTGCTGCCCCATGAGGTGATCGACCGGCCGAAGGGGTACTTCCCGGTGCCGGCCATCATGCACATGGCGGGCCCGGTGTACGAGCGGGTCCGGCAGGCGCTCACCGCGCCCGAGGCGCGGGCGCGTGGGATCTTCCGGGAGGAGTACGTGGCGGAGCTGCTCGCCGACCCCGACGGCCACCGTACGCACCGGGGCGCGAACACCCTGTGGCAGGTGGCCCTGCTGGAGCTATGGCTGCAGACGCACGGCATCGGCTGACCCGCCGGCCGGCCATCGACGCGGCGGCCGCCGCCCCCGGCCCGGTGCCGGTCGCACTGGCCGGGGCGGCGGGGCCGCTGGACACGCCGCAGCCCGTGGTGTCCCACGGGTGCTGGTACCCGTCGGCGGACCCGACCGGCGAACGGGTGGCGTTCCTCTGCGACCGCGGCGGCGTGCCGCAGCTGTGGACCGGGCCGGCGGCCGCGGCCCTGGGCGGGGCCGGGGCCGCCGAGGTGCACCTGCTGGACGCGGATCCGGAGCCCGTGACGGAGGTGGCGTGGTCGCCGGACGGCCGCTGGATCGCGTACACCGTCAACCCGGGCGGCGGCGAGCACAGCCGGGTGCTGTGCGTGCGGCCGGACGGCAGCGACCGCCGGGTCGTCGCGGGCGCCGACGCGGGCAGTTCGGCCTACCTCGGCTGCTGGGCGCGGGACGGCTCGGCCGTCGCGGTCACGGTCGCCGAGCCGCCGTCCGCGTACCGCGACCCGGAGCCGGGCCTGGCGGGCCTGCCCGCCGGGTGGGCGGAGCGGGACGGGCACGCCACGCTGCTGGGCGGCGCCGGACGCGGTGACGTGGGGCACCGGCGCGGCACCCGCGACCGGCTGTCGGCGTACCTGGTCGACCCGGACGAGCCCGGCGCGGCCACGCTGCTGGCCACCGAGACCGGTGCGGCCACGCTGCGCGTGTGCGACCTGAGCCCGGACGGGCGGCTCGCGCTGCTGCGCCGGGGTCCGCGCGTGCGGCGCGAGGCGGTGGTGCTGCGCACCGACGACCTGGGCACGGGCTGTGTGCTGCGGGTCGCGGACGCCGACCCCTGGATCGGCCGCTTCTCTGCGGACGGGCGCACGGCGTGGCTGCGCAGCGACCACGAGCGGGAGTTCGCGGCGCTGCTGGCCGTCGGGCTGGACGAGCGCGGGGAGTTGAAGGACGTCGCGGTCGTCGCGGAGCGCGAGCGGAGCGACCTGGAGCTGCTGTCCTTCCTCGGGGACGGCCGTACGGCCGCGCTGGTGTGGAACGTGCGGGGCGCGAGCGAACTGGAACTGCTGGACGTGGAGTCGGGCCTGCCGGGCCGGCGCGTCGGGCTGCCGCACGAGGTCGTCACGCGGGTCGTGCGCGGTGGCCCGGCCGGGATGGTGCTCGCCCTGTCGGGGTCGCAGCGGCGGCCCGGCGTGTGGTGGGCGGCCGACGGCGGGGCGCCCGTGCGCACGCCGTGGTCGTCGCGGGACGAGGACGCCGTGCCGGCGGGGCGGCCGCCCGTGCGCCCGGTGCCGGTGCGCCTGACGGCGCGCGACGGGCTGGAGCTCGGCGGCTGGTACTACCGGGCGCCCGGGCGCGCCGACACGGACCCGGCGCCGTGCGTGCTCCATCTGCACGGCGGGCCGGAGGAGCAGGAGCGGCCGGTGTTCGAACCGCTGTACCACGAGTTGCTGGGCCGGGGCCTGGACGTCTTCGCGCCCGACGTGCGCGGCTCCTCGGGCTACGGGCGGTCCTTCGTGGACGCCGATCTCGGTACGGGGCGGTTCGCCGCGATCGAGGACGTCGCCGCCTGCGCGGCGCACGCGGTGCTCAGCGGGCGCGCCGACCCGCGGCGGCTGGCCGTGATGGGCCACTCGTACGGGGGCTACCTCACGTTCGCCTCGCTGGTGTGGCATCCGGAGCTGTTCCGTACGGGGATCGCGGTGTGCGGCATGTCGGACCTCACCACGTTCTTCGCGGGGACCGAGCCGTGGCTCGCGGAGTCGGCCGCGCACAAGTACGGCCATCCGGAGCGGGACCGTGAGCTGCTGCGGGCGCTGTCCCCGATGAGCCGGATCGACGCGCTGCGGGTGCCGGTGCTGGCCGTGCACGGGGAGCACGACACGAACGTACCGCCGGGCGAGTCGGAGCAGTTCGTGCGGGCGGCGCGCGAGCGGGGGCTGACGGCGGAGCTGCTGACGCTGCGCGACGAGGGCCACGAGTTCCGGCGGGCGGACAGCCGGCGGCTGTTCCGCCGGGCGGCGGGCGACTGGCTGGAGCGGCACCTGGGCGAGTGAGCAGGGGAACGGCACCTGGGCGAGTGAGCCGGAGCGCGGGCCGGCCGAGCCCCTGCGACGCGCCCTGTATGTGCATAAAGTGAGGGAAGGTGGGCATTCCGTACGTCGCTACGGAACCGATCACCCGGAACTGGAGGCGCAGACGCATGATTCCCCCGCTCGCCTCGTACGCCGTGGTCGTCCCCACCATCGGACGGCCCTGCCTCGCCGACTGCCTCGCCGCGCTCGCCGCGAGCGCGGGCCCCGAGCCGAGTCAGATCGTGCTCGTCGACGACCGCCCCGCGCCGGGCGGCGAGGACCTGCCGCTCGGCGCGCTGGGCCCGCTCGCGGACCGCGCGATCGTGCTGCGCAGCGGTGGGCGCGGCCCGGCCGCCGCCCGCAACACCGGGATCCGCGTGGTGGACGAGCCGTGGACGGTCCTCCTCGACGACGACGTACGGGTGAGCGCGTACTGGCGCGAGCAGCTGGCGCGCGACCTGGCGGAGGCCTCCCCCGACACCGGTGGCGTCCAGGGCGTGCTGGAGGTGCCGCTGCCCGCGGGCCGCCGCCCCACCGACTGGGAGCGCAACACGGCGGGCCTGCGCGACGCGCTGTGGGCGACCGCCGACATGGCGTACCGCACGGAGGCGCTCAAGGCCGTCGGCGGTTTCGACGAGCGCTTCCCGCGCGCCTTCCGTGAGGACGCGGACCTGGCGCTGCGGATCCTCGACGCGGGCTGGCTGATCCGGCGCGGCGAGCGGCGCACCGAGCACCCGGTGCGGCCCGCCGATCGGTGGGTGTCGGTGCGGGTGCAGCGGGGCAACGCCGACGACGCGCTGATGGCGCGGCTGCACGGGCCCGGCTGGTGGGAGCGGGCCTCGGCGCCGCGCGGGCGGATCCGGCGCCATGCGGCGGTCACGGCGGCCGGGCTCGGCGCGCTCGTGCTGGCGGCGGCCGGGCGGCGGCGCGCTGCCGCGCTGACGGCGGCGGGCTGGCTGCTGGGCACGGCGGAGTTCGCGCGGGCGCGGATCGCCCCGGGGCCGCGCACGGCCGACGAGATCCTGACGATGACCGTGACCAGCGCGGTGATCCCGGCGGTCGCGACCTGGCACCGGCTGAGCGGCGCGGTGCGCCACCGGGGGGCCGGGGGCTGGGACGGCACCCTGTGAACCGCCCGGGGCCGCTCCCGGCCGCCGTGCTGTTCGACCGCGACGACACGCTGGTGGTGGACGTGCCCTACAACGGCGATCCGGAGCGCGTGCGGCCCATGCCGGGCGCCCGGGAGGCGCTGCGGATGCTGCGTGACCGGGGCGTGCCGGTCGGGGTGGTGTCCAACCAGTCCGGTATCGGGCGCGGCCTGCTGACCGAGGCGGCCGTACGGGACGTCAACGCCCGGATCGACGCGCTGCTCGGGCCGCTGGACGCCTGGGTGCACTGCCCGCACGCGCCCGAGGACGGCTGCGGCTGCCGCAAGCCGGCGCCCGGCTTGGTGGTCGAGGCGGCGCGGCGGCTGGGCGTCCGGGCCGCCGACTGCGTGGTGATCGGCGACATCGGCGCGGACATGGGCGCCGCGCGGGCGGCCGGGGCGGCGGGGGTGCTGGTGCCGACGGCGCGGACGCTGCCCGAGGAGGTGGCGGTCGCGCCGTGCGTCTGCCCGGACCTGCTGAGCGCGGTGCGGTACGTGCTGGGGAACCACCTGAGGAGGCCGTCATGAGGGCTCTCGTCGTCCGGCTGGACAGCTTCGGGGACGTCGTCCTCGCCGGGCCCGCCGTGCGCGCGGTCGCGCACCGCGCCGACCGGGTGGCGATGCTGTGCGGGCCGCGCGGCGCGCCGGCCGCGCGGATGCTGCCGGGCGTGGACGAGGTGCTGGTCTGGGATGCGCCCTGGGTGGGCTTCACGCCGCCGCCCGTGGACCGGGCGGACGTCGACCGGCTGGTGAACCGGATCGCCGCGGCCCGCGTGGACCGGGCGCTGATCCTCACCTCGTACCACCAGAGCCCGCTGCCGGCCGCGTTGCTGCTGCGGATGGCGGGCGTACGGCACCTCGCGGCCGACAGCGTGGACTTCCCCGGGTCGCTGCTGGACGTGCGCCACCGGCGGGCGCCGCACGCCCATGAGGCGGAGGCGGCCCTGGACCTGGCCGAGGCGGCCGGTTTCCCCCGCCCCCCGGGCGATGACGGGCGGCTGCGGGTCCGCCACGCGGCGGGCGGCGCGCCCGAGCTGACCGGGCCGGAGCCGTACGTGGTGGTCCATCCCGGCGCGAGCGTCGCGGCCCGCCGGTGGAGCCCGGCCCGCTGCGCCCAGGCGGTACGGCTGCTGGCCGCCGCCGGCCACCGGGTGGTGGTCACCGGCGGGCCCGACGAGCGGGAGCTGACCGCGCTGGTCGCGGGGAGGCACGGGCTGGACGTGGGCGGCCGGACACGGCCGCCGGAGCTCGCGGCGGTGCTGGCGGGCGCGGGGGCGGTGGTGACGGGCAACACCGGGCCGGCGCATCTGGCGGCGGCCGTCGGTACGCCGGTGGTGTCGCTGTTCTCGCCGGTGGTGCCCGCGGAGCGGTGGGGCCCGTACGGGGTGCCGCACGTGCTGCTGGGCGACCAGCGGGCGCCGTGCGCGGACAGCAGGGCGCGGGAGTGCCCGGTGCCGGGCCATCCGTGTCTGAACGAGGTCACCGCGGAGGACGTGGTCGCCGCCGTGGAGAAGCTGCTGGAGGCGGACGAGTGAGCCGCCCGGTGCCCCGGGTGCTCGTGCTGCGGGCGCTCGGGCTGGGCGACCTGCTGACGGGTGTGCCCGCGCTGCGGGCGCTGCGGCGCGCGTTCCCGGGGCACGAGACGGTGCTGGCCGCCCCGGCGCAGCTCGCGGAGGTCGCCGCCGCGACGGGGGCGGTGGACTCGCTGCTGCCCGCCTCGGCGCCGGGGCGCGCGGTGCCGGTACGCCTGGACTGGCCGGGCCCGCCGCCCGAGGTGGCCGTGGACCTGCACGGCAAGGGCCCGTCCAGCCATCTGCTGCTGCGCAGGCTCCGCCCGGGGCGGCTGCTGGCGTTCGCCCATCCGGGCACGCCGGAGATCGCGGGCCCGGAGTGGACCGCCGACGAGCACGAACGCACCCGCTGGTGCCGCCTGCTTCAGTGGTACGGCATCCCCGCCGACCCCGGCGACCTGCTTCTCCCGCCGCCGCCGGGCCGCTCCCCCGCCCCGGGCGCGGTCGTCGTCCACCCGGGCGCCGACTCCCCGGCCCGCCGCTGGCCCCCGGACCGCTATGCGGCGGTGGTCCGCGCCCTGCTGGACCGGGGGCATCGGGTGGCCCTGACGGGCGGCCCGGGCGAGGACGCGCTGCTGGACCGGATCGCCGCCCCCGGCCTGGAGGTGTTCCGCGGCGGGCTGCCGTACGCGCGGCTCGCGGCGCTGGTCGCGGGGGCGCGCGCCGTGGTGAGCGGGGACACCGGCATCGCGCATCTGGCGGTGGCGTACGGGACACCCTCCGTCACCCTGTTCGGCCCGGTAGCGCCTGGATTGTGGGGTCCGCCCGAGGGTACGCGGCACGTGGCGTTGTGGCACCCGGGTCCGCCCGGCGATCCCCATGGGCGCGAGCCGGACCCGCAGCTGTTGCTCATCCGTCCGGCCGACGTCCTCAAGGCCCTCTCCGACCATCCGGAGGTGACCCGCCCGTGACCCGCATCAGCGTCGTCGTGATCACCCGCGACCGCCGGGAGCAGCTGCTGCGCACCCTGGAGCGGCTGGCGGCGCTGCCCGAGCGGCCACCGGTGATCGTGGTCGACCACGCCTCCGCGGACGGCACCCCCGAGGCGGTCCGGCGGCTGCACCCGGACGTCACACTGCTCACCCCCGGCCGCAACCTCGGCGCGGTCGGCCGCACCCTGGGCGTACGGCACGCGCGGACGCCGTACGTGGCGTTCAGCGACGACGACTCGTGGTGGGAGCCGGGCGCCCTCACCCGCGCCGCCGACCTGTTCGACGAGCACCCCCGGCTCGGGCTGGTCGCGGCCCGGATCACGGTGGGGCCGGACGGCGGCCCGGACCCGCTCAACGGCATGCTGGCCGCGTCCCCGCTCGGCCGGGCCCCCGATCTGCCGGGCCCGCAGGTGCTGGGCTTCCTGGCCTGCGCGGCGGTCGCCCGGCGCACGGCGTACCTGGAGGCGGGCGGCTACCACCCGGTCCTGTTCTTCGGCGGCGAGGAGACCTGCCTCGCCTACGACCTGGCGGCGCGCGGCTGGGGCGTGTGCCACTGCCCCGATGTGATCGCCGTGCACATGCCGACCGGCGGCGTACGGGCCGGGCGCCCGGCGCGGCAGCTGCGCAACGCCGTGCTGACCGCCTGGCTGCGCCGCCCGCTGCCGGTGGCGCTGCGGCACACCCGCGCTCTGGCCGCCGACGCCCGGCGGAACCCGCAGGCGCGGGCGGCGCTGCGGGAGCTGCTGGAGCGGCTCCCGGCGGCGCTGCGGGCCCGCAGGCCGCTGCCGGCGGCCGTGGAGGCGGCGGCCCGCCGCCTGGATCTGGAAGGAGCCGTGGCGTGAGCGATGCCCGCACGACCGTCGTCGTCATCACCCACAACCGGCGCGAGGAGCTGCTGCGCACCCTCGGCAAGCTGGCGCGGCTGCCGGAGAACCCGCCGGTCATCGTCACCGACAACGCCTCCACGGACGGCACCGCCGAGGCGGTCCGCCGGCTGCACCCGGACGTCACGCTGCTGACCCCCGGCCGCAACCTCGGCGCCGTCGGCCGCAACCTCGCGGTACGCCGGGCCCGTACGCCGTACGTCGCCTTCTGCGACGACGACTCGTGGTGGGAGCCGGGGTCGCTGGGCCGCGCCGCCGACCTGCTGGACCGGCACGAGCGGCTGGTGGCGGTCACCGCGCGGATCCTGGTCGAGCCGGACGGCCGGGAGGACCCGATCGTGGCCGAGCTGCGGGACTCGCCGGTGCCGGGGCCCGGCTGGCTGCCCGGGCCGGCGCTGGGCTCGTTCCTGGCGGCGGCGACCGTGCTGCGCCGGGACGCGTTCCTGGAGGCGGGCGGGTTCCACGAGCGGCTGTGGCTGGGCGGCGAGGAGGAGCTGCTCGCCACGGACCTCGCCACGCGTGGCTGGTGGCTCGCGTACGTGTCCGACCTGACGGTGCATCACGCCCCGTCGCGCGCCCGTGACGCGACGCTGCGGCGCGTACACGGACTGCGCAACACGCTCTGGTTCTGCTGGCTGCGCCGCCCGGTGGGGCCCGCGCTGCGCAGGACGCTGGACCTGGCCCGGACCGTGCCGCGCGACCGGGCGTCGCTGCGCGCGTTCGGCCTGGCGCTGGCGGGGCTGCCGTGGGTGCTGCGGGAGAGGCGGGTGGTACCGCCGCCGGTGGAGGCGCGGCTGGGGGCGCTGACCGAGGCCCAGCGCGAGTCGACGGCGCGGCGTTATGTCGGCTGAGGAGGCGGGTACCCGGCCCTCCATGATCACCATTGGGGTCGAGGAGGAGTACCTGCTGGTCGACCCGGTCACCTGCCTGCCGGTGCCCCGCGCGGAGCAGGTGCGGGCGGCGGCCGGCCTGGAGCCGATCCTCGACGACCAGGAGGTGCAGTCGGAGCTGCTCCAGGCCCAGGTGGAGGTCGCCACCCCGGTCTGTACGGACCTGGAGGAGGTGGGCGGCCATCTGCTGCGGCTGCGGCACGCGCTGGGTTCGGCGGCGGAGAAGAACGGCTGCCGGATCGCGGCCTGCGGCACCGCGCCCTTCCGCGAGACGGCGCCGGTCCCGGTGACCGAGAAGGCCCGCTACCTCGCGATGCGCTCCCAGGCGCCGCAGCTCGTCGCCGAACAGCTGGTCAACGGCATGCACGTGCACGCGGCGGTGCCCGACCGGGAGATGGGCGTGGCCGTCCTGAACCGGATCCGGGTGTGGCTTCCGGTGCTGGTGGCCATGTCGGCCAACTCTCCCCTGTGGGACGGGCGGGACACCGGGTTCGCCAGCTGGCGCACCGTGATCTTCGGCCGCTGGCAGGTGGGCGGGCCGCCGCCCCGCTTCGCCGACCTCGCCGACCACGAGCGGCGGGTGCGCGCCCTGCTGGACTCCGGGGTCATCACCGACACCGGCCAGCTCTACTGGCAGGCCCGGCTGTCCGACAAGTACCCGACGGTCGAGGTCCGCTGCGCGGACGTCCAGCTGCGGGTGGACTCGGCGGTGATGTTCGCCGGTCTCGTACGCGCCCTGATCGCCACGGCCATCCGGGACGAGAAGGCGGGCGAGCCGGTGCCGGAGATCGCGCCCGAGCTGCTCCAGGCGGCGAACTGGCACGCGGCGCGGCACGGGCTGAGCGGGCTGCTGGTCGACCCCGAGGGCACGGCCCGCAGGGCGGGCGACGTCCTCGCCCGGCTGCTGGACACGCTGGCGCCCGCGCTGGCCGAGGCCGGTGACACCCGCGAGGTGGCCGCGCTCGTGCACCGGCTGCTGCAGCAGGGCACCCCGGCGGACCAGCAGCGGCGGGTGCTCGCCGAGGGCGGGCTGCCCGCCCTGGCGGAGCTGCTGACCACGGAGACCGTCGCGCCCTGAGAAGTTCCGAAACCCCCTGGTCAGCGCCCTGCCCAGCGGCGTGAGGGCATCGTTTTCACGCTCCGTGAACCACTCGGACGGCCTATACCACCGCGCCCCGCGCCCCCGTTCGGCCGAGCCTGGTCGCAGACGCAGGGGGGACCGGTACGTCGTCGTCCTCGGTTCGCACGCACGGAGGAGATCGAATGAACACCGCTTCCTCACGCAGCGCTTTCTCCCGCAGCTGGGAGCATGCCGTCGTCACCGGCGGCGCCGGTTTCGTCGGCTCGCACCTGTGCACCGCCCTGCTGGACTCGGGCACGGCCGTCACCTGCGTCGACGACTTCAGCACCGGGCGGCCGGAGAACATAGCCGAGCTGCGCGGCCGCCCCGGCTTCACCGTGGTGGAGGCGAACGTCGCCGAGCCGTTCACCGTCCCGCACGACCCCGACCTGGTGCTCCACTTCGCCTCCCCGGCCTCCCCCGCCGACTACCTGCGCCTCCCGCTGCACACGCTGGAGGCCGGCAGCCTCGGCACCCGCCACGCGCTGGCCCTCGCCCACCGCGCCGGCGCCCGGTTCCTCTTCGCCTCCACGTCGGAGGTGTACGGCGATCCGCAGCAGCACCCGCAGAACGAGCGGTACTGGGGCAACGTGAACCCGGTGGGGCCGCGCAGCGTGTACGACGAGGCCAAGCGGTTCTCCGAGGCGCTGACCACCGCCCACGCGGAGGCGCTCGGCACGGACACCGGCATCGTGCGGCTGTTCAACACCTACGGCCCGGGGATGCGCGGCCACGACGGGCGGGCCGTGCCCACCTTCGTACGGCAGGCGCTGGCCGGGGAGCCGCTCACCGTCACCGGCGACGGCCGCCAGACCCGGTCCCTGTGCTACGTCGACGACACCGTGCGCGGCATCCTCGCGGCGGCCGCCCACGGGCTGCGGGGTCCGGTGAACATCGGCAACCCGGACGAGATCACCATGCTGGAACTGGCCCGGCTCGTCATCGAGTTGGCCGGTTCGGCGTCGGAGGTCCGGTTCATCGAGCGGCCGACGGACGACCCGGCGGTGCGCTGCCCGGACATCACGCTCGCCCGCGACAAGCTGCAGTGGGAGCCGCGCGTCGGCGCCGAGGAGGGGCTGCGGCGCACCATCGACTGGTTCCGCGCCCAGGAGGTCACCCGCGCCTGACCGGCCGCGGACCCCCACGCGAACGCGAACGCCCCACCCCCACCCCCGATTCGCACCCCCGAATCGCACCCCGACTCGCCGAAAGGCCAGGGACGCCATGCGCATTCTCGGAATCAACGCCCTCTTCCACGATCCCGCCGCCGCGCTGGTCATCGACGGACGGACCGTCGCCGCCGCCGAGGAGGAGCGGTTCTCCCGGCGCAAGCACGGCAAGCGTCCGGTGCCGTTCTCCGCGTGGGAACTGCCCGAGAAGGCCGCCGCCTGGTGTCTGGAGCGGGCCGGGCTGCGCCCGAAGGACCTGGACGCCGTCGCGTACTCCTTCGACCCCGAACTCGCCCGCCCGACCGCCGAGATGGGACTGGACGACCCGTGGGACCACCTGCGGATCACCTACGCCCGTGAGGCGCCCGGCTTCCTGAAGACCGCGCTGCCGGGCCTGGACCCGGCCACCGTGCGGTTCGTGCCGCACCACATGGCGCACGCCGCCTCCGGCGCGTTCGCCGCCGAGGGCGCCGACATGTCGTCGGTGCTGGTCCTCGACGGCCGCGGCGAGCGGGCCTCGCACCTCGCGGCGCGCCGCGTCCACGACCGGCTGGAGGCGCTGTACGCGCAGGACCTGCCGCACTCGCTGGGCCTGGTGTACGAGGAGCTCACCGAGCACCTCGGATTCCTGCGCTCCTCCGACGAGTTCAAGGTGATGGCGCTCGCCTCGCACGGCAGGCCCCGGATGCTGCCCGAGCTGCGCCGGTACGTGTACCCCACCGGCGACGGCGGGTTCCACGCGACCGGGGTGCCGTGGGCGGAGCTGTGCCCGCGCCGCCGGCCCGACGAGGCGTGGACGCAGGACCACGCGGACATCGCCGCCAGCGCGCAGGCCGTGCTGGAGGAGACGCTGCTGGACCTGGTGCGCTGGCTGCACGGCCAGACCCACGACCGGGTGCTGACGCTCGCCGGGGGTGTGGCCCTCAACTGCGTGGCCAACTCCCGCATAGCCCGCGAGGGCCCCTTCGACCGGGTGTGGGTGCAGCCCGCGGCCGGTGACGCGGGCACCGCGCTGGGCGGCGCGCTGCTGCTGGCCGCGGGCGGCGGGGACGACCCCGCGCCGATGCCCGGTGCCGACCTGGGGCGGGAGTGGTCGGACGCGGAGCTGGGCGCTTGGCTGAAGACGGCCGCGGTGCCGTTCGACCGGCCGGCGGACATCGCGCAGGCCGTGGCGGAGGCGCTGGCGGACAACCAGATCGTCGCCTGGTTCCAGGGGCGTTCGGAGTACGGGCCGCGGGCGCTGGGCCACCGGTCGCTGCTGGCGCACCCGGGGCACGCAGGCAACCTGGAACGGCTCAACGACGTCAAGGGGCGTGAGCAGTTCCGGCCGGTGGCGCCGATGGTGCTCGCCGACCGGGCCGCCGAGATCTTCGACGGCGTCCTGCCGAGCCCGTACATGCTCTTCGTGCACGACGTGGCGCCCGAGTGGCGCGACCGCATCCCGGCGGTGGTGCACGTGGACGGCACGGCGCGCATCCAGACCGTGGACCGGCAGGCCGAGCCGCTGGTGGCGCGGATGCTGAGCGAGTTCGAGCGGCTCACCGGGCTGCCCGTGGTGGTCAACACCAGCCTCAACACGGCCGGGCGGCCGATGGTCGACGACCCGCGCGACGCCCTGGAGTGCTTCGGCTCCTCCCCCGTCGACCTGCTCGCCATCGGGCCGTACGCGGTCCGGCGCGGCGCCTTCTTCTCCGACGACGCCTCCCGGCGCCCGTCCCGGTGACGGCGGGAGGGACGGCATGAACATCCTGCTGTGGCACGTGCACGGTTCCTGGACGACGGCGTTCGTCCAGGGGCCCCACACCTACCTGGTCCCCGTGACCCCCAACCGCGACGCGGACGGGCTCGGCCGGGCACGCACCTTCTCCTGGCCCGACTCCGTACGGGAGGTCACGCCCGAGGAGCTGCGCGAGGCGCCGGTCGACCTGGTGGTCCTCCAGCGGCCCCACGAACCCGCCCTCGCCGAGCGGTGGCTCGGCGGGCGGCGGCCGGGACGTGACATACCGGCCGTCTACCTGGAGCACAACGCGCCGGACGGGAACGTGCCGGAGACCCGGCACCCCTTCGCGGACCGCGACGACCTGACGCTGGTCCACGTCACCCACTTCAACCGGCTGTTCTGGGACAACGGCTCGACCCGCACCGAGGTGATCGAGCACGGGATCGTCGACCCCGGCCACCTGTACACCGGCCGGGTCGCACGGGCCGCCGTCGTCGTCAACGAGCCGGTGCGACGCGGCCGTTACACCGGTACGGACCTGCTGCCGGCGCTGTCCGAGGCGGCGCCGCTGGACGTCTTCGGGATGCGCACCGAGGGGCTGGCCGCCCACCTGGGCCTGCCCGAGGAGCGGTGCCGCACCGCCGACCTGCCGCAGCGCGAGCTGCACGCGGCGATGGCCGAGCGCCGGCTGTACCTGCACCCGGTGCGCTGGACGTCGCTGGGGCTGTCGCTGCTGGAGGCCATGCACCTGGGCATGCCGGTGGTGGCCCTGGCCACCACGGAGGCCATCGAGGCCGTGCCGCCCGGTGCCGGGACGCTCTCCACCCGGCCCGAGGTGCTGGCGCGGGCGGCCCGCCGCTATCTGCACGAGCCGGAGGCGGCGGCCGAGGACGGGGCGCGGGCGCGGCAGGCGGCGCTCGAACGGTACGGACTCAAGCGCTTCCTGGACGACTGGGAGCGCGTGATGACGGAGGTGCGCTCATGACATCGGCATCCACATCGGCACCGCTGGGCGGCGACGGCACCCTGGGCGGAACCGGGCCGGGGGCCCTCTCCATCGCGCTCGTCTCCGAGCACGCCAGTCCCCTGGCCGCGCTCGGCGGCGTCGACGCGGGCGGCCAGAACGTGCACGTCGCGCGCCTGGCGGGCGCCCTGGCGGACCGCGGCCACCGGGTCACCGTCTTCACGCGGCGCGACGCCGCCGATCTGCCCGACCGGGTGCCGCTGCGCCCCGGTGTGGAGGTGCGCCATGTTCCCGCCGGCCCCCCGGAGCCGATCCCCAAGGACGAACTTCCGCCCCACATGCCCGCGTTCGGCCGCTACATGGCCTGCGAGTGGCGGGGCCGGCCGCCCGATGTGGTGCACTCGCACTTCTGGATGTCGGGCGTCGCCTCCCTCCAGGCGGTCCGCGGGCTGCGGGTGCCGCTGCTGCACACGTACCACGCGCTCGGCACGGTGAAGCGGCGGCACCAGAGGGACGCCGACACCAGCCCGCCGCAGCGCGTCGCGTGCGAGCGTGAGGTCGGCATGGGCTCCGACCGGGTGATCGCCACCTGCCACGACGAGGTCCTCGAACTGGCCCGGATGCTCATCCCCCCGGACAAGGTCGCGGTCGTGCCGTGCGGCGTCGACACCGACCAGTTCCGGCCCGACGGGCCGGTCGCCGAGCGGAACCCGGCCGTGCGGTACCGGCTGCTCCAGCTGGGCCGGCTGGTGCCCCGCAAGGGCGCCGCCGTCTCGGTCGAGGCGCTCGGCCGGCTGCCCGACGCGGAGCTCGTCATCGTCGGCGGCCCGGCGCCGCACCTGATCGACCAGGACCCGGAGGTACGCCGGCTGCGCGAGCTGGCCCGGGACGTCGGCGTCGCCGACCGCGTCCGCTTCACCGGCGGCGTGGGCAGCGAGGACGTACCGCCGCTGCTGCGCAGCGCCGACGTGGTGCTGTGCCCGGCGGACTACGAGCCGTTCGGCATCGTGCCGCTGGAGGCCATGGCCTGCGGCCGGCCCGTCGTGGCCAGCGCCGTGGGCGGCCAGCTCGACACCGTGGCCGACCCGGCGACCGGCCGACTCGTCCCGCCCCGCGACCCCGAGGCGCTGG
The DNA here is from genome assembly GCF_055571835.1 of Streptomyces sp. NPDC030862. Taxonomy (NCBI): domain Bacteria; kingdom Bacillati; phylum Actinomycetota; class Actinomycetes; order Kitasatosporales; family Streptomycetaceae; genus Streptomyces; species Streptomyces sp. NPDC030862. The sequence goes on along the minus strand of NZ_JBVIEN010000007.1, from coordinate 481,004 downwards.
CCGCCGCGGTCGCCGACCTGCTCGCCGACCCCGAGCGGCGCGCCGCGTGCGGCGAGGCCGGGCGGCGGCGGGTGCTGAGCCGGTACGGCTGGGCGCGCGTCGCGACGGCCACGGAGGCGGTGTACGGCGCGGTGCTCGCCGCGCGGAACGCCGTGACGGAGGTGGCCTGAGTCCCCTTGCCCGCTGGTGATCCTTCGAAGGAGGTGCGGGACCGGCCGTCGTCCACCCGGACGCGGTACGCCCGAAAGCCCATGACAGGTCCGACAGATCCCCTTGCTTCTCTCGCACTCGAGGCCGCGCGGCACCACTGCCAGTCGCTGCAGGACGCGCTCGGCCGCTTCCGCCGGCAGAACCTGGACCGGATCGTTCAGTGGGGCGGCGAACTCGCCGCCGTGCTGCCCGTGGGCGGCCGGCTGCTCGCCGCGGGCAACGGCGGCAGCGCCGCACAGGCCCAGCACCTCACCGCCGAACTGGTCGGCCGCTACCAGGAGGAGCGGCCCGCCTACTCCGCGATCTCGCTGCACGCCGAGACCTCCAGCGTCACCGCGATCGGCAACGACTACGGCTTCGACCAGGTGTACGCCCGCCAGGTCGCGGCCCACGGCCGGCCCGGAGACGTCCTGGTCCTGCTCTCCACCTCCGGCCGCAGCGCCAACCTGATCGCGGCGGCCGTCACCGGCCGGGCGGCCGGGCTGCGGGTGTGGGCCCTCACCGGCCCCGGGCCCAACCCGCTCGCCGAGGCGGCCGACGAGGCGCTCAGCGTCGACGCCGACTCCACGGCGACCGTCCAGGAGGCCCATCTGCTCGCCGTGCACCTGCTGTGCGAGTGCTTCGACGCGGCGGTCGCACCGGTGGCCGAGGCCGCCGGGCGGCCGTCGCGGGCGGCGGGCGCGGCGGCGCCCGTCGCGGCCCATCGGAGGATGTCATGACCGGACTGACCGGACGCAAGCCCCTCGTCGTCGTCGGCGACGTACTCCTCGACGAGGACATCGAAGGCGTCGCCAGCCGGCTCGCGCCGGACGCCCCGGCGCCGGTCGTGGACGTCACCGGAGACCAGCGCCGCCCGGGTGGCGCGGGCCTCGCGGCGGCGCTCGCCACCCGGGGCGGCCGTGACGTGGTCCTCGTGACCGCGCTCGGCGACGACCCCGCCAGCGAAGCCGTACGCCGCTCCCTGCGCGGCCGCGTCCGCGTCGTGGAGCTGCCGCTGAACGGCACCCTGCCCGTCAAGACGCGGGTGCTCGCCAGTGGCCGGCCCCTCGTACGCATCGACCGCGGCGGCGGCGATCCCGGCGAACCCGACGGCGCCGTGCGCCAGACCCTCGCCGACGCGCAGGCCGTGCTCGTCGCGGACTACGGGCGCCACACCGCGAGCGCGGTACGCGAGCACCTCGCCGCCGTCGCCCCCAAGGTGCCGGTGGTCTGGGACCCGCACCTCAAGGGCGACGCGCCGGTGCCCGGCTCCCGCATCGTCACGCCGAACGCCGCGGAGGCCCGCGCCCTGTGCCGCGGCGACGGCGACTCCCTGCGCGCCTACGCCGAGCGCGGCGCCGATCTCGCCGAACGGTGGCGCGTGGCCACGGTCGCCGTGACCCTCGGCGAGCGCGGCGTCCTGCTGACCCGGCCGGGCGCCGGTACGCCGATGCTGGTCCCGGCGCCGTACCGCGCGGAGGGCGACGCGTGCGGCGCGGGCGACTGCTTCGCCGCCGCGACGGCCGCGGCGCTCGCCGACGGGGCCCTGCCGGAGGAGGCCATCCAGCAGGCGGTCGCCGAGGCGGCGGCGTTCGTCGCGGCGGGCGGCGCGGGCAACCCCGCCCTGTGGCGTACGCCGCCGCCGGCCCACGCCCGCGAGCTGCCCGAGACCGACGCCTTCACGCTGGCCGAGCGCGTCCGCGCGCAGGGCGGCACGGTCGTCGCCACCGGCGGCTGCTTCGACCTGCTCCACGCGGGGCACGTCGGGCTGCTGGAGAGCGCGCGCGGCATCGGCGACTGCCTCATCGTCTGCGTGAACTCCGACGAGTCCGTCGCCCGCCTGAAGGGCCCCGGCCGCCCGCTGAACCCCCTCGCCGACCGCGTCCGCGTCCTCGCCGGGCTCGGCAGCGTCGACGCGGTCGCGGTCTTCGACGGCGACACCCCCGTGGAGCTGCTGAGCCGGCTCCGCCCGGACGTCTGGGTCAAGGGCGGCGACTACTCCGCCGAGGACCTCCCGGAAGCGGACACCCTCCGCACCTGGGGCGGCCAGGCGGTGGTCCTGCCGTACCTCGACGGCCGCTCGACGACGCTGCTGGCCCGCCGCGCGGCCGAAGCGGCGACGCCGATCCGGCCCCCGGGCCGGTGACGGGCGTGCGGGGCGGGGTGCCGGACGGGCCCCGCCCCCGCACGCGTCAGACCGTGGGGCGACGGCGGGCGCGGAGCTTGTGGACGCCCTTCACGGCGTAGACGGCGGTCACGAGCGCGAAGCCGACGGGGGCGAGCCAGAACCAGGATTCCGTGACCACGACGCTCAGCAGGAGGCCGCCGAAGAGGAGCAGGCTGCCGACGGTCTCCAGCAGGTCGAAACGCGCCGTGGAGCGCACCGCGGGGTCGGTGCCGCCCATCCGGCGGACGATGGGCACGAGGGCGAGCGCCTGCAGGACGGCCAGGCCGACGAGGGTCCACAGGAGCCAGTCGGGTATGTCCACGCCGCGCACTGTACCGCCCGCCCTGCCGCTGCTCGCTCCCCGCCTTGGAGCGATGAGTTCGGGCGGCGGCGAGGGTCTGCCCTGACATGACCCACCTCACCGCCGGCATCGGAGCGTGATCCGATGACCACTGTCCACGTCGATGACATCACCTTGGGCGTCGAGTCGTTCGGTGACGACGACGCTCCGCTCGTCCTGCTCGCGGGCGGGACGACGATGCTCTCCTGGCCCGACCCGCTGTGCGAGCGCCTCGCCGCCGGCGGACGCCGTGTAGTGCGCTACGACCTGCGGGACAGCGGGGAGTCGACGACGGCGAACCCGGAGGCGCCCGGCTACACCCTGCGGGACCTCGCCGCCGACGCGGCCGCCCTCGCCGACGCGCTCGGCGGGCGGCCCGCGCACCTCGCGGGTATCGGCGTCGGCGGGATGGTCGCCCAGGTGGCCGCCCTCGACCATCCGGGCGCCTTCTCGGCGCTCACCCTGGTCGGCACGCGTGCGGTTGCGCCCGGCCCGCCCGACGGCGACCTCCCCGACCACGACCAGGTGACGATGCGCCGGCTGTTCGCGCGTCCCATGCCCGACTGGACCGACCGCGAGGCGGTCGCGGAGTTCGCCGCCGCCGGCGCGGAGATCCTCGGCGACGACCCCGCCGCCGCGCGCGCAGTCGCCGCACGCGTCTGGGACCGCACGCCCGGCGCCACACCCCCGGTCCACATGGCCAACCAGCTGGGCATGGTGTTCGCCAGGCTGGACTGCGCACCCCGCTGGCGCGAGCGCCTGCCCGCGATCGAGGTTCCCACGCTGGTCGTCCACGGCCGCCGCAACCGGTTCTTCCCGGTCGGCAACGGCGAGGCGATCGCACGCGAGATCCCCGGGGCACGGCTGCTCGTCCTCGACGACGCCGCCACGGCGATCCCCGACGCGGCGGTCGGCGAGGTGACCGAGGCGATGCTCGCCCTCGGGTAGGGGACGGCCGCGCCCGCGCCAGGGCCTCGCCACCGACGGCACACTTCGCCGTCGGTGGCGTGCCGGTCTACGGGTTACGACAGCTGGTTCCACAGCTGGTTGTCGCCGTAGTGGCACCCCCACTGCGTGGCGTCCGTTCCATTGGCCGTACTCCAGCCGGGCATCTCCAGGCACTTGCCACTGTGGTGGTTCTGGAGGTACTCGATCTTCCCGGACCACCCCATCCCGCCCCACTGCTGGTTCGCGCCGCCCGTGCAGTCCCACTGGCGGCCGACCGCCCGGTCGCTGGTGCTCCAGTCCGCGATCTCGAGGCAGAGCCAGCTGTGCGCGTTCTTGAGGTGAATGCCCTCCAGGGCAAGGCGCTTGTCATAGCCCCCAGGGCGGAGGCGTTCGAGGCGGCAATCCACTCCTCCGGTGTCTCCCCGGCTTCCCGGCGGCCGCCGGGGCGGAACAGAAACTCTCCACCGTGAGCGGGAAAGTCGGCGCTGAGGAGCGCGACGAGTCCTGCGTCGTCGCGGGCGACGATGACGGAGGCGTCCGGTGCGCTGGTGTCTGTGCTGCGGGTGCTCATGGGGCGCGAGCGTAGGGCTCAGCCGCGCACCATGACGGTGAACGGGACGTTCATGACGCCCGGGTGGGCGACGCGGCATCCGTGATAGCCGTGGTCGGCGCACTCGCGCGCCGGCCGGACTGACGCCCCCGCGGGCCTGCTCCGCGCCGTCGGCGCGAGCCACCGTCCAGTCGCGTTGGCCGCCCGTCTCGCTGATGAACTAGGGTGCGGGCGTGGACATGCGGACGGCCATCGAGGACCTGGCGGAGGAAGCCGAACGGCTGATCCGCGACGGAGCGTGGGTCGTTTCCCTCGCTGACCAGAACATCGCCGCGAAGGCCGCCGCCGACCTGCAAGCAGCCATCGGCACTTCGCAGTTCCAAGAGAGCCTTCCCGCCGTGGACCGGCTGGAACGTCTGCGGGAAGCGCTCGCCGCCCTGGCCATCGCCCTCGCCCACGTTCACGGACGCCTGGCCTGGTTCATCGGCGCAGCCGCCACGGCATTCACGCCCGTCCTGCACTGGCGCGCCCTGCCCGCCGACGACGGCTCCACCTTTGGTGCCGTCCCGGCGACCCTCCAGCAGTACGCGGAAGCCGAAGAGGCAGCCCGTCGGCTCCAGCGCACCCTCGCCAGCATCACGGCCGCCCAACGCTCCGCCGACCGGGAACCATGACCGCCCGGAAGGGACCTAGGCGTCGGTGGCCGTGCGCAGGCTCATTGCGTGGATCTCGTCGCCGTCCTCGAACAGCGTCACCCGCTCGACGCCACCGGCACCCAGCTCGCCGACAGCGCAGGTGATCTGCTCCGCTGTGCCCTCGCAGGGCGAGGTGACCGTCACGCGTAGGACGCGAGGTCGGCCGCCCCGGCGGCCGCGTACTCGCGGCGCTACGCCGCCGTGCTCAGGGCCGGGCGGGACGTGAGGGTCTCCGTGTGGACCAGTACCGGCGCGGGTGTGCGGCGGCGGTGCAGGAAGTGGCCCGTGGCGATGGCCGCCGTGATGAGGAGGCCGCCCGTCACCAGGGCACCGCGGGCGCCGGCGAGCTCCATGAGGAGGCCGAGGGCCGGCGGGGCGAGGAGGGACCACACGGTGCGGATGCTGTTCCAGACGCCGAGCACGCGGCCCCGCATGTGGGCGGGCGGGTCGGTCTGGAGGACGGTCGTACCGGCGGTGTCGGAGATCGACTCGACGACGGCCATCGGCAGGACGAGCACCAGGAGGACGGCGAGGGAGGGCGAGAGCCCGGCCAGGACCTGGAGGAGGGCGCCCGCCGTGGCCATGAGGCCGACGAGGCGGACCGACGGCTTGCGCAGCCGCGCACCGAGGACCGCGCCGACGATGCCGCCGACGGCCAGGACCGTGGAGACCGTGCCGAAGGCCCCGGCTCCGCCGGCGAGCGGGCCGGTGACCAGGACGGCGAGGGTGAGCCCGTAGTTGCGGCCGAAGATCGCGCTGATGCCGCTGATGCCGGCGAGGGCGACCAGCCGCGGGCGGCGCGCGAAGAAGGCGAGGCCCTCGCGTGCCGTCATGTCGTCGCGCGGCTCGCGGACGGCCGGCGCCGCGGCGGCGGGCGTGGCCTTGACCGGCCGCAGGAAGGGGATGACCGCGGCGACGAAGAGGAAGGACACGCCGTTCGCGGCGTACGCGGCGGCCGTGCCGAAGACGCCGACGGCGAGCCCCGCGAGGCCCGCGCCCGCGAGGCGGCCCGCGTTGTGGACGAGGGAGCCGACGCCGATCGCCGAGGGAACGTCCTCCGGGCGGACGAGGTCGTTGCCGAGCAGGGAGCACGCGGGGCCGTCGACGGTGGCGATGAGGCCGGTCACGGCGGCCAGCGCCATCAGGACGCCCACGTTGAGCTGGTCGAACGCGACGAGGAACGCCGTCACGAACGCGACCGCGCCCAGCAGGGCCTGGCTGACGGCGGCGGTCAGCTTCCGGGGCCAGCGGTCGACGGCGGCGCCGCCCGCGAGGCTCATCAGCAGGCCGGGCGCGGCCTGGACGGAGAGGGACAGGCCCGTCGCGGCGGCGGAACCGGTGATCTGGAGGACCAGCAGGTTCTGGACGGTGAGCTGCATCCACGTACCGGCGTTCGAGACGAAGTTCGCCACGGACCACCAGCGCATGCTGCGGTACGTGAGCGAACGCCAGGGGGAACGGTCGGCAGGGGCGGCGGAAGGCGTGGCGGAAGACGCGGAGGAAGAAGGCACAGGAGAGCTACTCGGTGACGAGCCGGTGGACTCGGATGGCGGAATCGGCGGAAGAGAACGACGCGTGCTGCTCTGCACGGCCGGTCCACCGGATCTGTCTGCTGCTGCGCACCTCGTCAGAGGCGGCTCCACAGCGTGGACCATGGTGGCAGAAGTGCTGGTGGGACGCGGGGGCCTCCCGGCGCGCCCGGGGGCGTCAGCGCCCGCTGATATACGCGCTGACCTGGGCTTACGGCACTTCTGGTGTGCTTGCTCACAGTGACCGTCCGGCATGCCGAGCGTAGTGGCGCAGGCCACAGTGGAGGGAGCAGGACTCGGCAGGAGGAGGCACGGACATGGGCAGGGTCGACCTTCGGGGCAAGCAGGCGCTGGTGACGGGCGGCGCGCGGGGGCTGGGTGCCGCGATCACCCGGAAGCTGGCGGGGGCGGGCGCGTCCGTCCTGATCGCGGACGTCCGCAAGGAGCAGGCCCGCGAGCTGTGCGAGGAGCTGGAGGGCGCCGCCCGGTTCGTGGAGCTGGACGTACGCGACGCGCGGGCGGTCGCGGAGGTGTTCACGGAGCTGGAGGCGGACGGCGGGCGGGTGGACGTGCTGGTGAACAACGCCGCCGTGGACGTCTCCAAGCCGATCGAGCACCTGACGGCCGACGAGGTGACCCGGGTGGTGACCACCAACCTGCTGGGCCCGATGTACCTGTGCCTGGAGACCTACCGCCGCATGGTCGCCCAGGGCGGCGGCCACATCGTCAACATCCTGTCGACGGCGTCGAACCGCACCTGGACGGAGGCGGGCCCGTACTCGGCGGCGAAGACGGGGCTGCGGGCGTTCACGCACACCCTGTTCAAGGAGGCACAGCGGGACTGCCCGGGCATCGGGGTCACCGGGATCATCGCGGGCGGCATGGAGACGCAGTTCATCCTGGAACGCTTCCCGGACGCGGACGTGTCGCTGCTCCAGAGCCCGGACATCGTGGCGGACACGGTGCTGTACGCCCTGTCGGTGCCGGAGACGAGTGCCGTCTCCGAGCTGGTGGTGGTGCCGCGCAAGGAGCCGTCCTGGCCGTGAGCCGACCCGGCGCGGAGCCGACCCGGCGCGGAGCCGACCTGGCCGTGAGGCCTGGTGGGCCGTTCCGGTCGTGATCAGGCCGGCGGCGCCTGCCCGGTCCGCAGCATCCGCAGGACGGCCCGCTCGGCGGTGCCCTGGGTGGCGGGGATGCCGTACGTGGTCTCGTCGCCGAGGTGCGGCAGCGCCGCGGCGACCGTGATCCCCTCCTCGTACAGCTCGATCACGCGCGGGTTGATGTAGGACGCGCGGCAGACGGCGGGGGTGTTGCCGAGGTACGCGGAGACCTCACGCGCCGCGCGGGCGATGGCGCGGCGGCGGGCGGTCTCGCTGCGGGCGACGGGCTGGGAGACGGCGAGCGCGATGGCGGCCATGACGGTGGCGTGCCAGGTGCGGAAGTCCTTGGCGGTGATCTCCAGCCCGGCCAGTTCCCTCAGGTAGGCGTTGACGTCGGCGCCGGTCACCTCACGCCAGGCGGGGCGTTCCCAGTAGGCGAAGAGCCGGTCGCCACCGCCGCGCCGGCGCATCAGGGCGGTCAGGCTGCGGCAGGTGGCGGGGTCGGCGACGGTCTGGATGAGCTCGCGGCCGTGTTTGCCGGGGTAGGTGAAGACGACCGCGCCGCTCTGGCAGCGGGAGTGCTCGCGCAGCAGGGTGGTCAGGCCGTAGCTGTTGTTGAGTTCGACGTAGCGGTCGCTGCCGATGCGGAAGAAGCCGAGGTCGAGCAGGCGGACGGCGGTGGCGAGGACCCGCTGCCGGGTGAGCCCGCGGTCCCCCAGGTGGCCCTCGACGGCCTCGCGTACGGCGGGCAGGGCTTCGGCCACGTCGAGGACGTGGTCGTGTTTGGCCTGCTCCTGCTCGGCACGGAACTGGGGGTGGTACAGGTATTGGCGGCGGCCCGCGGCGTCGGTGCCGACGGCCTGGAGGTGGCCGTTGGGGCGGGCGCAGATCCACACGTCCCGCCAGGCGGGCGGGATGACGAGCGCCTTGATCCGGGCCAGTTCGGCGGGGTCGCGCAGCGGGGCGCCGTGGGCGTCGAGGTAGCGGAAACCGCGCCCGTGGCGGACGCGGGTGTAGCCGGGGTCGGTGGGCCTGCTGTGGCGGAGACGCAAGGCACCTCCTCGGACGCCGCCGAAGGATCCGCGGGCGCCGGTGTGGGGTTGGGGGGTCGAGGGGGTGTGGGGTGGCGGGGCCGGGGGGCGGGTCCTACACGGGCTTCAGCGGGTCGTGGCCGATGTCCATCAGGCCGTGGCGCCATCCCTCACCGCCGGCCGTGGGCTCCATGTCCGGGCCGCGCTGGGAGCGGACGACCTCGCAGACCCGCCGCATGACCTCGACATCGTCCTCGGTGAGGTCGGTACGCCGCTTGCCGAGGATCTCCAGGACCCGCCGGCCCATGGCCTTCCCCGACTGGTCGGGCACGACCTCGGTCTCCTCGCCGGCCGATGCGACGTTCAGCCACTCCTGCAGCTCGCGCGAGGTCATGTTCACGACGGTGTGGAACTCCTCCCACAGTTCCGCACTGATCTGATCGGACGCTGCCATGACGTGCCTCCTGGCGTTCCTCCCGACATCGCGGACGACTCCCGGGTTTCCGGCGCCGACCGGACACAAACGTCACCGCGTCACGGCGGGAGCGTCTGCTCGGCCCAGATCGTCTTGCCCGTGGCGGTGTAGCGGGTCCCCCACTGCTGGCTCATCTGGGCGACGAGGAAGAGGCCGCGCCCGCCCTCGTCCTCGCTGCCGGCCCGGCGCAGGTGGGGCGAGGTGTGCCCGGTGTCGGAGACCTCGCAGATGAGGGTGCGGTCGCGGATGAGGCGCAGCTGGACGGGCCCGGCGGCGTACCGGATGGCGTTGGTGACGAGTTCGCTGACGACCAGCTCGGTACTGAAGGCGACGTCGCCGTCGTAGCCCCAGGCCCCGAGCTGGCCGGTGGCCAGGGCCCGGGCGCGGCCCACCATCTCGGGGCTGTCGGCCAGCTCCCAGGTGGCGACCTGGTGGGTGTCGAGGAGGTGGGTGCGTACGAGGAGGAGGGCGGCGTCGTCGTCGACGGGGCCGGGCAGCAGCGTGGCGACGGCCCGGTCGCACAGGTCCTCCAGCGGGCGGCGGTGGTCGGCGAGGACGGTGCGCAGGGCGCCGAGCTCGATGTCGCGGTCCCGTTCGCGGCCCTGGACGAGGCCGTCGGTGAAGAGGGCGAGGAGGGACCCTTCGGGGAGGGTGAACTCCGCGCCCTCGAAGGGCAGGCCGCCGAGGCCGAGGGGCGGCCCGGCGGGCAGGTCGGGATAGGTGACGGTGCCGGTGGTGGGGTCGACGAGGGCGGGCAGCGGGTGGCCGGCGCGGGCCATGCTGCACCGTCCGGTGACCGGGTCGTAGACGGCGTACAGGCAGGTGACGCCGAGGGCGGCGTCGTCGGGCGCCTCCTCGCGGCCGTGCGGGACGGCCATCTGTTCGTGGGCGCTCTGGGTGATGAGGTCGTCCAGCCGGGTGAGGAGCTCGTCGGGCGGGAGGTCCAGCTGGGCGAGGACGCGGACGCTGGTGCGCAGCCGGCCCATGGTGGCGGCGGCGCGCAGCCCGTGGCCGACGACGTCGCCGACCACGAGCCCGACGCGCTTGCCGGAGAGGGAGATGACGTCGAACCAGTCGCCGCCGACGCCCGCCTTGATGTCGGCGGGCAGGTAGCGGTAGGCGAGCTCCACTCCGGTGAGCCGGGGCAGGCTGCGGGGCAGCAGGCTGCGCTGGAGCATGAGCGCGGCGGTGTGCTCGCGGGTGTAGCGGCGGGCGTTGTCGATGCAGACGGCGGCGCGGGCGACGAGTTCGTCGGCGACGGGCAGGTCGGCCGCGCCGAACGGGTCGGGGTGGCGGTCCCGGGTGAAGGTGACGACGCCGAGGGGGACGCCCTCGGTGCGGAGCGGTACGACGAGCCGGGAGGCGGCGGGGTCCGCGTCCGGCGGGGTGTCGAGGACGGGGCGGCCGGTGGCCAGGCAGCGCGCCTGGGGCGAGTCGGGCGGGTAGTCGACCGGGTGGCGTGCCCCCGGCGAGGGCGGGGGTGTGCCGTCGACGGGGCCGCCCCAGACGCGGACGACTCGCCGGGCGGGCGCGGTGCCGGGGCTGGGGTGGTCGCCTTCGAGGACGGCGTCGAGGAGGTCGACGGTGACGGCGTCGGCGAACTGCGGGACGGTCACCGCGGACAGCTCCTGCGCCGTGTGGACCATGTCGAGGGTGGTGCCGACGCGGCCTCCGGCGCGTACGAGCAGGTCGAGGCGCTGCTGGGCGAGGTAGCGGTCGGTGATGTCGACGGTCTCCTCGCACACCCCGAGGGTGGCGCCGGTCGCGTCCTGGAGGCGGTAGTACGAGCACGACCACACGTGGTCGTGGAGGGGGTCGACGGGCGGGCGGCCGCGGTAGTGGAGCTCTATGACGGGCTCTCCGGTGCCGAGGACCCGCCGCATGGTCTCCTCCAGCGTGGGCGGGTAGCCCAGGGAGAGGATCTCGCCGTCGGCGACCATGTCGTCGGGGCGCAGGCCCGCGTACTGGGCGGTGCCCATCTCCTTGAACAGGGCGTGGTTCGTCCAGACGACCCTCAGGTCGGTGTCGTAGATGGCCAGGCCGACGGGCGACTGGGTGGCGAGGCCGCGCAGCATCGACTGGAGGGCCTCCCAGTGCTCGGTCTCGTCGGCGTCGGCCAGCGCGAGGAGCCGGGCGGGGCCGGTGTCGGCGCCCGGGCCCTCGGTCGTGTGGAACAGCGGGAGGGTCGCGGTGGTCACGCGGATGATGCGGCCGTCGTAGTGGCGCATGTGCAGGATCTGGCGGCGTGCCTCGGAGGCGCCGGGCAGCCGCGCGGCCATCCGGTACGCCCCGGCGCGGTCCACGACGAGATTGCCGATGGGGCGGCCCACCGCTTCCCGGGCCGGGTGGCCCAGCAGCGCCTGGGCCGCCGGGCTCCAGCCGACGACCGTGCCGTCGGCGTCCAGGACGGCGGTCGCCGCTCTCGTCACGTCGAGGGGGCCCCGGAAGTCGGCACCCTCGGCTGCGTTCACCGCGCTCATGGCACCTGCCTTCGTCGTCTCCTCATGCTCGCCCGGCCCCGGGGAGCGCACAACCGCGCTCACTCCACACGGGGCTCGGCCCGGCTCTCCGACGGCCCTCGTCGCCTGGTGGGCCCGTCTCCGGCCGGCCGCGCCGTCCCTGCCCCCGGCGGAGTGAGCGCCGGAAGAGGCCTATGTGCGGGAGGCCAGGAGGAGGGCGATGTCGTCGGGGCGGTCGGCGGCCGTCGTCGCCTCGCGGACGAGCCGGTCCGCCACGTCGGCCAGCGAGCCGGTGGAGACCGACGCGAGGGCGCCGCAGAGGCGCTCGATGCCGAGGTCGATGTCGGTGCCGGGCTGCTCCACCAGCCCGTCGGTGAAAAGCGCGAGGACCGCTCCCGGTGGCAGGCGCAGTTCGGTCACCGGGTACGTGGCGTCCGGGGCGACACCGAGGACGACGCCACCGGGCAGGTCGAGGACCTCGACCCGGCCGTCGGGGTGGCGCAGCAGCGGCTGCGGGTGTCCGGCCCGTACGGCGCGGGCGGCGCCGGTCTCCGGGTCGAGGTCGACGTAGCAGCAGGTGGCGAACTGACCGGGGTCGAGGTCGATGAGGAGCCGGTTGGTGCCGCTCATGATCTCCTGCGGGTCGTGCCCGCTGAGCGCGAAGGCGCGTACGGCGCTGCGCAGTTGGCCCATGGTCGCGGCGGCGGCGACCCCGTGGCCCTGGACGTCGCCGATCACGAGCGCGACGCTCCGGCCGGTCTCGGTCACGTCGTACCAGTCGCCGCCGACCTCCATGCCCTGGGTGCCGGGCAGGTAGCGCGCGGTGATCTCGACGTTCCGCAGCCGCGGCAGGCGGTGCGGCAGCAGGGCGCCCTGGAGGCCGCGGGCGAGTGCCGCCTCGGAGTCGTAGCGCTGGGCCCGCTTGAGGGCCTGGGCGATGAGGCCCGCGAGCGCCGTGAGGACCGTGCGCTCCTCGGGGCTGAAGCCGCGGGGCTGGTCGAACCCGAGGATGCAGGAGCCGATGGGCCGGCCGGAGGCGATCAGCGGCAGGAAGGCGCGGGCGCCGACGTGGGCGTCGAGGGGGATGCCGGGGTAGGCGTGGGCCAGGCGCTGCATCGACTCGAAGAAGAGGGGCCGCCCGGAGGTGAGGGTCTCCACGCCGGGCAGCCGCGCGTCGAGGCCGACGCCGTCGAACCGGTCGAGGAAGCCCTGCGGGAAGCCCGTCTCCCAGGCCAGGTGGAGATGGCGCTCGCCCAGGAGGTAGATCGCGAGCTGGCGGCCGCCGAAGGCCGGCAGCAGTTCCTCGGTGACCACGGCGGAGACCTGGCGGATGGTGACGGCCTCGGTCAGCGCGATGGCGAGGGCGACCGGGCGGTAGAGGACGGAGGCCCGGTCGGCCGGCGAACCGAGCCCGGCGCCCAGGGCCCCGCCCGCGCCGCCCAGGCCCGCGCCCAGACCGGCGCCCGGCGCGGTGACGGAGCCCGGGGTGTACACGGGCTGCTCCTCGGCGGTGAGGGTGATCGTCAGTCCGTCGTGCCCGGGGTGGAGGGAGACCGCCAGCCAGCGGTCCGGGGCACGGTGGGCCATGAAATGTACGGGCTCGTCCGACAGGAGCGCGGCCCGGAAGTGGTCCTCGTGCGCGGGCTGCCCCAGCCACGCCACCTCCTCCCACAGGACCCGTCCGACCAGCCGGCCGTGGTCCAGGCCGAGCAGGGTCTCGGCGGTGCGGCTTGCGTAGGTGACCCGGCCGAGCCTGTCGACGGCGAGCATGCCCCGGGGCAGCCGGTCGGCCGCCGCGGCGACGAGCGGTCCGGTGCCGGCGTCGACCAGGGTGCCGGAGAGGCGGCGGCCGCCCGCCGGGCCGCCGTGGGCGGACAGCTCCAGGAGGCAGGGCCGCCCGTCGGGTCCGCGCAGCCAGATGCCACGGGTCGCGGGTCCTGGCCGCTCCCCCGCGTTCCCGGTCTCCGCCGCGTCCCCCGTCTCTCCCCTCTCCCCCGTCGTCTCTCCCCTCTCCGCCGTCTCTCCAGTCTCTCCGGTCTCCGCCGTGTGTGCCGTCTCCGCCGTGTGTGCCGGCCCTGCTGTCTCCGCCGTCTGTGCCGTCGCCGTCTCTCCCGTCGTCGCCGTCTCTCCCGTCGTCGCCGTCTCTCCCCTCTCGGCCCTGTGTGCCGCCTCCGCCGGCCCTGCCGTCTGTGCCGTCCCTGTCATCTGTGCCGCGAGCGCCCACAGTCCGTACGCGTCCTCCGGCGACAGCCGTCCCGCCAGGGCCTCGATGGTGCCGGGGAAGCCGTCGGGTCCCTCGCCGCCCAGGAGGGAGCGCAGCCCAGCGTCGGCCGTGACGGCTCCGCTGCCGATGTCCCAGTCGAGCCGGCCGACGCGCACCGGTGCCGTCGTGCCCGTGGGCGGCTGTACGCAGACGGGCTCGTGGTCCCACGCGACGTCGGCGCCCCGCCGCGCGAGGTCCGCGAGGCGGGCGCCGAGGCGCCGCGCGACGCTTTCGGTGCGGTGGCGGTCGGCCGCGTCGACGGGGCGCCCCGGTGTGGCGGCGCGCAGCACCACCAGCACCCCGAACTTCTCGCGGCCGGAGGCGACGGGCGCGTACAGCGACCCGAAGGGGAACGGCAGCCCCGCCATCAGCTGCGGGAAGCGGCGCATGGCGTCCTCGGCGTCGGAGAGGGCGACGGTCCGGCAGGAGCGGTACGCCTCGGCGATGGGGAAGGGCCGGTTCACGTGCATGCGCCACCAGGGCCGGAAGAGCGGGCCCGGCAGCCCGCACAGCACCGCGAGCCGCAGCAGCCCGGCCGTCCGCGAGCGCAGATAGACGGCGCCGGCGTACCCGCCGGCGGCCTCGACGGCTCCGACGACGGCCTGCGCGGCGACCAGGGACGGCTCGTCGACGGGCCGCCCGGTGGCCGCGGGCCCGGCGCCCCGGCCGCGTCCCGCGTCGGCCGTCCACCCGCCGCCCGGCCCGCCGGATGCGCGGCCGCTCCCGGTCGTGTCCTCGACTCCGCCCGCGTGCCCGCCGCCAGCGGCCGGTGCACCGCCCGGCCGCGCCTCCGCGCCGGCCGGGCGGTGCGCGGGGCGCGGGGCCGGGCCGCCGGTCTCGGGGGCGCGCAGCCGGGGCGGGGCGTCCGGCGGCGGGGCGGGGGCTTCCCCGTCGGGCCGGAGCCGGGAGCCGGGCTCGCCGTGCGGGCCGTCTGCCATCGTCGTCCCACCTCTCAGCGGGAGCCGGCCCGCGGGGTCACGGCGCCGCGACCCCGCGCCGTACCGGGGGGACACACGGGACACCCCCAGGATGCTCCCGCCGGGCCCGGTCGCGCACATCGGTGGGCGCTCCGGCGGCCGGAGGCCGTCGAGGGAGGTGAAGTATGTTGAGGACGATCGGGACTGGAAGGAGGCACGCCGGTGCCATCAGGGCAGCAGGCACGCGCACAGGCGGCCGCGATCAGGCCGGGGCGGCGACCCTCCGGTGGCCGGAAGGGCCCGGCCGAGGCGGCCCAGCCGGGCGGGTCGGCGACGCCGTCCGGGCCGGGCGAGCCGGCGGAACCGGCCGAGCCGGACCGGCGGGACGCGCGGCCGGAACGGGACGAGCGGCAGGCGCCCTCGGACCGGGTGCTGGCGCTCTTCGGCGGCCACCGCCTCTCCCCCGCCCAGCGGCGCATCGCCCAGTACATGATCGACCACCTCACCGAGGCCGCGTTCCTGTCGATCACGGATCTCGCGGAGCGGGTCGGGGTCAGCCAGCCGTCGGTGACCCGGTTCGCCACATCCCTCGGCTACAGCGGGTTCCCGGCGCTGCGCGAGGCGCTGCAGCCCATCGCCCTGGGCGCGGTCGCCGGGGTGCCGGACACCGGCGACGAGGTCCGGCGCAACGAGCTGCAGGCGGCCATCGACGCGGAGATCGAGAACCTGGAGGCGCTGCGCCGTGCGGTGGCGGACCCGGGCCAGATCCTCGACGTCGGCCGGGAGCTGGCCGGATCCGTACCGCTGACGGTGTTGGGCCTGCGCATCTCGGTGTCGCTGGCGGAGTACTTCGCGTACGCGGCGCGGCGCATCCACCCCGACGTCCGCCTGGTGACCCGGGGCGGCAGCGTCGCCTATGACGCGCTGCTGCAGTCCAAGGAGGCGGGTGGCACCTGGGTGCTGGCGTTCGCGATGCCGCGGCACGCCAAGGAGACGCTGGCCGCCATGCGGGCGGCGCGCCGGACGGGGCTGCGGATCGCGCTGATCACGGACCTGACGCTGGGGCCGCTGGTCGACGAGGCGGAGGTGACGCTGACCGCCGGGACCGGATCACGCCTCGTCTTCGATTCGTACGCGGCGCCCGGGGTGGTCGCGGCGTCCGTGCTCCAGGCGATGGCCGACGCGCATCCGGAGCGGACGCAATTGCGGCTGGAAGGGTACGAACAGGCCGCCGAACAGCACAGTTTCTTCCTGGACGACTGACCCCCGCCGACGTCCGACGGACGCCTCGCCGGGGGTGTTTTCACGCCACCGGCTCGCATGAAATTTTTCATGCACTTGCTTACTCGACGGTAAATATATTTACTTCTCGAACGGCCGGGACCGAGCACGTCGGTCATCCGGTACACCCCTCTCAAGGCCTCTGACAGGGCCTTGGGCCGGACACCCTCGATCGGCGCTCCCTCCTCGCGCCGGTCCCGCGGTGTCCCGCCGGGCACTCCGTCTCCCCTCGGATGCCCGTGGCGGCCCCGGTCAACCCCTGGACCGGGGCCGCCTCAATTCGGCCGGTCAGGTACTTGCGGCCGTGGCACTTGCGGCTGTGGCGGCGAGCCTGGCGCGGGCCGCGGCCAGCGCCTGGTCGAGCTGCCGGGTGCCGGTCGTCACGCAGAGCGTGTACGTCACGTCGTCGAGCCGGCGTTTGAGGTCGGGGGCGATCGACAGCCCCTGAGCGGCGGCACACAGGGATTCGTAACGGGCGACGAGCTCCTGAAGCACCGCGGGATGCGCCAACAGCATGAACGTACCTGCCTTTCCACGCCACACAGCACACAGAGGGAGGGATGCCGATGCCGGCCTCCCGAGGCCGGGTGCGCCAGTCCCGCGACCGGGACGCCATCCCCGCACTTGGATGTGCCCGCGCCGTCCGCTCCTCAACCGACATTGTGATGCAACCGTGACGGATCCGCGCAGCGTGGACACACAAGGCGATTGTCCGCTTTCCGGTGATGTTTCCCCTTTAGATGGGTATTCGTCGCACATGAACGTGAACCCCATCGAAATGCAGAAGGCCCTCGGCGGCGTGCACTACCCCGCGTCGAAGAAGGACATCGTCGGCACGGCGCAGAAGCACAAGGCCAGCCGGGAGGTCATGGACGCGCTGAAATCGCTGCCGGAGAAGGACTACGACTCGCCGGCCGCCATCAACAAGGAGGTGGGCAGGGAGTCCTGAACGGGCCTGAGCAAGGGAAGACCTCCGCCCCGCCGTCCCCGCCCCGCGGGGAGCGGGGCGGAGGCGTGCCCGGGTCGCCTCCACCGCCCTCACCCGAGTGGACGGCGTGGGGCGGTACGGGCAGTACGGCCGCGATCCACTGGACCCAGCGCGCGCCGAAGTCGCCCGCACGGCCAGGCAACCACGACGAGCCGGTTGTCATCTTCCCTGAACGGTGGGCACGGATCATGCGGCCCGCCGACCGCACACCGGTGCATGGAGTGAGTAGGTAATGGTCCATATTTCAATCGTCGTTCCGTGTTTCAACGAGAGTGAGGTGATCGACACCTTCCACACCGCGCTGGCCGCGGCTCTCGAACCCGCCGACGCCACCTTCGAGGTGTGTTACGTCGACGACGGAAGCGGCGACGAGACCCTGGACCGGCTGCGCGCGCTCGCGGCGACGGACCCCCGCGTGCGCTACACCTCCTTCAGCCGCAACTTCGGCAAGGAGTCCGCGATGCTCGCCGGCATGCGCATGTCGCGCGGCGACGCCGTCGTCCTCATGGACGCCGACCTCCAGCACCCGCCGGAGCTCGTCTCCCGCATGCTGGAGCTCCACCGGCACGGCTACGACCAGGTCATCGCGCAGCGCGACCGCACCGGCGAGGGCGCGGTGCGCAAGGCGTTCAGCCGCACCTACTACCGTCTGGTGCGCCGCTTCATGGACGTCGAGATCGCGGACGGCGCGGGCGACTTCCGCCTCCTGTCGCGGCGCGCGGTGGAGGCGATCCTCTCGCTGCCGGAGAGCAATCGTTTCTCCAAGGGGCTCTTCTCCTGGATCGGCTTCGACACCGTCAGCTTCACCTACCAGAACGTCGAGCGGGCCGCGGGCCAGTCCAAGTGGGGCGGCCGGCGCCTGCTCAACTACGGCATCGACGGCCTGCTCTCCTTCAACAGCCGCCCGCTGCGCCTGGCCATCCACACCGGTCTGTGGCTGTTCCTCTCGGCGTTCGCGTACGCGCTGTGGATCATCGCCAACGTCCTCCTGGACGGCGTCGACACCCCCGGTTACGCGACGCTCATCACCGCCATCGTGGCCCTCAGCGGCATCCAGCTCGCCACGCTCGGTGTCATCGGCGAGTACGTGGGGCGGATCTACCACGAGTCCAAGCGCCGGCCGCACTACGTCGTGCGGGAGACGAACGAGCCCGCCGCCGCGCGCGCCGCGGCCCCGCTGGAAACCGCCGGCCGCGCCCGGCAGGAGACGTGAAGCGGAGCACGGGCCACCCCAGGCGGCGCCGCTCGCCGAGCGGGCGCGGCGCCGCCCTGCGCCAGTTCGCCACCTTCGCCGCGATCGGGCTGGCCAACACGGCCGTCTACTACGCCGTGTACGCCACGCTGAACCTCTGGCTGCCCTACCTCGCGGCGCACGTCGTGGGGTACGCGGTCAGCGTCGTCGGCTCGTTCCTGCTCAACTCGTACGTCACGCTGCGTACGAAGCCCACCTGGCGGGCGTTCGCCCGCTACCCGCTCTCCGGCGCGGCGAACGTCGTGGGCAGCGGCGTCCTGCTGCACCTCGCCGTGAGCCGGCTCGGCATGGACGAGAACCTCGCGGCGCTCGCGGCGGGGGTCGCCGTCACCCCGCTCTCCTTCGTACTGGCCCGGTGGGCCATCACCTCCGGGGCGGCCGCGACCCGTCGGGCCGGGCGCCGGGCCGGGCCGCAGCCGCCACCGGAGGCCGGGGTCACGGAAGCCGCGGCGCGTAAGTGACCTTGTCGAGGTGGTAGTAGTCGGCGACGCACTGGGCGGGCCAGGTCTTGCGCCCGTGGTCGCCGAACGGCTCCAGCATCTTGCCGACCGACAGCGGTGTGTACGGGGCGGTCCTGGCGCCGTTCCCGGCCTGCTCGCGCAGGTAGCGGTCCTGGTGGTCCCACTTCTGCGCCCGCACCTTCATGTCGTGGCCCAGGTGGTACAGCGGCACGGCCATCCCCGCCACGGACACCGCGCAGACGGCGGCGGCCAGCGCCATCACCAGGCCGTTGCGGCCCGGGCCCCGGTGGGCCTCGCCGACGTCGCCGCCCTCGCCGCCGCGCAGGCGCAGCGCGCGGCCGATCAGCGCGCCGGCGCCGGCCAGCAGCAGGACGTACACCAGCAGGTAGTCGTTCCAGGTCCGCTCGGTGCGCACCACCCGCTCGCCGAAGGCGGGGTAGGTGATGACGGTGCACAGATAGCCGCAGGCGAGGAAGGTGAGCGCGCCGAGCGCGGTCAGCAGCAGCGGGCGGCACGGCATCAGGGCCGGCCGGTGACCCGCCCGGCGCCGGGCCAGCAGGCCCAGCAGCACGCCGGCCGCGACGACGCCCACGTACTCCCAGGTCGTCAGGATGGTCTCCAGGATGCGGACGTACGCGCGCAGCGAGGCGATCAGCGACTCGGGGGCGAGCATGGAGACGGTCTCGGCGTCGTAGCGCTGGCGGCGGTTGCGCGAGCCGGGCGAGGTCACGAGCAGGATCGTGCCGATGGCGACGCCCGCCATGCCGGTCAGCGCCCAGACGCGCACGTAGCGGCGGATCCGCTCGGCGAAGAGGAGCGGGGCGAACAGCACGGCCACCGCGAGGACCACCAGGGCGACGACCGACGCCTCCTCGGAGAGCGTGCCCATGAAGACGCCCGCCACCAGCACCACGGCGAGCGCGGCGATCCGGCTCCGGCGGCTCCCGGCGCCGTACCGCAGCAACGGCAGGGCGGCCGCCGCGGCCAGCACGGGGGCCAGCGTGTGCGACACGGAGGCGGCCGGCCAGTAGAAGGTCTTGTACGTGTTGGGCGTGGCGAAGAGGAAGGCCGCCGTGATCATCGAGGCGGCCAGCAGCGGCACGCCGCGCGGCGCGGTGCGGCCGGTGGCGCGCAGCGCGTACACGGTGACGGCCCACAGCAGGACCAGCATGAGGACGCCGCTGACCACGGCGTACCACTGGTGGCCGGCGACCGGGGCCTTGGCGTACACCCCGACGAGCAGGCCGTTGGCGATGCGCCCGTTGTCGGTGACGTAGAACTTCTCGACGAGGCCCCAGACGCCCCCGTCGCGTACGACGGGCAGGAAGCACCACTCGTCGGCGCTGGGGCGGACGTAGCGGCCGAGGTAGGAGGCGACGGCCAGCAGGCCGAGGGGCAGCAGCGCGAGGCCCGTCGCCCAGAGCGTGGTCCAGGGCCGGGGTGGTCTGCCTCCGTCCTTCTCCCGGCCCGGTCCCGGGCTGTCGCCCGGGTCGCCCGGGATGGTGACACTCGTTGCGCCGACGGACATGCTGTGTTCACTGCCTCTCGAAAAACTACTGGTGCGACACCCAAGAGGGGATTTCTCGCGGTGCCGTTTCCATTCGCCCGGACGGATTCGGGGAGCGCAACCTCAGGCGGGGTCAGACGGACGAGGTTGCGCCGAGGAGGCGGCGCAGGGACGCCGTCATCTCCGTGACGAAGGAGTCGCGCGTCTCCTCCCCGACGAGGTCGAGGGAGAGGTACGGATTGAGGTCCTCCAGCTCGACCAGGAGGAGGCCGCCGTCGGGGGCGCGGCAGGCGTCGACGCGCTGGATGCCGTGGTCGATGGCGTTCCAGTCGACGAACCGCTGGGCGAAGGCCAGGTCGGCGTCGGTGGGCTGGTACGGGACGAGCTCCCAGCGCCGGTCGGTGCGCGGCGCGTACAGGGCGTACTGGAAGGCGCGGTCGACGAAGTAGAACGACACCTCGTAGGCGAAGTCGACGCGCGGCTGGACGAGGATGTCGCCGTAGGCGAGGTGGGGCAGCCGCTCGCGGGGGACGAACTCCAGGCCGATGGAGTCCGCGCCGAGCCGGGGCTTGACCGCGTACGTGTCCGCCTCGGGCAGGCGGTGCAGGTCTTCGGGGCGGTCGGCGGTGGGGATGACGGGGTATCCGGCGGCGGTCAGGTCGAGGAGGTACCGCTTGCCGGCCATGTCGCCCTTGCCGGTGAGCTGGTTGTAGACGGGCACGCCCTCGGCGAGCGCGCGGGCGCGGAAGGCGTCGTACGCGTCCTGGTGGTGGAGGACGGGGCCGCTGTTGCGGACGACGACCGCGTCGAAGGCGCCCATGAGGGCGGCGGCGTCGCGCGGGTGGCACAGGGCGAGGTCGAAGGTCTCGCGGAGCCGGGAGGTCAGGAAGACGTCCTCGTCGCAGTAGCGTCGGCCGCGGGCCTGGTAGGCGAGGTCGGTGACGTACAGCAGACGGGGGCGGGGCACGGCGGCGGGCACGTTTCTCCTGGTCAGGTCGGGGTGGGGGACCCAACCTACCGGCGTGCGACCACCAGTCGGCAGCGGGGCGTCCCGTCGGCGCGGGTGCCGAGGGAGGGGAGCGCGGTCAGGCCGGTGGTGAAGCCGGCCCGGTCGAGGTCGCGCAGCACGTCGGGGAGGCGGAAGGTGCGGTAGTACATGACGAAGCGCGGCCGCCACAGCAGGTTGCGCACCCGCATCGCCAGGTCGAAGCCCCACAGCGCGAGGTAGGGCCGGGAGCCGACCGGTGGGGGCGCCGGGACCGGGAAGGCGAAGAGGCCGCCGGGGCGCAGCGCGGCGTACACCTCGCGGAAGAGGACGGGGCGCTCGCGGGGCAGGAAGTGTCCGAAGGCGCCGAAGCTCACGGCGAGGTCGAACGCCGGCCGGAACGGCAGCGCGCGGGCGTCGGCGCGCACCCAGCGCTGCCGGGGTCCGCCGGGGGTGTCCGGGTGGGCGGCGCGGGCCTGGGCGAGCATGCCGGCGCTGAAGTCGACGCCGGTGACCTGCTCCTCGCAGACCTCGCGCAGGACGCGTACGCCCGCGCCGGTGCCGCAGCAGACGTCGAGGCCCGTACGGAACGGCCCAAGCGGCCGCAGGGCGTCGGTGACCGCGTCGAGCAGCCGGTCGGAGGTGCGGAACGGCGTCTGGTCGAACTTCGGGGCCAGCAGGTCGTAGCCGTGCTCGGTGGAGGACAGCGCCTGGACGGCGAGTTCGCGGAGGGTCGGGCCCTGGGGTGTGAACATCGCCGTCCAGCGTATCCGCGCGCGGCGGTCGCGGGGTGGCGGTTACCGGGCGGCGCTCACCGGGCGGTGTAGGGGTGCTCGCGGCGGGCGTGGCGGAGGACCGAGCCCCACCAGTGGAGCTGGTCGAGCATCACCTTCGCGGCGGCGTCGTGCTCCTCGGGGTCCCTGAGGTTGCCGTCCTCGTCGAAGAGGAGGTAGTAGCGGGGGAAGCTGACGTAGTCGCGGACGGTGTGGGCGTGCAGTTCGCCGAAGACCTGGCGCAGCTGCTCGATGGCGAGGAGGCCGCCGCTGGCTCCGCTGTAGCCGACGAAGCCGATCGGCTTGGCCTGCCATTCGCTGTAGTGCCAGTCGATGGCGGCCTTGAGGGAGGCGGGGAAGCTGCGGTTGTAGTCGGGCGTGACGACGACCACGGCCTCCGCCTCCGCCAGCCTGCGGGTGAGGTCCGCCATGCCGGCCGGGCGGGGCATGTCGGGGTCCATCGCCGGCGGCACCGGCGGCAGCGCAAGCGGCAGTTCGACGTCGGCGAGGTCGATGACGTCGGCCTCGAACCCGCTGTGGAGCGCGGCCTGTTCGGCGAACCAGCGGGCGACGACGGGGCCGAAGCGGCCGTCCCGGACACTGCCGACGAGGACCGCGAGGCGAAGGGGCTGCGAAGACATGGGAAGGCTCCTGGTGGGTCGGGATGGGTGACCGGTGCGGTCACGACTCCCAACCTGCCGTGGCGGGCGGGCACCAGGAAGGCCGGGCTGAGACTGGTAGGGACAGGGCCACCCTCCGGGCCGGTGCGCTTGCTACCTTCGGCCGGGTGAGCGACAACGAACTGGGCCTGTTCCTGCGTACGCGCCGCGAGGCCGTCACCCCCGCCGCGGTGGGTCTGCCCACCGGGCCGCGCCGCCGCACGCCGGGACTCCGCCGGGCGGAGCTGGCCACGCTGGCGGGGGTGAGCGTGGAGTACGTGACGCGTCTGGAGCAGGGCCGCGACCGGCATCCGTCGCCGCAGGTGGTGGCCGCGCTGGCGGAGGCGCTGCGGCTGACGGCGGCCGAGCGGATACACCTGCACCGCCTGACCAAGGGCGCGGACCCCACCTCGATGTGCGGCGCTTCCGCGCCACCGGTGCTCACGGTCCGGCCGACCGTACGGGCGCTGCTGGACCGGCTGGAGCCCGCCCCGGCGGTGCTGCTGAACCGGATCGGCGACCTGCTGGCCTGGACGGCGGGGTACGAGGCGCTCGCCGGACCCCTCGGCATGCTGGACGGCGCCCCGCCGAACCTGGCCCGGTTCGTCTTCGCCGACGAGCGGGCGCGGGAGGCGTTCCCCGACTGGGACCGGGTCGCCGACGAGCAGGTCGCCGCGCTGAAGCAGGGGCCGTTCCGGGCCGACCCGCACGTGGCCGCGCTCGCGGACGAGTTGGGCGTGACGGCCGGGGCGGAGTTCACCGAGCGGGTCGGCAGGCTTCCCGGGCTCCCGGCGGCCACGGGCATCACCCGCGTGGAGCACCCGGAGGCGGGGGCGCTGCGCCTGGCGTACGAGACGCTGGAGCTGCCCGCCGACGACGACCAGCGGCTGGTCGTGCACCTGCCGGCGGACGACGCCACCGCGGCGGCGCTGGACGGCCTCAGCGGGCGCCGCCCGGGCGCGCTGCGCGCGGTGTCGGCGTAACGGGCCTACCGGGTCTCGGCGCCGACCGCCGGGGCCTCGGTCAGTGACCACCAGTCGAGCTTGAACTCCCGGGCGAAGTCCGGGTGGTCCTCCCAGTGCCGGGCGATGCCCCGCAGGACGTCCCAGTTCTGCTCCAGGGCCTGGTCGATGACGCCGCGCAGCTGCGGTTCGGCCGTGGCCCGCCGCTCCACCAGGCCCTTCACCGCCGCGGCGGCCAGCGCGGTGTTCCGCAGGGCGCGCAGGGCCCGCGAGGTGTCGTCCATCCCGAAGCCGTGCTCGCTGCCCGTCTCAGGGTCGAAGAGCGGCGTCAGCCGCGCTTCGACGAAGGCGTTGATCCGGTCGAAGTGCCGGGCGTCCATGGGGGCTCCTTGTGTGCGTGCGCCGAGGTCGACGCCCGAGCATAGACGCCCCGGCCGGCCGGGCCTGCGGCCTCCCCAGAGGCCCGCGCGACGAGCAGGAGGAACGCTCCGCAGGCCGCGACGAGCAGCCATCCCGGGCGCGACGCGTCGGCGAGGCCTCCGGGCTCGGCGCCGGCGACCAGCCCGCCCGCGGCGGCGACGCCGACCGCCGCGCCGACCTGGCGGGCGGTGGAGGTGACGGCCCCCGCCACGCCGGCCCGCGAGGAAGGCAGCCCGCTGACGGCGGTGTTGGTGAGCGGCGCGTTGGCGAAGCCGAACCCGACGCCGATGAGCAGGTGGGCGAGGAGCAGCAGCGGGACGCTGGTGTCCGTGCCGGGGTACGCCATGCACAGGCCGCCGGCCGCGGTGAACGCCCCTGCGAGGACGAGCGGGCGGCGTGGTCCGCGCCGCGCCACCAGGCCGCCGGACCACGGGGCGCAGAGGGTGGCGCCGAGCGCCATGGGGAGGGTCGCGGCCCCGGCCTCCAGCGGCGTCCAGCCGCGGGTGTGCTGGAGGTGGAGCGTGGTCAGCAGCAGGGTCGTGTTGAGCGCGACGAACACCGCCACGGCGCCCAGCACCGCCGTGGTGAAGCGCGGCCGCCGGAAGAGGGCGAGGTCCATCAGGGGCTCGGTGCTGCGGAGTTCGACCCGGATGAACGCGGCCGTCGCCGCCGCGAGCGCGGCGTAACCGGCGAGCGCCCAGGGCGAGGTCCAGCCGACGCGGGGCCCTTCGATGAGGACGCCGACCGCGAGGCACAGCACCGTGGTGAGCAGGACCTGGCCGGGCAGGTCGAGCCCCCGGGCCCGCTGCCCGCGGGACTCCGGTACGAAGAGGGCGACCAGGACGAGGGCGGTGACGACGACCGGGGCGTTGACCCAGAACACCGAGCGCCAGCCGAGCGCCTCGACGAGCGCTCCCCCGGTGACCGGGCCGGCCGCCATGCTGAGTCCGAAGACGGACGCCCACACCCCGATCGCGCGGGCCCGCTCCCGGGGGTCCGGCATCGCGTTCACCACGATCGCCAGCGCCACGGGGCTCAGCATGGAGGCGCCGACGCCCTGCAGCGCCCGGGCCGCGACGAGAAAGCCGAGCGAGGGGGCCACCGCGCAGGCCAGGGAGGCGACGCCGAAGACGACGAGTCCGGTCCGGAAGACCCGGCGGCGGCCGAAGCGGTCGGCGAGCGCGCCGGAGGCGATGAGGAGGGCGGCCAGCACCACGGTGTAGGAGTCCACGACCCATTCCAGGCCGCGGGTTCCGACGCCCAGGCCCCGGCCGATTTCGGGGAGGCCGACGTTGACGATGGTGGTGTCGAGGCCGACGAGGAACATGCTCAGCGCGCAGACGGCGAGCACCGTCCAGCGTGCGCGCGCGCTCAGTGGGGGGTGTTCAGCCAGGGGTGCCGTGGCCATGGGGCCGCCTTTCCGTCCGCCGGTCTCGTCTGCCGTGTCGTCTGCCGGCTCATGCTGGAGCCGGGCGGCGGCGGTGACCAAGCGGTGTTGCCGTTGCGGCAACGGGCGTTTCCGGGGCCGGGGAGCGTCTTGTCGATCATGTGTCGAGCCGGACGAGGCTGCTGTCGAGGGTGAGGGCGGCGACGTAGCGGCCGGACGAACTCCCACTCGCAGGACCGAAGGTCGAGCCGTCTTCGGCGCCGGGCATCCGACTGGCGACGTACCGACGGTTGAGGCTTCCGAAGGTTGGCGAGGTGCGGCTGCACGACTCCGGCAAACGCCTGGGCCTGTCGATCTCGGTGTCAGAACCCTCGCCGCCGCCTCCCAGCCTCTCGACCGGATGACCCGGCCAGCGTCCTGATCGCCAACCCGAGGCACCTGGCCCGCGCCGAGCAGCGGCTGGTGAGGGCTCAACGGGCTCTGGCGCGTGCGGAGAAGGGCTCGCGGCGGCGCGAGTTCAGTCACCCGGGCTGTACCCCCTGCAAGGGACATCGCGGATGGTCGCCGCTGCGATGGGTACGCAGTTCGCCGACAGCCAAGCGACAGCGGAAGGCGCGAACCGTGCAAGCAAACGTCGGAGACCAGATCGTCATGACCATGAACTAGCGCACTGTCGTCCTCGCCGGTGGGGCCGGTCACGAGCCGGTCACTCAGCGGGCGGTGCGGTCCACCGCGCTCCGCCACACGACCCCTGCCCTATTCGACGGGTCGCTCACCGGGCCGATCGGCGGGCCGCCCGGCACAGCGCGTGATCTTTACGAGCGGGCTCGACCGGTAACCCCGGCAACATCGCTCCCACGGTGCACGCGAATGGACCCGCCTTCACCTCCCCTTACAGGCGGTAAGGGCAAGGCTCTTTCCGAAAAAGCTCTGTGAAGCGTCAATTGCCAGCGCCCGGACAGGGGTCACCGGGCGCAGGACTGGGGGCGCCGGCTACCGGACAGGGGCGCCTTTCGCACCTCTGGCTGCGCGTCGCACCCCGTCGGCCTCAGCGGCAGCAGGCCAAGGGTGGAAGACAGTTTGTCTTCGGGTTCGCGCCGTCTCAGTCGGCGGCCGGGAACAGGGGTGGCGTGGGCAGTCCCTCCGGCGTGTGTCACGATCTCCCCCAACCTGTGGGGGGTGTTGCTGAATGGCGCAGGACATTGCGCTGCGGCCGGTGGTGGATCCGGCCCTCGAGGACTCGGAGCGCGCGCTGCTGGAGAAGTCCACCGACGGACTCTTCCCGGCCACGCTGCCGCTGCCCGAGGAGCCGGGGCTGGGCGGCCGTACCAAGGCGGACATCTGGACGGCCCTGGGGGCCTCCGCGGTGTGCGCGCTACTGCCGGTGACGATCCTGTGGGCGCTGATCGGCGTGTGGCCCGGCCTGGCCGTCGGGCTCGCGGCGCAGGCCGGGCTGATCTGGGTCGGGGTCCAGTTCGGGTTCGAGGCGTTCATCCTGACCGTCGTGGGCGTGCACCTGCTGGCCTGGCTGCTGATCGTCGTCCTCGGCTGCGGGACCGACGAGCGGCAGCGGGTGGCCCGGCTGCGCCACGGCCGCTACTACCTGGCCGAGGACTTCGGCGACGACTCCCTGCGCGAGCTGCTGGGCCACTCGCCGCTGCGCCGGATGGAGCGCGCCCAGGCCGCCGTGACGGCGGTACTCCAGTCGCAGGTCGACCGGGACGGGCTGCTGGACGACATCGCCAACGACGTGACGCTGCCGGCCCAACAGTACGAGATCGCCCAGCGCCTGGCCGAGCTGACCCGGCTGGCGCGGAAGGTGCGCACCGCTGCCGGGGACGCCTCCGGCTCGCGGGTGGAGGAGGTGCTGCGGACTCAGCGGCAGGCGCTGCGGCTGTCGTCGAGCGCGCTGGAGGAGCGGGTGGAGGCGCTGGAGCGGTACGCCGAGAACACCCGCGCGGCGGACGCGGCGTACCGCGAGTGGGAGGCCGTACGAGAGCTGGAGCAACTCGGCGAGGACATGCACGAGCTGGTGGTGAACACGGTGCGGGACGAGCTGGCCGTCGCCGAGATCGAGGGGCTCGCCGACCGGTCCCGGCTCCAGGACCTGCACCGGATGCTGGACGAGGCGCGGGAGGCGGGGCTGCTGGCCACGCGGTTCGCCGACGAGCCGGCCGACCGCCGGTCCGGCGACAGCGGCCGGGCGTGAGGGGGAGGACGACATGACGCAGACATCCCAGCCGCGACGCGAGTTCCACTCCGGCCGCGGCAAGAAGACCTTCGACCGGATCCCGGGCGGGTTCTACCTGGTCGGCGCCCTGGTGATCCTCTTCGAGGTGGTCACGCTCGGCGCGGTGGGCCTGGCCCTGGCCGTCGGCGGCCCGAGCGACGACGGGGCATCCCCGGACAAGGAATCCCGGCGGGTCGAGGTCACCTACATCGCGACGGGCGACCACCCCTCGGTGAACCTCACCGTCGGGGAGGCGAACGGCGACCACGAGCCCCACGGGGTCGTCATCCTGCCGTACCGCAAGACCGTCGAGCTGGCGGCTGGTGCCGACTTCTATCTGGACGTCAGAAGCCGCGAGGACCAGAAAGGGGGCACTCTCACGTGCACCGTGCTGGTCGGCGGCAAGGTGGTCCAGCAGGCGCACAGCACACCGGACTCCTCGTCCACCACCTGCGCGGGCAGCACCGCGGACGCCCCGCAGCGGGGCATCCCCGTGCCCACTCTCACCCCCGGCGCCTCCCCACTGCCCGAGGAGCGGCGGCTCACCGGGACCGTCAAGGTGCCGGACTACCCGGGCGAGGGCTCGCCGGTCATCGGCACCGTCACGGACTCCTCCCTGGAGTACGCGGAGCTGGGCGGCACGTGGGACCGGAGCAAGACGCTGGATCCGGTCTTCGATGGCTTCACCCGCAAGCAGGAGGGGCGCCAGCGCGCACTCGTGAAGTCCACGCAGGTGGACGAGGACATCATGGCCGCGGCCGGCGGCACCGGGGAGCTGCGGGGCGTGGCGGGCGCGGTGATGGACGAGCGGCGGCGCTACGAGTACCCCCGCGACCAGGCGATCCTGGTCGACGTCGCCTCGCAGCCGCTGAAGGTCGACGGACATGACGCCTGGCTGCTGGTCAGCGAGATCCACTTCCACAAACGCGGGGTGCCGTCCACGATGGACCTGAACGCGGTCCTCGTGGTCGACACCGGGCGGGTCCGCCCCTCGGTGCTGTGGGTCGTACTGCCGGAGACGGACAAGAAGCTCTGGCCGGACCTAAACACTCTGGTCGCATCCGTCCAGGTCCGCTGACCTGCACCGATACGGGACGGGCCCGGGACGCGACGCGTCCCGGGCCCGTCCGGTAGAGCGCGACGCCGGCCGGGCACGGCATCGAGTCGGCGGCGACCAGGTCGACGAGTGTGCCCGACGCACGGGTGCGGTGCCAGACGATCGTGCAGTAGCGCGAGCGGAGCCACTGCTCCACGTGCTCGTACGTGGTGGCGGTGGCCGGCCATCCGTAGAGTCGTGCGACGTTCAGGCGCAGCACCTCGCGGTCGCGCTGGGCGGGGACTGCCTCGCGGATGTCGGGACGTTGCGGGCCGACACGGGTACGACCCGATACGCTTCTTCACCCGAAAAGTGCTTCTTCCCATGCAGCCAACAGGACCCTCGACAAGTCCCATCGTTGCAGGTCAGGAGCACTCTCCGTTTATTTGATCAAGCCTCGGACACCCCACCTCGTGAAAGCGCGAGGCGAGAAGGGCGGATGCCTGCACCGCCCTCCCTCACGTTGCAGCGGCCACCGGGCGGGATCTGCGGGGCATGGGGTCCCCCAACCATTGGGGTTGGCTCAGAAGTGCACACACCTGCGCGCCGCCCAGGCGAAGGCGGACGCGGCCGGTGACATCGAGTGGGTGGTGTCGGTCGACTCAACGATCATCCGCGCCCACCAGCACGCAGGCGGACTGACCAGCAAGACCCACCTCGCCTGCGACGCGGTTCGCCGAACAGGCACTGCCCCGCTGAGCTTCGTTGCCGACAGCGGGCTGCCAGGCCGCGGCCAATGTGCCGACATCACCACATGACGCCGCCTGGCCACGGTTTGGTGGTGTCGCTGGTGCTTGCGCTGCTGCTGGGCGCCCTGTCGCTGCTGGTCATGGTTCCGGCGGACCGGCATCTGCGTTCTTTGCACGACGGCAGGCGGGCTGACGCGACGCTGACGAGGAGCGGCTCTTGCATGCTGGGGGGATGCCGGGTCGCGTTCGAGGCCGATGGCCGGACGGTGGTGGCGGCCTTGCCGGCCGGCAGCGGAGGCGGCAGGGATTCCGTGGGCACGCGCATGACCGTCCGATACCAGGCGGACGATCCTCGGGTAGCGGCCCGCGAAGACGACGTCGATGGCGGCGGGGCAACGGTGCTGGCCGTGGTGTCGGGCGGGGTCGCCCTGCTCTTCCTGGCGATGTCGGTCGCGATGGCCCGCTTCATGGCGCGGCAGCGGCGCGCTCGTATCTGACCGGAGATTCGCAGGCTAGAGCGGGTCGACGTCCAGGAGGTCGAGGAGCACTGCTCCCTCGGCGGCCGTGTCCGGGCGGGTGGCGTCGGGGGGCGGCTGCTCCGCCCAGATGACCTTGCCCTGGCCGGTGTAGCGGGTGCCCCAGCGTTCGGAGAGCTGGGCGACGAGGAAGAGGCCGCGGCCGCCCTCGTCGGTGGTGGCGGCGTACCGCAGGTGCGGGGAGGTGCTGCTGGTGTCGGAGACCTCGCAGGTGAGGCCGCGGTCGCGGAGGAGGCGGACGTGGACCGGCGGGGAACCGTAGCGGATGGCGTTGGTGATGAGCTCGCTGAGGATGAGCTCGGTGGTGAACGCCAGCTCCGACAGGCCCCACTCCTCCAGTTGCCGGGCGGCCTCGGCGCGGATCTTGGCGACGGCTCCCGGGTGGAAGGGCACGTCCCAGTCGGCGACCTGGTCGGGGCCGAGGGCGCGGGTGCGGGCGATGAGCAGCGCCACGTCGTCCTTGGGGTGGGCGGGCAGCAGCGCGTCGCAGACGGCCCGGCAGCTGTCGTCGGGTGTCCGGTCGGGTACGGCGAGGGCCTGGCGCAGCAGTTCGAGGCCGACGTCGATGTCGCGGGTGCGGTCCTCGATGAGGCCGTCGGTGTAGAAGACGAGCTGGCTGCCTTCGGCGAGGGTGAGTTCGGCGGTTTCGAAGGGGATGCCGCCGAGGCCCAGCGGCGGCCCGGCCGGGAGGTCGGGGAACTCCACGAGGCCGTTGGGGTGGACCAGGGCGGGCAGCGGGTGTCCGGCGCGGGCCATCACGCAGCGGCGCGAGACCGGGTCGTACACGGCGTACAGGCAGGTGGCGCCGGTCATTCCGGCGTCGGGCGGTCCGCAGGGCAGCTCGCCGTCGACGGGGTCGCGGTCGTCCTGGTCGATGCGGCCCACGAGGTCGTCGAGGCGGCCGAGGATCTCGTCGGGCGGCAGGTCGAGGGTGGAGAAGTTGTGCACGGCGGTGCGCAGCCGGCCCATGGTGGCGGCGGCGTGCAGGCCGTGGCCGACGACGTCGCCGACGACGAGCGCGACGCGGCTGCCGGGCAGGGGGATGACGTCGAACCAGTCGCCGCCGACGCCGGACTGGGCGGGCAGGTAGCGGTGGGCGACCTCCAGGGCGCTCTGCTCGGGCAGGGCGCGCGGCAGCAGGCTGCGCTGGAGGGTGACCGCCATGGCGTGTTCACGGGTGTAGCGGCGGGCGTTGTCGATGCAGACGGCGGCGCGGGTGACCAGCTCCTCGGCGATGGAGAGGTCCTCGTCCTCGAACGGCTCGGGCTTCTCGGAGCGCCAGAAGTTCGCCACGCCCAGCACCACTCCCCTGGCCTTGAGGGGGACGGCGATGAGCGAGTGGATGCCGTACGCGACGATCCGGCCGGCCCGCTCCGGGTCCTGTGCCTGCCAGCCGGGGGCGCGGGCGAGGTCGGGCACCAGCTCGGCGCGGCCGCTGCCGTACCCGCGGGCCTGCGGGGTGGAGGGCAGGAAGCCGATCATCTTGCCGCGCGGGTAGAGGGGGTGGTCGTCGCGGATGCCGGCGACGGCGGTGCGGCGCATGTCGGCGCCGGTGCCGGTGGGCTCCTCGCCGCGCAGCACCGCGTCGGCGAGGTCGACGGTGACGAAGTCGGCGAAGCGCGGGACGGCGACCTCGGCGAGCTCCTCGGCGGTGCGGACCACGTCGAGGGTGGTGCCGATGCCGACCCCGGCGTCGTACAGGAGGTTCAGGCGCCGGGCGGCGCCCTCGGCGCGGCCGCTGAGGGCGCGGAGCTCGGTGGTGTCGCGGATGGTGGCGACGGTGCCGGCGGGGCCGCCGTCGAGGTCGGTGGGCCGCTGGTTGACGGCGAGGAGCCGGTCGGCGGCGAGGACCACCTCGTCGGTGGCGACGCGGCCGGAGGCGAGGAGCGCGGCGACGCCGGGGTCGAGGCCCGGCAGCTCGGGGATGGGGCGGCCCTCGGCGTCGGGCGGCAGCTGGAGGAGGCGTCTGGCCTCGTCGTTGGCGAGGAGGAGGCGCCCGTCGCCGCCGACGATGACGACGCCTTCGCGTACGGCGTGGAGCACGGCGTCGTGGTGTTCGTAGACGCGGGTCATCTCGGCGGGGCCGAGGCCGTGGGTCTGGCGGCGCAGCCGTCCGGCGACCAGGGCGGTGCCGGCGGTGGCGAGGGCGAGGCCCGCCGCGCTGGTGGCGAGGATGACGGGGAGCTGGCGGTTGACCAGCCCGGTGACGTTCTTGACCTGGAGTCCGGCGGAGACGAGGGCGATGACTCGGCCGTTCTCGTCGCGTACGGGGACGATGGCCTGGACCTCGTCGCCGAGGGGGCCGGAGACGTCCTCGGTGTGGACGCGGCCGGCCACGGAGGGCTCTATGGTGCCGACGAAGCGCTCGCCGATCCGTTCGGGCTGCGGGTGGGTGTAGCGGGTGCCGTCGGTGTCCATGACGACGATGAAGTCGACCCCGGCGCGTTCGCGGGCGGCTTCGGTGAGCGGCTGCAGGACGGCGGAGGGGTCGGGCGCGGCGAGGGCGTCCTCCATGCCGGGCGCGTGGGCGAAGGACTCCGCGACGGCGACGGAGCGGTTGCGGGCCTCGCGGTCGCTGTCGGCCCGCGACTGGAGGACGAGGGCGAGGACCGCGCCCAGGACCAGCAGCACGACCAGCGCCACTTGCAGGACGAATACCTGCCCCGCGACGCTCCGCGGACGCCTGTCGGCCAGTGACCGAACCGAGGCTCCACGGAATCGGTCGCGAACGTTGACCACGCTCATTTGTAACACCGCATCCGGCCCGGGGACCATGGGTGACCTTTCGCCGCCGAACGGACACGGGCGGTCATCGGAGTCCAGGATTCGCCCAACTCCGGGCCAACGGTGGTCAAAGAGGGCCTGAAGTACCGCTGTGGCGGGCCTACCGTGCGGCCGTGACCTCGATATCGAAGGATGACGCGACAGCGGCGGACGAGGCCCGTGGCGGGGGCGCGCGACACCGGTGGACGCGGCGCGGAGTGCTCCGCGGCGCGCTGGGCGGGGGCGCCGCGCTCGGCACCGCCTCCGGTCTCGGCCTCGCCCTCGCCGGGCCGGCCGGCGCGGCGGGCGCCCCGGTGAGGCCCTCGACGCCCGCCGCCGCGCTGCGCGAGCTGACGCGGGGCAACCGGCGCTGGCGCACCCGGCACCAGACGCACCCGCACGAGGCGGCGGCCGACCGTACGGCGGCCGTGTCGGGCCAGCACCCCTTCGCCCTCGTCCTCGGCTGCATCGACTCGCGCGTGCCGCCCGAGCTCGTGTTCGACCAGGGGCTCGGGGACCTGATGACGGTTCGTGCGGCTGGTGAGGTGCTGGACGAGGCGGTGCTCGGCAGCGTCGCGTACGGCGTCCTGGAGCTCGGCATCCCGCTGGTGATGGTGCTGGGGCACCAGTCCTGCGGCGCGGTGACGGCCGCGGTGCGCGCGGACGAGACGGGTGAGCAGCTGCCCGCGCACATCGCGTACGTCGCGGAGCAGATCCGCCCGGCCATCGACCGGAGCCACAGCGGGCAGGCCCGCGTCGACGCGACCATCACGGCGCAGGTGCGGCTGGTACGGGACCGGCTCGCCGGGGAGCCGGATCTGGCCGGCGCGGTGGCGGCGGGCCGGCTGGCCGTCGTCGGGGCGCGCTACGAGCTCATGAGCCAGCGGGTCCGCCCGGTCGTCTGACGCGTCGGCCGGCGGGCTGCGGGGAGGGTCCTCGCGGAAGCGGCTCACCCCACGCCCCGCGGCCGGAACTGGATGCTGATCCTGGGTCCCACGTCCCGTGTGGTCTTCGGGATCGCGTGTTCCCACGTCCGCTGGCAGGATCCGCCCATCACGACGAGGTCGCCGTGGCCGAGGGGGAAGCGCAGCGACGCGGCGCCGCCGCCGCGGGGCCGGAGCGCCAGGTCGCGCGGTTCGCCGACCGACAGGATCGCGACCATGGTGTCCTGGCGTGCGCCGCGGCCGGTGCGGTCGCCGTGCCAGGCGACGCTGTCGCGGCCGTCGCGGTAGTAGCACAGGCCGGCCGTGGCGAAGGGCTCGCCCAGCTCGGTGGCGTAGTGCGCGGAGAGCGTGGCGCGGGCCTCTGCGAGGACCGGGTGCGGCAGGGGGTCGCCGGCGCCGTAGAAGGCCAGCAGGCGCGGCACGGTGACCTCGTGGTCGTACATCTGCCGCCGTTCGGCCCGCCAGGGGACGTGGGCGGCGAGCTCCTCGAACAGGGCGTCGGCGCCGGTCAGCCAGCCGGGGAGCAGGTCGATCCACGCCCCCTCGGTCAGGGCGGTGCGCCGTACGCCGCCGAGCGGTCCGAGGCTGATCTCGTCGCTCTGGTCGAAGAGGGATCCCTGCATGTGCTGCCGTGCCATGGTGTCCAGCCTAGACCGCAATCGAACAGGTGACCTATTGCAGTGACCTATTGCGTGGTCACGGCGTCCCGTACAGGAGTCCGTACGCAGTCGCCACGAACGTGTCCCGGAGGCGGATGCGACGCGTGGCGAGCGCGGCCACCGCCGTCCCGGTGTCGGGGCGGAAGCCGATGAAGGCCTGCTGACCGCTGGTCGCGCCGGCGTGGAAGTACATCGGTCCGTGGTCGGTGGGGTGCCGGAACCAGGTCAGCGTGTGGACGTGTCGGTGGCCGACCCCGCGCCGCAGCAGCGGGCGGCGCACCGCGCTCAGCGCGTCCCCCAGCGGGGTGCCCTCGGGGCGCAGGTGCGCCTCCAGGAAGGTGAGCAGGTCGTGCGGGGTGGCCCGGACCGCTCCGGCGGGCTGGAAGCCGCCGGTCCGCAGTCCGGGCACCGGTGTCGCACCATCGGCGCGGTGCCCGGTCGCGTCGGTGCCCGGGGCCCCGGCGGGGTGCAGCGCGGTGCCGGTCAGGCCGAGGGGGTTCATGATCCGTCCGGTCAGCAGCTCCTCCCACGGGGTGGCGGTGGCCGCGGCGAGGGTGTGGCCGAGGACGGAGACGCCGAAGTTGGAGTAGCGCCAGCGGGTGCCGGGGCGGTGGCGCGGGGGGCGGCGGCTCAGGAAGGCCCGTACGACGCGCTCGGGCGGGTAGTGGGCGTAGGGGTTCGTGTGCCAGTGGGGCAACGCCTGCCGGTAGAAGTCGCGGGGCAGCGCGGGCAGTCCGGAGGTGTGCGTGATCAGGTGCGTGAGCGTGATGGCGGACCGGTGTCCGTGCGACCGGCCCGGGTCCAGGTGGGCGGCGGCCGGATCGCCGCCGCCGACCACGCCGGTGCCGATGAGTTCGGCCAGCAGCAGCCCCGTGTACGTCTTGGAGGCCGACCCGAGCTCGTACCGCAGCCGGTCGCGCGGCACGGGCGGGGGCGGGGCGGAGCCTCCGCAGCGGACGGTCCGGAGGCCGTCCCGGGAGACGGCGAAGACCACGTCGGGCGCGTCCACGGCGCGTACGGCCTCGTCGAGCCGCGCCGCCACGTCCGTCGCGCCGCCCGCGTCGCCGCCGCCGCCCGTGTCGTCGAGCAGCGTCCCCGTGTCCGCCGTCATGCGTCGGCCATCCGGGCGAGGGCGCGGGAGGTCGCCAGCACGGAGGCGAAGGCCGCCACCAGCGTGGAGTGGTAGATGACGTCGAAGACGTCGTCGGGGTCGCCCTCGGGCATCTCCCGCACCGCCGGCATCGCCCCGTCGGGCTGCTGGGCCGCGGCGAACCCCTCCCAGGCGGCCGCGTCCAGCGTGGGGCTGGGCAGGCAGGCGTCGACGACGAGGAGTTCGCCGAGCAGGTCCCAGCGGCGCAGGTCCAGCCAGTCGTCCAGCCAGACCGGCAGCCAGGTGTCGAGGTAGGCGGCGATGCGCGGCGGCAGGCCGTCGGGCCGCTCGCCCCAGTCGGTGAGGTGGAAGACGGTGTGGGTGATGTCGTACCCGGTGCGCGCCTCGACGGTCCACGGTTCGGGGGTGTTGCCGAGCCAGGTGCGGGCGAGGGCCTCGCCCTCCTCCATGCCCGGCAGCAGTCCGAAGCGGCGTTCGCACGCGGAGAGGCCGAGGCGCCGGACCGGCTGCAGCTCGCGGGCGGCCCAGCTGCCGAGCCGGTGGTTGAGCCGGACCCACTCCTCCATCTCGGGCTGGCGGTAGCCGAGTTCCCGGAACGGCAGGTAGACCTCGAAGGGGACCGGCGACTGCGGCTCGCCCCGCTGTCCGCGCACGAGCATCCGGCCGCCGTCCAGGGCCACGCGCCACGCGTGGTCGAGCAGCCGGCGGACGAGGTCGGTCTGGCGGGAGCCGGAGACGCCCTCGCGGAACAGCACCCGGCCGATCACGGCGAGTTCGCCGATCGGTTTGAAGCGCTCCAGGAACCCGCCGACCTCCGGGTCGGTGTCCGTCTCCAGCCGGAACCCGTCGCGGTGGGCGTACAGCCACTCGACGGCGCCCACGCCGACGGAGTGGATGAGGCGCGTGCTGGTCATGACGGTCCCTCCGGTCCGGCGCCGTCCTCCGCGAGGCGCGCGAGGGTCAAGGCCGCGGCGAAGGCCGCCATCAGGGTCGAGTGGTAGCGGTGCGCGAAGCCGTGGGGCAGGGCCGGGCGGTGGCGGGCCGGGCCCACCTCCACCAGGGCGCCCGACGCGTCCTGCGCGCCCGCCACTTCGGCCCACGCGGCCGTGATCGCGGCGCGGTCCGGCGGGCGCGGCAGGCTCGCCGCCACGGCGAGGAGTTCGCAGCTCAGGTCCCACTGCCGGTCGTCCAGGCAGGTGTCGAGCCACGAGGGGAGCCAGGTCTCCAGGTAGTCGGCGAGCCAGTGCGGTACGCCCTCGGTCGCACGGCCCCAGTCGGTGAGGTGGAAGACCACGTGGGTGGTGGCGTATCCGGCGGTCGTCTCGAAGAGCCAGGGCTCCGGGAGGGCGCCCAGCCACGTGCGCCCGAGGGCCGCGGACATCTCCTCGTGGCCCGGGAGTCCGGTGCGCCGCTCGGAGTTGAGGACGCTCAGCAGCCGCGTCGGGTGCTGCTCGGTGGCACGCCAGCCGCGGGTGCGGGCGACGGCCGAGGCGAACTCCTCGTACCCCGGGTGCCGCAGGCCCGCCGAGGCGAACGCGGCGTAGATCTCCAGCGGGTACATGGCGCACGGCTCCAGCCGCTGCAGGTCGAGGAAGAGTTCTCCCTCACCGGTCTCGCGCCAGGCGAAGGCGAGCAGGTCGGCGGCCGCGTCGTGGAGGGGGGTGCCGGGCGGGCTGTACCGGCGTACGCAGACGCAGACCTGGGCCAGTTCGCCGAGCGGTTTCCAGATGCGGTTGACGTCGGCACCGGGGTCCAGCGCCGAGTCGCCCAGCCGGAAGTCCGCCCGGTTGCCGGAGATCCAGCCGAGGGCCGCCTCGCCCACGCCCCGGAGGTCGACCCCCCGGAGGCCGACGGCCGCCGTCACACCGGCGCTCCGGCACGCAGCAGCCGTGCGGCGCGTAGTTGCAGCGCGACGCGCGGGTCGGTTCCGCCCATGAGGGCCACGAACTCCAGCCCCGTGTCCAGGGCCAGGGTGTCCGGGACGCCGTCGAGCAGGGTGAGCCAGCGGCCCGCTCCGGCCGCCTGCAGCCAGTCGCGGCGGCGTACGGCGCGGACGAAGCCGCGTGCGACGTCCACCGGTCGGCGGGCGGCCGCGCGGGCCACCCCGGAGTCGGTGCCGGGGACGGCGAGTGCGGCGAGGACGGCGAGCTGGTGGGTGAGGACCTGCCAGGGGGCCACGTCCAGCCAGGTGGTGTCCGGCTCGGCGCCGTCCAGTCCCAGGGTGCGGCGCATGGCCCAGTGACTCCACCGCGAGGTGGGCGAGGCGTCGGGCGCGGGAGGGAAGCCACGTACGGCCTGCTCGAAGGCGGTCAGGTCGCCGGGGGCGGGCGCGGTGCGCAGGAGGACGCTCGGCAGCACGGTGTCGGCGCCGAGGACGCGTACCGCCGCGAGTCCGAGCCGGTCGGCTCCCTCCGCGTCGGTGGCGTCGACGACACCCTCGACCACCGCGAAGTGGTCTCCGCCGTTGAGGGCGGAGACCACGCGCGAAGCAAGCTCCCTCACCGCGCCCGTCAGACGGGTGGGTGTTTCAGGCTGCTCCATTCAGCCCCTCCGTCAGCCCTTCTTGGGCCGGGGAGTCGGGGGCGCGAGCAGGAGTTTGCCCTCGCCCTGGAGGAGGGCCAGCCCCGCGCATTCGTAGGTGTCGCGGTAGAAGCCCTCTGCTTCCACCGGGTTGAGTTCGGACTCGATGTCGGCGTCCAAGACCGTAAGGTCCCGGACTTCTGGCTCGATGGCTGACATGCCACCATCCCCTTCACAGGAGGAATGCAGACTTCCACTTCTAGTGGACCGCGGCCGGACAAAAGGTGCAAATCAACTGAAAGGCCAACTACATCACCCTGTGAATGTGCGCCTTTCAACCACCCCGCCGACCCCAAGTGGCGCCGCAGCCGCCCCTCTTCTGCCACTCCCGGATGGCGCAATGGGGCGAAATGCCTCTTAGATGAGGCAACGACACGGTGTGTGCCTCACCGAACGTTCGGCGAATGGAGCCGCGCCATGACCACCGACCATCCGACAACTCCCCCTACCCCTCCCCCGGTAGGCCCCCCGGACGCGCCGCTGACCTCGCCTCCGGCCTCATCCCCCGCACCGCCGCCGGCCTCCTCGGCGCCGGCCTCCTCGGCGCCGGGCCCCGAGAGCCCGCCCCTCCCGGCGTTCCCGCCGGCTCCGCAGACGGCGGCGGCTCCGGCCGCCGCACCGCCCCCGGCTGCCGCTCCGGCGCCGGAGGCCGCTGCGGCGCCGGAGGTCCGCGCCTACCGGGAGGACCCCGAACCCCCGGAGGACCGTGCCCCCCAGAAGCAGGAGCCCACGGCCGGGAAGCCGGCCGGCGACGGCACCGACGAGCCCATACGCACCCTGCTCTGGACCGCGGCCACCTACCGGCCGCTGGAGGAGGTCGCCGCGCTGGTGAGCCTGCTCAAGCGCACCAAGCAGGTGGCCAGCCCCGGCGACGAGGCGCTCCGCGCGGCCGCCGTGGCCCGGCCCCTGGAGGAGGTCCGGCAGCTGGTCGCCATGCTGGGAGAGCCTCCGCACAACCTCGACGAAGCGGGCACGACCCTGCGCGCCGCGGCCGTCGGCCGCCCCATCGAGGACGTCGCCCAGTTGGTGGACATCCTCGGCACGGAGGACGGTGGAGGCTGGCCGCGCAGCGCCCGGGACGCCGAAGGCGCCCCGCGCGCCGAGGGCGCACCCGCCCCCGACGGAACCGGAACGGCCGCGGCCGCCGCCCGGGGCATGGCCCCGGAACCCGGCGGCGGACCGGCGCCCGTACCCACCGGCCAGCGCCGTACCACCTCGCGGCGCGGCGACGACGCGGCCTCCGCCGCCCTGCGTTCCGCCCTCCGTTCGGGCCTGCGCTGGCCCGTGGCCGTCGTGCTGCTCGTCTGCGGACTGCTGCACCTGCCCACCGACCTCGTCGCCCTGCGGTCCGGGGGCAGCGCCGGCCTGCTGTCCTTCGCCGTCACCGTGCTCTGCCTGGGCGTGGGCGGCTGGGTCGCCCTGCGCGACACCGCCCGGGTCTGGGCCGCTGCCGCCGCGACCGGCATCGGAGTCGTCGCACTGCACGCCATGGCGGGCGTCGGGCACCTGAGCCTGCTGGAGGGCAGCCTCGGCGGCTCGTACGCCTGGGCCGGCGCCGCGGCGGTGGCCTGCGCCGCGCTGGCGACGGCGCTCGCCGCCTCGGCGCTGCTGCGCCGGCCGCGAGCCGCCGACGCGCCGACCGGCGGCGGCTGAGGCGGGGGCCCGGGACATCGGCCCAGTCGGCCGCCGGGACAGGCCCTAGGGCCTGTCTTTCGGATCAGGCCGGATCAGGGAGCGGGGTCTGGTGCATGGGGTCTCCCCAGGCCCCTTGGGGCCGAGGGGACGGATCGCAAGGCGGAGGGAGGAGCCACTGCGGAGCATTGGCGACCGACGACAACGCAGCGAGGCGCGGTGCCAGACCCCGCGAGCCCGGCAAGATCCGGAAGACAGGCCCTAGGCCACCGTCGCGCGGGAGCGGGCGCTCCGGTGCCCGTTCCCCGCGCGGCTGGCGGAGCGGGTGCCGTACAGGGCGAACGCCGTGTTCACCAGGGCGACATGGCTGTACGCCTGCGGGGTGTTGCCGAGCTGGCGGCGGGTCACCGGGTCCCACTCCTCGGAGAGGAGGCCGACGTCGTTGCGTACGTCCAGGACCCGCTCGAAGACGTCGCGGCCCTCCTCCCAACGGCCCGTCAGGGCGAGGGCGTCGGCGTACCAGAGGGAGCAGGCGAGGAAGGTGCCCTCGCCGCCGCACAGCCCGTCCACCTCGTGCACGTGGCTGTCCGTCTCGGCGTACCGGCGCAGGAAGCCGTGGTGCTCCAGGGCGCGTGCCGCCTCCAGGGTCCGCCGCAGCCGCTGGTCGTCGGGGGGCAGGAAGCCGAGCCGGGGCAGCAGGAGTGACGCCGCGTCGACCCGCCGCGAGCCGTAGTACTGGACGAAGGAGCCCTGTTCGTCGTCCCAGCCCCGCCGGAGCACGTCCTTGCGGATCTCCTGGCGCAGAGCGCGCCAGCGCTCCGCCGAGCCGCGTACGCCGGCGACCCGGGCCATCCGCACGGCGCGGTCCGCGGCGACCCAGGACATGATCTTGGAGTGGACGAAGTGGCGGCGCGGGCCGCGTACTTCCCACAGCCCGGCGTCCGGCTCCTGCCAGTGCCGTTCCAGGTGGTCCATGAACGAGGCCACGAGGTGCCACACCTGCGCGTCGATCGGCACTCCGGCGCGCAGCGCCGAGTACACGGTGTTGAGGACCTCGCCGTAGACGTCGAGCTGGAGCTGGCCGACGGCGGCGTTGCCGAAGCGGACCGGGCGGGAGCCCTCGTAGCCGGAGAGCCACGGCGCGGACGCCTCGGCCAGCCGGCGCTGGCCGGCCAGCCCGTACAGCGGCTGGAGATCGGACGGTTCCCCCGCGATGGCGCGCACCAGCCAGTTGGTCCAGGCGGCCGCCTCGTCGCGGTATCCGGAACGCAGCAGGCACGACAGCGTGAAGGTGGAGTCCCGCAGCCAGCAGTACCGGTAATCCCAATTCCGTTCCCCGCCGAGGCATTCGGGGAGGGACGAGGTGACGGCGGCGACGATTCCGCCCGTGGGCGCGTACGTCAGCGCCTTGAGTGTCATGAGGGAGCGGAGAACGGCATCCCGCCACGGTCCTTCGTACCGGCACGCCGACGCCCAGTCACGCCAGAATTGCAGCGTGTGGCGGAGGGCGGAATCGGCGTCCGTGACGGGGGGTTCGACGACGTGGGAGGGGCTCCAGCACAGCACGAAGGTGACGGAGTGGCCCGCGGGTACGGAGAACTCGCAGGAGGTGCTGTCCTTGGTGACGGACGTGGCGACGCCGGGGCCGGCTTCGAGGAAGGCCGCGTCGGGCCCCGCGACGGCGGCCGCGGTGCGGGCGCCGAGCGTCCGGCTCCACGGCACGATCCGGCCGTTGTCGAAGCGCAGCCGCAGGTCGCCGCGCATGGCGACGCGGCCGGCCAGGCCTTCCACGCGGCGGATGATCCGGGGCAGTCCACCCCGGCCGGCCGGGCCGCCGCCTCCTCGGGGCGGCATGAAGTCGGTGACCCTGACGGCTCCGCCGGCGGTCTCCCAGACCGTGTCGAGGACGAGCGTGTCGTCGCGGTAGGAGCGCCGGGAGCAGGTGCCCGTGGCGTCTGCGGGAGCGCGCGCGGGGGCGATCCGCCAGCGGCCGTTGTCCTCGCCGCCGAGGAGCGCCGCGAAGCAGGCGGGTGAGTCGAAGCGGGGCAGGCACAGCCAGTCGATCGCCCCGTCCCGGCCGACGAGTGCAGCCGTCTCGAGGTCTCCGATGAGGGCATAGTCTTCGATTCGCCCTGCCATG
Organism: Streptomyces sp. NPDC030862; assembly: GCF_055571835.1. Classification (NCBI taxonomy): domain Bacteria; kingdom Bacillati; phylum Actinomycetota; class Actinomycetes; order Kitasatosporales; family Streptomycetaceae; genus Streptomyces; species Streptomyces sp. NPDC030862. Next base: position 439,286 of record NZ_JBVIEN010000007.1, on the reverse strand, counting down.
AGGCGAATTCTAGTCCCGCTTCCGAAGCGGATTTCAAGGCGTCGCGGATTTCAAGGCGTGGCGGGCAGCGCACGCACCGGATATGTTCCCGGCGGGCTCCATACTTTTCCCGGCCCTTTCAGCTGCGTGATTGACCGGACAAAACGCGCGTGCTAAAGGTGGATATTCAGCAGGTCATTTCCTGGCAGGCACCTCGCAGGAAGAGGTCCATCGTGTCCTCGTTCCCGGCCGGCCACTGTCCGGCGCCGTTCGCTCCGCACCCGCTGCGGCGGGCGACGGACTGGCCTGCCGCCGCGGGTTCCCGGAGCCGTTCCTCCGCGGCGCCCCCCACGGGCCCCGGTGCCGCATGCCCGGCCCGTAGGGCCTCCGACCGGCTGGTCCTCGCCGCCACCGCACGCCGCGCCGCCGTACGCCGGCCGTGTGCCGCACCCCGCCGCCGCCGGGCCCGTGTGGTCCCGCACCCGGCGGGCTCCCGTCGCCGGGCGGACGACTCCGACGGCCCAGGCGATCCTGACGACTCAGGCGGTTCAGGCACCTCAGGCACCTCAGGCGGCCCAAGCCGCTCAAGTAGCTCAAGTCGCTCACGTAGCTCAGGCGGCTTTGCCGACCGCGCTCGCGCGGCGCTCGCACGCGCGGCGCTGAACCCGTCTTTCCCTCCGGCCCGGGACCTTCCGGGCCGTGCACGGACACGGAGCCAGTGGGGGGCCACCGTGGCCGTCGTCTCCATCCCCCGGACGCGCAGGGCCCGCACGGTGGGCGGTACCGCCGCCACCGCCGCCGTGGCCGCTGTGGCCGCGCGTCCGGCGGGGACGGCCACGGTGCTGTTCTTGGCGGTCGCCGCCGTGCTCCTGTTCCACGCGACCGAGGTCGCGGTCGCGGTCGGGTGGCCGCGGGGCTCCGGGCGGATGCGGTCGCCCGCCCGCGCCACCGGCGGGGAAGCGGTGCCGCGGCCCGCCGCCGCCGTACCGGTGTCCGTTCCGGGGCTGGACGGCACCGGCGCGGGGGCGGGGCCCGGTATCGCGGCCGTGCCGTTCCGGGTCCGGCGCCCACACCGCCGGGCCGGGAACGGCGGGCGCGCCACCCCCGGCCACTGCACTCCCGGCCTCGTCCCCGGCCGGCGCACCGAGCCGCCCCGCCCGTCGCCGATCACCAGAGCGCCGCCGCCTCCGGCGCCGGGCGGGGTCGAAGAGACCGGCGCGTGGTCCCACGGCCCAGCCGTCCTGCCGGGAAGGGAGCCCGGCCATGGACGCTAGAGCCCGCAGGCCGCGCGTCCTGCTGCTCACCGGCGTGCCGCTCGACGGGCGGAGCGACGCGGACACCGAACTGGCCGCCGCCCTCCGGGAGTCCGTGCCGGGCGTCGAGTTCACGTGGTTCGCCCGGTGGCCGCGCCGCGGCGCGCCGCGGCGCGATCCCCGCGTCCCGCCCGGGCGGGCGGTGCCCGTCCTCTCCCTCGACGGCGTTCCACGGCTGCGCCAGCACCTGCAGATCTCCGTCGCCGCCGCCGTACTGGCGCGCCGCGTCGACCTGGTGCACGTGGTCCTGGCCATCGGCGACGCCTATCCCCTGTGCTCCCGGCTGTGGTCGCCGCTGCTCGCCGGAAGGCCGGTGCTCCACACCGTGACCGGCGTCCGCGACGCACGGCTGCTGCGCCGCGCGCGGCCGCTCGGCCGGACGGCGGCCCTGTCCTCCGCGACCGCGCGGCAGCTGAGCACCGCCGGCTTCGGCCCGGTGGTGGTCGTCCCCCCGGTGGTGCGGCTGGACCAGTGGCCGCTGATGCCCCGCCCGACGGGGCCGACGCCGAAGGTGCTGGTGACCGGATGTCACGGGCGGGGCGGTGGCGCCGAGGAGGCCGTACGGGCGGCCGCGGTGGCCGCCCGCGCCGGAGCGCGGTTCCGGCTGACGCTGGCGCTGCGCGCCCGCCCCGGGGAGAACGGGCGGGCGCTGGACGACGAGGTGCGCGCCCTGGCGGAGCGCGAGGGGCTGCGGGACGTGGAGGTCCTCGGGTACGTCGACGACATGTGGTCCCTGGTGGCGTCGGCGGACGTGCTGCTGCACGTGCCGTGGGAGCTGACCGACAGGACGGACATCCCGCTGACCGTCCTGGAGGCGCTGAGCACCGGCCGCCCGGTGATCCTGAGCGACCATCCGGAGTTCGCGGCGCTCGGTGACACGGTGCTGCGGGCGCCGATCGGCGACGCGCGCCGCACGGGCCATCTGCTGCGCCAGCTGCTGGAGCGCCCGCACTGGTGGCAGGTGCTGTCGGAGCAGGGCCGGGCGACGATGGAGGAGCGTTTCGCGCCGGAGCGGTTCGGGGCCCAGTACGCGCGCCTCTACGAGGAGTTGCTCAGCTGAGCCGGTCGCGGGGTCCGCGTACCGCCTGGAGCAGCACCATGCCCGTGTCCCCGTAGTCGGGCAGGGTCGGGTCCTTGTCGACCCGGGTGACCACCAGCCGCGCGGTGTGCGGGGCGAAGACGTGCCGGACGGTTTCCGTGTCGACGGGAAAGGCCGGCCAGACGAGGCCGCCGCCGATCTGATAGCTCGGCATGTTCTCCATGAACGCGGCGACGAGGTGCCCGCCGGGCCGTACGGAGCGGATGAACATGCCGCACAGCTCGGCGAACTCGTCGGCGTCCTCGGTGACGCTCTCGGCGACGAAGTTCATCGACGCCAGGTCGTACGCGCCCTCGGGCACGGCCGTCGCGTCGGCGTGCAGGATGCGCACCCGGGACAGGGCCTCGGTGAGCGTGGCGGGGAGCCTGGGGTCGAGGGCGCGGCACAGCGCATAGAAGGTCTGCCAGCTCTCGTCGGGGTGCTCCAGCTGCCCGGCCAGGTAGGCGACGTTGCCGGCGCCGGGCTCCAAGGCGTCGATGAGGCGGACGACGGCGGCGGCCGGCATCAGCGGGTAGAGGTTGGGCCCGGCGCCGAACTCCAGGGAGCGGCCGATGCCGTCGGCCGGCAGCCGCCGGTAGAAGGCGCAGTGATGGCGCAGGACCGTCGCGTCCGAGCTGTGCATGCGCCGGTAGTTCTCGGTGAGGTAGGCGGCGACGGGCCACCGGTCCCAGTCCGCTTCGCGGTTGTGCCGGGGTCCCGCTCCCGGCCCCCGGTAGTGGGGCACCTGCCCGTCGTCGAACCGCGGGTCGGGGGCGCGCTCCCCGGGTGCCGGCCTCACGCCCGCCACCCGCCCAGGACGCCGTCCGGCTCGGCGCGGGCGCCCGCCTGCTTGAGCGGGAAGCGGTCGGCGAGCTCGGTGAGGGTGGCGTTGAGCTGGTCGATCTGCTCGTCGGTGTTGAGGGCGGTCATCTGGACGCGGAAGCCGACCTGGCTGCGCGGGACGAGCGGGTAGGCGGCGAGGGTCACGTAGACGCCGTGCTCCCAGAGGAAGTCGCCGACGGCGTCGAGGTCCCAGCTGTCGGCGAGCGGCACCTCGATGATGGGCAGTCCGTCGGTGTTGGGCGTGGCGACGCCGAGGGCGCGGATGTGGTCGAGGACGCGGTGCGTCTTGCGGTACAGGTCGGCGCGGATGGCGTCGCCGCGCCGCTCGTTGACGTCGAGGCCCGCGAGCGCGGTCGCGAGGGAGGCGACGGGCGAGGGGCCGGAGTAGAGGTAGGGCCCGGCGGCGACCTTCAGATGGGCCTTCAGGTCGGGCGGGGCGGTGACGAACGCCAGCAGCGAGGAGTACGCCTTCGACAGGCCCGCCACCATCACGATGCCCTCGTAGCTCTCGCCGAGGTGGCGGACGATGCTGTTGCCCAGGGAGCCGTACGGCGACGTCTCGTCCGGGGTGCGCTCGCCGATGATGCCGAAGCCGTGGGCGTCGTCGACGTACAGCAGGGCGTCGTGGGAGCGGCAGACGCAGGTGAGGGTGGTCAGGTCGGGGAGGTTGCCGGTCATGCTGTTCACGCCGTCGAGGCAGACGAGGCGCTGCACGCCGGGTGGCGCGGTGGCGAGCAGGCGGTCGAGTTCTTCCGGCTGGTCGGCGTGGAACCGCTGCACCGAGGCGCCCTGGCCGCGGGCGACGACGCAGCCGTCGTACATGGTGCGGTGGGCGCGCGCCTCGACGCAGACCAGTCCGCCGCCCGCGAGCGCCGGGATCACCGAGCCGTGGATGAGGGTGATGGTCGGCAGGAGGAGGGTGTCCGGGGCGCGCAGGAGGCCGGCGAGCCGCTCCTCGATGTCGGTGTAGAGGCGGGGGTTGCCGATGAGCCGGGACCAGCTGGGGTGGGTGCCCCAGCGGCGTACGTAGGGGGCGATGGCGTCCATGATCTCGGGGTCGAAGTCGAACCCGAGGTAGTTGCAGGAGGCGAAGTCGACGAGCCAGTGGTCGCCGACGCGGATGCGGCGCCCGTGGACCTCGTCGATGACGGCGTCGCACATCCTGCTGGTCTTCTGCAGGCGGCCGAGGTCGCCGATGCGCTGTTCGGCGCGGATGGCGGAGCGGGTGAGCTGTGCGCCGACCGGGCCGCGGCCGGCGGGGGCGAGCCCCTCGCGCCCCTGCTGCCCGCCCGTGTCCTGGGGCACGAGGAGGTACCGCTCGGCCTCGTCGGCCGCCATGGGCCGGGCGAAGAGGTAGCCCTGGCCGTGGCGGCAGCCCATGGCGGCGAGCAGGTCGCGCTGGCCGGGGTTCTCGATGCCCTCGGCGATGACCTGGAGGCCGAGGACGTCGGCGATGCGGACGATGCCTTCGACGAGGGCGACCTGCTGGCCGTCGGTGACGATGTCGTCGATGAAGGACTTGTCGACCTTCAGGACGTCGATGGGGAACTCCCGCAGATAGCTGAGCGAGGAGAACCCGGTGCCGAAGTCGTCGATCGCGATGGAGACGCCGAGTTCCTTGAGGGTGCGCAGGGCGGTGCGGATGTGCTCGTCGCTGCGCATCAGGACGGATTCGGTGATCTCCAGGACGAGGGAGCCGCGCGCCAGGCCGGAGGTGTCGAGGACGCGGCGTACGTCGTCGACGAAGGACGGATCGAGGAACTGGCGGGCGGAGACGTTGACGTTCAGGTAGAGGGGGTCGGTCCGGGGCCAGGCCCGCTGCCAGCGGGCGATGTCGCCGGCGGCCCGCTGGAGGACCCAGGCGCCGAGCGCCGTGATGTGGCCGGTCTCCTCGGCGAGGGTGATGAACTGGTCGGGCGGGACGAGCCCCCGGTGGCTGTGCGGCCAGCGGATCAGCGCCTCGAAGCCGGTGACCTCGCCGCTGACCAGCTCCAGGATGGGCTGGTAGCGCAGGGCGAACGCCTCCTCCGTGATGGCCCGGTCCAGGCCCTCCTGGAGTTCGTGGCGCTCCACCATGCCGGCGTGCAGGTCGGGGCGGTAGCGCCGCCACTGGCGCTTGCCGGCGGTCTTGGCGGCGTACAGCGCGAGGTCGGCGTGGCCGAGGAGCTCCTCGGCCTCCTCGCCGTCCTCGGCGGTGGCCACGCCCACGGAGGCCGAGACGCTGGTGGAGCCGCTGGTGAGGCGGAAGGGCCGGCCGAGGGCCTGGACGATGTGGGCGGCGAGCCGGTCGGCGTCCTCGGGGGTCCTGGCGCCCTCCATCAGGACGCCGAACTCGTCGCCGCCGAGCCGGGCGGCGGTGTCGCTGAGCCGCAGCGCGGACGTGAGCCGGCGGGCGACCGCGACCAGGAGTTCGTCGCCGACGGAGTGGCCCATCATGTCGTTGACGACCTTGAAGTCGTCGAGGTCGACGAAGAGGACGCAGGTGAGGGTGGCGTCCCGGCGGCCGCGCAGCAGCGCGCGCTCGATGCGCTCCAGCAGCAGGACCCGGTTGGGCAGGCCGGTCAGCGAGTCGTGGAAGGCGCGGTGGGTGAGCTCCCGCTCCAGCTGGCGCTGCTCGGTGACGTCGCGCAGGGTCAGCACGATGCCGTGCACGGTCTGCTCGTGGCGGAGGTTGCTGCAGCGCACCTCGACGTCGAGCCGTTCGCCGTCGGTGCGCAGGACGCGCCAGTCGTCGTGGGCGTCCCTGGAGTCCTCGTCGCGTACGCGGGCGAGGATGCGCAGGGCGCGTTCGCGGTCCCGGGGGTCGACGAGCCGCAGCAGCGGGGTGGCGCCGACGAGCGTGCCGAACATGACCTGGGCGGAGGGGCTGGCGTACCGGACGGTGCCGTCGTCGTCGAGGATCAGGATGACGTCGGAGGCGTTGTGGACGAGCGTGCGGAAGTACGCCTCGCTCCTGCGGCGGTTGATCTCCTCGCTGAAGCCGACGCGTTCGAGGGCGAGCGCGGCCTGCGAGGCGAGGGACTCGACGGACACGGCCAGCTGGTCGAGCTCGCGGGCCGGGCCCGCGACGAGCAGGGCGCCCATCGCCGGCTCGAGGGAGTCGGGCGACTGGAGGGCGAGTGGACAGAGCAGCGCTCGGGTGGAGGGGGCGAGCGCGGCGGCGGCGCCGGGTCCGAGCTCGGCGGTGTCGAGGAGCCGGGTGCCGCCGGTGAGGGGGGCCGGGACGCGGCGGCTGCCGGGGGCGGGGCCCGGCGCTTCGGCGGCCTGATCGCCGGCGTGGTGGTGGTGGTGGTCGTGGTCGTGGTCGTGGTGACGGGCGTCGTCGTCGAGCGGCGGGCCGGGGAGGAGCGTGGGGTCCGGGCCCAGGCCGGGGACGGGCTCCGGAGGCGGGTGGGGCTCCGGCGCCGGGGCCGGCTCCCGGTCGGACACCTGGCCCGACCCCTGGCCCGACCCCTGGCCCGGCCCGTGGTCCGGCCCGTGGTCCGGCCCGTGGTCCGGGGGCCGTTCCGGCCCGTGGTCTCTCTCCGGGGCGAGCTCCCACACCCACCCGTGCTCCGGGGTGGACACGGGCCGCAGGTTGCCGTCGGCGTCCACGACGAGGAGGACCGACCGGTGGTGTGCGCCCTCGCCGAACAGCGCGTCCGCGGCGCCCTCGACGCACTCGGCGACGTCCTGCGGGGTGACCGCCCCGACGAGCGAGGCGGCGGCCAGGCGGAGGCTGCGCTCCCGGGTGACGGCCCTGCGGTGCTCCGAGACCAGCTCCCACAGCCGGGCCATGACCAGCAGGAACATGACGCCGGAGAACACGGCGATGATGGCGGCGTCCCGCACGCTGCCGAGCAGGGCCTCCGAGAGCAGCATGACCGGCGCGATGAGGGAGGCCCCGGCGAGAACCGCCAGGCGCCGCTTGGCGATCCCCGGCCCGGGCTGCGGCACCCGTTCGGTCAGGCGGACCATCGACGGGTGCAGGGCCGCGAGGCCCCAGGCGGTGAAGAAGACCACCCAGCCCAGGTCCATGAAGGTGCCGACCTGCCAGGTGCCCTGGAGCTGGAGCAGCCCGTAGAGCACGTCGGAGGTGAGGATCCCGACCGTGCCGAGGGCGAGCAGCTGCACGGACCGCTCGCGGGTGCCGCCGAGGGTGAGCAGCCGGACCACCATGGCGAGGACGAGCACGTCACCGAGGGGGTACGCGATGGCCACCGCGCGCTCCACCCAGGTCTCGCTCTCGGCGAGGGCGAGCGGGTTGATCAGGTGCACCCAGGACAGCAGGGCGAGCCCGGACGTGAGGATCAGCGCGTCGAGCAGGCTGGCGAGGTCGCGGCCCTGCCACCGCGCGCGGATGAAGCCGAGGACGCCCGCGGCGAAGAGCGGATAGGTGGAGAGGTAGAAGACGTCGGCCAGTGACGGGAAGGGGTTCGTCTGGCCGTACACCGCCTCGAGGAGGTTGTACGTGGTGTCACCGGCGATGAAGGTGAGGTTCGCGGCGGCGAGCAGCAGCCACGGCCACCGCTGGGCGGGGCGGTGGATACGGATCCCGACGAGGATCGCCGCGACGCCGGACAGGCCGATCAGCGCCCACATGCTGGTGTGCCGGGTGGGCACCAGGAGGTAGACGATCGTGGGCGGGATGACGAACAGGACGTAACAGACCATCAGGCGGTGCACACGGCGGCTCGTACGTCCGATGGGCGTGAGCCCCTTCTTGTGGCGTGTGATCGTCTCCACGGTGACCTGCCGCTGGTCTTCTCTCGCCTCCACAGGACCCGATACGCCCATACAGGCTATATTTACGACGTATATGGACACTTTGCCCCTGTATGTCGGGAGGGTCAAGAGAACCCCCGGAGGCGTGGGATGCCCCAGCAGGCAGGACCGGGGCGGCGCCGTCGCGGGCGGCTGAGCAGGGAGCTCGTTCTCGCCACCGCCCTCGCGCTGGTCGACCGCGAGGGCCTGTCCGCGCTCAGCATGCGGCGGCTCGCCGCCGAGCTGGGGGTCGAGGCGATGGCCCTGTACCGGTACGCCGACGGCAAGGAGGGCCTGCTCGACGGCTTGGTCGAGGCGTTCTTCACCGAGCTCCTGGACGCGCTGGGTCCGCTGGAACCCCTGGAGCCCCCGGGGCGCGGGCGTGACGGCGCAGACTGGCGCGCCGAGCTGCACCGCACCGCGCTCGGCCTCCACCGGCTCTCGCTGCGCCATCCGCAGGTCGTCCCGCTGCTGGCCACCCGCATGCTGGCGGTCCCGCTGTCGCGCCGTCCCCGCGCCGTGCTGCGCGCCCACGAGCACGTCCTGGCGCTCCTCGCCCGCTCGGGCGTCGAGGAGGACCGGGCGCCGCTGGCCTACCGCGCCGTGACGGCCTGGACGCTGGGGTACGCCCTCGTGGAGCTGACCGCCGTGGTGGACAGCCCCGACGAGCCCGAGCCGGCGATCCGGTTCGGGCTGCACCGGATGCCCGCCGACGAGCTGCCCCGCCTGCGCGCCGCGGCGCCCGCCCTGGCGGAGCGGGCGGGCGAGGAGGGGCTCGCGGCGGGGCTGGACGCGCTGCTCGACCGGTTCGCCGCACCGCCCCGGTGAACGTCGTTGACAGCGGTCCGCCGCGGTGATGTAACGAACAGTCATGGAGAGGCAGCCCGCACCCGGCCCGGCGACCGCAGCGACCGGACCACCCACCGGAGCCGCGCCGCCGCGCTCCCGCCGGGCGCTGGTGGCGGGCTCGGTGGGCAACTTCATCGAGTGGTACGAGTTCGGGATCTACGGCTACTTCGCCACGATCATCGCCGCCCACTTCTTCAGCCCGGGGGCGGCCGGCCCCGGCGGCGTCGGCGGGGAGGGCGGCGGGGGCGGCGCCGAGGCGCTCGTCAGGACGTACGCGTCCTTCGCCCTCGCCTTCTTCTTCCGCCCGCTCGGCGCGGCCCTCTTCGGCCGCATCGGCGACCGCGCCGGGCGGCGCCCCGCCCTCGTCCTCGCCGTGCTGCTGATGACGGGCGCGACCACGCTGATCGGCCTGCTCCCGACGTACGCGACGCTGGGCGCGGCGGCGCCGTGGCTGCTCACGCTCCTGCGCGTGGTGCAAGGGCTGTCCGCGGGGGGCGAGTTCGGCGGGGCCGTCTCCGTGATGACGGAGTCCGCCCCGCCGGGCAGGAGGGGCCTGTACGGGGCGTGGCAGTCGTTCACGGTGGCGCTCGGCCTGCTCGGGGGTGCGGGCGTGGCCGCCCTGCTGGCGGCCGTCCTGTCGTCCGGCCAGCTTCACTCCTGGGGCTGGCGGCTGCCGTTCCTGCTGACGCTGCCGATGGGTCTCGCGGCGCTGTGGCTGCGGCTCCGGCTGGAGGAGACCCCGTCGTTCCGGGGCCACGTCCGAGGCGAGGCGGCCCCGCCGGCCGCTCCCGCGCGCGAGGCGGTCCGGGCCGTCGCGCTGGGCGTCGGCCGGCTCATGGGCTGGTCGGCGGCCGGCTACACCTTCCTGGTCGTCCTGCCGTCGTACCTGCAGACCACGCTGAACGCCACGTTCCAGCAGGCGCTGACCGCCACCGTCCTCGCCAACCTGGGCTTCGCGGCCACGATCCTCCCGGCGGGCGCGCTCAGCGACCGGGTGGGCAGGCGGACGGTCATGGTGGCCGGCGCCGTCCTCGCCGTGCTGCTCGCCTTCCCGCTGCTGGACCTGTTGCAGGACCCCGCGGCCGCGACGGCGGCCAAGGGCCTCGCGGTGGTGGCGGCGGGCGCGGTGGTCGGGCTGATGGCGGGCCCGGGCCCGGCGATGCTCGCCGAGATGTTCCCCACGTACGTCCGCTACACCGGTCTGGGGCTGGCGTACGCGCTCTCCAACGCGGTGTTCTCCGGCTGCGCGGGCCTCCTCGTCACCGAGGCGGTCGAGCGGACCGGCGACGTCGACGTCCCCGCGTACTACGTGGCCGCCACCTGCGCCGTGAGCGCGCTCGCCCTGGCCGGACTGCGCGGCGACGACCACCGCCGCGCCCTGCGCGACTGACGCGCGGCCGGCACGCCGGACAAACACGCGACCGACGACGGGAGTGGAGCCGTGCGGGTCATCGGGATGATGTCGGGCACGTCGTACGACGCGGTCGACGCGGCCGCCGCCGATCTGGCGCTCGACGGGGACACCGTCGTCCTGCGCCCGCTCGGCATGGTGAGGGCCGGGTACGACGAGGGGCTGCGGGCCGCGCTGGCCGCCGCGCTGCCCCCGGCGGCCACGACCATGAAGGACGTGTGCGCGCTGGACACGCGCATCGGGCAGGCGTTCGCCTCCCTCGCCGTGCGGGCCTGCCGCGAGCTGTGCGGCGGCCGGGCGGAGCTGGTCGTCTCGCACGGGCAGACCGTCCACCACTGGGTCGAGGGCGGCCGGGTGTGCGGCACGCTGCAGCTCGGCGAGCCGGCCTGGATCGCCGAGGCGACCGGCCTCCCGGTGGTCTCGGGCCTGCGCACGCGGGACGTCGCCGCCGGCGGGCAGGGCGCGCCGCTGGTGAGCCTCGTGGACGTGCTGTGGCTGCGCGGCCGCCCGGGCGTGCCGGTCGCGCTCAACCTCGGCGGCATCGCCAACCTCACGGTGGCGGCCGGGCCGGGCGCGCCCCTCGCCTTCGACACGGGCCCGGGCAACGCACTGATCGACGCGGCCGCGCACCACGTCACGGGCGGCCGGCTGCGGTACGACGAGGACGGCGCCCTGGCGGCCCGGGGCGCCGTCGACGCGGAGCTGCTGCGGCGGCTGCTGGCGGAACCGTACTACGCGGCGCCGCCGCCCAAGACGACCGGCAAGGAGCTGTTCCACCTGCCGTACCTGCTGGCCGCCCTGGGCGGGGACGGGCGTGGCTCCCCCTCCCCGCGCGACCTGCTGGCCACGGTCACCGAGCTGACCGCCCGTACGGTGGCGGACGCGGTGCGGTCGGCGGGGGCGACGGAGGTCATCGCCTCGGGCGGCGGCACCCGCAACCCGGTCCTGATGGCCCGGCTGCGCACGGCGCTCGGCGGTATCCCGGTGCGGGACTCGGACGCGCTGGGGCTGCCGTCGGCGGCCAAGGAGGCGTATGCCTTCGCGGTTCTCGGATTCCTGACCGCCCACGGGCTGCCCGGCACCGTACCGGCGTGCACCGGTGCCCGGCACGCGAGTGTGCTGGGCTCCCTCACCCCGGGCCGGGGCGGGCTGCGGCTGCCGCGGGTGCCTGCGGCGGCCGTGCCCGTACGGCTGCGGGTGTCACCGCCCTGACCGTACGGGCACGGGCGCCGCGTCTCACGGCAGGCGGGCGCCGACCGCGGCGAGCGCGGTCGTGACCGGCTGGAAGAACGTCTCGCCGCCCACGTCGCAGTTGCCGCTGCCGCCCGAGGTGAGGCCGACGGCGGCGCCGTCGCGGGTGAACAGCGCGCCACCGCTGTCGCCCGGTTCGGCGCAGACGGTGGTCTGGATGAGGCCGGTGACCGTGCCCTCCGGATAGTTCACCGTGGCGTTCAGACCGGTGACCTGACCGTCCCTCAGGCCGGTGGTGCTGCCCATGCGGAACACCTCCTGGCCGACCGCCGCCTCGGCCGCGCCCCGGATCGGCACCTTGCGGCCGCCGCCGACGTCGACGACGTCGGGGGCGTCGGCGCCGGGGTCGTCGTACGTGACCAGGGCGAAGTCGCCCTCGCCGGGGAAGGTGGCGGCCTGGACGGTACCGAGCTGCGCGCCGTTCTCGTCGGTCCACTGCTCGGCGGCGACCCCGCAGTGCCCGGCGGTGAGGAAGCCGCGCTGCCCCTGCTGCGTGGTGACGTTGAAGCCGAGCGAACAACGGGCGCCGCCGCCGAAGATGGCGTCGCCGCCGTCGGCGAAGGGCTTGAACTCGCCCTTGGACTTCTGGATGCGGGCGACGCCGTCGCCGAGCGACTTCACGGCCGTCTCCAGCCGGTCCCACCGGTCGCCGGTGACGGTGCGGTCGGCCGTGACGAGGACCTGGTTGGTGCGCGGGTCGACGGCCCAGGCGGTGCCGGGGATGGTCGCCTCGCGGCTGAGCGTGCGCGCGGCGGACGTCAGCGTTCTGGTGCTGTTGCGCACCTCGCGGGGGACCGCGCCCGCCTGGGCCACCTCGACATCGATGTCGTTGTCGTCGCCGACGACGTTGATGATGAGCTGCTGCTTCCCCGCGTCGTAGTACGCCCCGCCGTAGGCGTCCCCGAGCCGGGCGCCCAGCTTCTTCGCGAGGCCGGCCGCGGCGGCGGCGGTCATCTTCTGCGGGATGACCGCCTGGGAGCCGGATCCGGGTCCCGAGCCGTCCTGGGAGGCGTTGGCGTTGGGCAGCAGGATCGCCGCGGCGACGACGCCGGTGGCGGCGGCTCCTGCGAGGACGGCTTTTCTCTTGGTGATGCGCCTGTGGGTCAACTCAGTGGCTCCTGCGGCTGGTTCGGACTCCGGATGCCGGGCCGGCTACCGGGGGGACGCGTCCGCCCCTGGGTACGGACGGCGGAGCCGCCGCGTTCAGCTGGGCGGAGGGTCCGGTTCCCGGCGGGCGGGCGGCTCGACCGAACATCTGCCGCATATCAGACATATTCTGAAGGTGCCCGAGTGATCCGAGCGGCAGGAGGGACCATGTCATTCGTCCAGGTCATCGACCTCAAGACGGACAGGGTCGATGAACTACGCGGCTTGATGGACCAGTGGATCCAGGCGACGGAGGGTAAGCGGACGGCCACCCATTCCATCGTCGGCCGGGACCGCTCCGACGGCACGCACGTCGTCGAGATCGTGGAATTCCCCTCGTACGAGGAGGCGATGAGGAACTCGAACCTGCCGGAGACCAACCGGATCTACCAGCAGCTGATGGAGCTCTGCGACGGCGAGCCGTCGTTCACGGACCTCGACGTCGTCGGGGACCAGCAGCTCAACAAGATCGTGGTGGAGCGGTTCATGGAGGAGGTCGTCAACCGAGGGAACACCAACGCGGCGGACGAGCTGTGCACCGCCGACTACCGCGAGCACGACCCGTCGCTGTCGTCGTACGACGTCGATCTGGAGCGGGCCAAGGCCGAGAACCAGGAGATCGTGGAGGCGTTCTCGCCGACCTGCACCATCGAGAGCCTGGTCGCTGAGGGCGACCTGGTCTGCATGCGGATGTCCTACACGGGCCGCCACATCGGCCAGTACCGGGGCCTGGAGCCCACCAACCGGGACATCTCCGGCACCGGCCACGCCACCTTCCGCTGCAAGGAGGGCAAGATCACCGAGAGCTGGTGGAACATCGACGACCTCGGACTGATGCAGCAGCTCGGCGTCTTCGAGCCCTACGAGAGCTGAGCCCTACGAGAGCTAGGCGTCCCGAACGGGGGTGCAGCACCCGCCGCACACGTCGGCGACTTCCGTGGCTTGCGCGGCCTGCGGGGTGGCCGGGGCGGCCGGGGCGCAGCAGCCGTCGCCGCGCCAGGCGTCCCGGCCCTCCTTCACCGCGACCGCGGCGATGACGAGCGCGGCGGCGGGGTCCGCCCACGACCAGCCGAGCAGGGCGTGGGCGGCGAGGCCCGCCAGCAGGACGGCCGACAGGTACGTGCACAGCAGGGTCTGCTTGGAGTCGGCGACGGCCGACGCGGACCCCAGCTCCCGTCCCGTGCGCCGCTGGGCGGCGGACAGGAACGGCATGACGGCCAGCGAGGCGGCCGCCAGGACGATGCCCGGGAGTGACTCCTCGGCGTGGCCCGTGCCGCTCAGAGCGCGGACGGCGTCGACGGCGACGTACGTGGCGAGGGCGAAGAACGACACCGCGATGACGCGCAGCGCCGTGCGCTCCCGGGCCTCCCTCACCGCATGGTCCCGCGCGGAGAACTGCCAGGCCACGGCGGCGGCGGAGGACACCTCGACGATCGAGTCCAGCCCGAAGCCGATGAGGGCCGTGGAGGAGGCCGCGGTTCCGGCGGTGATCGCGACGACCGCCTCGACGACGTTGTAGGCGATGGTGGCCGCCACCAGCAGGCGTATGCGCCGGGCCAGCCGGTCACGGCGGTCGGCGGTCAGGGTGGCGGTCGCCATCAGCAGCACCCCTTGTCGTCGGCGTCCGGGCACGTCGCGTCCGCCGCGACGGCCACCACGGCGGCGCGCAGGTCGTCCAGGGCGCGGGCGAGCCGGGGGTCGGCGAGCTCGTACCGGCTGCGGCGGCCGACGGGGACGGCGACGACGAGGCCGCAGTCCCGCAGGCAGGCGAGGTGGTTCGACAGGCGCGTACGGGAGATGCCGAGTTGCTCGGCCAGATCGGCGGGGTGCGCGGGCGCTTCGCGCAGCGCGAGCAGGAGCCGGCAGCGGATGGGGTCGGCGAGGGCGCGGCCGAAGCGGGCGAGGGTCTCGATGTCCGAGGCGAGGGTCAGCACGCCGAAAAAGATACAGGCGAACCTGAATTCAGGAAACCCTGAATACACGCCGGCCTGGATTGCGGACACGTACCCGCTGACGCCCGGGAACACCCTGAGCCCCACCCACCACAGCGGGATCGCGCCGATCGAGCCGAGGAAGCCGCCGACAGGCGGGGGGACGATGACGCCGGGCCGGTTCAGCGGACTGGCCGACCCCGGCAGAACCGACAGAACCGACAGAACCACGTACAGCACGCGCCCGCGCCGTCCGGGCGCGCACCGGCGGGGTCGAGGTCGTGCGGCCTCGCGCGACGGCGAAGCGCCCGTCGTCGAAGCGAGCCGCGGTGGCGGCCCCGGAGGGGACGGCTCCCCCGGCCCGCCCGGTAACGCCCCACCCCTTGCACATGTCCGGACGATAAGGGCGGAGCCGTTTCCTCCGGTTATGTTCGCGGCCGCGCATGGACGCGGGCCGCCGCATACAGATCGCGCCAAAGGCGTGACCCGCCGTCAATAGCCTTGACTTCCAGGGGCTATGCTCCCGCCCGTCGTCATATGATCTTTCTCGTTCGATGGGTTTGAGGGTGCTGATGGTCCGTGAGGAATCGTCGCCCGGAAGTGGAAGCCCGCGGTCCGCGGCCTCTTTCGTGTGGCTTCTGCCCGCCGCTCTGACCGCCGTCGCCGCAGGTGTCACGGTGGCCCTGGTCTCCGCACCGGCGCGCGTACCGGTCGGTGTCATCGGCGCCGTCGCCGCCCTCGCGCTCGCCGCCATGGGCGCCGAGGCGGCCCGCCGCGGGCGGGTGATCGAACAGCTGGAGCGCTCCGTCGCCGCCCGCGATACGGCCCTGGCCCGCCGGAACGCCGAGACCGCGCACCTGGCCGGAACCCTGCTGCCGGACGCCGTCGAGCGGCTGCGCCGGGGCGAGTTCCCCGAGGACGTGCTCGCCTCGCTCACCGCGCCCGAGGAGCACCGCGCGGTCGTACGCGTCGTCGTGGACGCGGTCGTCGCCGAGGAGGACCTGCGCGAGTCCGCGCAGCGCGCCTTCGTGAACATCGCCCGACGGGTTCAGGCCATCGTGCACCAGCAGGCCCAGGAGCTCCGGCAGATGGAGGACCGCCACGGCAACAACCCCCAGGTCTTCGGCGATCTGCTGCGCATCGACCACGGCACCGCGCTGATCGGCCGGCTCGCCGACTCCATCGCCGTACTCGGCGGTGCCCGCCCCGGGCGCCAGTGGAGCCGGGCCGTGCCCCTGTACAGCGTGCTGCGCGGCGCCATGTCCCGGATCCTGGACTACCAGCGCGTGGAGCTGCACTCCGTGACCGAGGTGGCCGTCACCGGCCCGGCCGTCGAGCCGCTGATCCACGCGCTCGCCGAGCTCCTCGACAACGCCACGCGCTACTCGCCGCCACAGACCAAGGTCCATCTGACCGCCGTGGAGGTGCAGTCCGGCATCGCCGTGGAGATCGAGGACGGCGGCGTCTCCATGAGCGAGGAGGCCCGCAAGCGGGCCGAACGCATGCTGCGCCAGGCCCAGCAGGGCATCGACCTCAACGACCTCGGTGAGACGCCGCGCCTCGGCCTCGCCGTGGTGGGCCGGCTGGCGCAGGCGTACGGCTTCCAGGTCTCGCTGCGCCCGTCCGCGTACGGCGGTGTCCGGGCCGTCGTGGTGGTGCCGCAGGAGCTGATCACCACCGTCGCCTCCGCGAGCGGCCTCGCCCACGGCATCGGCGCCTCGTCCGTCCCCCGGACGACGGTGCCGGAGGCGCCCGCCCTGCCGGGGCCGGCCGCCGATCCCGCCGCCGCTCCCGCCGGAGGCACCACCGCCGCTTCCTCCGCCGCGCGTGCCGCCGCCACCGGCCCCGTCGCGGACGACCACACGCCGGCCGTGACCGCGCGCACCCCGAACGGGCTGCCGCAGCGGCGCCGCAAGAAGCCCGCACCGGGCACGCCCGCCGCACCGGCCGCGTCCGGCACACCCGCCGCGTCGGCGCCGCCGACGCCCACCGCCGCTCCCGACCAGGAGCCCTCACCTCAGGTGCAACCCGGAATGTGGCTGGCCGCGTTCCAGAGCGGCCTGACCGGGGAGCCCACCGACGCAAGCAAGGGGAACACTCAGCCATGATCAAGCAGCAGGCCAATATGGACTGGATGCTCAAGGATCTCGCGGAAGGCGTGCCGCAGACCAGGCACGTGGTCGTGCTCTCCGCCGACGGTCTGCGCATGGCCCAGTACGGCACGGACGACGACACGGCGGACCGGCTCGCCGCCGCCTGTGCCGGCCTGCAGTCGCTGGCCGGCGCGGTCGCCACCGAACTCCCCGGCAGCGACGGCCGGATGCGGCTGGTGGTCATCGAGATGAACGGCGGCTTCTTCTACCTGATGGCGGCGGGCACCGGTGCGTATCTCGCCGTGCTCGCCGACGAGGGCGTCGACGCCGGGCTGATGGGTCAGCGCATGCGCGACCTCGTACTGCGGATCGGAGAGCACCTGAGCAGTCCGCCGCGCCGGGACGCCGAGTGAGCGACGCGGGCGGCGGAGGCGGCGCCACCGGCGCGGACTGGGAGGAGACGAGCCCCGAGCGGCTGTACGTCATCACGGGCGGCCGCAGCGGAGCCTCCGCGGCCGCCGCGGCCCTCGACCTGGTCACGCTGATCGTGGCCAGGTCCGGCGTGCGGCCCGGGATGCAGCCGGAGCACGCGGCGATCGTCCAGCTGTGCCAGGCACCGCTGTCGGTCGCCGAGATCTCCGCGTACCTGGGCCTCCCGGTCAGTGTCGTCACCGTCCTGCTCGGCGACCTCATCGCCGACAACCGGGTCGTCGCCCGCGCCCCCGTCCCACCCGCCCGACTCCCCGACCGCGCGTTGATTGAGGCAGTGATCGATGGACTTCAGAAGCTCTGAGCAGTACGGCTCTGAGCAGGCAGGCGCGCCGGTGGCGCGCGGGCCGCGGAGCGAGGACGTGCTGCCCGCGACGGCCACCACCGCCGTGAAGGTGGTCATCGTGGGCGGCTTCGGCGTCGGCAAGACGACGCTGGTCGGCTCGGTGAGCGAGATCCGGCCGCTGACGACCGAGGAGACGATGACGCAGGCCGGGGTCGGCGTCGACGACACCTCCGGGGTCGACGGCAAGACGTCGACGACGGTCGCCATGGACTTCGGCCGCATCAGCATCAACGACCAGTTGGTGCTCTACCTGTTCGGTACGCCGGGCCAGGAGCGCTTCTGGTTCCTGTGGCGCGGCCTGTTCGAGGGAGCGCTGGGCGCGGTGGTGCTGGCGGACACGCGCCGCCTGGAGGTCAGCTTCGACGTGATCGGGCGGCTGGAGGAGCGCGGGGTGCCGTTCGTGGTGGCCGTCAACTCCTTCCCGGACGCGCCGACGTACCCGGTGGAGGAGCTGCGCACGGCGCTGGACCTGCCGTACTCGGTGCCGATCCTGCCGTGCGACGCGCGCGAGCGCGGCTCCGCCAAGGACGTCCTGATGACGCTGATGCGCTACCTCCAGACCCTCGCCACGACGCAGGAGGCGTCATGACCACGCCGCACCCTCACACCACCGACACCACCGGCTCCTTCCCGGCCCCGCCGCCGGGCTGCCCGGCGCATGGCATGGCCCCCGACCAGCTGCGCCGGCTGTACGGCCCGGTCGCCGAGGCCGACCCGAGCGCCCTGTACGAAGCGCTCCGGAAGGAGCACGGCCCGGTGGCGCCGGTGCTCCTCCACGGCGACCTGCCGGCGTGGCTGGTGCTGGGGCACCGGGAGAACCTCGAGGTGATGCGCTCGCCGTCGCGGTTCTCGAACGACTCGCGGCTGTGGCGCATGTTCCGGGAGAACCGCGTTCCCGCCGACTCCCCGCTGCGGCCCATGGTGGAGTGGCAGCCGATCTGCGTCTTCGCGGACGGCGAGGAGCACGACCGGCTGCGCTCGGCCGTACGGGACGGTCTGGACCAGTTCGACCGCCGGGGCATCCGCCGCTACGTCATCCGGTACACGAACCAGCTGGTCGACTCGTTCGCCGCGGCCGGGGAGGCCGATCTGATCGGCGACTTCGCCGAGAAGCTGCCCATGCTGGTGATGACGCAGCTCTTCGGCATGCCGGAGGAGTACGGGCCCCGCCTGGTGGACGCCGCCCTCGACCTGATGAAGGGCACGGAAACGGCCCTCGCCAGCAACGAGTTCGTGGTCACGACGCTGCGCACGCTCGCCGAGCGCAAGAAGACCGGTCCCGGGCACGACTTCGCGAGCCGGCTCATCGACCACCCCGCCGGGCTCTCCGACGACGAGGTACTGGAGCATCTGCGGCTGGTGCTCGTCGCCGCCAACGAGACCACGGTCAACCTGATCGGGAACACCCTGCGCCTGGTGCTCACCGACCGCCGGTTCCGCGCCAGCCTGGCGGGCGGTCACATGACGCTGCCGGACGCGCTGGAGCAGGTGCTGTGGGACGATCCGCCGCTGTCCGCGATCACGGGCCGGTGGGCGACGGGTGACACCGTCCTCGGTGGTCAGCGGATCCAGGCGGGCGACATGCTGCTGCTGGGGCTCGCGGCGGGGAACGTCGACCCGGCGATCCGGCCGGATCCGACGACCCCCCTCCAGGGCAACCGGGCCCATCTGGCGTTCAGCAGCGGTCCGCACGAGTGTCCGGGGCAGGACATCGGCCGGGCCATCGCGGACACCGGGATCGACACCCTGCTGGCGAGGCTTCCGGATCTCCAGCTGGCCGTGGCGGAGGGCGAGTTGCGGTCGCGGGCGGCGTGGCTGTCGAAGCGGATGGAGGCGCTGCCCGTACGGTTCACGCCACCACAGGAGGCGCTGGAGGGTAACGGGAGGAAGCCCGCCGACTTCGCCTCCACCATGCCGGGCCCGCTTCCGGAAGCGGTGCCGGTGGCCGTACCGGCCACGGCTGGACTGGAGCGTCCGGCGCGGGTGCCGTGGTGGAAGTCGCTCTTCCGGCGAGGGCGATGACCACGTAAGAGCCGCCGTTTACCTGGGTGATTGTCCTATTGGATGAACGGAATCCGGTCACTACGATGCGCCACAGTTGATCACTCTGGGGTGAACGAGACGCGTGGGGCGGCAACACCGCCGACCTCACGCGTCACCCCCTGACCAGAGGGAGGCCGTAGTGGGCCCCGGGCTCATCGTTCCGCCGCTCTACTCCCCCATTCCCCCGGCGATACATGCCCGCCACGCGGAGATAGACGTACAGACGGCCGCTTGGGCGGAAACGTTTCGCATCGGGTCCGAGGAGCTGCGCGGGCGCCTTGTCCGCCAGGACATCGGCACGTTCTGCGCTCGCATCCTCCCCGAGGGCCGCGAGGAAGTGGTGTCCCTCCTCTCGGACTTCGTGCTGTGGCTCTTCGGCGTGGACGACGGACACTGCGAGGAGGGCGAGCTCGGCCACCGGCCGGGCGACCTCGCCGGACTCCTGCACCAGTTGCTCCGGGTCGCCCAGAACCCCGAAGCCCCCCTCCTCCAGGACGACCCCCTCGCCGCGGGCCTGCGCGACCTGCGCATGCGCGTCGACCGGTACGGCACCGCCGGGCAGGCGGCGCGCTGGGTGGACGCCCTGCGCGAGTACTTCTTCTCCGTCGTCTGGGAGGCGTCCCACCGCCGCGCGGGCACCGTGCCCGACCTGAACGACTACACCCTCATGCGGCTGTACGACGGAGCGACCTCCGTGGTGCTGCCCATGCTGGAGATGGGGTACGGCTACGAACTCCAGCCCCACGAACGGGACCACACGGCGGTGCGCGCCGCCGCCGAGATGGCGTCGTTCATCATCACCTGGGACAACGACATCTTCTCGTACCACAAAGAGAAGGCCGGTTCGGGCTACTACCTCAACGTCCTGCGTGTCCTGGAGCACCACGAGAAGCTCACCCCGCAGGACGCCCTGACCACCGCCATCGCGCAGCGGGACCGGGTGATGTGCCTCTTTCTGCGGCTCACCGAGCACCTCTCGCGGAACGGGAGCCCGCAGCTGCGCCGGTACCTGGCGAGCCTGGCCAGCTTCATCCGGGGCGCCCAGGACTGGGGCATCAGCTCCGTGCGCTACACCACGCCGGACGACCCGGCGCACATGCCGTCGGCCTTCAGCGACCGGCCCACCGACGCCGGCACCGAACCGCTCGACATCCCCGTGATCGCCTGGTGGTGGAGCCTCCCGGCCGCCTCGGCCCTCCCGCAGCAAAGGACTCTCCGGTGACATCCGCTGTGGCCTCCGTTCCCCGCGCCCCCGGCGCCGTCCCCCTCCTCGGTCACGCCCTGAAGCTGTGGCGCGATCCCCTCGGCTTCCTGACCTCGCTGCGGGAGACCGGCGACCTGGTCCAGGTCAACCTCGGCACCATGCCCGTCTACATCGCCACGTCCGCCGAGCTCATCCACGAGGTGACGGTCAGACAGGCCCGCAGCTTCGAGAAGGGCAGGCTCTTCGACCGGCTGCGCCCGCTCGCGGGCAACGGCCTGGCCACGGCCGGTGGCGAGGTGCACCGCAAGCACCGCCGGCTGATCCAGCCCATGTTCCACCCGCAGCGCATCACCGCGTACGCCGAGATCATGAGCGACAACGCCCGCGCCCTGGCGGACTCCTGGACGGCCGGCCAGGAGATCGAGCTGGAGCAGGCGATGGCCGAGTACGCCATCGAGACGCTCGCCTCGACGTTGTTCTCCCTGGACATCGGGTTGCCCGCGGTGGAGGCGGTGCGCGAGAACCTGCCCGTCGTCCTGAAGAACATGCTGATACGGGCGGCCTCCCCCAAGTTCCTGGACCGGCTGCCCATCCGCGCCAACCGCGACTTCGACACGGCGGCCGCGACCCTGCGGAAGGTGATCGACGAAGTCGTCGCCACCACGCGGGAGACGGGGCCCACCGACCGCAACGACCTGCTGACCGTGCTGCTCGCCGCCCGCGACACCGAGACCGGCGAGTCGCTGACCGACACGGAGGTCAGGGACGAGCTGAGCACGATCCTCTTCGCCGGGGCGGAGACCACGGCGTCGACGCTCGCCTGGACCTTCCACGAACTGGCCCGCCACCCGGACGTCGAAAAGCAGCTGGTGGCCGAGATCGAGGAGGTCGTCGGTGACCGCCCGGTGGCCATCGAGGACGTCCCCCGGCTGGTCGCGGTCCGGCGGGTGCTCGACGAGGTGATCCGGCTGCACGGCGTCACCATGCTGATGCGCCGTACCACCGCCCCTGTCGAACTGGGCGGGCACAGCCTGCCCGTCGGCACCGAAGTGGCGTTCAGCCTCTACGCCATGCACCGGAGCCCGGATCTGTACGAGGAGCCCGAGCGGTTCGACCCCGACCGCTGGCTGCCGGAGCGCCGGGCGGAGATCCCGCGGCAGGCGTACATCCCGTTCGGCGCGGGCAACCGCAAGTGCATCGGCGACGCCTTCGTCTGGACGGAGGCGACGATCGCGCTGGCCACGATCCTCGCCCGCTGGCAGCTGCGGCCCGTTCCCGGCCACACCCCTCGCGAGGTGGCCTCCGCGGTGGCCCACCCCGACCGCGTCCCCATGACGGTGCTCCCCCGCTGAGCCGACCACCGCCCCCGCGGCGGGCGTTCGCGCGCCCGCCGCGCCGCATAGGGTCGGGGGATGGAGACGACGCACCGGCCCGCCACCCGGGTCATATGCCTGGACGCCGCCCACCGCCTGCTGTTGATGCGCTGGCGTGATCCGCATTCCGGGAACTGGCTCTGGGAGCCGCCCGGTGGCGGGATCGAGCCCGGTGAGACGCCGCTCGTGGCGGCGCGGCGCGAGCTGGCCGAGGAGACCGGGCTCGACCCGGCGGCCGTCCTCGACCGGTCGGTGCCAGTCGACCGCGATACGTGGTGGAACGGCAAGCACCACACCGGTACGGAGCTCTTCTTCGTGGCCCGTTTCACCGAGGAGCGGCCCCCGTTGTCACGGTCCGGTCTGCTCCCCGCCGAACTGGCCAGCCTGGACACGCACGCCTGGATCCCCTGGCCCGAGCTGAGAGCGTTGTCGGATCCCGTCGAGCCGCCGCAGCTGCCGGACGTGCTGCGCGCCCTGGTGCCGGACGGCCCGTGGGGCGCGCCGGGCCGTCGGTGAGCAGCCGCGGCCCGGCGCTCAGCGCTTCCGGGTCAGAGCGCTCGGCCACCACGCCCTCGGGCCGGTGTCGATCACCAGCGCCGGCACCAGGAGGGACCGGACGACCAGGGTGTCCAGGAGGACGCCGAAGGCGACGATGAAGGCGATCTGCACCAGGAACGCCAGGGGGATCACCATCAGCGCGGCGAAGGTGGCCGCGAGGACGACGCCCGCCGAGGTGATGACGCCGCCGGTGGTCGTCAGGCCCCGCAGCACGCCCTTCCGGGTTCCGTGGGCGAGCGACTCCTCCCGTACGCGTGACATCAGGAAGATGTTGTAGTCGACGCCCAGCGCCACCAGGAACACGAAGCCGTAGAGCGGCACCGAGGCGTCCGTGCCGCTGAAACCGAGGAGGTTCTCGAAGACCAGCGCCGATACGCCGAGGGTCGCCAGGAAGTTGAGCGCGACCGTCGCGACCAGCAGCACCGGAACCAGCAGCGAACGCAGGAGCGCCACCAGGATGAGCAGGATGATGCCCAGGACGACGGGCACGATGACCGACCGGTCCCGGGCGGCCGTCCGCTGCGTGTCGTACCGCTGCGCCGTATAGCCGCCGACCAGCGCGTCCGCGTCCGGCACGGCGTGGACGCGCTCGCGCAGGCGGTGGATCGTGTCCTTGGCGGCGTCGCCGTCCGCCGCGTCCGCCAGCGTGGCGTCGATGCGTACGCGCCCGTCGACGACCAGCGGCGGGCCGTCCGGCCGGCCGGACGCCGAGCGGGTGGCCGCGGCGGCCACGCCCTCGGTGTCCCGCGCGGCGGCGACCACCTCCCCGGCCCGGTCCGCGCGCGCGATGATCACCGCGGGATTGCCGGAGCCGCCGGGGAAGTGCTCGCCGAGGGTCCGCTGGGCGGCCACGGACGGGGCGTCGTTGACGAAGATCTCGTCGAGGGGGACGCCCTTGGAGGACAGCCCGGGTGACAGTGCCGCGAAGAAGGTGAGGACCACGGCGGTGGAGACCCACACCCGCCGTGGCGCGCGGTCCACCAGCGCGGCGACGCGCCGCCACACGCCGTGCCCCTCCACCGTGGCGTCCGACGGCTTGGGCCGGGAGGGCCAGAAGGCCGCGCGGCCCAGCAGGGCGAGCACCGCGGGGAGGAACGTCAGCACGGACAGGACGGCGCACACGATGCCGATGGCGCCGACCGGTCCCAGGGCGCGGTTGTTGGTGAGGTCGCTCGCCAGGAGGGCCAGCAAGCCCATCGCCACCGTGGCGGCGCTCGCGACCACGGCGCCGAACGAGCGGCGTACGGCGGCCCGTACGGAGGCGACGGGGTCCCTCCGTACCGCGAGCTCCTCGCGGAAGCGCGCGGTGACCAGCAGGGCGTAGTCGGTGGCGGCTCCGATGACCAGGATGGAGAGGATGCCCTGCACCTGCCCGTCCACCCGTACGAGGTCGCGCCGCGCCAGCGCGTAGACCACCGCGCACGCGAGACCCAGCGCGAACACCGCCCCCAGGATGATCACCAGGGGGAGCAGCACGCTCCGGTAGACGAGCAGCAGGATCAGCAGCACGGCGATGAGCGCCACTCCGAGCAGCAGCCCGTCGATGCCGGCGAACGCGTCGGAGAGGTCGGCCTGGCTCGCGGCCGGCCCGGCGATGTGCACGGAGGTGCCGGGAACGGCCTCGGCCGCTTCGCGGACCTCGTCCAGTACGGCGGGCAGCTCGTCGCCGAGGTTCCGCTCCAGCGGCACGACCGCCTGCATCGCCTCGCCGTCCTCGGAGACCAGCGCGGGTGAGGGCCGCCCGCCGACGCCGGGGCGGCCGGCCAGTCCCTCGACCGCGCGGGCGGCGGCCTGCCGCTGCGCCGCGCCGACCTGTTCGCCCTCCGCCGTCCACACGACGATCGCGGGGACCGTCCCGGTCCGGTCGAACGCCTTCCCCGCCTCCAGTACACGGGTGGACTCGGCGCTGCGCGGCAGGAAGGCGGCCTGGTCGTTGGTGGACACCTCGCCCAGCTTGCCCGCGTACGGGCCGAGGGTGCCGCCCACGCCCAGCCAGACGATCAGGAGGACGAACGGGACCAGCCACCGGGACCAGCGCGGCGTGTTTCTCATCGGAAGGAAAACCCCAACCTGAGGAAGCGGTCGAGAATGTATCTCCACCATCGATTATCTTGATGATGAAGAGATCATATGCTGATGGCATGCGCAGTCCTGACACCCCGCCTTCCCCGCCTCCTGCGGATGATCCGACCGACCTGCAGGCGTTCGCCGTACTGCTGCGCCGCATGAACGGCGAGTTCAACCGCATCGCCCAGGAGTTCGCGCAGGCGCAGGGGCTGCACCTGACGGATGTCCAGGCGCTGATCGCGGTCCTGGACGGCGACCGGGACGGCGACTCCGAGCCGATGACGCCCGGCAGGCTGCGCAAGCAGCTCAACCTCACCTCCGGCGCCATGACCGCGTGCCTGGACCGGCTGGAGAAGGCGGGCCACCTCCGGCGCGTCAGGGCCGCCGACGACCGCAGGGTGGTGCACCTGCACTACGCCGAGGCGGGCAGGCGCCTCGCCCAGGACTACTTCCGGCCCCTCGCCCAGGGCACGGACGCGGCGCGCGGTCGCTTCACCCGCGAGGAGCTGGGGGTGGTCGTACGGTTCCTGGCCGAACTCAACCGCCAACTCGCCGCGCTGCGCAGCTGAGGGCGTAGGACGAGCCGCCGCCGGGGTACCTCTGTTCCGTACGGTCCCTGGCGCCGCCGCGCCCCAGGGCCGGGTCCGAGCCGTCGAACAGGGGAAGAACTGTGGCCACCGAAGCCAGTGCGGACTCCCTCCCGGGCGCACCCGGAGCCGGGCGACCGGTCCCCGAAGCCGACCCGGAGCTGGTGGAGCGGTGGCGCTCCCGAGGGGGCGAACTGGTCGACCTCCTGACCGACGTACGCGAGCGGCTCGGTGGCGTCGCGGCGTTCCGCATCGGCCCGGCGCCCACGGTCCTCGTCACCGGGCCCGCGGCGGTCCAGCACGTCCTCGCCCACCGCCCGGACGCCTACGTCAAGCGCTCGCACCGCGCCCGCCTGCTCGTCGGCGACGGGGTGCTCTCCGCCACCGGCGAGGCGTGGAAGCGTCAGCGCCGCGTGCTCCAGGCGCAGTTCACCGGCACCGGCATGCGGCGCTACGAGGAGCGCATCACCGGCGCCGCCAGGACGACCGCCGAGCGCTGGGCGGCGTACGCCCGTACCGGCCGGACCTTCGACGTCCGGCGGGAGATGCACCGCTTCGCCCTCGACTCGATCTGGCGCTCGCTCACGGGGTACGCCCTCGACGACGAGACCGAGGACCGGCTGGCCTCGGTGACGGCCGTGGTCGCCGCCCTGCCGACCCTGCCCTCCGACGCCGCCGACGCCCGGGAGGCCGTCGCCGCCGACCTCGCGCGGATCGACGCGGTCGCGGGGTGCGCCATCGAGGCCGCCCGCCGCGGGGTATCCGGGCCCGACGGGCCGGGCCTGCTGCGCGTCCTGCTCGACGCGGCCGGCAAGCACCCGGAGTACACCGAAGCACTGGTCCGCGACGAGCTGGTCACCCTGCTCGTGGCCGGACACGAGACCACCGCCACCACCCTGACCTGGCTCTACCTGCTGCTCGACCGCCACCCCGGCCACCGCGAGCAGGCCCTCGCCGCCGGGGCTGAGGGGTCGGCGCCACGCCGCCGCGCGATCCAGGCCCTGATCCACGAGACGCTGCGGCTCTACCCGTCCGCCTGGATCCTGCCGCGCCACGCGGCCCGGGCGGACACCCTGACCGGTTACGCCGTCGAGGCGGGCACCGACCTCCTGGTCTGCCCCTACCTCACGCACCGGGACCCCGCGCTGTGGCCGGACCCGGAGCGGTTCGACCCCCGGCGCTTCACCACACCCGACGGCCGGCCGGCCCGGCCGGGCTCCTACGTCCCCTTCGGCCTCGGGCCCCGCGCCTGCCTCGGTGCGCAGTTCGCGCTGCGGGAGACGACCGTGCTGCTCGAACACCTCATTCCGGCCCATACCGTGGCCTTCGACTCCGTTCCCGCGAAGACGTCGTACGGCATCACCGTCCGGCCCGAAGGCCCCACTCCCGCGACCCTGCGTACGCCGCGCACCTGACGGCCCGAGGTACCCGGCGGAATCTGAGTACGCGTGCTCAGGACCGCCGCTCCCGGCTCGCCGACGATGAGGTCACATCGTCGAGACCGGGAGAACCACATGCTCAGCCGCCTCGCCCACGCCTTGGTGCCCAAAGCCGGACGCCTGTCCGTGTCGTCCGACACGGACGGGGGCACCGGCGGCGGCGCCTGCCGCGGCGCTCGTGGCGGCATCGGTGCCGCCATCGCGCCGGGGAGCATCGTGGCGGCGAACCACACCTCGCTCGCCGACCCCGCCATCGTGCTCGCCGCGCTGCGCCGGCTCGGGGCCGAGCCGGTGGTCATGGCGGCCGCCGGGCTGTGGCGCGTACCGTTCCTCGGCGGCGCGCTCGCCCGTGAGGGTCACATCCCGGTGCACCGCGGGGACCGGCGGGCCGCGCGGGCACTGGACCTCGCCGCCGCCGCGCTGGACGAGGGGCGTGTGGTGCTCATCTATCCCGAGGGCGGCATCCCGCCGCGCGCGGGCGCTGCGGAAGCCGCGCCGGCCGCCTTCCGCAGCGGGTTGGCGCGGCTCGCCGAACGCACCGGCGCGCCCGTCGTGCCGGTCGGGCAGGCCGGGGCGCGCCGGGTCATGTCGGGGAGCGGGGCCAGGCAGCTGGCGGGCGTGCTCACGGCGCCGGTCCGCCGCCCCGCCCTCCACGTCCATGTCGGGGCGCCGGTCGTGCTGACGGGCGACCGGGCCGCGCGTACGGCGCAGGCGCACGACGCGGTCACGGAAGCCTGGCGCACCGCGGCCGCCCGTCTCGGCGAGCCGGCCGCGCTCACCGTACTCGCCGCCTAGGGGGTGTCTTGTCGATCGGGCCGGATCAGGGAGCGGGGTCGCGGAGGCGAGGGCGGCCGTCGCGGCCAGCGCGCTCAGCCGGGGCAAGAGCCATGAGGCGCGCGGGTTCAGGGCACTTTCGGCGGCGACGGTGTCGGGTACGGCTTCACCCTGCTGACGCCGTCACTGTCGGCGCATGCCTCCAACGCGCGGTAGCCGACGCACACTTCGCCATGGTCGGGCCGGAACTCGGACGGCAGCATGGGCGTGTGCCTGGAGCCGATGGCGTTCCCGAGCAAGGCGTTGCTCTTCAGCGACAGCGCGTCTCCGGTATCCGATTTCAGGTACACAGAGAGGACCTGTTCGTCCTCGGTGGGCAGGATGTCCGCCCACAGCGCTTGGCAGACAGCGCTGTACAACAGGGTGACCATGCCGTACTCGGTCTTCACGCCGGCCGTCGTCTCAGCGTTCTCGAGGCACCGGTATTCCTTCGGATCCTTCCCCCTGCACGTGCCGTTCCGGCAGCTCTTGCGCGTGTCCTTCGGCTCCGAGGGGAGCTCGGCCGCCGGCCGGGTCCGCTGGGGCGGAGAGGCGGTGAGGGCAACGCCGGCGATGGCCGCCAGGGCCGCTGCCACGCCCACGGCCGCGGCAATCCGCATCCAGCGGGTTCCCTTCCGGACGCCGCCCTCCCAAGGCCGCGCGTCCTGACCGTTCCCGGGCAGCTCCGGTCCACCGCTACCGCTACCGCCTACCGCGGCCGCCTCCTGCTCGCCGTCCGCCCCGTCCGGCGCACCACCGGAAGGAGAGCCCGCGGCGATCCGGTCGCGCGCCTCCAGCCAGGCACGCAGTCTCCGGTCCTCTCCGCAGGCGCGCAGGAACGCCGCCAGCGTCTCCGCGCGCGGTAACGAGCCGGTGCGCAGCGTGTAGGCCAGCGTGCTGCGCGCGAGCACCTCACCCTGCTCGGCCGCCCGTTCTTCCAACTGCCGGTAGGTCAGTCCCGACCGTTCCTTCAACCACCGCATCCGCTCGACGAACCCGGCGGCGTCGTGTGCCTGGCCCGGATCCACATCATCCTCGCTCCCCATGCCGAGCATCCTTGCCGGGCCCACAGCGCTTGACAACATGCCCCGGAACGGTGGCCGCCCGGCCCGCGGACGGGGCGCGTTCCGTACGCCGGCACCCGCCGCCGACGCGGGAGCCGTCAGGGCACCGCGCGGGGCCGCCTGTGTCCTGGACGCCGTCCAGAAGGCGGGTTGACGTGCCCGGACAGTTCCGCGTCCGTCCAGGACACCTGCCCGGCCTTGTCCCCGGCCGCTCGACGCCGGGAAGCTCTGGAGCGCCGTCGGGCGACGGCGGGTGCCCGGCGAAAGCGTCCGGACCCTCAACCACCAAGGAGTCATCATGCGTCTTCGCAACGTCCTGGGAACCGTGGCACTCGGCGCCGCGCTCGCCCTCGGGACCGCCGCGGCCACCGCCGTCACCGCTCAGGCCGCGCCGGCGGCGTCCTCCGTGACAGAGGCGACATCCGCCGCGGCAGACCAGGTGTTCATCGGGTACTACTCCAGCAGCACCGCGTGCCACATCGCCGGCACGTCGATGGCTGGCGACAACTACACCTGCATCCGCAAGGGCACCCGATGGGCCCTGTACATCTTCGTGTAGTGCCGCAGCCGATAGTCAGGCAGGCGTCCCAGGTGGCGCCTGCCTGCGCGTGCGTCGAGGGCCGCCCGCCCGTACCAGCCGCGCCGCACCCGGCGCAATCCCCCGGTGGGTGGCTTGCGGCCACCGGACTGTGGGGGCCCATGCCATACACCGTCGTACGAGGGCGACTTACGGTTCCGCTTACCCGGGCCGCCCGCGGCCGATCGAGGTGCGGGCCGCCCGGGGCATCGCATGCCATCGAGGAGCCGCCATGCACACCCCCCTCCCCCACGAATCCCATGCATCTCACGAATTCCATGACTTCCATGAATTCCACGAAGCCTATGAACCCCACCCGTCCCTCTCGCCTCAGGCGCCGTTGCGCGCGGCACAGCGCCTGTGGGCCGGCGTGGCCGTCCTGGTCATGGCGGTCGCCGCGGTACTGACCGGGCCGGCCCCCGCCGCCCGCGCCGCAGCCGTCCCGCTCAGCCGGGTCACCGGCTTCGGGACCAACCCCGGGCAGCTGTCGATGTACGTCCACCGCCCCGCGTCCCTGCCCGCCGCCCCTCCCCTGGTGGTGGCGCTGCACGGCTGCACCCAGAGCGCGCAGACGTACGCGGACCACTCCGGGCTTCCCGAACTCGCCGCCCGTGGCGGGTTCCTGCTCGTCCTCGCGGAGCAGTCGTCGGCCAACAACGCCAACAAGTGCTTCAACTGGTTCCAGACCTCGGACAGCCGGCGCGGCCAGGGCGAAGCCGCGTCGATCCGTCAGATGGTCGCGCACGCCGTCGCGTCGTACGGCGCCGATCCGAAGCGGGTGTACGTCACGGGGCTGTCCGCCGGGGGCGCGATGACGTCCGTCCTGCTCGCCGCCTACCCGGACGTCTTCGCCGCCGGGGCCGTCGTCGCGGGGCTGCCGTACGACTGCGCCCGGGACGTGGCCTCCGCGTACTCCTGCATGAACCCGGGCGTGGACCTGACGCCCGCCCAGTGGGCGCAGCGCGTGCGCGACGCCCACCCCGCGTGGACCGGGCCGTGGCCGCGCGTCGCGGTCTGGCACGGGGACCGGGACACGACGGTCGTGCCGCGCAACGCGGACGAGCTGCGCGACCAGTGGACCGCCGTGCACGGGCTGGGACAGACCCCCACCCGTACGTCCCTGATCGGCCCCAACGCGACGCGCCACGAGGAGTACGCGGCGGCCGACGGGACCGTCGCCGTCGAGGTGAACCGGGTTCCGGGCATCGGCCACGGGACGCCCGTCGATCCGGGTACCGGGGAGCGGCAGTGCGGCTCGACGTCGGCCGCGTACTTCCTCGACTCGATCTGCTCCAGCCACTGGATCGCGGCGTTCTTCGGTCTGACGGGCGCGGGCGGCGGGACGCCCCCGCCGGACCCCGGCCCCGGCCCCGGTCCCGGCCCGGACCCGGTGCCCGCGTCGTGCTGGACGAGCAGCAACTACCAGCACGTCCAGGCCGGTCGCGCCACGACGAACGGCGGTTACACCTTCGCAAAGGGCTCGCAGCAGAACATGGGCCTGTACAACACCTTCGTCACGCACACCCTGAAGGAGTCGCCGACCGGCTGGTACAGCCTCGCCGACGGCGCCTGCCCCTGAGGCCCCGGCCCCAGCTCTCCTTGATCGAGTGGTGACGCCCCAGCCCCGGTCGTACCGTCGAATGGGTGAACGGCAAGCCACTGACCTCAGGGACCGAGTCCGCCGCCACCCGCAGACGCGGCGGCGGCAAGGGCATGGCGCTCCTCGTCATCGCGTCGTGCCAGCTGATGGTGGTGCTCGACATCACGATCGTGAACATCGCGTTGCCGCACATCCAGCGTTCGCTGGAGTTCTCGACGACGAACCTGTCGTGGGTGGTCAACGCGTACACGCTCACCTTCGGCGGCCTGCTGCTGCTCGGCGGCCGGGCGGGCGACATCCTCGGCCGTCGGCGGGTGTTCGTCTTCGGCGTGCTGCTGTTCGTCCTCGCCTCGCTGCTGGGCGGACTGGCCCAGAACGGCGGGCAGTTGCTGGCCGCGCGGGCGCTGCAGGGCGTCGGCGGGGCCATCGCCTCGCCGACCTCGCTCGCCCTGATCAGTACGACGTTCGAGGAGGGCCGGGAGCGCAACCGGGCCTTCGGCGTCTTCGCCGCGGTGTCGGCGGGCGGCGGCGCCATCGGCCTGCTGGCGGGCGGCATGCTCGTCTCATGGCTCGACTGGCGCTGGGTGTTCTTCGTCAACGTGCCGATCGGGCTGCTCATCGTCCTGGCCACTCCGCGGTGGATCCGCGAGTCCGAGCGCCATCCCGGCAACTTCGACGTCACGGGCGCGCTGAGCTCGACGCTCGGCATGGTGCTGCTGGTGTACGGGTTCATCCGCGCCGCTCAGGACGGCTGGGGCGACGGGCTGACCGTGGCGTCGTTCGCCGCCGCGGTGGTGGCCCTGGTGGTCTTCGTCCTCGTGGAGCGGCGGTCGCGGCAGCCGATCACGCCGCTGCACATGTTCGCCGACCGCAACCGGGCGGGCACGTACGGGATCATGCTGAGCCTCGCCGCCGCCATCTTCGGCATGTTCTTCTTCCTGACGCTCTTCGTGCAGAACGTCCTCGACTTCAGCCCGCTGGCGGCCGGGCTGGCGTTCCTACCCATCAGCGCGATCATCGCGGTCGGCGCGGGCGTCGCCTCGCAGCTGCTGCCGAAGTACGGACCGAAGCCGTTCATGGTGGTCGGCGCACTGCTGTGCGCGGCGGGGCTGGCCTGGCTGACGCTGACCGACGTGCACTCCACCTACCTGGGCAGCGTCCTGGGGCCGATGCTCGTCTTCGGCATGGGCATGGGGATGCAGTTCGTGTCGCTGACGCTGATGGCGCTGTCGAACGTGCCCGTCCACGAGTCGGGGGCGGCGTCCGGGCTGCTCAACGCCACCCAGCAGGTGGGCGGTTCCCTCGGTCTGTCCATCCTGGTGACGATGTTCGGCACGGCCAGCTCCAACGAGGCGAACCGGCAGATTCCGGCGTACCTGGCCCAGGCGACGCCTGCGGAGCGGCTGCGTTTCCAGCGCACGCACGAGCTGCCGCCGCCGTGGGCCGACCAGGTGCTGACGTCCGGCGTCTCGGCGGCGTTCATCCTGGCGGCGGTGTTCACGGTGGTCGCCGCGCTGATCGCCGTCTTGGTCATCCAGGTGCGCCCGTCGGATCTGGAACGCCTCCAGGGCGGCGTGGGCCCCGGACAGGTGTGAGGTTCAGCCCCGTTCAGCCCCCGGGGACGCGTACGGTCTCCACCCAGGCGGGCGGCTCGGGGGCGTCCGCGCCGATGAGGGCGGCGATCAGGCGGCAGGAGGGCGTCTCGTCGGGCCAGGGGGTGTAGCCGTCGGTGAGGACGATGACGATGTTCGGCCGGTCGGGCGCGGCGAGCGCGCTCGCGATGCCGACGCGCATGTCGGTGCCCCCACCGCCGCCGAGGGCGATCTGGTCGGTGGACGTCACCCGCGAGACGGCGTGGACGTCGGCGTCGCAGGCGAGCACGGTGACGCGGTTGCCGCGTACGCCGACCTCCCGCAGCACGCCGGTGATCTCCGCGAGCGCGGTGGCGAGGTCGTCGTCGCCCATCGAGCCCGAGGTGTCGATGACGACGGCGACGCGCGGCAGCGGGCGGCGCAGGCTCGGCAGGACGACCCCGCGCAGGGCGGGGGTGCGGCGTGAGGGGCGGCGGTAGGTGTAGTCGACGGCGCCGCCCGCCCAGGCGGCCGCTTCGCGCACCGCTCCCCGCAGGGCCTGGCGCCAGTCGACGGTGGGCTCCAGGACCTCGTCGGCCCAGCGCTGCCAGCCGACGGGCAGGGTGCCGCGGCTGCGCCGGTGGGCGCGCATGGCCTCGGCGGTGTGCCGCCGCAGCGCCTGCGCCTCGGCCTCTCCGAGCCGCGCGGGGCTGCCGTCGGTGCCGGGCAGCTCCCAGGGCAGCGGCTTGCCGTGGGCGCCGGAGCCGCAGTCGTGCGTGCGGACGTCGGGCGGCAGTGTCGTCACGTACTCCTCGAAGAGCCTGCCCGTCGGCAGGCCGAAGAGCCGGGGCTCCATGCGGCCGGCCGGGAGCGGGAGGCCGTCGGCGAGGAGGTCGTCGTTGATCTCGCAGTCCTGGGCGACGTTGACGCGGTGGTGGTCGCGCTGGTCGGCGGCGGGAAGCCGGTCCGCCCGGCCGTGGTGGTCGCGCAGCAGGTGGGCCACCTCGTGGATCCAGACGGCGGCGAGTTCCGCGACGGGCGTCGCCTCCACGAAGGCGGGCGACACGTAGCACCGCCAGTGCCGGTCCACGCCCATGGTGGGTACGTCGCGGCTGGGCACCACCGTCAGCGCGTAGAGCGCGGAGGCGAGGTAGGGGCGGTCGCTCGCGGCCCGGTAGCGGGCGGCGAGCAGCTTCGTCGTGTCCAGGCGCGGCGCGGCCACGTGCGGCGCGTCCAAGGTGCCCCCTCAGCCGCTGCCGGGCAGGGCGCCGGACAGCTGGAGCAGGTCCAGGAACCCGTCGATGCCGGGCGGTACGGGCCAGGCGGTGTCCCGCAGAGCCGCGAGGTCGACGGCGGCACGGGCCGCCACGTCGGGCACGCCCGCGTCGACCGCCTTCGCCAGCACGGCCCAGCCGGCCTCCCAGCGCTCGCGGGTGAGGTCGCTCTGGATGGCGGAGACGATCGCGATGAGGAAGGCGAGCTGCCGGTCGCCCCGGTCCGGCAGGGAGAAGGCGTCCGGGTCGGCGAGGACCCGGTCGGGGTCGGGCAGGTCGAGGTGCTCCAGGTACGACAGGAGCTCGATGCCCGCGCCGTCGCCAACCGCGCCGGTGAGCGCCGCGGCCACCGCCTCGCGCCCGGCGCCGGTGGCGTACCCGGCGGCGAGCAGCCGCAGCGCCATCTCCCAGGTGCGGGGGGACGGCCAGGACCGGCCCCGGGCCTCGGCGTCGCCGGGGATGTGGTGGGCGAGGCCCGGGCGGGCGGTGAGGAATCCGGAAATCGCGCCGCGGGCGCGCGCGACCGCGCCCGGCGCCTTGGCGGGGTCGACGACGGGGACGGTCATCGCCGGCCACGTACCGGCCATGCCGCGGGCCACGGTGCGCGGGTCGTGCGTCCAGTGGAGGTGG
The DNA here is from genome assembly GCF_055571835.1 of Streptomyces sp. NPDC030862. NCBI lineage: Bacteria > Bacillati > Actinomycetota > Actinomycetes > Kitasatosporales > Streptomycetaceae > Streptomyces > Streptomyces sp. NPDC030862. The sequence goes on along the minus strand of NZ_JBVIEN010000007.1, from coordinate 405,014 downwards.
ACGAAGCGGTTGGCGAGCGGCGGGCTGAGGTGCCAGCCGTCGGCGGCGCTCGAGGGCGGGTTGGCGGCGGCGACGATGCGTACCGACTCGGGCAGGACCAGGCTGCCGACGCGGCGTTCGAGGACGACGCGCAGCAGCGCGGCCTGTACGGCGGGCGGCGCGGAGGACAGCTCGTCGAAGAACAGCAGCCCGCGCCCGGCCTTGGCGAGCCGCACGGCCCAGTCGGGCGGGGCCATGGGAACGCCGGTGGTGGCGGGGTCGTCGCCGACGATCGGCAGGCCGGCGAAGTCGGACGGCTCGTGGACGCTGGCGATGACGGTCTCCAGCGGGAGGCCGAGACCGGCGGCGAGCTGCTCCAGGCCGGCCGACTTGCCGATGCCGGGCTCGCCCCAGAGGAGGACCGGCTGGTTGGCCGTCACCGCGAGGGCGAGGGCCTCCAGTTGGGGGTTGGCGGAAGGCTCGGTACGGGTGGCGCGCAGTCTGCGGTTGAGCGCGTCGGCGGCGGCGAGGGGGTCGGCGGCGCGGCGCGGCACGCCGTCGGCGCCCGGGGCGCGGCCCGGGACCCGGTCCGTGACGGGGCGGTCCGTGGCGGCGCGGCCGGCCTCGCGGTGGGCCGTGCGGTCGGCCTCACGGCCGGTGGTGCGGTCGGTGGTGCTCACCAGTCCTCGATCTCCTCGCCGTCGAAGTCCTCCCACCAGTCGGCGCCGAGGCCGGGGTGCTCCTCCTCCAGCCGCTCCTTGAGGAACGCCAGGTCGGTCCGCTGGTACTGCATGATGAACTGCTCCACCGACAGCTCCATGCTGTCGACGACTCCGAGGCGGGCCCCGGCGTCGACGAGCGCCTGCACTAGGGCGGGCGACCCGCGGTCCACCACCGCCGTGAGCAGGGGCGTGCGGTCCAGCAGCTCCCGTGCCTCCAGGTCGACGCCCGCCGCCAGCAGCCGGGGCAGCAGCGGCTCATGGTCGAGGTGCGGCAGCATGTGCAGGAGCGTGCGCCTGCCGCCGTCGCGCACCTTGGGGTCGACGCCCGCGTCGAGGAGCTCCAGGACGCCCGGGGTGTCGCCGTGCTGGGCCCGCAGGAACAACTCCTGCCGCTGGGCGCGCAGGGCCCGGGGCAGGCGGCCCTCGCCGGACGTCCACACCTGCTGCGCGGCGAAGCAGCCCGCGACGGCGCCGCCGAAGGCGCGCAGGGCGCGTTCGCGCTGCCGCTCCTGCTCGGAGTGCGGCATGCTCAGCTCCCCGTCGCGGGAGACCACTTGGTGCCACTCGCCACGGCACCGGACCCGTACGGGCTCGGGGGCGGTCGGGCCGGGCGGGCCCACGGGGCCGTCCGCCGGAGGCAGGCCCGGCAGCAGGGACGCGGCGACCAGCGGGTGGAGGTGCCGGGGCGCGACGCCGCCGCTCCTCAGCACGGCGATGTCGGCGGGCAGGCGCCACAGGGCCTCGGGCAGCTTCGGGATGTCTCCGGGACGGTACCGGGGACGCTCGGCGACGCTCACGCGCAGGCCGCCGTCAGGCGTGAGTTCCAGGTGCACCGCGCTGCTCCAGCCGTGGAGGATCTGGAGGCGGTCGGTGCCGAGCGCGTCGGCGAGCCTGCGTGCCTCGGGCTTCAGCCGCGCGAGGTTGAGCGGAAGGCCGGCCAGGACCCCTACGGGATCGATGGCGGACCGGTAGTGCATCGCGGGCGGAGGGGTCAGGTCCAGTTCGATGCCCGCGGCGGCGAACGCGCCCTCCACGTCGCCCGCCGCGTGCAGCAGGGTGAGCCACTCGGTGCGGGCCGCCGGGTCGTCGCGGCACGGGTCGGTCGCGGGCAGTTCGGCGGTGGTGCGGGGCGTGCCGTCGGGGTGGAGGAACGGCGCCCGGTCGGGGCCGCCACCGCACCGCTCGCGCAGGTCGGCGGCGTACCGCGCGTCCCACAGGTGCCGTGCGGTCGTCCAGTCCACGAGGGTGGCGCCGTCGGGCACGGGCCTCAGCCGCAGGGTGAGCCGCTGCGGCCCGTAGGCCATGGCGGGCGTGGTGATCTGGAGGTGTGGTACGTCGGGGAGTTCGGGCGCGCCGTGGCGGGAGAGGAGGACGGTCAGGCCCGCCTCGAGGGTCGTCCGCCCGCCGAGCAGCCGGGGCAGCTGCCAGCGCAGCAGGTCCGGCGCGAGGTGGCGCAGGTCCTCCTCGACGGCGGCGGCGACATCGGCGCCGTACGCGGCGGCGGCCTCGGCGAGGTCGAAGGCGATGCGGACGTTGGCCGCCGCGCAGGCGGCGGCCCAGTCGCCGGCCAGGCGGTGCTCGGTGGCGCGCTCGATCATCCACCGGGGTACGGCGTAGCGGCGGATGCCCCGCCAGGAGGCCGCCTCGTCGGGTGCGAGGTCGATCACCGGTAGACGCTCCCTATCGCACGCAGGTCGGGGTGGGTGCGGGCGGCGGGCCGCAGGCGCGCGGCGAAGGAACGCTTCACCTTGCGCGGCAGGCCGGGGCCCAGGCCGACGTACTCCAGCGGGGTGTGGTCGGGTACGGCGGCGAGCAGGGTCTTGGCGCCCCGGCCGGTGAGGCCGGTGTGGCCCAGCTCCAGGCGGCGCAGCGGGCTGCCGGGCAGGGCGGCGGCGAGGGCGCGTACGCCGTCGTCGCCGGTGGCGTTGGCGGGGGCGCCGAGGCTGCGCTCGGAGCGGGGGCGGCCGAGGTCGAGGGACTCGATGGAGCCGAGCGCGTCGGCGAGGGCGCGGGCCCCGGCGGGGCCGATGCCGTTGCCGCCGAGGCCGAGGTGGACGGGGCCGGCCGCGTCGGCGGCGGCCGCTGCGAGGACGGCGGCGCCCTCGTCGCCGAGGTGGTTGGCGGGCAGGTACAGCTCCCGTACGCCCGCGTCGCGGATGAGTGCGGCGAGCAGCGGGGCGGCGTCGGCGGTCAGGCCGTTGCCGCCGAGGAAGAGGCGCTCCACGGGGTGGGGCCGCCCGGTGAGGGCGTCGAGCAGGGCGCGCAGGCCGTCGGTGGTGAGGCCGGTGTTGACCAGGTCGAGGGTGCGCAGCGCGGTGTTGCGGCGGAGCATGACGGCGAGCGCGCGGGCGCCGTCGTCGCCGACCGGGTTGCGCTTGAGCCAGAGGGCGCGAACGGTGGTGTCGGTGGCCAGGCGGTCGGCGAGCGCGGCGGCGCCCTCGGGGCCGATGCGGTTGCAGCCGAGATAGAGCGTGTGCAGGCCGTGGGGCCCGGCGGCGAGGGCGTCGGCGACCGTGCGGGCGCCGTCGTCCCCGATGGAGTTGGTGCCGAGCAGGACGTGCGCGGCGTGCGGGGACGAGGCCGCGACGGGCATCAGGCGGGCGGCGCCCGCCGGTCCGAGTCCCTGCTTGCACAGGTCGACGCGGCCGTCGGCGCGTACGGTGCCGAGCGGGAAGGTCTCGTCGCTCTCGACGGGCCGCGCCGAGCGGAGCCGGTCGAGCAGGGGTTCCAGGTCCGCCGGGTCGGCGAGGGGAATGTCCGGGTGCTCGATCGCGGGGCAGCGTACGGGCGTTGGCTGCGTCATCACCACTCCACCGGTCCCGCGCCGGGCGTCCGGGGCCCGGCGGAACCGGCATCGCCGTCCGCCCGCCGCTCCGGACGAACCGACGCCATCGACGTTCTTCCACGACAAAAAGGTGGCAAGACCGGTCGGATTCGAACCGACGTCCTCCTGCTCGCTGCGTGGGCGCGACGACCTCTGCGCTACAGCCTTGCCGGGCGTGATCATAGCGCGTGTTGACGCGTACGCGATCACGGGGCGGGACCGGCCCGCCCCGGGGCTCCCGGGGCGGGCCGGAGGCCGGAGGCCGAACCGGTCAGGCCGAGGCGCCGGAGTCCGCCAGGGGCTGTCGTACGGCGATGGCGTTGACGCGCAGGTGGCACTGCGCGGTGTCGCCCACGCTCAGCGCCCGCAGCTTCTCCCCGCCCAGCCCCAGCGTCGCGTTGAGACAGAGGGCGACGGCGTACAGGTGGTCGCCGGTCTCCTCGTCCTGGAGCGCGAACAGCACGTTGTAGTAGTAGCTCGTGCGGTCCTCGCCCTCCTCGTAGAAGGAGAGGTGTGTGCCCTCCTGCTCCCCCAGGCCGACGAAGGCGCCGGTGAACGCCTCCTCGACCTTCGCCCAGAAGCTCTCGTTGGCGAACGGCTGCCCCAGCGCCTGGCGCACGGCCTCGGTGAGGGAGAGCACCATGACGCTGACGGGTGCGGTCTCCTGGAGGCCCCAGCCGCGGATGATCTTCACGGTGGAGCCGTTCGGGATGGCGCTCGCCGCCCGGCTGATCTCACCGAAGTCGAAGTTCACGGTCGCCGGGGCGATGGCGTGCTGGAACGCGCCCTCGATGCCCCGCGCCTGCTCCCGATGGGACGGCCCCACCTCGAAGACCGGCTTGAAGGTCGTCTTCTCCGCAGCGGGCTGTTCGGCCATGGCTGCTCCTCATGTGTCGTAAGGGGTCGCGCCGCAGCGAAGTATGCACCCCCGTCGGCGGTCCATGATCAGGGGCCCGGCGCCGCACCGGGCCGGACCGGCCTTGACATGACATTTGCGGTGTTTTATCCAGATCGTGAGGAGGTGGGCTCCCCATGGCACGTGCAGTGGGTATCGACCTCGGTACGACGAACTCCGTGGTCAGCGTTCTGGAAGCCGGCGAGCCGACCGTCATCACCAACACCGAGGGCGCGAGGACCACGCCGTCGGTGGTCGCCTTCGCGAAGAACGGCGAGGTGCTGGTCGGCGAGGTGGCCAAGCGGCAGGCCGTCACCAACGTGGACCGGACCGCGCGTTCGGTCAAACGCCACGTGGGCGACGCGCACTGGCGGTTCCCGGAGCACGGCGACATCGACGGCAAGCGCTACACCGCGCAGGAGATCTCCGCACGCGTCCTGCAGAAGCTGAAGCGGGACGCGGAGGCGTACCTGGGCGAGGACGTGTCGGACGCGGTCGTCACGGTCCCGGCGTACTTCAACGACGCGCAGCGGACCGCGACCAAGGAGGCCGGCACGATCGCGGGCCTGAACGTCCTGCGCATCATCAACGAGCCGACCGCCGCGGCACTCGCCTACGGCCTGGACAAGGAGGACCAGACGATCCTCGTCTTCGACCTCGGTGGCGGCACCTTCGACGTCTCGCTGCTGGAGATCGGCGACGGCGTGGTGGAGGTGAAGGCCACCAACGGCGACACGCACCTCGGTGGTGACGACTGGGACCAGCGCGTCGTCGACCACCTGGTCAAGCAGTTCAAGAACGGTCACGGCATCGACCTGTCCAAGGACAAGATGGCCCTGCAGCGCCTGCGCGAGGCCGCCGAGAAGGCCAAGATCGAGCTGTCGGCCGCGACCGAGACGACGATCAACCTGCCCTACATCACGGCGTCCGCCGAGGGCCCGCTGCACCTGGACGAGAAGCTCACGCGCGCCCAGTTCCAGCAGCTGACCGCGGACCTGCTGGAGCGCTGCAAGACCCCCTTCCACAACGCGATCAAGGACGCGGGCATCAAGCTCTCCGACATCCACCACGTGATCATGGTGGGCGGTTCGACGCGCATGCCCGCGGTGACCGAGCTGGTCAGGGAGCTGACCGGGAAGGACCCGCACAAGGGTGTGAACCCGGACGAGGTCGTCGCCATCGGCGCCTCGCTCCAGGCCGGTGTCCTCAAGGGTGAGGTCAAGGACGTCCTGCTGCTCGACGTCACCCCGCTGTCCCTCGGCATCGAGACCAAGGGCGGCATCATGACCAAGCTCATCGAGCGCAACACCACGATCCCGACCAAGCGCTCCGAGATCTTCACGACGGCCGAGGACAACCAGCCGTCGGTGCAGATCCAGGTCTACCAGGGCGAGCGCGAGATCGCGGCGTACAACAAGAAGCTCGGCATGTTCGAGCTGACGGGCCTGCCGCCGGCCCCGCGCGGCGTCCCGCAGATCGAGGTCTCCTTCGACATCGACGCCAACGGCATCATGCACGTGACCGCGAAGGACCTGGGCACGGGCAAGGAGCAGAAGATGACCGTCACCGGCGGCTCCTCGCTGCCGAAGGACGACATCGACCGCATGATGCGCGAGGCCGAGCAGTACGCGGAGGAGGACCACCGCCGCCGCGAGGCCGCCGAGACCCGCAACCAGGGCGAGCAGCTCGTCTACCAGACCGAGAAGTTCCTCAAGGACAACGAGGACAAGGTCCCGGGCGAGGTGAAGACCGAGGTCGAGTCCGCGCTTGCCGAACTCAAGGAGAAGCTGAAGGGCGAGGACACCACGGCCATCCGCACCGCCAGCGAGAAGGTCGCGGCCGTCTCCCAGAAGCTCGGCCAGGCCATGTACGCCGACGCCCAGGCCGCGGGCGGGGCGGCCGGTGCCGGTGCCGGTGCCGGTGCCGGTGAGGCGCCGGGTGCCGCCCAGGGCGGTGCGGACGACGTGGTCGACGCCGAGATCGTCGACGACGAGAAGCCGAAGGGGGACACGGGGTGAACCGCCTGACCGACGTCTCCCGCGGCCCCGGCCCGCCGCTGATGATCACCGGTACGGGCCGGCGGCCCGACGCGCCCCGGGACAGCGCTCCCGCGTCCCGGCCTCCCGACGGCCTCGCGGCGCTCCGGGACGCCGAACTTAAGGCGGCCCTGCGCGAACGCACGGCCGACCTCCAGCGGTTGAAGGCCGAGTACGACAACTACCGCAAGCGCGTGCACCGCGACCGGGCCGCCGTCCACGAGATCGCGGTGGCCAACGTCCTCACCCGCCTCCTGCCGGTGCTCGACGCCCTCGACGCGGCCACCGACCAGGGCGAGGTGACCGGCGGCTTCCAGCGGGTCACGCGGGCACTGGAGGCCGAGCTGACCGCGCTGGGCCTGCGGCCCGTCGGCGCGGTGGGCGACGCGTTCGACCCCGTCGTGCACGAGGCCGTCTCGTACCACCCGTGCGGCTGGTTCGACCTGCCCACCTGCACCGTCGTCCTGCGGCCGGGGTACGCGGTCGGCGACCATCTGCTGCGCCCGGCCCTGGTGGTCGTGGCGGGGCCGCCGCCGGGCCCGCGCGTCACCATCCGCCCGGGACTTTGAGCGCCCCCAGGGGCAGACACGGGTCCGCCCCGGCCGGGCGGGATGCCTGACCGGGGCGGAACACGCGGTACGCCGGGAGCGTCAGCCCAGGGTCGCGATCGCCTGGTTGAACGTCTCCGACGGGCGCATGACGGCGGCGCACTTGGCCGGGTCCGGGTGGTAGTAGCCACCGATCTCGACCGGCTCGCCCTGCACCGCGATCAGCTCGTCGACGATCTTCTGCTCGTTGTCGGTGAGCGTCTGGGCGAGCGGGGCGAACGCCTTCGCCAGCTCCGCGTCGTCGGTCTGCTTCGCCAGCTCCTGGGCCCAGTACAGGGCCAGGTAGAAGTGGCTGCCGCGGTTGTCGATGCCGCCGAGGCGGCGGGACGGCGACTTGTCCTCGTTGAGGAAGGTGCCGGTCGCGCGGTCGAGCGTGTCGGCGAGCACCTTGGCGCGGGCGTTGCCCGTGGTGTTCGCGAGGTGCTCGAAGCTGACCGCGAGGGCGAGGAACTCACCCAGGCTGTCCCAGCGCAGGTAGTTCTCCTTGACCAGCTGCTGGACGTGCTTGGGCGCGGAGCCGCCGGCGCCCGTCTCGAACAGGCCGCCGCCGTTCATCAGCGGGACGACCGACAGCATCTTGGCGCTGGTGCCCAGCTCCAGGATGGGGAAGAGGTCCGTGAGGTAGTCACGGAGCACGTTGCCGGTGACGGAGATGGTGTTCTCGCCGCGGCGGATGCGCTCCAGGGAGAACTTCGTGGCCTCCACCGGGGACATGATCTCGATCCGCAGGCCCTCGGTGTCGTGCTCCGTGAGGTACTGCTTGACCTTGGCGATCAGCTGGGCGTCGTGCGCGCGGGTCTCGTCGAGCCAGAACACCGCCGGGTCGCCGGTGGCGCGGGCGCGGGTGACGGCGAGCTTGACCCAGTCCTTGATCGGCGCGTCCTTGGTCTGGCAGGCGCGGAAGATGTCGCCGGCCGAGACGGGCTGCTCCAGGACGACGTTGCCGGCCTGGTCGACCAGGCGGACCGTGCCGGTGCCGGCGATCTCGAAGGTCTTGTCGTGGCTGCCGTACTCCTCGGCCTTCTGCGCCATGAGGCCGACGTTCGGCACGGAGCCCATGGTGGACGGGTCGAAGGCGCCGTGGGCGCGGCAGTCGTCGATCACGGCCTGGTAGACGCCGGAGTAGCTGCTGTCCGGCAGGACCGCGAGGGTGTCGTGCTCCTGGCCGTCCGGGCCCCACATGTGGCCGGAGGTGCGGATCATGGCCGGCATGGAGGCGTCGACGATGACGTCGGACGGCACGTGCAGGTTGGTGATGCCCTTGTCGGAGTCGACCATCGCGAGCTCCGGGCCCTCGGCGAGCTCGGCCTCGAAGGACGCCTTGATCTCGGCACCGTTCGGCAGGGCCTCCAGCCCCTTGAGGATGCCGCCGAGGCCGTCGTTCGGGGAGAGGCCGGCGGCGGCCAGCGCCTCGCCGTACTTCGCGAACGTCTTCGGGAAGAAGGCGCGTACGACGTGGCCGAAGACGATCGGGTCGGAGACCTTCATCATCGTGGCCTTCAGGTGCACGGAGAACAGCACACCCTCGGCCTTGGCGCGCTCGACCTGGGCCGAGAGGAACTCGCGCAGCGCGGCGGCGCGCATGACGGACGCGTCGACGACCTCGCCCGCGAGGACCGGGACCGACTCGCGCAGGACGGTGGTGGTGCCGTCCTCGCCGACGAACTCGATGCGCAGGGTGTCGTCCTGGGCGAGGACCGTGGACTTCTCGGTGGAGCGGAAGTCGTTCTGGCCCATGGTCGCGACGTTCGTCTTCGACTCGGGGCTCCACGCGCCCATGCGGTGCGGGTGGTTCTTCGCGTAGTTCTTGACCGACGCGGGGGCGCGGCGGTCGGAGTTGCCCTCGCGCAGGACGGGGTTGACCGCGCTGCCCTTGACCTTGTCGTAGCGGGCGCGGGTCTCGCGCTCCTCGTCGGTCTTCGGGTCGTCCGGGTAGTCCGGGAGCGCGTAGCCCTGCTCGCGCAGCTCGGCGATGGCGGCCTTCAGCTGCGGGATGGACGCCGAGATGTTCGGCAGCTTGATGATGTTGGCCTCGGGGGTCTTGGCCAGGTCGCCCAGCTCGGCGAGGGCGTCGTCGATGCGCTGCCCCTCCTGCAGGTACTCCGGGAAGACCGCGATGATCCGGCCCGCCAGGGAGATGTCACGCGTCTCCACGGTGACACCGGCCGTCGAGGCATACGCCTGCACCACGGGCAGGAACGAGTAGGTCGCCAGGGCCGGGGCCTCGTCAGTGTGCGTATAGATGATGGTCGAGTCAGTCACCGGGTGCTCCGCTCCACGTCTGCAACATTGCTCGACATCAAGATATCTCCTGATCGACCTGTTCTCGACAGGGGCCCGGGACCGGTGTGTGGCAGCGCGCCGCCGGAGGCGCATACCAGAAACCATCCATGGAGGCAACGGCTCCATTTCTTTCCCTGGCTGGTTATGATCGGCATCCTTCTCGCTCGTCCCCACCGAAGCCGGACCGGCCGTCCCCGAGCCCCTCCCCAGGGCTGTGCCGCACCCGGCTGCCGGCAGGTCCCCGCCTTCTCCGCTCCGAGGACGGATGTCTCCCATAGAACCCGAAGGTCCCCGCCCCCAGCCGAAGCCTCGTCGGCGGCGCCCCGTGCGCCTGCGCACGCTCCTCATCGCCCTCGCGGTGGTGCCCACCGTGGCGATGGGCACGCAGGTCGCCGTCACCGCGGACCGCCTGCTGGCCCAGTCGCACCATCTGCGCGCCGACGTGGCGGCCGGTGAGCGGATCGGCACCCCCCTGTTCGAGCTGATGGTCGAGATGCAGGCCGAGCGGGCGATGACCGCCGAGCGGTGGGCGGGCGCCTCCCCGGCGGAGGCCGAGCTGCGCCGGCAGCGGGCGGCCACCGACCGGGCGGCTGAGGTGTTCCGCCGGGCCGCCACGGCGGACGGGGGCGCGCGCTCCGAGCAGGCCCAACGCCGGCTGCAGGAGGTGACGGAGGGTCTGGACGACCTGGGCGCCTACCGCGAACGCACCGACATCCGCAGCGGCACCGCCGACAGTGTGATCGTCTACTACAGCGGCGTGATCGGCCAGATGATCCGCTTCTACCAGGACGAGTTCAGCCACACCGAGGACGCCGAGCTGACGCTGGAGAGCCGGGTGGTCGTCACCATGTTCTCGGCGTCGGAGATGGTGGCGCGGCAGGACACGATCCTCGCGCTGGCGGGCCCCTCCCGGGAGTTGAGCAACACCCGCTTCTCCGACTTCGTCAACGCCGTCGGCGCCCACCGCTATCTGTACGACACCTGGGTCGTGCCGTACCTGGCACCCGACGAGAACGAGCTCTACGCGCAGCTCGTCGGTTCGGACGCCTGGCAGGCCAAGGGCCGTATCGAGAACGCGGTCATGTCCGACCACAAGGACCTCGACTTCGGCGTGAAACTGCCCCGCGAGGTGAGCGGGTGGCGGGCCGCGCACGCGAAGTGGGCCCCGGAGCTGAACGCGCTGAACGCCGAGCGTTCGCGGGCGCTGCTCGCCCGTGCCAACGCCAAGGCGGACGAGCTGGAGTCCGAGGTCACCTGGCTGATCGCGGGCAGCTCGGGCGCGCTGCTGCTGGTCGCGGCCGGTGTCGCGTTCACCACGCGTTCGGTGCTGCGGCGCCTGAGGCGGCTGCACGAGAGCACCGTGACCGTCGCCGAGCGGACGCTGCCGGACGCCGTCGCCCGGCTCCAGCGCGGTCGGCCGGTCGACGCCGACACCCTGCCCCGGATCAGTGGGGACCAGGACGAAGTGGGGCGGATCAGCGACGCGTTCGCCCGGGTCGTCGAGGTCTCCGTGGACGGGCACCGGCAGCTGGCGGCGGAGCGCCACGGCTTCGGCATGTTCGCCTCGGGCATCGCCTCGCGCACCGGGAACCTGGTCAGCCGTCAGCTGACCCTGACCGAGGAGCTGCAGGACACCTTCGGTCACGACGAGACCCTGCTGGCCCAGCTGATGCGGTCCGACCAGCTGACGGTCGGCATGCGGCGGCAGATCGAGAACCTGCTCATCCTGGCGGGCGGCGAGATCCCCGACCCGCACACCGAGCCCATGCGCGTCGCCGACCTGCTGCGCGAGGCGGCCGCCGAGGTCGAGGACTTCCGGCGGATCGAGCGGCAGGCGCTGGACGAGATCAGCGTGGAACCGCGGGTGATCAGCCAGATCAGCCACCTGCTGGCGGAGCTGCTGGACAACGCCACCCGGTTCTCCCCGCCGCGGTCGAAGGTCGTCATCCGGGCCGAACTCGTCGCCGACGGGCTGTCGGTCGAGATCGAGGACCGGGGGCCGCGCGTCACGCCGGCGGCGTACGAGGAGATGAACGGGCGCCTGCACTCGGCGCCGCCGTACGCCGTCCTCGCCGAGAACGCCCACCGGCTGGGCCTGTTCGTGGTCGGGCACCTCGCCGACCAGCTCGGGGCCCGGGTCACCCTGCGCAGGTCCGTGTACGGCGGCACGTCGGCGGTGGTGATCATCCCGGCCGAGCACCTCGTCCCGACCGAGCCCGAGCCCGGCCCCGTACGGCGGCCGGCGCCCGTGCCCGTGCCGCCGCGGCCCGAGCCGCGCCGCGCGGAGGAGCGCGTCGAAGAACGCGTCGAAGAGCGCGTCGAGGAGCGCAAGCCCGAGCTGGTGCTGCACGTCGGCGAGGCAGGCCTGCCGGTGCGCCGCAGGCAGGACCGGCTCCCGGTGCGGGCGCAGGGCGTATCCCAGGGCTCGTCCCGGGGCGCGTCCCAGGACCCGCCGCGGGACAGCGTGCCGGCGCCGCGGCAGGGCGGCACCCGGCCCCCGCTGCCCGAGCGCGTCCCCCAGACGCACATGGCGCGGCAGCTGCTCGAACCGCGCGCACCCGAAGCAACGGTCGCCCCCGACACGGCGACCCCCGAGGAAGTGGCCGACGCCTGGTCGGACTACGAACACGGAACCCAGCAAGTCGAACAAGAGCTCCGACGGGATCAGCCATGACGACGGCATCGAACGACATGATCTACAGCGTCCTGGACAACAACCTGAGCCGGATCGCCGGCATCCAGGGCGCCGTGCTCCTCTCCAACGACGGCATCAAACTCAGCGCCTACCTGCTGGACCGGCCCCAGGCCGAGCGCGTCGCCGCGGCGTCCTCCGGCATCGCCGCCACGATGAAGGCGATATCCCGGGAGATCGACGGCGGCCGGGTCATCCGCCAGCTGGTCGAGATGGACGACCGGTACCTGTGCATCGTCGGGTGCGGCGAGGGCAGCACCCTCATCGTCGTGACCTCCCGCAAGGCGCGACTGGGCGAGCTGGGCGGTGAGGCGGTGCGTACCGCGCAGGCGCTCGGGGAGTGGCTGGGCACACCGGAACGCACCCAGGCGCCCACATCGTCATGACGGACGAGCCGCAGGACGCGGGCCGCCGGCGGACGCGGCTGTACGCCCTCACCGACGGCCGTACGGCCGCTCCGCACACCGCCCTGACCATGGACACCACCATCACGGCGGCGGTCGCCGCGGACGCCCGGAGCGGCCTGCCCACGGAGTGGCAGGCCGTCCTGGCGATGTGCCCGCCGCCGAACGGTCTGGCGGTCGCGGAGATCGCCGCCCGGCTGCACATGCGCCTGACTCCGACGACGCTGCTCCTCGGGGAACTCGCGGACCGCGGGCTGGTCCACCACCGGCCGCCCCTGGAGGAGTCCGAGACCACCAACACCCGCCTGCTCATGAGAATCAGGGACAACCTTGCCCGTATCTGACTCCTCCTCCCCGGACTCGTTCCCGGAAGCGGCCCCCGTCAAGATCCTCATCGCCGGGGGCTTCGGCGTGGGCAAGACGACCCTGGTCGAGACGGTCTCCGAGATCGAGCCGCTGCGCACCGAGGAGCGGCTGACGGCCGCGGGGGTCGGCGTCGACGACCTCGCGGGCGTCGAGTCGAAGGCCGTGACGACCGTGGCGATGGACTTCGGCCGGATCACGCTCACCGACGCCGGTGTCGTCCTCTACCTCTTCGGTACGCCGGGCCAGGAGCGCTTCTGGTTCATGTGGGACGACCTGCTGAACGGCGCGCTCGGCGCGGTCGTCCTCGTCGACACCCGGCGCCTGGAGCGCAGTTTCGCGGCCGTCGACTTCTTCGAGAGCCGCGGGCTGCCCTTCGTGGTCGGCGCGAACTGCTTCCACGGCGAACAGCCGTACACCGCCGAGGAGATCAAGGCGGCGCTGCGGCTGCGCGACCCCGGCACCCCCGTCCTCCTGCTGGACGCGCGGCGCCGGGGCGACGTGCGCGAGACGCTGCTCTCGCTCATGGACCTGCTCATCGCCAAATCGGAGCTGGTCTGAGGTTCACCGGCCGCCGATCATCCGGTGCAGCAGCTCGGAGGCGGCGCGGCCGAACGACGGGTCGTTGAGGTGCGTGTCCATCTCGACGACCTCGACCGCGCTGCCCCGCACGCCGTCCCGCAGGGCGTCGAAGAGCGCCTTGTCGGCGGCCGGGTCGTGGTACGGCCCGCCCGGCGCACCCAGCGTGGACAGCCCGCGCAGCGGCAGGCACAGGGCGGTCGGGCCGGTGGCGGCCCGCAGTTTGGCCGCGACGCGGCGGCCCAGTTCGGCGCACTCCTCCTCCGTCGTCCGCACCACCGTGATGGACGGGTTGTGTACGTGGACGTGCCGGTCGCGCATCCGCGCCGGGACGGTGTCCACGGGGCCGAACTTCACCATGTCGAGCGCGCCCGGGCTCACCACCTGCGGCACGCCGGCCCCCCCGGCGGCGGCGAGCCGGTCCGGCCCGGCGGTGAGGATGCCGCCGCACAGGTCGTCGGCGAGCTCGCAGACCGTCAGGTCCAGGACGCCGGCGAACAGCCGCTGCCCGGCCAGCGCTTCGAGGGTGCGGCCACCGGCGCCGCTGGCGTGGAACACGAGGACCTCGTAGCCGAGCTCCGTCATCCGCTCGCGGGCCGCGTCGACGCCCGGGGTGGTCACCCCCGCCATGCTCGCCGCGACCAGCGGCGCGCCGCCGTCCGCGCCCCACTCGGCGGGGACCAGCGCCCGGGAGGCCGCCGCGAAGCCCTCGGCCATGCCGGCGACCGCGTCGGCGGCGTTCGCGAGGATCGGGGCCGAGACCCGGTTCACCCCGGCGATGTCGACCACGCTGTACATCATGGTGATGTCGCTGGAGCCGACGTACGGCGAGACATCGCCCGCCGCCATCGAGGAGACCATCACCTTCGGCACCCCGAGCGGCAGGGCGCGCATCGCGCGGGTGGCGATGGAGGTGCCGCCGCTGCCGCCAATGGCCAGCACGCCGTGCAGCCGCCCCTCGCGGTGGAGCCGCAGGACGGTCGCCTCGGCGCCCTTGGCCATCGCCGTCACGGCCGCGCCGCGGTCGCCCCGGGCTCGGAGCGCCTCCAGGTCCACGCCGGCGGCCCGGGCCACCTCGGCGCGCTCCACGTCGGCGGGTATCCGCGGAGACCCGGCCACCCCCGTGTCGACGACCAGGACGTCGACGCCCCGCCGTAGCAGCCGCTCGCGCAGCCATCCGTACTCCAGCCCTTTGGTGTCCAGGGTCCCCACCAGTACGACCATCGTCATGACCGTACTTTCCAGCCGGGGAACCCCTGGCGGCAAGACCGCCCGCACCGTCGCCGTCCGACTACCGACCGGAAACGTTCGACCATCGAACGAAAGCCTACAAAGCCATATCGCCTTGCGATCTAAGGGAAGTTGACGCTTCCTACCACTGGAGCATCTGTTAGCCTGCCCGCTCCTGGATGTTCATCCACTCCCTTAGGTGTCCTTCGTGTACAGCACTCCCTTCTCCCCCCGAGAGGCCAGAGCGGCGCGAGCCCGGATGGGCCTGACGACCGCACAGGTGGCCCAGTCCATGGCGGCGTGCGGTGTTCCCGTCCACCCGGACCTGGTCGCCGCCTGGGAACAGGGCTCCCATCTCCCCTCGGAAACCCACCTCTTCGCCCTCGCCGACGTGCTGTGGTGTCCCGCCACCGCACTCATGGGAATCGAGCCGCGCACGCTGGCGGAACACCGGCTGGCCCGGCAGCTGAGCGTGGAGCGGCTGGCGGACCGGATCGGCATGGATCCCGCCGCGTACCGGGCGGCGGAGGCGGCGCACCGCTGGGACGGCGACATCCGGCAGACCAGGGCCCTGGTGGAGGCCCTGGGGCTGTCCCTGCGCGGGCTGGTGAGCATCATGGGCCGCGACGAGGAGCTGGCCGGGCTCCTGCGTACGGCCATCGAGGGACGCTGGAAGGTGTACGTGACGCCCGTCGCGGAGATGGTCGTCGTGGACGAGACCTCGGTGGGCGACGCCCTGCGCACGATGCACACGGAGTTCGCGGGGTTCGCCGAGCGGTACATGGGCCACCTGATGGCGCGCAACGACGACTCCCGGCTGAAGGAGGTCGCCGCGGAGCGCTCGGCGTTCCTGCACCGGCTCGTGGACCACTTCTGGGAGCTGATCGGCGAGGTGGGCGACGAGCCGCCGCCGCGCGGCTTCTGAGGCGCACGAGGCGCGGACGGCCGACGGCCCCCGGATGTCCGGGGGCCGTCGGCCGTCCTGCTCTGCTGCCGCGGGAAGGACTCAGCGCCACCCGGCGCCGGCGCCCGGGGCGTACGGGGCGGGCTCTGCGGGCGGGGAGGGCGAGGCGGGCGGGGTCTCGTCCTCGTAGTCCTCCCAGTCGATCTCCATCGCCTTGCGCCGCGTGAACGCGTTGAAGAACAGGTTCAGCACGAGGGCGGTGAGACCGCCCAGCGTGATGCCGCTGTCCAGCACCGCCCGTACGTCGTCCGGCATGCGCTCGAAGAACGGCTTGACCGTCGTGGGCAGCATGGCCGCGCCGAGGCTCACCGCCAGGATGATGGCGTTGCGCTCCTCGCGCAGGTCCACCTTGGCGAGGATCTGGATGCCGACCGCCGCGACCATGCCGAACATCGAGATCGCCGCGCCGCCGAGCACGGGGTGCGGGATCGCGGCGACCAGGCTGCCGGCCTTCGGCAGGAGCCCCAGCAGGATCATGAAGACACCGGCGGCCACCACCACGAAGCGGCTCACCACCTTGGACATGCGGACGAGTCCGATGTTCTCCGCGAATGCCACATAAGGGAAGGAGTTGAATATTCCGCCCAGCATCGTGGAGACGCCGTCGGCCCGCAGCGCGCGCGTGACGGTGTCGCTGTCGACCTTCTTCCGGGAGATCTCGCCGATGGCGTACACGTCGCCGGTCGTCTCCACCATCGTGATCAGCATGACGACGACCATGGCGATGATGGGCAGCAGCTCGAACTGCGGCATGCCGTAGTGGAAGGGCGTGGTGACGCCGAACCAGCCGGCGTCCGCCACCGCGTCGAAGTGCGCGTCCCCGAGGAGCCAGGCGACGGCCGTGCCCACGACGAGCCCGATGAGCACGGCGAGGCTGCTGAGGAACGGCTTGCCGAGCCGGACCACGACCAGGATCAGGAGCAGGGTGCCGAGCGCGTAGGCGAGGTTCTTCCCGGAGCCGTACGCGGGGTCGCCGATGAGGTGGGCGCCGCCGGCGGCGTTCTGGAGGCCCACCGGGATCAGCGTGATGCCGATGATGGTGAGGATCGTGCCGATGACAACGGGCGGGAAGTACTTCACCAGCCGGCCGACGAACGGTGCGAAGAGGAACGTGGCGATGCCGGCCGTGATGACCGCGCCGTAGACGACCAGCAGACCGGCGGTGCCACCGCCCGCGCCTATGCCGATCGCGACCATGGGCGAGACGGCGGTGAAGGTCACGCCCTGCACCAGGGGCAGGCGCGCACCGATCCGCCAGACGCCGAGCGCCTGGATGATCGTGGCGATGCCACAGGTGAGCAGGTCCGCGTTGACCAGGTGGACCAGCTGCTCGTCGGAGAGCCCGAGGGCGTTGCCGAGGAGTACGGGGACGATGACGGCCGCCGCGTAGAACGCGAGGATGTGCTGGAAGCCGTAGAGCGTGAGCTGCGGGAGGGGGAGCAGTTCGTCGACGGGATGCGTCTGCGTCCCGGAGTGCCGTCGGGAGACTCGTGCCATCTCTGCCTTGCCTTACAAGAGGTAGGTGAATGAGAGGAGCCGACGCCTCGGAGCCCGGAATGTGTCAGGACGAGGCCTCGCCGGCCCGTACGGAGCCGACGTCTGGCGGAGTTGCCGACACCACGTCGCCCTGCACTGAGATGTGCGTCCTGGTTGGAGGACTTTCCTTCGATCGGCATGGCGAAGCCGCCTTGCGCATGAGATCCGCAGGTGGAGCCGATCGGGGCGCTCACCTTAGTTGACGTCGGACGTTCCTCGCGAGTAACCGGCACGACACTCACCGCTCCCCCACCTCACAAGACGCACCTTTCGCCCGAATATCTCTGGTTTCACAGATGTTCGTCCGGCTCGCCGCGGTTCTCCGATAAGGCGACTCCGAGGGCGTTTTGCTCGCGCCGTGACATGACTCACCTCCCGTCATTCGGGGTGCGCGTCCTCCGCACCGCATTTCCCCTGCTGGGACAGGGAATTGACTTTCCGGCAGAACTCCCTTCATGGCGTTTCCGTAATCGCGCGTGCGCTCTTCACGACTTGTTCCG
The DNA here is from genome assembly GCF_055571835.1 of Streptomyces sp. NPDC030862. Lineage (NCBI taxonomy): Bacteria > Bacillati > Actinomycetota > Actinomycetes > Kitasatosporales > Streptomycetaceae > Streptomyces > Streptomyces sp. NPDC030862. Next base: position 387,399 of record NZ_JBVIEN010000007.1, on the reverse strand, counting down.
GCCCGAGGCTCTCGCTTACCGTCACCGCAATCCGGTCGGACCGCCGAATCCTGCCGCCGTCCGGAAACCGCACCCACCCACCACCGACGTACGGCAGGAGCGGGGGAACCAGGTAAGCCGCCGGTCCGTGTATACGGAACGGCTTGGGGTGAAGTCATGTGCGCACGCGGTCGCGTGCGGATACGACCGGGCATCTCCAGCCCGAACCCGACAGCTCACCTCGCAGGCGACGGAGAGGAATCCGCCATGCCCGCACAGGGTAAGCACCGCCGCCCCAAGAACAATCCGCTCGCCCGCCGAGTCGCCGCCGCGGGCACGGGCGGCGCCGCACTCGCCCTTCCCCTCTTCGGCGCGACCGCGGCCGAGGCGGCACCGAACGCGGTGCCGAACGCGGTGCCGAACACCGCGCCTTCCGCGGCCGTGGAAAAGGCCCCGGCGAAACCCGCCACGTATACCGTGGTCGCGGGTGACACCCTTTCCGAGATCGCGCAGGACCGTGGCGTCAGCGGTGGCTGGAAGAAGCTGTACGAGGACAACAAGTCGGTGGTCGGCGACAACCCGTCGCTCATTCGCCCCGGCATGAAGCTCACCATCGGCGCCAAGGCCAAGGCCAAGGCTGCGCCCGCCGCGCCCGCCGCCGCCGAGCGGGCCAGCCGCTCCACCGTGCGGCCGGCGCTCGCGAAGCCCGCGACCTACGCGAACAACCTCGACGGCTGGATCAAGGAAGCGCTCGCCATCATGGCCGAGCGCGGCATCCCCGGCTCGTACGACGGGATCCACCGCAACATCATGCGCGAGTCCTCGGGCAACCCGCTGGCCATCAACAACTGGGACTCCAACGCCGCCGCGGGCACCCCGTCCAAGGGCCTGCTCCAGGTCATCGACCCGACGTTCCGGGCGTACCACGTGCCCGGCACGTCGACCGACCCGTACGACCCGGTCGCCAACATCACCGCGGCCTGCAACTACGCGGCCGACCGGTACGGGTCGATCGACAACGTCTTCGGCGCCTACTGACGGGCGCCTACTGACGGGGGACGGTCGCCCCGCCGCCGGACCGTACGGCTTCCACGACGGCGTCGTGCAGCACGCGGCTGGCCTCCTCCGACGAGCACGGCACGGGGCTTCCGCTCATCGGGAACCAGTCGGAGGCCCCGCTGTGCTGCACGGCCACCCGCGCCTCGCCGTCGACCCAGGTCGTGTGCACGTCGAGTTCCCCGGTGATGACACCGACCGTGTCGGTGCTCACGCCACCGCGTCCGGCGTAGACCCGGACCGTCGTCCACGATGCCCATGTCACGTTCCCATGCTGACCCCGCTCCGCCGGTCGCGCGACCGGCGGGGCGGGGCGGTTGCGTGAAGGAGCCGTGACGCTACCGCGCGTGGTCAGCGCACGGCCACGAGGACATGGTTGTTGCCGAACTGCCAGACGGCTCCCGCCTCCTCGAAACCGGCCTCGCGCAGCAGGGCGAGGTGCCCGGAGAGGGTCAGGTCGTTGCCCTCGCAGCGCGGGTGCCGGTGGTGGCGGTGGGCGGAGAACAGGGCGGCCAGCTCCGGGTCCGCGGCGACCCCGGACCACCAGGTCTCCCAGTCCTCGTCCGCGACGGCCGGTTCCCGCTCGGCCCGGCGCCGCCCGATGTGCAGGGCCAGCTCGCCGACCTTGGCGGAGTCGGGACAGATGTGGTCGCAGTTGACGAGGACCCCGCCGGGGCGCAGCCGCCCGGCGAGGTCGCGGTAGACCCGGCGCAGGGTGCGTTCGCTGAGGTAGTGCAGCGCCGTCGTGGAGACGGCCGCGTCCACCGGCCCCTCCGTCCCGGCGGCGTCGAGCCAGCCGGGCTGCCCGATGACGGCCTCCACGTACCGCACGGCCGGTCCGTAATAGGCCCGGCCGAGCTCCAGCAGGCGCGGGTCGGCGTCGACCGCCACGACCCGGGCGCGGGGCATCCGGCGGACCAGTCGCGCGGCCAGCGAGCCGGGTCCGCTGCCCAGGTCGAGGACGAGGGGCGCCCGCCGGCCCGCCGTCACGCCCTCGACGACGTCGGCGATGACGGTGAACGCCTCCTCGCGGTCGACCGCGTAGCGCTGCTGCTGCCTCTCCCAGCGGTCCACCCATCGCGCGGCCGCCACCGTACTGACACTCATGTCCTCTCGCGCCCCTGCCTTCTCGCCACACCTAAACGGACATGGAAATCATTGCAGACTGGCGAGCGCGGTGAGAAGCCGGTCGATTTCCTCGGGTGCGTTGTAGACATGGAGACTGATCCGCACCGAGCCGTCCTCCGGGTCCGTCCCCGCCTGGCAGTGGCTGTCGGAGCGCACCATGAAGCCGTGGCTGTAGAGGATGAAGCCGAGGTCCTGCGAGCCGATCCCGCGGTGCCGGAAGGTGACGATGTGTCTGCGGCGCTGCACCGTGGAGTCGGCGTCCAGGCTAGAGCGGCAGCCGAGCACCTCGTAGGCGTCCATCCGGGCCAGTCCGTCGGTCAGCCGGGCCGCCAGGGCCACGGTCCACCGTTCGATGCGGTCCGTGCCCGCCTCCTCCAGCCAGTCGAGGGCCGCCGTGAGGCTGACGACACCGGCCGTGTTCGGGGTGCCCTCCCAGCCGCCCGGCCGGAACTCCGGACCGCGCCGGCCGCGCGCCCAGATCGCGCCCGTACCGGGCAGGGCCAGCGCCTTGTGGCCGGAGAAGACGACGAAGTCCACGTCGAGCTCGGCCACCGAGACGGGCAGGTGGCCCACGCTCTGCGCGGCATCCAGACAGATCGGCACGTCGGGGCCGACCACCGCGCGGACGCGGTGCACGTTCATGTCGGCGCCGTAGACGTGGTGCACGTGGGTGGCCGCGACGAAGCGGGTGCGCGGGCCCACCACGCGGGCGAGCGCCTCGGGGTCGTAGTCCCCCGAGCTCTCCTGATACGGCAGCTCCCGCAGGCGTATCCGCACGCCCTGCCGGGCGAGCAGCCGCTCCGTCTCGCGCCACGGCGCGAGGTTGGCCTGGTGGTCGGCGAACGGCACCACGATCTCGTCACCGTCGCGGAGCAGCTCCGGCAGCCAGTCGCGGGCGACGGTGCGCAGCCCCTCCGAGGCCCCGCTGGTGAAGTGCACCGCCGAGCGCTCCGGCTCCGGGTCGCCCAGGAACCGCTTGACCCGGTCCCGGGCGCCCTCGACCAGCGCGGTGGTGTGGTTGGCCCACGGGTAGGAGCCGCGGCCGGCGTTCGCGTTCGAGGTGGTCAGATAGGTGTGGGCGGCGTCGAGGACGGCCCGCGGCTTCTGGGCCGTGGCCGCGCTGTCCAGGTACGCCGGCTCGGGATGCGCCGCGATCTGCGGGAACTGGGCGCGCAGCGCGCGGTGCCAGTCCGCCAGCTCCTTCAGGTCGCCCTCGGTGTCGTGTCCCGTCTCGTACGCCATGTCAGTCACGCACCAGGGGCGCGCCCGCGTCGCGCCACGCGATGATGCCGCCCGCGAGGCTCCGGACATCCGGATGCCCCATGCGCGTCAGCAGCGCCGCGTACCGGGCGGACTTCTCCCCGACGGGGCAGGCGAGCAGCACGGGCCGGCTCTTGCTGAACGGCAGGCCGCCGCGGACCAGTTCGTCGAAGAGCTCGTCGACGATGTTGACGGAGCCGTCGATGTGGAGGGCGCCGTACGCGAACGGGCCGCGCAGGTCCACCACGAGGGGGTTCTCCGCCGCGATCCACTTCCTCGCGTCGGCGACGTCGATGACCGTGGCCGAGCGGACCTCGCCGTCCGAGAGCGTCGCCACGGAGTTCTTCGCCGGCGGCAGGCCGAACAGCTCGGGCCGGCGCTTGCGGACGTAGCCGAGGTAGCTCTCGACGCGGTCGCAGACGATGAAGACGGCCGTGCGGCGGTCCCCGGTCCCCTCCGCGTCGAGCGCCCGCAGGTGGCGCACGGCGCCGTGGTACGCGGCACCCCCGGTGGGCCCGGCGAGGATGCCGCAGCGGCGGACCAGCGTCAGCATGCCGTCGATGGCGTCGTCCGCGCCCACCGTGTCGAGGGTGTCGTACGTCGCCGGGTCGAACAGGCCGACCTCCTGGACCTCGTCGATGGTGCGGATGCCGGGGATGAAGTCGGACTTCTCGGCGACGAGCCCGACGATCCCGACGTCCGGGGCGTGTGCGCGCAGCGCCCGGGCCACGCCCGAGGAGGAGCCGGCGGTGCCCACGCAGGCGATGAACCAGTCGGGGGCGCGGCCGTCGAGGTCGGCCACGATCTCCGGGCCGGTGCCCTGGGCGTGCGCCTCGGTGTTGCGGGTGTTGAAGTACTGGTCGGTGTGGAGGTGGGCACTGCCGGGTGCGCCGAGCCGCTGGTGGAAGAGGGTGAGCGGGTCGTCGGTGGCGGTCGGGTCGAGGCACTCGCTCTGCCCGGGCAGTTCCTCTATCTCGGCGCCCAGCAGGAGGAGCAGGTCCTTGATCTCGGGTATGCGCATCCGGTTGGTGACGCTCTTGAACCCGAGGCCGTGCATGCCCGCGATGAGGGCGAGCGCCTTGGCGGTGTTGCCGCTGGAGAGTTCGACGATCGTCTCGCCGCGCTCCCGGGCCCCGGGGAGGCCGTCGCGGACCATGTTCCAGGCGGCCCGGTCCTTGACCGAACCGAAGGGGTTCATCATCTCCAGCTTCGCGTAGAGGTCGATGCTGCGCAGTCCGTGCACGGCCGGGTCGATGCGGACCAGCGGGGTGTCGCCGATGGCGTCGGTGATGCTCTCGTACCTCATGCCTGTGGTCCCCCAGGGGGTGTGTGCGGCCAGTACTGTTCGTCGAGGCACCAGTGCCAGGAGCCGTCGTCGGCGCGGTGGACGGCGACCTTGCGGGCCACGGGCTGCTGTTGCGCCCGGGTGGCGCCGAAGTCCATGCAGTAGCCGGCGGTGTTGGCGAAGGCGAGCAGGTCGCCGGGGCGCGGCAGCCGGGGCAGGAAAACGGTTCTTCGGGTGATCAGGTCCGCCTCCAGGCAGAGGTTGCCCATGAGGTGGACGCCCACGGGTTCCGGTGGACCGGCGGGCGCGGGGTCCCGGGGCACCAGGACGGGGTCCATCAGGACGCCGTGGTCCTCCAGGCTCACGTCGCCCGCGTTCATCGCGAGGCGTACGAGGGTCTCGCCCGCGTCCGTACGGCGCACCTCCAGCACCCGGGCGAGCGAGAGCCCGCACTGGTCTGCCAGCGCCCTGCCGGGCTCGGTGTACAGGTCGTGGAGGCCCTCCAGGAGCAGCGTGCCGAGCGGGCGGTCCAGGCCGGGGGCCGGGCGGGAGAGCAGTTCGTCGAGGTAGGCGGCGCCGGTGACCTCGCGGTGGGCGGGGTACAGGCCGAGCGAGCCGCGCAGGGTGCCGTTCTCGGCGTGGAGGCCGTAGCCGTGGCCGCCCCAGGTGAGCGGCGGCCGGCGGCCCATGACGGCGTCGGTGAGCGCCGTGGTGTACCGCTCCCACTGGTCGGCGTGCGCGAGGTAGCCGACGCCGAAGCCGCCGCCGATGTCGATGGCGCGCGGGCCGAAGCCCCGCTTCCGCAGCTCCTCCACAGCGCGCAGGCAGCCGGCGAGCGCGGTGGCCTTCTCGTCGGGGCTGGTGGTGTCGAGGTGGTACGCGACGCCCACGGGCTCCAGCTGGTCGCGGTGGCGCTCGGCCGTGTCCAGCAGCCGGTCCAGCGAGGCCGCGGGGGTGCCGAAGCGGCTGCGGCGGGACAGGCGCCTGACGCCGGTGCCGGTCGCGAAGTCCGACAGGCGCAGCAGCACGCGGACGCGGCGTAACCCATGCCGCCGGACGAGCGCGGCGGCCCGGTCGAGCTCCTCGGCGCCGTCGGCGTTGACGGTGACGCCCGTGAGGACGGCGAGCCAGAGGAAGTCCGGGTCCTTGGGCCCGGTCGCCACGATCCGGTCCGGGCCGAACCCGGCACCCAGCGCGTGCTGCAACTCGCCGAGCGAGGCCACGTCGACCCCCACCCCGGGCCCGGTCGCGGCGAGCCGCCGCACCAGGGCGCTGGACCGGTTCGTCTTGTGGGCGAAGAAGATCCGCCCGCCGAGGCTGTGGTGCCGGTAGACGTCGCGGAAGCGCTCGGCGTTCTCGGCGATCTGGTCGGGCAGCACCACGTTGAGCGGTGATCCGAGCGCGTCGACGAGCGCGTGGAGAAACGCCCCACCCCCCTCCAGCAGCCCCGCCGCGAGCGGCGCCAGCCGCGGCTCCAGGTACAGGGGCGGGTCGTCCGACAACAAGGGGGCGTCCCCCATGGCAGCAGTCCTCCCGACGAGGAAAGCCGACGGCCGTCACGTCGGCCATATGGTCCTATCCACGTCGGCGCCGGTTATGCCGCCCGGCGGGGGCGGGCATGGGCGTGGGGGGGGGGGGTCTTGCGCGGGTCGTGAGACGGGCCCCCCACAACCGCGCAAGGAGGGGAGGACAAGGTTCACCACGTGTTTTTGTTTTTGTGCGGGGTAC
>NZ_JBVIEN010000007.1:352151-380953 GCF_055571835.1 Streptomyces sp. NPDC030862 | reverse complement strand
ATGAATAGGAACGGTTAAACGCCGAACAGGTCTCTCCCTGTGCGCTGGAAACCCCCCCCCCCCCCCCCCTCTTCCCTCCCCCCCCCCCCCCCCCCCCCCCCCCCCCCCCCCCCCACGCCCGTCACCCACGGGCACTCAGGGGATCACGGCAGGGTCCACTTCTGGTTGGGGCCGGTGTGGCAGGTCCACAGGTGGACCTTCGTGCCGTCGTTCCAGGTCGCGCCCTCGGCGTCCAGGCACTTGCCCGACTGCGGGTTGCGTACGGTCCCGTCAGTCTGCGGCTGCCACTTCTGGGCGCCGGTGCCGTTGCACGTCCACAGCTGGATCTTCGTGCCGTCCGCCGAGCCGCCGCCGCTCACGTCCAGGCACTTGCCGAGCGCCCGGACCGAGCCGTCACCCGGCAGCGTCCACTTCTGGCCGGTCGAGCCGTTGCAGGTCCACAGCTGCGCCTGCGTACCGTCCGCGGAGGAACCGCCCGCCGCGTCCAGGCACTTGCCGTTGACGCCCTTCACCTCGCCCGTCCGGTTGGGGGGTGGAGGTGTGGTGCCCGCCGTTTTGACGCGGATGTTGCGGAAGGAGACCTGGTCGCCGTCGCCGTGGTTTTGGAGGCCGATGTGTCCTTGGCGCAGGCTGCGGGCCGGGTCGGTGTTGGTGAAGTCGTTGATCTTGCGGCCGTTGAGGAAGACCTCCAGTCGTTCGCCGGTGACGCGGATCTCGTATGTGTTCCACTCCCCCGGCGGGTTCAGCGCGGCGTCGCGGGCGGCGGTGTCGGCCGGCTTGAAGCCGTAGACGGAGCCGGTGGTGCGGTCGGGGGTGTCGGTGGCGTCGATCTGGATCTCGTAGCCGTTGTGCACCGCCGACCAGGGGTCGCCGGACGCCGGGAAGCCGACGAAGACCCCGGAGTTGTCGTCGTCGGTCATGCGCCAGTCGAGCTTGAGGGAGTAGTCGCCGGTGAACTCCTTCGCGGAGTACCACAGCAGGCCGAGGCCGCCCTGCGAGGTGAGCGTACCGTCGGCGAGGGCGAAGGAGCCGGGGCCCGCCTGTTGCCAGCCCGTCGTGCCGGATCCGTCGAAGAGCGCGGTGTAGCCGGACTCGGGACGGCAGTCGGCCTCGGTCATGCCCGCCGCCCAGCGGATGCCGCCGAGCAGGTGCCGGCGGAAGGCCGGTTCGGTGTAGGAGGCCTCGGTGTGGCCGCCTCCGGTGTAGAAGGCGCGTCCGCCCTGGTAGTCCTTGCACCAGGAGATCGGGTGGTCGCCGGCCATGTTCCCGCCGGTGTAGCTCGACTCGTCGAGCGAGGCCAGGACGTGGGCGGTGGTCCGCGGGTTGGTGCGGTAGTTGTACCACTCGTCGAACCGCTGCCAGCTCGTGCCCAGGTGGGCGGTGGCGTCGTGGGCCCGGTCCTCGACCTTGAGGGTGGCGGTCTGGTTGTGCGGGTGGGAGTGGAACAGCGCCCCGGCGAGGCCCGCGTAGAAGGGCCAGTCGTACTCGGTGTCGGCGGCCGCGTGGATGCCGACGTAGCCGCCCCCGCCCTGGACGTACCCCTCGAACGCGGTCTGCTGCGTGGCGTTCAGGACGTCGCCGGTGGTGGAGAGGAAGACGACGGCCTTGTACTGGGCGAGGTTGCCGGTGGTGAACGCCTGGGCGTCCTCGGTCGCGTCCACCGTGAAGTTGTGGGCGCCGCCGAGCTCGCGCAGGGCGGTGACGCCCTCGTCGATGGAGGAGTGGCGGAAGCCCGCCGTCTTGGAGAAGACGAGGATTTTGTACGCGGGGTCGGCGGCGGCGACCGCTTCCCGGACGGGGGCGGCCGGGGCCGCTTCCCGGGGGAGGGCGGTGGGGGCCGCGACGAGCGCGGGTGCCGCGGCCGTGCACAGCAGGGCTCCGGCGAGCCAGCAGCCCACCCTGGTCAATGTGTTGCGCATGTGTGACACCTCCTTCTCAGGGACGGCGGTTACGGCAGGGTCCACTTCTGGTTGGCCCCGGTGTGGCAGGTCCACAGGTGGACCTTCGTGCCGTCGTTCCAGGTCGCTCCCTCGGCGTCCAGGCACTTGCCCGACTGCGCGTTGAGCAGCGTCCCGTCGGCACGGGCCTGCCACTTCTGCGCGCCGGTACCGTTGCACGTCCACAGCTGGACCTTCGTACCGTCCGCCGTACCACCACCACTCACGTCCAGGCACTTGCCGAGCGCCCGGAGCGAGCCGTCACCCGGCACCGTCCACTTCTGCGCCGCCGAACCGCTGCAGGTCCACACCTGCACCTGCGTACCGTCCGCCGACGAACCACCCGCCACGTCCAGGCACTTGCCGTTGACGCCCTTCACCTCGCCCGTCCGGGCACCGGTGCCGGGGGTGGTGAAGTGGAAGTCGTCCACGTCGAAGAGCGCGCCCGTGCCGCCCTTGAAGACGAGGTGGAGGGTGGTGGTGGCGGCGGGCCGGTTGGTCAGCGGGGTGCCGACCTCCTGGAAGGTCTCCCAGCCGCCGGTGACCGGCACCGTCACCGTGCCCAGCAGGGTGCCGGTGGGCGAGCCGGCGCGTACCTCGATGGTGCCGCCCGTGCCGCCGGAGGAGACGCGGGCGGTGAACCGCTCGGCGTCGTCGAGGGCGTACGGCGTGAAGGAGATCCAGTCGCCGTTGTCGATGTAGCCGACCGTCTTGCCGCCGTGGGCGGGGGTGTGGCTGACGACCTGGACGCCCGAGGAGGCGCCGTAGTGCTCGGCCTGGCGGTGGCTGGGCTGGCTGATGTGCTGGTCGTGGCTGGTGAGGGCGGGCTGGCCGTTCGCGCCCTTGTCGGTGTACTCGGCGTCCCAGACGCCGAAGACGTTGGCGTTCGGGTCGTGTTCGCCGTCCGCGATGGTCTGCACGGTGCCGGAGCAGCCGGTCGCGGAGGTCTGCGGGTGGCCGTGGCTGTCGTGGCCGAGGATGAAGGTGACCTTGACCTTGGAGCAGTCGATGGTGCCGTCCTCGGGGTCGGTCACGGTGACCTTGAAGGGCACCGCCGCCCCGGGGTCGATGATCCGGCCGTCCACGGGCAGTTCGAGCTTCACGGTGGGCGCCGTGTTGCCGACGGTCACCTGGACGGAGGCGCTCGCGCTGCGGCCCGTGGAGTCGGAGACGGTGAGGGTGGCGGTGTACTGGCCGTTGGCCGTGTACGTGTGGGACGGGTTCGCGGCGGTCGAGGTGGCACCGTCACCGAACGCCCAGCGGTAGGTGAGCGGGTCGCCGTCGGGGTCGGAGCTGCCGGCCGAGGAGAAGGCCACGGTGAGCGGGGCCTTGCCGGAGGTGCGGTCGGCCTTGGCCTGGGCGACCGGGGAGCGGCCTCCGGTGATGTGCTCGATGCGGTAGAGCGCGGAGTTCGCGTCGCCGTTGAAGTAGCCGGTGCCGTAGTCGAGGACGTACAGCGCGCCGTCGGGGCCGAAGGCCATGTCCATCACCTGGGTGCCGCTCCAGGGGAAGGCGTTGATGGACTGGACGGTGCCGTCGGCGGTCTGGGCGATGCGCTTGATCCACTTGCGGCCGAACTCGCCGGCGAAGAAGTTGCCGTCGTAGCTCTGCGGGAACTTCACGGGCGAGGTGGAGGCGGCGTCGTAACGGTAGACCGGTCCGCCCATCGGGGACTCGGAGCCGGAGCCGAACTCGGGGACCGAGCCGCCGTCGTACGGGATCCACGCGGGTTGCGCGGGCGGCAGGTCGGTCAGGCCGGTGTTGCGGGGCGAGGTGTTCTTCGGGGCGGCGCAGGAGAAGGCCGCGCCGGAGGTGCCGGTGGCGAAGTCGTAGTCGGTGTAGGCGGCGTTCTTGCCGACGCAGTAGGGCCAGCCGTAGTTGCCCGCCTTGGTGATGCGGTTGAACTCGACCTGTCCGGCGGGGCCGCGCGAGGGGTTCGCGGTGCCCGCGTCCGGTCCGTAGTCGCCGAGGTAGACGGTGCCGGTCGCCTTGTCGACACTCATCCGGAACGGGTTGCGGAAGCCCATGGCGTAGATCTCGGGGCGGGTCTTCGCCGTGCCGGGGGCGAAGAGGTTGCCGGCCGGGATGGTGTACGAGCCGTCGGCGGCCACCTTGATGCGCAGGACCTTGCCGCGCAGGTCGTTGGTGTTGCCGGCGGAGCGCTGGGCGTCGTACGCGGGGTTGCGGGAGGCGCGCTCGTCGATGGGGGTGTAGCCGTCGGAGGCGAAGGGGTTGGAGTCGTCGCCGGTCGACAGGTACAGGTTGCCCTGCGCGTCGAAGTCGATGTCGCCGCCGACGTGGCAGCAGATGCCCCGGCTCGCGGGCACGTCGAGGATCTTCTTCTCGCTGGCGGTGTTCAGGGTGCCGTCGGCGTTGAGGATGAAGCGGGAGAGCCGGTTCACGCCGTCGTACGGGGCGAAGTCGGCGGCGGTGCCGTCGGCCGGGGCGTCACCGGCCGGGGTCGTGAGCTTGGGCGCGTAGTAGAGGTACACGTACCGGTTGGCGGCGAAGGCGGGGTCCACGCCGACGCCCTGGAGGCCCTCCTCGTCGTGGGTGTAGACGTCGAGCCTGCCCGAGACCTTGGTCGTGCCGGCGGCGTCGGTGAGGCGGAGGGTGCCGTCGCGCGAGGTGTGCAGCACCGAGCGGTCGGGGAGCACCGCCATGGTCATGGGTTCGCCCGTTTCGGCCACGCCCTTGGCGAGGGTGACCTGCTGGAACTCCTCGGCCGCGGCGGCCGCCGCCGGCGGCGCGTCGGGGGGTGGCGCCGCCGTGGCCGGCCCGGCGGGGGCGAGGAGCGCGCCGGCGAGGAGGAGGGCGGGGGTCTGCCGTAACCCCGAGGAACCGAACGTCCGGAACGGTTTTCTGCGCACAGAGTCTCCCGTGGGTGTCCGTGGGGGTCGGCAGGCCGGGGAAGGGGCCTGCCGGGGGAGCACCGGCGCGCGCCGTCGCGCCGAAGGTCACCGGCCGTCGACTCATGACCGGTGCATTTCAAGGAAGTTAGCGGGCTTGGTCCGGGCGCGTAACCCCTTTCGCACGCGGATTCCCTACTTCTTCCGCACGCAGGACAAAGCACTCAGAGGCCGCCGCGATCACCGCTCGGCGGCTCCGGGCTCGCCTCGGCGGCGCCCCAGGATGCCCCGGTCGTATCCGGCGGCGACCGCGGCGGCCCGGTCCTTGACGCCCAACTTGCCGTAGATGTGCGTCAGATGGGTCTTCACCGTGGCTTCGCTGATGAAGAGCTCGACGGCGATCCCGCGGTTGGAGGTGCCCTGCGCGACGAGTTCGAGGACCTCCCGCTCCCGGGCGGAGAGGGACCCGTCGACGGGTGCGGCGGGGTTGCGCACGCGCGTGACGAGCCGGGTCGCGACGGCCGGGGACAGCACGGTGCGGCCCTCGGCGGCGGCGCGGACGGCGGTGAACAGCTCCTCGCGGGGGGCGTCCTTGAGGAGGTAGCCGGTGGCGCCCGCCTCGATGGCGGGGAGCGTGTCGGTGTCGGTGTCGTACGTGGTGAGGACGAGGACCCGGGAGCGGGCGCCGCGCCGGGCGAGCTCGGCGATGGCCTCGACGCCGCTGCCGCCGGGCATGCGCAGGTCCATCAGGATCACGTCCGGGTCGAGGCGCTGGGCGAGCGCGACGCCCTCCACGCCGTCGGCGGCCTCCCCGAGGACCCGGAAGTCGGGGTCGGCGTCGAACATGCCGCGCAGGCCGTCCCGTACGACGGGGTGGTCATCGACGATCAGAAGGGTGATCTCACTCATGGCGGGCCAACGGTACGCGAGCGCTGATCGCGGTGCCCTGTCCGGGTTCGGTTTCCGAGACGAGACTGCCGGCGAGGCGTTCGGCGCGGGCGCGCATGCCGTCCAGGCCGAATCCGCCGGTGCCGCTGCGGGAGGGGACGGCGGCCGGGTCGAAGCCGGTGCCGTCGTCCCGTACGTCCAGCGTGACCTCGTCGCCCATGTACGAGAGCGTGACACCGGCCCGGGAGGCGCCGGAGTGCCGTTCGGCGTTGGCCAGAGCCTCCTGGGCGATCCGCAGGAGGGTGGACGCGACCTCGTCGTGGAGGGGTTCCTCGGTGCCGGTGACGGTGAACCGGGCGGTGATGCCGGTGCGTTCGGACCAGTCGGTGACGGTCTTCTCCAGCGCCTCGGGGAGGGTGTCGTGCTCCAGGGCGACGGGGCTGAGGTTCTGGACGGAGCGGCGCGCCTCGCTGAGGCTGTGCCGGGCGAGGTCGGCCGCGCGGCGCAGGTGCACGCGGGCCTGTGCGGGGTCGGTGCGCGCGTCGGCCGCCTGGAGTTGGGCGATGATCCCGGTGAGCCCCTGGGCGATGGTGTCGTGGATCTCGGCGGCGAGCCGTCGCCGCTCGTCCTCCACACCCGCCTCCCGGGCCTGGAGGACGAGTTGGTCCTGCAGGACGGCGTTCTCGGCGAGGGCCTGCTCCAGGCGGGCGTTGGTACGGGCGAGCTCGGCGATGGTGGCGGCGCGCTCGGCGGCCTTCTCGGCCTCCTTGGTGCCCAGGTGGGCGAGGCCGACGGCGAGGCCGGCGTTGAGGGCGAACAGGCCGCCGAAGGCGATCCATTGGAGGGTGGATCGGGGCGGGAGCCCGCCGGACTGGGAACCGGCCATGGTCAGGGCGACGACGAGCAGCCCGGCCCGCGCCAGGGCGGGCCGGGCCGGCAGGAGGTGGACGGCGTCGAAGTAGCCGACGGAGGCGTACACGGCGAAGAAGGGGTTGAGCCAGGTGAGGGCGAACGCGAGTGCGGTGCGCAGGAGGAAGTAGCCGGTCGAGGCGGGGCTGGGGGCGCCCGGGACGAGGGTGACCGGGACGGGCCGTGCGCATGCGCCGCCCTCCCCCGGTACGGGAACGGCGGGCAGCCCGCGCTGGTGGGCGGTCCACCAGAGCTGGAGGGCGAGCGCGGCGCCGGTCAGGGCGCCGGCGGCGGCCGTCTCCGGTCCGTCCATGGCCGCCTCCTCGGCCGAGGCCCAGACCGCGGCGAGGAGGGTGGCGACGGTGAGGAGGCCGTACGGGCCCCAGCGGAAGAACTGCTGCCAGCGCTCCTCGACCGTCGTCCCGCCCCTGCTCACGCTCGTGCTCACGCTCGTGGTCACTTCGCCCCCCGCATCGTCACTCCCAGCGGAACCAGCGGACCGCCGCACCGGCGGGGACCACCGCCCACAGGGCCATCACCCCGAACACCGCCCACCCCGGCCAGGCACCGCCCGCGGCCGCGTCGAACGCGCGGGAGGCGGCGCCGTACGGGGTCCACTCGACGATCTCGCGCAGCGTACCGGGCATCACCTGGACCGGCACCCAGACGCCCGCGGTGAACATGGCCGGGAAGGCCACGACCGCGCCGACCGCGGTGGCGGCCTTCTGGGTGCGGGAGACCGCGCAGACCGCCGCACCGAGGGCGAGGCTGCCGGCCGTGGCGAGCAGCAGGGCCACGGCGTAGCCGGGGATGTCGCCCGGCAGGGGAACGTCGAACACGAGCCGGCCGGCCGTGACGACGAGGAGGCAGGAGACCAGCACGGCGGCGGCGTGCAGGGCGAGCTGCGCGGTGAGGAGGGCGGCCGGGCGGACCGGTGTGGTGGACATCCGGCGCAGGATGCCGCGCTCCCGGTAGCCGGCCAGGACCGGCGGCATGGCCTGGATCCCGGCCATGATGAGGGCGAAGAGTACGGCCACGGGGAGGTAGAGGTCGATCACCCGGCGACCGCCGAGATCGGCGGAGGGCTCGCGGAAGGAGGGGATGAGGCCGAGGACCACGAGGAGCACCGTGGGCGCGGCCATCACCCAGAACAGGGTGCCGGGTTCGCGCGAGAAGAGGCGGACCTCGGCGCGCAGGACCGCCCGTGCGGCGGAGGCGGAGACAGCGGTGGGGGCCGCAGCGGTGGGGGCAGGGGAAGGTGCAGGGGCGGCGTTCATGACTGGTCGGCTCCCGTGAGGTCGAGGTAGGCGTCGTCGAGGGTGGCCTCGGAGATCCGCAGGCCGCGGGCGGTCACGGCGCGGCGGGCGAGCAGGTGGACGAAGGCGTCGACGGTCGCGTCGGTGCCGGTGACGACGGTCCGGCCGTCCCGGGTCTCCACGCCGGCCGCGCCCGGCAGAGCCAGCAGGTCGGCCCGGTCGAGGGGGGTGTCGGCGGCGAAGGAGACGGTCCGCGCGGCGGCGCTGCGGTCGATGAGCCCGGCGGGGGTGTCGAGGGCGGTGACCCGGCCCTTGTCGATGACCGCGATCCGGTCGCAGAGGCGCTGGGCCTCCTCCATGAAGTGGGTGACGAGCAGGACCGTCACGCCGTGCGTCCGTACGTCCTCGACCAGGGTCCAGGTGTCGCGCCGGGAGTGCGGGTCGAGTCCGGTGGTGAGCTCGTCGAGGATGACGGCACGCGGGTTGCCGATGAGGGCGAGGGCGACGAACAGCCGCTGCTTCTGTCCGCCGGAGAGCCTGCCGAAGCGCGTCGTCAACTGACCTGCGAGACCGAGCCGTTCGACCAGGACGCGCCAGTCGGCGGGGCGGTCGTAGAAGGACGCGTACAGCCCGAGCACCTCGCGGACGGTGAGCTTGGGCTGGAGCTCGCTCTGCTGGAGCTGGACGCCGAGCAGCCGGGTCACCTGCTCGTGGCGGGCGACGGGGTCGAGCCCCGCGACCCGCACGGTCCCGGTGTCGGGGGCCCGCAGGCCCGCGACACACTCGATGGTGGTGGTCTTCCCGGCGCCGTTGGGGCCGAGGATCCCGAAGATCTCCCCCTCCTCGACCGCGAAGGAGACGCCGTCGACGGCCTTCCGGTCGCCATAGGCCTTGTGCAGGTCCTGAACCTCGATCATGGGCATGGCCCAAGACTCGTCCGCGGCGGCCGCCGGCGGTATCGGCCATCGCGCTCGACCGGCGGTCAACCGATCGGTTGACCGCCGGTACGACCCCGCCGTACCGGCCGCGCGGGGTACCGGCTCAGCCCAGGTGGACGCGGGCCGCCGCGATCGGGCGGTCGGTCGCCTTGCGCGGGGTCGAGGAGTTGACGCTCCAGCGGTAGCCGGCGAAGAGCTTCGTGGTGGGGTCCGCGTAGAAGACCATGTGGCCGTAGCCGACGCCGTCGTGCTCCGTCCAGCCCGTCGTGCCGTCGGCCGCCTCCTCGATACGGGTGTCGGGGAAGGCGCGGTAGGTCGCCTCGGCGCCCGCGGAGGCGGCCGGGTTGCCGTGCGGGTCGCTGGTGCAGTCGACGATCTCGAAGACGTACGGGATGACGCCGTCGCCGACCTGACTGTCGACCGGGGACGCCAGCGTGCCCTTGCGGGCCCGGATCATGACGATGTGCCCCGTGTACGGCTCGGTGGTGGCGTCGGCGTCGTAGTCGAAGGCGACCAGATCTCCGGGCCGGAGGTTCACCGGCTTCGTGACGCCGGTGAAGTGCGGGATGGACGCCGCGTTCGCGAAGCCCTCGCGGAACTTCTCGGCCGTCGGGTAGAACTTCCCGGCCTCGGTCTTGAAGTACGTGCTGAAGTACTCCCTGGTGGCCCAGCCGTACGCCGTTCCGGTGCCGTAGGCCCGCTGCAGGACCATGGTGAGGAACGACGAGCACTGGGCGAGCGCGGAGAACTGCTCCGGGTGGCCGGGCGCGCCCCAGACCAGGGAGGAGTTCTCGTCCGGGAACTGTCCCGCCGCCTTGTAGCGGTTGGCGCCGTCGCTCCAGAATCGCATCCGCAGGTAGTCGACGAGGGTTTCGGCCTCGATCTGGTGCGGGAGCTTCGGCTGGTACGGGTTGGGCGTCGGCGCGTCGGCGGCCGACGCGGTGCCCGCCGCCGGGCCGGCCGCCAGCGCGGCGCCCGCGCCGGCGGTGGTGGCCAGCAGTCTTCTGCGGCTGAGCGAGTGACGTGACATGGATGGTCCCCCCGGGTCCGGCTGATCGGAATGATTGCCGGGATCCTATGTGACGGGCCGTCACGTGAGCCCGGCTCCCCGCCCCAGGAGCATCGCCACGTCGACGGCCGCCACCACGATCGCCGCCCGGAACGGCGCCTCGGCGCGCCGACGCCCCACGACCGCGCCGGCGACGGAGACCAGGACGGCCGCCGCCAGGGCCAGGAGGCCCGGGAGGCCGGCGCCTCCGGACAGCGCCGCCACGGCGGACGCCGCCACCAGCGGAACCGGCATCAGCGCCCGCGCCCGGGCGGGGCCGAGGCGCTGGGGCCAGCCGCGTACGCCCACCGCGAGGTCCGACGGGATGTCGGGCAGCACGTTGGCCAGGTGCGCGCCCACGCCCAGCAGCGCACCGCAGGCGACCACCCACCACGCGGGCCACGGGCTGCCGGGCAGGGCCAGCGCGACGAAGGACGGCAGGGCGGCGAACCCGATCGCGTACGGCAGCCAGGACAGCACCGTCGCCTTCACGCCCAGGTTGTACGCCCAGGCGGCGGCGACCCCGGCGAGGTGGACGCTTCCGGGGAGCGGGCCGCAGGCCAGGGAGAGCGGCACGCTGAGCGCCAGCGCCACGAGGGCCGCGGCCCGTACGGCCGTCACGCTCACCGCGCCGGACACCACCGGCTTGGCGTACCGCCCGGCCGCGCGGTCGCGCCGGGCGTCGACGGCGTCGTTGCACCAGCCGACCGACAGCTGGCCCGCGAGCACCCCGGCCGCCACCAGGAGGCAGCCGCGCGCGTCGTGCCCGGCCGTGGCGGCCAGCGCCGTGACCAGCAGGGTGACGGCCGCCGTGGGCAGCGGGTGACAGGCCCTCGGCAGGCCCGCGCGAAGGGCTCGGCGGCGGGTGGGTACGGCATCGGTGGTGGCGTCCACGCGGGGATCGTAGGCGCCGGGCGGGCGATCGGGCGGTACGACGGCGCCGGAGGGTGGCAGGCATGGGGGCACGACGACCCCGACCTGGAGCCCTGATGACGCGGATCGCAGCCGTCCACGGAGTCGTGGCGCCGCACCGGCACACCCAGCGCGAGATCACCGACATGGTGGCCCGGACCTGCCTGCCCGCCGGTGCCGACCGGCGCGCGCTCGACCGGCTGCACCGTGGTGCCCGGGTGACCACGCGTCACACGGTGCTGCCGCTGGACCGCTACGGCGGGTTCGACGACTTCGGCCAGGTCAACGACGTGTTCATCGCGGCCGCCGTCGAGCTCGGTGCCGAGGCGGTGACGGGGGCGCTGCGTGAGGCCGGCCTGTCGCCGCGCGATGTGGACCTGCTGGTCTTCACGTCCGTCACGGGGATCGCCGCGCCGTCCGTGGACGCCCGGCTGGCCGGGCTCCTGGGCATGCGGCCGGACGTCAAGCGGATCCCGGTCTTCGGTCTGGGGTGCGTGGCGGGCGCGGCCGGACTGGCCCGGGTGCACGACTACCTGCTGGGCCGCCCGCACGACGTGGCCGTGCTGCTCTCCGTCGAGTTGTGTTCCCTGACCTTCCAGCGGGCGGACGCGTCACCGGCCAACCTGGTCGCGACCGCGCTGTTCGGCGACGGGGCCGGTGCCGTCGTCGCCTGCGGTGCCCGGCGGCAGCCGGCGGCCGGGCCCGCCCCGACCGTGGTGGCGAGCCGCAGCCGGCTGTATCCGGACACGGAGCGGCTGCTGGGCTGGGACGTCACCGCTTCCGGTTTCCGCGTCGTCCTCGATCCGGCCGTCCCCGACCTCGTGCGCAAGAACCTCGCCCAGGACGTCGACGACTTCCTCGCGGACCAGGGGCTGGGGCGGCAGGACGTGACGGCGTGGGTGTGCCATGCCGGCGGGCCCCGGGTCCTGGACGCGGTCGCGGAGGCGCTCGACCTGCCGGGGTGCGCCCTGGACGTGAGCCGGCGCACGCTCGCCGAGGTCGGCAACCTGTCGTCCGCCTCGGTGCTGCACGTCCTGCGCGACACGCTGGCGTCCGGCTCCGGGCGGCCGCCGTCGGGCACGCCCGGGCTGATGCTCGCCATGGGGCCCGGCTTCTGTACCGAACTGGTCCTGCTGCGCTGGTGATTCGGGGAGACGGAGTCGGAGTCGGAGTCGGAGTCGGAGTCGGGAGATGAACATGGTCTGGTACACGGTGCTGGTGCTGGCCGTCGGCGTGGAGCGCGTCGCGGAGCTCGTGGTCGCCCGTCGCCACACGCGCTGGAGCCTGGCGCGCGGCGGCGTCGAGTCCGGCCGGGGCCACTACCCGGTGATGGTGGTGCTCCACACCGGGCTGCTGGCCGGCTGCCTCGCCGAGGTGTGGGCGACCGGGCGGCCGTTCACGCCCGTGCTCGGCTGGGCCATGGTGGCCGTCGTCGCGGCGGCGCAGGCCCTGCGCTGGTGGTGCGTGCGCACGCTGGGGCCGCGCTGGAACACCCGGGTCCTCGTCGTGCCCGGCCTGCCGCTGGTGTCCGGGGGCCCGTACCGGTGGCTGCGCCACCCGAACTACGTGGCGGTGGTCGCCGAGGGGCTGGCGCTGCCGCTGGTGCACGGGGCCTGGCTGACGGCCGTGGTGTTCACGGTGGTCAACGCCGTGCTGCTGTCGGTACGCGTCCGGTGTGAGGAGGCGGCACTGAGGTCGGCGCCGGGGGCGGCGCCGTGCGTGGAGGCCACCCGGTGATCGACCTGCTGGTGGCGGGCGGCGGGCCCGCCGGGCTCGCCGCGGCGATCCATGCGGCGCTCGCCGGCTGGGAGGCCGTCGTGGTGGAGCCGCGCCCGGGCCCGGTGGACAAGGCGTGCGGTGAGGGCGTCATGCCGGGCGGCGTCCGCTCCCTGCACGCCCTGGGCCTCGCCCCGGCGGGGCGGGAGCTGCGCGGCATCCGGTACGTCGACGGCCCCCACCGCGCGCAGGCGGCCTTCCGGGACGGTACGGGCCTCGGCGTGCGCCGCACCGTCCTGCACACGGCGCTGGCGGGCCGGGCCGCCGAGCTGGGCGTCCGGTGCGTGGAGGGCAGGGTCGGCGACGTACGGCAGGACGCGGACGGGGTGAGCGCCGGGGGGCTGCGGGCGCGGTGGCTGGTCGCCGCCGACGGCCTGCACTCCCCCGTGCGGCGCGCCCTCGGCCTGGAGCTGCCGGGCCCCCGGCTGCCCCGGCGCTACGGGCTGCGGCGGCACTACCGGGTGGCGCCCTGGTCGGACTTCGTGGAGGTCCACTGGTCGCCGTACGGGGAGGCGTACGTGACGCCCGTGGCCGACGACCTGGTCGGTGTGGCGGTGCTGAGCACGGTGCGACGCGGGTACGAACGGCACCTGGACGCCTTCCCCGAGGTGGCCGCCCGCCTGCGGGGCGCGGCGCCGACGAGCGCGGTGCGCGGCGCCGGGCCGCTCCGGCAGCGGGTGCGCGCCCGGGTGGCCGGGCGGGTGCTCCTCGTCGGTGACGCGGCCGGGTACGTGGACGCGCTCACCGGCGAGGGCGTCGCGCTCGCGCTGGCGTCGGCGGAGGCGGCGGTGGCGTGCCTGCGGGCGGGACGCCCGCGCGCGTACGAGGGGGCCTGGCGGAGGCTGTCGCGGCGGCACCGGCTGCTGACGGAGGCGCTGGTCCGGCTCAGCTGCCGGCCGGGCACGGCCCGACTGGTCGTACCGGTGGCGTCCCGGCTTCCGCCGGTGTTCGCGGCGGGGGTGCACGCGCTGCGGTGAGGGGCCTCGACCGGCAGGGCTCGCGCCGAAGGAGCGAGACCCGGGCGAGAGACGTGACCGGTACGGCGCTTGCCGAGCGGGCGGGGCCTTGGGCGGAGACGTGACCGGCAGAGCTCTTGCCAAGCGGGCCGTCTCCGGACGGGAACACGACCGGCACGGTTCTCACCAGGGAGCGGGCCCTGGACAGGGGGCACGACCGGGACCGCCCTCACCGAACGGGCGCCCCCGGACAGGAAACACGACCGGCACCGCTCTTGCCGAGAGGGCGGGGCGCGGGCGGGAAACGTGCCCGGCGCGGCTCCCGCCGACGGGGCCGTCCCCGGACAGGAAACACAACCGGCACCGCTCTTGCCGAGAGGGCGGGGCGCGGGCGGATACTTGACGGGTGAACCTCTCGGCGCCGGGTCTCACCGAGCTGCGGGAGCGGCTCGGCACGACGCTGTTCACCCGGGTCGCGGGGCCGGGCGGCCGGGCGAACCGCGCGCGTATCCACGGCGCGCCGGGGCCCCGCTGGTTCGCCGCGGACCGGCCGATCCGCCAGGTGCACGGCGACGCCGCGATGTTCATCGGCGGGCTGCGCGCGCTGCTGCTGCAGTCGCTGCACCCGCTGGCCATGGCCGCCGTGGCGGGCCATTCCGACTACCGCGGCGACCCCTGGGGGCGCCTCCAGCGCACCAGCACCTTCCTCGCGATGACGACGTACGGCGCCGCGGACGACGCCCAGCGGGCGGTGGACCGGGTCCGCGCCGTGCACGAGCGGGTGAAGGGCGTCACCGCCGACGGGGAGCCGTACCACGCCGCCGACCCGCACCTGCTGGCGTGGGTGCACGTCGCCGAGGTGGACAGCTTCCTGTGCGCCCACCAGCGCTACGGCGCCCACCCGCTGGACGCCGAGGGCTGCGACGCGTACGTCGCCGACACGGCACGCGTCGCGGCCGCGCTCGGCGTGGTCGACCCGCCCCGCGACCTGGCCGGGCTCGCCGAGCGGCTGGCCTCCTACCGCCCGGAGCTTCGCGCCACGCCGGAGGCCCGCGAGGCGGCGCGCTTCCTCCTGCTGCGCCCGCCGCTGCCGGCCGTCGCCCGCGCCCCGTACGCCGTCCTCGCCGCGAACGCCGTCTCCACGCTGCCGCGCTGGGCGCGTGGGCTGCTGCGGCTGCCGTACCTGCCGGTGGTGGAGGCGGCCTGCGTACGGCCCGGCGGGCAGGCGCTGACCAGGACGATCCGGTGGGCGCTGGCTCCTGCGCCGCCGCCGCCCGGCACGCACTGAAATCCGCGGGGAACGCGGAGATAATGGGCGGAGGGGCGTTCGCGGGGGTGGCCCAGGGCAACGACCGCGTCGGGTGGGAGCGACATTGATACGCGTTCTTCTCGTCGAGAACACCCGCCTCGTGCGGGGGGCGCTCGCCGCGCTCCTGTCTCGCGAGGAGGACATCGAGGTGGTCGCCGAGGCCGGCGGGGACGGTGAGGTGCTCGCGCGGGCGCAGCTGTGCCGCCCGGACGTGGCCGTGATCGACGTCGACTCCCAGGAGGGCGAGCGGCTCGCCTCGTGCGGCGAGCTCTGCGCACGGGTGCCGGAGTGCCGGATGCTGCTGATGATGGCCTCGACGACGCCGGAGCGGCTGCGGCGCGTGCTGGACCTGCACGCCGCCGGTGTCATCAGCACGAACGCCCCGGCGGACCGCCTGGTGCACGGCGTGCGCAAGCTGGTGCGGGGGCAGCGGTTCATCGACCCGGAGTTCGCGCTGGTCGCGCTCGACGCGGGCGAGAACCCGCTGACCCGGCGGGAGGTGGAGGTCCTGGGCATGGCCGCCGACGGCACGCCCACGCGGGAGATCGCCGAGCGGCTGTCGCTGTCCGTGGCCACGGTCCGCAACCACCTGTCGGCGATCACGAAGAAAGCCGGGGCGCGTAACCGGATCGACGCGATCCGGATAGCGCGGGAGTCCGGTTGGCTGTGACCGGGGCGGCGCCATGCGGGGCCGCGCCGTTCACCTCGTCCACGCCGTCCGCGCCGCTCCAGTGCCCCACCAGGTCGCGGTAGAGCGCGGACCGGGCCATCAGCTCCTCGTGGGTGCCCACGCTGATCCGCGTACCGTCCATGACCAGGATCCGGTCGGCCCGCAGCGCGGAGCTGATGCGGTGGGCGACGACGATCAGGGTGCCCGGGCGGCGGGCGAAGGCCTCCTCCGCGACCGCCTCGGCGGCCGGGTCGAGGTGGCAGGTGGCCTCGTCCAGCAGCGTCAGCCGCGGCTCCGGGAGGAGGGCGCGGGCCAGGGCGATGAGCTGGCGTTCGCCGGCCGAGAGTTCCTGCGGGTCCAGCGGCGCGTCGTAGCCGCCCAGCCGTTCCACGAGCGGCGCCGCGCCGGCCGCGCGGACGGCCGACTCCACGTCGGGCCTGGTGGCGCCCGGTGCGAGATACGTGAGGTTCTCCTCCAGCGTGCCGGCGAAGACGTACGCCTCCTGGGGGATCAGCACCCGGTGCCGGGCGAGGTCGTCGCCGTCGAGGGACCGGACCGGTACGCCGCCGAGGCGCGCCTCCCCGGCCTGCGGGGCGAGCACTCCGGCGATGAGGGCGGCCAGGGTGGACTTGCCGGCACCGCTGGGGCCCACGACGGCGAGGTGCTCTCCGGGGCGCAGGGCGAGGCGGAGGTCCCGGACCACGGGTTCGGCGGAGCGGGCGTAGCCGAAGGTGAGGCCGTCGACTTCGAGTCCGGAGTCGCGGGGGGCCGACGGGGCATGCGGAGCCGGCCGGGCCGCCGTGTCCGGTGACGTGTCGGGTGGGGTGGCGTGCGGGCCGGCGGACGGCTCCGCGACCTCCGTGATGCGGCCGATGGCGACGAGCAGCCACAGCCCGCTGCCGCCGAGCTCCTGGACCAGGTTCTGCAGCGCCGGGCTCAGGCTCTGCGAGACGTAGGTCAGCGCGCCCAGGATCGCTCCCGCGGTCAGGCCGTTGCGCATCAGCCAGGGCGCCCCGGCCAGGATGAGGACGAGCGGCACCCAGCCGCCGATCCCGAGGGCGATCGTCCGGACCGCGGTAAGCCGGGCCAGCGCCCGGGTGGCGTGCGCCGCCTCGTCGATCCGGGCGCCGGTCCGGGCGCGGACGCGCTCGTCCCCGCCGCAGGCCACGACGTCCCGCAGCCCGCCGGTCACGGTGCTCGCGTCCTCGGAGATGCGTTCGTTGGCGAGGATGACCTCCCGCTGGCGTGCCGCCATCGCCCGGAGTGCCGCAAGGAAGACGCCGAGGCCGAGGAGGAGCGGCGGCAGGACCAGGACGAGGAGGGCGGGGTCCAGGGTGGCCAGGCCCAGCAGGGCGCTCGCCGCCGTGACGACGAAGCCCTGGACGAACATCAGCACCGCCCCGTACGCCTCCCGGGCGATCTCCACGTGCTCGGTGAGCCGGGCGACGCCGGCGGTGTCCGGCGTCCGGCCCAGCCGGGTGGAGCGGTGCAGCGTGCCGGTGGTCACGAGCGTGACCAGCTCGTCGCGGAACGGTTCGATCAGCGCGGCGAGGCCGAGGACGGCGTGCCGGGTGCCCCAGGCGCCGACGATGAAGGCGCCCGCCAGCACGCCCAGCCAGGCGAAGCCGACGGAGGGACGGTCCGCGAGGAAGCCCTGGTCCATGGCGCGTGCCACGGCCCAGCCGGTGAAGAAGGCCGGCACGGCCTGCACCAGCGACCAGCCGGTGAGCCGGAGGTACGCGCCGCGTCGCCGGCTCAGGGAGGAGCGCAGGAGTTCGACGGGCCGCCCCTTCATCGCGTGCCTCCGGCGGTTTCGAGGACCTTCCGCGGCTCCGGGCCGGCCGGGGCGTCGGGCTGGAACGCCGCGCGGTAGGCCGGGTCCGCCCACAGGTCGCGGTGGAGGCCCCGCGCGCGGACGCCGCCGTCGGCGAGCCAGACGACGAGGTCGGCCCGGGCGGCGGTGGAGGCGCGGTGCGTGACGATCAGCCGGGTGCAGTCGGCCAGGGCACCCGCGCCGGTGAGGACCTGGCTGATGTGGTGCTCGGTCACGGTGTCGAGGCTGGCGGCGACGTCGTCGAGGACGAGGACCCGCCGGGCCTGCGCGAACGCGCGGGCGAGTCCCACGCGTTGCACCTCCCCGCCGGACATCGGCGCGTCGGCGAGACGGGTGCCGTAGCCGGCGGGCATGTGCCGGATGAAGGCGTCCGCCCGGGCCGCCGCCGCGTACGCCACGAGCTCGTCCGGGGCCGGGGTGCGCGGCCCGAAGCCGATCGCGTCGGCGAAGGTCTCGCCGAGCAGCACCGGGCGCTCGAAGCCGTAGCCCACGGCCCGCCGCAGCTCGTCCCGGTCCAGGCGGCGCAGCGGTACGCCGTCCAGCAGCACCTCGCCCTCGTCGGGGTCGAGGAGCCGGCCGGCCAGCGCGGCCAGCAGCGACTTGCCGGAACCGGACCGCCCGACGACGGCGACGAGGGCGCCGCCCGGGACCGTGAGGTGGAGGTCCTCCAGGACGGTGTCGCCCGCCGCGCGGACGGTGACGCCCCGGAACTCCAGCCGGCCGCGGCCGCCGTCGGGGAGGCGCTCGGAGCCGTACTCCACAGGGGGTTCGGCGAACACCTCGGCAAGGCGGCCCGCGGTCGTACGGGCCTGGACCAGCTGGTTCAGCGTGCCGACCACGGAGCCGATGCCGGTGGCCATGATCACGTACTGGCTCGCCGCGAGCACCTCGCCCGGGGTGATCCGGCCCTGCGTGAGCAGCAGGCCCGCCACGGCCAGGACGGCGACCATGACCAGCGGGACGACGAGGGCTTCACGGGCCGACATGCGGGCGAGGGAGCGCCACATGCCCACGCCGTGTTGGTGCAGCTCGGGCAGCGGGGCGAGCACCCGGCGCGCCTCGCGGTCCACGGTGCCGGCCGCGGCGATGGTCCGGCTTCCGCCGAGGGCGTCGACGAGCCGGCCGGCGATGGTGCCCTGGGTGGCGTAGTAGCGCTCGTTGAGGTCGGAGATGTCGCGGACGAAGGCGTGGACCAGGGGCGCGAGGACGGGCAGGCCCACGACGAAGGTGAGGCAGAGCCAGGGGTCGATGAGCGCCAGGGCGGCGAGGGCCCCGAGCGGGGGCACCAGGTTCATGACGACCCACACCAGGTCGGAGGCGACCTGGCCGGTCTGGGAGGCGTTGCCGACGAGCCGCGTCACCAGGTCTCCCGGCGTGAAGCGGCGGGTGGCACGTGGGCCGACCGCGAGGATGTGTTTCAGCAGCCTCTTGCGCAGCCATGCGGTGGAGCGGGCTTCGACCACCTGGTTCACGAAGTCGTCCAGGGTCTCGGCGACCACCAGGACGACGATGAGCGCGGCGCTCAGGGCGAGCCACCGCGCGGAGTCCGCGCCGCCGAGTACCGCGTCGAGGGTGCGGCCCATGACGGCGGGCAGGACGACGGCCGCGCCGGTCAGCAGGACGGCCGTGACGACCATGACGGCCACCCAGGGGCCGCCCCGCCGGGCCGCCGCCAGCATCAGGCGGCTCGCGGTGTGTCGCTCCACTCGGTCCACGGGCACCTCCTGGTCGTGTGGGGAGCGTCGGTTACGCGGCGGGGACGCGCGGGGCGTCCCCGCCTTCCTCGGTCAGAGCTTGACCCTGACCCTGAGCCTGACCTTTACACCGATCTTGATACCGCCGCCGCAGCTGGTTGAGCTTGAGCCGAACAGCGCGGTCTCCGAGTCGGGCATGTCCATGCCCTGCAGGTCGAGGAGCGTCATGTGATGTCACCTCCCTTCTCCATGCGTGTCGAGGATCGGTCTGTGGGCCGTGTCCCGTCGGCCGAAGAAGGCCGCAAGAACGGCAGGTCCACGGGCTGGTCGTGGAGAGCGGCGCCGAGGGCGAGCAGCACGCCGGCGTTGCCGGTGGCCAGGTCCGTCGAGAGCCGCAGGAGTTGCTCGCCGGGGAAGAGCAGGTGGCCCTGGTGGACGACGGCCTGCCGTGAGAGGCCGCGCACGTGGTCGGTGACCACGGGGTTCCGCTCGGCGGCCGTGCCGGGGGGATGCCGGCGGCTGAGGTACAGGAGGATGCCCGCCGTGCCGTGGAAGAGCCCCGACTGGGTGTGGAACCGTGCGGCGGCCGCCTCCCGGATCGCCCCCGACGCCGCCGCGAACCGGTCGTCCGGGCGGTGGGCGAGGTAGTCGTCGAGGACGAGGCCGATGCCCACACTGCCTTCGGCGAGGTAGGGCATGGTCCGCCAGCCCTCGTTGACCCGCATCCCCTGCCCCTCGGGGACCGTGCAGCGGCGCAGGTCCTGGCGGAGGGCGGTGGCCGCGAGGTCGAGGTAGCCCGGGTCGCCGGTGTGCTCGTACAGCCGGAGGAACAGCAGGGCGGGCCCCGAGGAACCGCGCATCAGGCCCGCGTAGGGGTGCTTGCCGCCGCTGATCTCCGGGACGCCGTCGGCCGGGCCGAGCCGGTCGGCGACGAGGCCGGCCGCTTTCATCGCCGCGTCGTGGAACGCGGGATCGCCGGTGGCCGCCGCGAAGTGCAGCAGGTTCAGGCCGATGCCCGCGAGGCCTCCGTGGAGGTCGAGCCCCAGCTCCGGCCACTGGCCGTCCGGGCATACGTCGAGGACCTTCAGCGCCTCCTCGCGGTGGCCGAGGCGGTCGAGCACATGGGCCACGCCGTGCAGGCCGTCGTAGAAGCCGGTGCGGGTGCCGTCCTCCGGGTTCAGGGCGTGCTCCAGCAGCCACTGCTCGTGCCGCGGGTGGCGCCCGGCGCCGGTCGCGTCGAGCGCGTACAGCACCCCGGCCGCGCCGTAGCCGATGCCCAGGCCTCCGCCGGGTGCCCGGAACTGTTCGATGTCGCCGGGGAAGAGCCGGTCGTCGCGCTCCGGTGTGGCGGCGGCGAGGATGGCGGCGGCCAGGGAGTCACGGGCGCGCATCCAGCCGTCGTGGTCCGCTTCCAGGCGGAGCTCGCCTGCGGCGCCGGTGGCGGCGGTCGGCGTGGTGGGGCCGCTTCCGGCGATCGTGCGTACCGCCTCGTCCAGGAAGGCGGGGGGTACGGGGAACGACCGGCGGGCCTCCTGGGCGAGTTGTGCGGCCTTGGCCGGGTTCAGTGAGATGAGCTGCGTCAGCGGCATGAACATGAAGATCCGCAAGCAGGCCAGGGCGTAGCGGTCGATGTCGAAACCGGTCAGGCCCTCGGCCGTGAAGAACCCGGGGGCGGCGAGGGTCTGCGGCTGCTCGTCCGCCGCGTCCGCCGCGCCCTCGAAGTCGATCAGGACGACCCGGCCGTCGGGCCGGACCAGGATGTTGGCGGGGTGGATGTCGCCGATGACCACGCCCCGGTCGTGCACCGCGGCCACCGCCCGCTCGACCCGGTCCACCACGTCGAGGGCCCAGGCGGTGTACTCGGCGCGGGCCGCGGCGTCCGCCTCCTGCGTCGGCAGGGGGTAGTACCGGTCGTGGAAGACCTCGTTGAGCGGCCGCCCGTCGATGAACTCCTCCACCAGGAAGTGGTGTTCCCCCAGCAGGAAGTGGTCGTGCAGCGCGGGTACGCAGTCGAGGCCGCGGAGCCGCTCCAGGGTCTCCCGCTCCCGACGCATCCGGCTGACCGCGTCCGCGCCATCCGGGGTGAGGCCCGCGTAGGGCCGTGCTTCCTTCAGGACGACGGGTTCGCCGGTGCGTACGTCCTGACCGGCGTAGAGGCCGCCGCCGTTGGAGAAGTGCAGCGCCCGCTCGATCCGGTACGGCAGGTCGGCGACGGTCGTCCTGCTCCGCTCGGCGAGGTGGGGCTCCAGGAAGGCGGGCAGCTTCACCCACTCGGGCACCTGGAAGACCGGGGCCCGCAGATCGGGGACCAGCCGGCCCGACGCGTCCTCGATCGCCAGCACGGTCTCTCCCGTGCGGGGCGATACGCAGTACCGCTTGGCGAAACCCCCGTACCTGACGTACAGCGGTCCGGCGCCCCAGCGCAGATCGCTGAGGATGTACGGCCCCGGTCGCCCTCCCAGGGCCTGGTCCAGTTCGTTGAGCACCTGCTCCAGCCGGGTCTCGTCCTCCGGGTAGATCGTGACGAACTTCCCGCTGCCGCCGCGCTGGGCGTACTTGATGTTGGCGTTGAGCAGGGCTTCCGGACTGTGGAGGAATTTGAACGAGAGCCGCCGGGCGACGCAGTGGTCCCAGACCGCGTCGAGGATGTCCTCCGCGTTGTCCAGGCACGCCGAGACGTGGACCTTCCAGCCCTGCGGGGGCAGCTCAAGGCCCTCCGGGTGGTAGACCACCCAGTTGTCGAGCTCGTACCGCAGCCATCCGTCCGGCACGGGACATCGGGTCTGCGCGAACTCGCCGTCCCCGTCCACGTCGTCGCCGTCCGCGCCGTAGGCGCGTGCGGGCGTGTCGTAGAAGAAGGGGTCCATGAGGCAGAACGCCTCATAACGCATGTCCACGGGAGTCTCCGCATCGTGGGACCGGTGTCCCTGAGGCAGATCCGTTGCCGGGTCTTCGTGGGGGGAACGTTCACCCGGGATCACTAGCGAGGATTGCACCCGCCGCCCGCCCCGGAACACCACTCTTCGTCACGCGTGTGCCGTGAGAGCGTCACCCCGGACCCGGGAGAAACGCGGATGCCAACCCCTCCACCTGCACTTTCTCCGAGAAGCCACGACGGCCACCCCGCCCGCGGATCCCCGCGAGGATTGGTTAGGCTCCCCTAAGTTATTCTCGTGAAGGAGCCGCATGCCGTCCGTGTCCCCGCAGCACCCCGTCATATCCGAGGGGCACCCCCGGCGCTGGCTCATCCTGGGCGTCATCTGCCTGGCGCAGCTCGTGGTGATCCTCGACAACACCATCCTCAACGTCGCCGTGCCCACCCTCACCCGCGACCTGGGCGCCTCCGCCGCCGATGTCCAGTGGGTCATCAACGCCTACGCGCTGGTCCAGTCGGGCCTGCTGCTCACGGCGGGCGGCGCGGCCGACCGCTACGGGCGCAAGCGCATGCTCATGACCGGGCTCGCGCTGTTCGGGCTGGGCTCGCTGGCGGCCGGACTGGCCCAGTCCACCGGCCAGTTGATCGCCGCCCGCGCCGGGATGGGCGTCGGCGCCGCCCTGCTGCTGACCACCACGCTCGCCGTCGCGCTCCAGGTCTTCCCGGAGCCGGAGCGCGTACGGGCCATCGGCATCTGGGCCGCCGTCAACGCCCTGGGCTTCGCCGCCGGGCCGCTGGTCGGCGGTGTGGTCCTCGCCCACTTCTGGTGGGGCGCCCTCTTCCTGGTCAACCTGCCGGTGGTGGCGCTCGGGCTGGTCGCGGCCGCCGTGCTCGTACCGGAGAGCACCGCTCCGGGCGGGGCGCGCCCCGATCTGCCCGGTGCGCTGCTGTCCACGGTGGGCATGGCGTCGCTCGTCTACGTCGTCATCACCGGGCCCGAACACGGCTGGACCTCGGGGCCGGTGCTGGTGGGCACGGCCCTCGTCGCCGTCACCGCGACCGCCTTCGTACGGTGGGAGCGCCGCGTCGCCCATCCCATGCTGGACCTGGGCTTCTTCCGCGACCGCACCTTCACCGGCGCCATCGCCGGGGCGCTGCTGATCACCTTCGGCAGCGGGGGCGCGCTGTACCTGCTGACCCAGCAGCTGCAGTTCGTGCACGGGTACGGTGCGCTGGAGGCGGGGCTGCGCACGGCGCCGTTCGCGCTGACCGTCGTGCTGCTGAACTTCACCGGGGTCGCGGCCCGCGCCAGCCGGGCCGTGGGCATCCCGGGGTCCGTCGCCCTCGGCATGGGGCTGCTCGCGGCGGGCCTCGCGGTCGTCGCGGTGCTCGACTCCCAGGGCTTCGGCTACGGGGGCATGCTCGTCGGGCTGGTCCTGATGGGGGCGGGGTGCGCGCTGGCGAACCCGGCGATGGCGGTGGCGGTCCTGAACGCGATTCCACGCGAGAAGGCGGGCGTCGGCGCGGGCATCGAGGGCACGGTCACGGAGTTCGGCAACGGCCTCGGCGTCGCCGTCCTCGGCGCGGTGCTCAACTCCCGGTTCGCCGCGCTGATTCCGGTGCCGGCGGCCGCCTCGCTTCCGGCGGCGCTGGCCGCCGCGGACTCGGCGGGCGAGCGGGAGCGGATCGCGGACGCGTTCGCCTCCGGTCTGGTGACCAGCCAGCTGGTCGGGGCGGCGGCCGTGCTGGTGGGCGGCCTGCTGGCCGCGGCGCTGCTGCGGCGCGCGGAGAAGGGGGCGACCGCCCCGGCGCAGGCGGCCCCCGAGGCGCCCGAGAAGCCCGCCGAGGTCGCGTCGGTCTGATCGCGCCGGGATCCGCCCCTAACGCCGGCTCGGCTCCGCCGCCGCCCCCGTCAGGACGGCGCGGTGGACGGCGCGGGCGAGCCGCGCGCCCCACAGCGAGCGCGGTCCGGCGAAGGCGTGCGGCTCCTCGCCGGGGCGGGGGACGCGGGCGGCGACGCACACGGCGTCGGTGGGCGTGCCCGAGCAGTCGTGCCCCGCTTCCAGCAGCGCCTGGACCTTCGCCTCCGTGGCGGTGGCCACCGCGTTGACGAGCGCGGCGTCGGTCAGGGCGGCCGGGACGGCGGCGACGATGTTGATGGTCCCGGCCGGTGGCGGGCCGGCCGCGCCGTCCTCCGGCGAGGCGGCCCAGGTCGACACGCCCAGGCCGACGGTGACGGCCGCCTCGACGCCGCCGTCGGCGGCGTGGGCGCACCGCGTGACGTCCGCGGCCGTCATCAGCCCGACCCCGGCACCCCGGGCACCGGCGCGGTGGGCGAGCGCGGCCAGGTGCCGGGCGGGGTCGGTACGCCGGTAGCCGTGCGGCACCTGGGCGTTCAGGACCCACGCCCGCTCCCCGATGCCGCCGCCCAGCACCGCGCTGCTGGCCATTCGCCAGCCGTCCCCCGCACGCCACACCAGCGCGGGGAGCCGTATGCCGTCCTCCACGTGCCAGAGCCGCTCCATGGCCAGGGCGGGCGGCAGCGGCGCGTGGGAGGTGAGGGTGGAGGACACCGGGGGCTGCTCCTCGGGGCAGGGCGCGGGGGCGCGGATACGGCGGAACCGGCTGATCCTACGCGCACCCGCGACGGCGCCCGCACCCGCGCGTGCGCCGGCTCATGCCCCTCGTCGGTGGAGGCGGTCCAGGAGCGCCAGGTCGTCCTCGGAGAGGCGCAGCGCACCGGCGGCCACGTTGGCGGTGAGGTGCTCCGGGTCACCGGTACCGGGGATGGCGAGCACGTGCGGCCCGCGGTGCAGCGTCCAGGCGAGGCGGACCTGCGCCGCGCTCACGCCGTGGGCGCGCGCCACGGCGAGCACCTCGTCGCCGTCCGGTCCACCGGCCCCCGCATCGCGCCCGGTACCGGCGATCGAATAGAACGGCACGAACGCGATCCCCTGCTCGCCGCAGTCGCGCACGAACGCGTCGTGCTCGGGCCGTACGCCGATGCCGTACGGGTTCTGTACGCACACCACGGGCGCGATGGCCCGCGCCTCGGCGAGCTGTTCGGGGGTGACGTTGGAGACGCCGAGGTGGCGGATGAGCCCGGCGTCCCGCAGTTCGGCGAGGGCGCCGAAGCGGTCGGCGATCGAACGGTTCCCGAGCATGCGCAGGTTGACCACGTCGAGGTGGTCGCGGCCGAGCTGGCGCAGGTTCTCCTCGACCTGGCCGCGCAGCTGCCCGGGTTCGGCGTACCACCACTCGCCCGAGGGGTCGCGGTGGGGCCCGACCTTGGTGGTGATGACGAGGCCGTCCGGGTAGGGGGCCAGCGCCCGGTTGATCAGCTCGTTGGCGGAGCGCAGCCGGGAGAAGTAGAACGCGGCGGTGTCGATGTGGTTCACGCCGAGTCCGACGGCGCGGCGCAGGACGGCTATGGCCTGGTCGCGGTCGCGCGGGGCGGCGTCGGGCGCGAACGCCTCGCCGGTCTGCGTCAGGCGCATGGCGCCGAAGCCCATGCGGTTGATCTCCAGGTCGCCGAGTGTCCAGGTGCCCGACGCCGCCGCGGTGATGGTCTGTGAGGTCATCCCGGGATGATCACTCCAACGCCCGTAAGACGCCAGCCCTTTGGGACACCTTTGGGACATCTCTCACCTTTGCCGACCGGCGCCCGCCCCGGGGTGTCCGGTCACGGCCGTACGGCCCACCGCCGCCGCCAGCTTGCGCAGCCGGCGCCAGTCCAGCGCGGGGGGCGCCTCGGGCACCCCGGGCCGCAGCCGCGGTACGCGGACGCGCAGCGCGCCCGGTGCGACGCGGCAGTGGACGGGGGCGGGCAGGACCAGCGCCTCGCCGTCGATGCCGACCTCGAGGGTGGGGTTGTCGGCGTCGACGACGACCTCGCGGGCCGTGAGCACCGTGAGCCCGTTGGTCTCGGGGTCGAGCAGCAGCCCGGCGGCCGCGGCGGCGCCGTCCACGCGGATGCCGAGGAAGCCGAGGACCCCGGAGTCGAGCCGCTCGCGACGGCCGAAGCCGAACGGCTCGTCCCTGCGGTACGGGTTGTTGCTGACGAGCACGGCTTGCGGGCCGGTGAGCACCGTGCCTCCGGCGCGGGCGGTCAGCCGGGGGCCGCTCTGCCGGGTGAGCAGGTCGGGCAGCATGTCCAGCGCCGTGCCGACCTTGTCCTCCCGGTAGGCGGGGCTCTGGACGACGGCCCCGTAGACGCCGAAGGAGACGTTGTTGACGAAGGGGCGCCCGCCGGCGAAGCCGAGGTCCACCCGGAGTTCCACGCCGTCCGTGAGGGCGTCCAGGGAGGCGGCGGGGTCGTCGCGGTCGAGGCCGAGGTCCATCGCGAAGTGGTTGCGGGTACCGGCGGCGATGACCAGGAACGGCAGGTCGTGTTCGGCGGCGACGGCGGCCACCAGCGCCTGGGTGCCGTCGCCGCCCGCGACGCCCAGCAGGTCCGCGCCGTCCGCCACCGCGCGCCGGGCGAGCTCCGCGACGTCCTGGTGCCGCACCGGGTCGAGCAGCACCACGCGCGCGCCGAGCCGCTCGGCCTTCTCCCGCAGCCGGAAGCGCGCCACCTTGGAGCCGCCGGACAGCGGGTTCATGAACAGCACGGCCCGGCGCGGCGGCGGCGTGCGGTGCTCCTTGGCCCGTACGGGACGCAGGCCCGTGCTCCGCAACGCGTACCGGCCGGTCCACACGGCCACGCCCCACAGGGCGAGGGACACCGCGAGGGCCCTCAGCAGGCCCGCGGCCGCGAACAGGGCGATGACGGCGAGCGGTGTCGCCGCCGCCAGCGCGGCGGCCGCCACGCGTACCGCTCCGCGCGTGGTCAGCGCCCACCACAGCGCGGCCGCCGTGGCGGCCAGGCCGGCGACGCCGACCAGGAGCAGCAGGACGCCGCCGACGCCCGCGTACAGCAGCGGCACCAGCGCCGCGAGCGCCGCCGCGGCGAGGGACGCCCTGGCCGACCACCGCTGCGCGCGCTGCACCCGCCCGTGCGCGTCCCATCCGGTCACCATGTGCCGTCCCCTCCCTCGCCTCCGGACATCGTAGGAGCGGCGGGCCGCGTGTGTGACCGGTCCCGGGTGCGGGCGTCGACGCTGCCCGCGGCCATCAGTTCCCTCAGCGAGCAGCCGCACGAGCCCGGCCTGGGCCGCGAACAGCAGG
The DNA here is from genome assembly GCF_055571835.1 of Streptomyces sp. NPDC030862. Taxonomy (NCBI): domain Bacteria; kingdom Bacillati; phylum Actinomycetota; class Actinomycetes; order Kitasatosporales; family Streptomycetaceae; genus Streptomyces; species Streptomyces sp. NPDC030862. The sequence continues at coordinate 353,936 of NZ_JBVIEN010000007.1, read as the reverse complement.
GGCTGGACCCTTTCCACTCCACGTCACCACTTCGTCACGGGTCGTAGCGAGCGGTCCGTGCCACAGGGGCCGACGGGGCCCGCGAGGCCATGGCGGCACCCTCATGAACGATCAAAAAACCATGGGGTTAGCATATGAGCGCCGCCTAGCTCGAAAGATGGACCTGTGACTGTCAACGACGACTCGTTCACCAATTGGAAGACCCGCGAGGAGATCGCGGAGTCGATGATCCCGATGATCGGCAAGCTGCACCGGGAGCGGGACGTCACCGTCCTGCTGCACAGCCGCTCCTTGGTGAACAAGTCGGTGGTCAGCATTCTCAAGACCCACCGATTCGCCCGGCAGATCGCCGGTGAGGAACTCTCCGTCACCGAGACGATGCCCTTCCTGCGCGCCCTCACCACGCTCGACCTGGGTCCGTCCCAGATCGACATCGGCATGCTCGCCGCGACGTACAAGACGGACGGCCGCGGTCTGTCGGTGGAGGAGTTCACCGCCGAGGCCGTCGCCGGTGCCACCGGCGCCAACAAGATCGAGCGCCGCGAGGGACGCGACGTCGTCCTCTACGGCTTCGGCCGCATCGGCCGCCTCGTCGCCCGCCTCCTCATCGAGAAGGCCGGCTCCGGCAACGGCCTGCGGCTGCGTGCCATCGTCGTGCGCGGCGGTGGGGACCAGGACCTGGTGAAGCGCGCCTCGCTGCTGCGCCGCGACTCGATCCACGGCCAGTTCCAGGGCACCATCACCGTCGACGAGGCGACCAACACGATCGTCGCCAACGGCAACGCGATCAAGGTGATCTACGCGAACGACCCGTCCGAGGTCGACTACACCGCGTACGGCATCAAGGACGCCATCCTCATCGACAACACCGGCAAGTGGCGCGACCGCGAGGGCCTGTCCAAGCACCTGCGCCCCGGCATCGACAAGGTCGTCCTGACCGCCCCGGGCAAGGGCGACGTCCCGAACATCGTCCACGGCGTCAACCACGACACCATCAAGCCGGACGAGCGGGTCCTGTCCTGCGCCTCCTGCACCACCAACGCCATCGTCCCGCCGCTGAAGGCGATGGACGACGAGTACGGCGTCCTGCGCGGTCACGTCGAGACCGTCCACTCGTTCACGAACGACCAGAACCTGCTGGACAACTACCACAAGGCCGACCGCCGCGGCCGCTCGGCGCCGCTGAACATGGTGATCACCGAGACCGGTGCCGCCTCCGCCGTCGCCAAGGCGCTGCCCGACCTCAAGGCGCCGATCACCGGCAGCTCGATCCGCGTCCCCGTCCCGGACGTCTCGATCGCCATCCTGAGCCTGCGCCTGGGCCGTGAGACCACCCGCGACGAGGTCCTCGAGTACCTCCGCGACGTCTCGCTGCACTCGCCGCTCAAGCGCCAGATCGACTTCACCACCGCCCCCGACGCGGTCTCCATGGACTTCGTCGGCTCGCGCCACGCCTCGATCGTCGACGCCGGCGCCACCAAGGTCGACGGCGACAACGCCATCCTCTACCTCTGGTACGACAACGAGTTCGGCTACTCCTGCCAGGTCATCCGCGTCGTCCAGCACGTCTCCGGGGTGGAGTACCCGACCTACCCGGCCCCGGACCCGGCGGTCTGATCCCGGCCCCGGACCCGGCGGTCTGATCCCGGCCCCGGACCCGTCCGGCTCCCGGACCCCGGGGGGGGGGGGGGGGGGGAAGGGAACGAACAGGGGAGGGGGGAGGAGTATAGGGGAGGGGGAGAAAGGAGGGGGGGAAACTGTCCACAGAAGGGGGATCGCTCAGGT
>NZ_JBVIEN010000007.1:214611-352141 GCF_055571835.1 Streptomyces sp. NPDC030862 | reverse complement strand
CCTGCCGTTCGACCCCCCCCCCCCCCCCCCCCCGCCCCCCCCCCCCCCCCGCCCCCCCCCCCCCCCCTCCCCCCCCCCCCGCCGGGGTCCGCGTCGTCGGCCCGGGGAAAGAATGAGGCTGACAGATCGTCAACGGCCTGGTTACGATGCCGGTGATGAACTACTTCTCCTCGTACGGATTGGGGGACTCGTTCGCTCAGGGTGAGTGCTGATGGCACCTCACTTCGCGAACGGGATTCCGACCCGCCTGCTGATGTGGCAGCGCGTGCGCGAGTACGCCGTGCCACCGTCCATGATCGAGACCGCGACCGCACGGCGTGCGGTCGGTGACTGGGCGGGGGCCTGCGCCGCCGCCCGGATCGACGTCGATCTCGATCTGCGCGCCGTGCGCGACCGCCACGGCACCGAACTCACCGCCCGCCTCCGCGCGGACCTGCGCCGACTGGCGCCCGACCTGCTCCGTTGGCACATGCCCCGGATCGCCCCCGACGGGCGGCTCCGGCCCGGCCTCACCCTCGCGCTGGCCCGTTACGGGACTCCCGGCGGCCCGTCGCCACAGTTGGTGGTGCGGACACCGCCGGCCTGGGCGGACGCCGGACAGCGGATGACCCTCGCCCTGTGGGAGGGGCCGCTGGACGGCACTTCCCGGCACCGCGGGCATGCCCAGCCGCAAGCCCACCCGCACCCGCACCCCGACCGGCGTTTCCGGCTGGACCTGCACCGGCACCTCTGGGACTCCGCACGCAGCGGCGAACTGGCGCGGCGGTGCGGTGCCGACGGGCCGCCGTCGGACCGCGGCCCGTTCCCCGAACACTGGGCCGCCGAGGCGGAGTCGCTGTTGCGCGCCGAGGGCCGGCCCGCTCGCGGGGCCTTCACCGTGCGGCTGGGGGCGCGGAGACACGCCGTGTTCGCGCTCGTCGCCCCCGACGACGGCCATGCCCCGACGGTGCGGCCGCTGCGGGAGGCGCTGCCGCCGCACGAGGCCGCGGCGCTTCCGGTGCTGCCGGAGGCGGCGGTCCGGGCCCTGCCCGACCTGGAGTTGCTGCGGGCCGGGCTGATCGCGCCGGAGCGGCTGCATCCGCTCGTCGCCGAGGCGCTGGCGGCGTACGGCTCCGCCCCGGCCGTCCGCCCGGTGTCCGAGCCCGGTGATCCGCACCGGGTGGAGTGCCGGGGCGAGATCCACCGGATCGCGCTGCGTGACGGCGTGCTGACGGCGGTCGACCACGACCCGGACCAACTGCGCCGCGAGGCGCTCCTGGTGGCGCTCGGCGGGCCGCCGCTGCCCTGCCTGCGGGCGATCGACACCGTGCACCGCGATCCGGAGGCGCTGCCCGCGGTGCGGGAGCGGCTGCTCCACGGTGACGTCGCCGGGGCGCTCGCCGTGGTCGAGGGCCTCCTCGGGCCCGGTGCGGTCCTGCGCGACGGGCCGCTCCGGGAGGAACTGCGGGCGGCCGCCGACCGCCGCGTCGACCACGGGCTCTTCCGCTCGGGGCTGGTCCCCGTACACCCCGCTTCCGGTACGGCGCTGGCGGCCGCGAACGCCTCGGGCGCGGGCCATCCGCAGGCCGGACACCGCCCGCGGCTCGACCGCCGGACACCTTCCGTGCTGCGCGACAAGCGGAGCAGCCGGACCCGGCCCCGTACCGGCCTGACCTCCTGACCGGCGGCCCACGGCCGCCCCCCTTCTGCCTTCGCTGTACGGCGCGTTGAGCGCCGCACGCCTTCACGACCTCCGGGACGGGCCGTCCCGTCCCCTTCTCCCACTTCAGGTGATGCCCATGACCACGCGTACGCTCCTGCCCGCCCCGGCCACCAGCGCCGCCGCGACCGACGCCCAGCTCGCCGTCGCCGACGACCTCCTCGCCCTCCTGCGGACGACCACCACCGAGCCGCGCCCCGACGAGCAGCTCGAAGCACTGACGCTGGCCGTCGCCGCCGACCTCCCCGTACTGCTCTGGGGTGAGCCGGGCATCGGCAAGACCGCGGCGCTGACGCAGCTCGCCGCCTCCCTCGACCTGCCGCTCACGACCGTGATCGCCAGCGTCCACGAGCCGTCCGACTTCTCCGGGCTGCCCATCGTGGGCGACGACCCCGCGGTACGCGGCGTGCCGATGGCGCCGCCGCAGTGGGCGGTGGAGCTCGTACGGGCCGGGCGGGGGCTGCTCTTCCTCGACGAGCTGTCCACCGCCACCCCGGCCGTGCAGGCCGCGCTGCTCCGGGTCGTCCTGGAGCGGAGGGTCGGTGAGCTGCAACTGCCCGAAGGCGTGAGGATCGTGGCCGCCGCCAATCCGCGGGCGTCCGCGGCGGACGGCTGGGAGCTGAGCCCGCCGCTGGCCAACCGGTTCGTGCACCTGTACTGGGTGCACGACCGGGAGGTGGTGGTGCGCGGGCTCGGCGGGGTCTGGCCACGGGCGGAGCTGCCCCGGCTGGTGCCGGAGCTGCTGCCGGAGGCGGTGGCGTTCGCCCGGCGCGCGGTCTGCGGCTTCCTGAAGGCGCGGCCGACGCTGATCCACCGGCTGCCGAGTACCGAGACGCGGCGCGGCGGCGCCTGGCCCTCGCCGCGCAGCTGGGAGGCCGCGCTGACCCTGCTGGCCTTCGGTACGGCGGCCTCCGCCTCCCGGGAGGTGCTGGCGCTGCTGGTGCGGGGCGCCGTGGGCGACGGTCCGGGGCTCGAACTCCTCGCCCATCTGGACCGGATGGACCTGCCGGACCCGGAGTCGCTGCTGGCCGATCCGGCCGCCGCCGAGCTGCCGGAGCGCGGCGACCTGCGTCAGGCGACGCTGGAGGCGGTGGTGGCCGCCGTCGGGGCGCGGCCGGAGCGGGAGCGGTGGGAGGCGGGGTGGGCGGTGCTCGTCCGGGCGCTGGAGACCGGCGCCCCGGACCTGCTGGTCGCTCCGGCGACGACGCTGGCGGCGCTGCGCCGCGACGACTGGGAGGTGCCGGGGGCCGTGGAGCGGCTGACCGGGGTGATCGGTCTCGCCCAGGGGGCGGACCGGTCGGTGGGCCGCGTCGCGGCGGCGGCCGGCGCCGGAACCGCGGCGGGGGCGCACCGATGACGGGGCCCGCCGCTCAGCGCCCGGTGACGGGACCGGGGCCCGCCGCTCAGCGCCCGGTGACGGGACCGGGGCCCGGGCCGGGCCCGCTGCGGGGTCCACACCCGGTGCCGCGCCCGGCCCCGTACCCGGCGCCACGTCCGGCGCCACGTGCGATGTCCCGGCCCTCGCCGCAGCCGTCGCCGCGCTCCGGCGGGCCGGCCCGCGGGCCCGTACTCCCGCTGGACATGGAGAAGTTGCTTACGGCCCGGTTGCACGCGGTGAAGGTCCGCCCCTACCTCGCCGACGCGCTCTTCGCCCTGCACGTGGTGGAGGACCGGTCGGTGCCGACGATGGGGGTGGACGCGCACTGGCGCTGCTACGTCTCCCCCGCCTTCGTGGCCCGCACCCCGGTGGAGGAGCTGGCGGGCGTCTGGGTGCACGAGGTCTCGCATCTGCTCCGGGACCACCACGGGCGGGGCGAGCGGTACGCGCGCGAGCACGAGGCGTACGGACCCGGTGAGAGGCTGCGGCGCAACATCGCGGCGGACTTCGAGATCAACGACGACATCTACGGCGATGGCCTGCCCAGGCCCACCGGCGCGGTGCTTCCGAGCATGCTGCGGCTGTCCGACGGACTGCTGATGGAGGAGTACCTGCGCACGGCGTCGATGTCCGGGCTCGTCGCGGAGCTCGCCTGGCTGGACTGCGGCAGTGGTGCCGACGGGCAGGAGCGGCCCTGGGAGCTGGGGGCCGACGGGGCACACGGGCTGTCCAGGCAGCAGCGGGACGCGGTCCGCTTCCGGGTCGCGGAGGGCATCAAGGGGAAGCCGGGCAGCGCGCCGGAGGGGTGGCGCCGGTGGGCGGAGGAAGCGTTCCATCCCCCGCAGCCGTGGCGTCGGTTGCTGGGGGCGGCGGTCCGCTCGGCGGTGGGGGCGCCGGGCGCGGGCGAGAACCACAGCTACCGGCGCCCGTCCCGGCGCTCGGCCGGTGTTCCCGGGGTGGTGCTGCCCAGTCTGCGCCGTACGCCGCCCCGGGTCTGCGTCGTGATCGACACCTCGGGGTCGGTGAGCGACGCGGAGCTGGGCAGCGCGCTGCTGGAGGTGGCGGCGATCGCGCGGGCGGTGGGCGGGCGGCGCGACCTGGTGTCGGTGATCTCCTGCGACGCGGCGGCCGGGATCGCCGTCCCGCTCTGCCGCGCCGAGAACATGGAGCTGATCGGCGGCGGGGGCACGGACCTGCGCTCCGGTTTCGCCCGGGCGCTGCGCTCCGGGCCGCGCCCGGACGTCATCGTCGCCCTGACGGACGGTCAGACGCCCTGGCCGTCCGCGCCACCGCCCTGTCGCACGGTCGTCGGTCTCTTCGCCCGTCCCGCCCGCGCCAGGAACGAGCGGAACCCCGACTACGTCCCGGCCACCCCGCCGGCGTGGGCGCGTGTCGTCACCATCGGGTGAGAGGGCCCGGTGGCCCGGTCGCCCCGGCTCAGTCCTGCGCGTCCTGCGGGTACCAGCGCAGTTCGACGGTGTTGCCGTCGGGGTCCCGCACGTAGACGGACTGGGCGGAGCCGCGGGCGCCGAAGCGGCTGACCGGGCCCTCCAGGACGTCGAACCGGCCGGAGTCGATGACCTCCTGCCAGTCCACGGGGTCCACCACCAGACAGATGTGGTCCACGTTGGACTCGCCGCGGGGCCGCTTGAACAAGTCGATGATCATCGTCGGGCTGACCCGTACGGACGGGAACGGCACCTTGCCGGCCCGCCACTCCTCGACCCGGACCGGCTCCAGGCCGAGGGGTCCGCAGTAGAACTCCAGGGACCGCTCGACGTCCTCCACGTTGAGCACCACGTGGTCGAAATCCTTGACCCGCACGGGGCCACCCCCTCCGGTGGTCCGGGCCTTTCGGCCGGGACCGCTCGTACGACAGACGGACGGTCGCCCGGGAACACCGGGAGACCGTCCGTCCACAGTAGCGGGACGCCCTACAACCGGACGCCGGGAATGAACCCGAGCACGGGCGCCACCGGCGCGATGACCTGCCCCAGCTCACCGAGGCGCTGCAGCCCGCCGAGGCCGCCGAGCTGCTGGGTCACCCTCGGCACCTCGGAACGGCGCTCCGGGGGCACGGAGATCATCAGCAGTTCCTCGGCCTGGCTGATGAGGGTCGGCCGCTGCGGCCCACCGGGGAGGGGGGCCGCGTCCGCCGTGGGAGCGGTCAGCGCGGAGGTACCGGCGGCGAGGGCGAGGGCGGCGAATACGCGTTGAGTCTTGGTCACAGTCCGACCAACGCCGTGCCCCGGCGGAGGATGCGGCCCGTTACGCCATAGGGGTGCGGTGCGGCCGCGTCTCCTCGACCGCCGCGCCGCGCGGTGGACCTCGACCGCCGCGCCGCGCGGTGGAGGCGGCGCTCCGCACGTTCGGGCTGCTGTTCCTGTCGGAGGGGCGGGGCATCCAGCTGCAAGTCCCCGACGCGAACCGCCCGTTCTGAGCCACACCGATGCCGCCGGGGCGCGGGTTTCCGCCGCTCCCCGGCGGGATCGAGTGAAGAGAGGGGAAGATGAGGAGATGACCGGTCCTGATCGTACGAGTCAGCCCGTGCCCGGTGCGCCCGCCCTCGGGAGGCGCCGGTTCCTCGGTTACGTACTGGCCGCTCCGACCCTGGTGACGGCCGCCGAGTTCGGTCCGGCGCCGGAGGCCGCCGCCGTCGGCGTCCCCGCACCGGGCGCCTCGTCAGCGGGCATCCCCTCACCGGACGTCACCGAGCTGCTCGACCTCAACGACGTGATGACCGCGGCGGCCCTGCCGACCGCGCACCTGATCACGGTCGAGGTGAACAGGGACGGCACGGTGTCGTTCGCGCTGCCGCGGGCCGAGGTCGGGCAGGGCATCACCACGTCGACGGCGATGCTGATCGCCGAGGAGATGGACGTACCGGTGGAACGGGTCCGGGTCACGCTGGCCGACGCCCGCCCGGAGCTCGTGTTCAACCAGCTCACCGGCGGATCGAACACGACCGTCTCGACGTACACGCCGATCCGGGTCGCGGCCGCCCTGGCCCGGGCCAGGCTGCTGCAGGCGGCGGCGGGGGAACTCGGGGCGGCCGTCACCGACCTCAGCCTGAAGGCGGGGGTCGTCACCGGCCCGGCGGGCCGGAGCATCGGCATCGGGGAGCTGTCCGGGAAGGCCGCGAGCGCCGCGACACAGCGGATGTCCGTGGAGCTGAAGGCGCGTGAGCGGTTCACCGTCATCGGCAAGCCGCACAACCGGATCGACGCACTCGCCGCGGTCACCGGGCGCAAGAAGTTCACGATGGACCTGGACGTACCGAACGCCAAGCCGACCATGGTCTGCCGTCCGCCGACCATCAACGGCAGGGTCGGCGCGGTCGCCAACCTCGACGAGGTCCGCGCCATGCCGGGCGTCACCGATGTCGCGGTCGTCTCCACCGGGGTGGCGGTGCGCGCGGAGACCTTCGGCCAGTGCGTCGACGCGGTGCGCGCCCTGCGGGTGTCGTGGAAGCCCGGCACCGTGGAAGGCGCGTCCGACGAGTCCGTACGCAAGGAGCTGCGGGCCGCCGAACTACCGCTGGGGCTGCCGCCGCTGACCCCGGTCGCGGAAGGCCGGTTCACCTTCCACTTCCGCGGCAACAGCGCGCTGGAGCCCAACTGCGCGATAGCCGACGTACGTTCCGACCGCGCCGAGATCTGGGCGTCGCTGAAGGCCCCGATCGTCGCGCAGCAGACCATCGCGGCCAAGCTCGGGCTGCCGCCGCGGGCGGTCAGGGTGCACGTCACCGAAGGCGGGGGATCCTTCGGGCGCAAGCTGTTCTTCGACGCCGCGCTGGAGGCGGCCGAGATCTCCCGGCGGATCGGCAAGCCCGTCAAACTCATGTGGCACCGGGCCGACGACTCCCGCCAGGGGCGCACCCACCCCATGGCCACCTCGCGCGTGCGCGTCGCGTACGCCGGCGACACCGTCCTCGGTTACCAGCAGCGGCACACGAGCGTCTCCACCGACTTCGGCCACGGGCTCGGCGAGATCCTCACCGCGATGGCCGCGAAGCTGCCGGTGGGCGACATCGGGTTCGCCGAAACGTTCTTCCAGCTCTCCCAGTCGATGCCGTACGACTTCGGCGTCACCAGCCGGCTGCTGAGCGAAACCGCCAAGGGCTTCAACACGGGCAGCATGCGCAACGTCTATTCGCCGGACGTCACCTGCGCCCGGGAGCTCGTCGTCGACCGGCTCGCCGCGAAGATGGGCAAGGACCCCTTCCGGTTCCGCCGCGATTTCCTCCGCGACGATCGCGCCCGGGCCGTGCTGGAGAAGGCCGCCGAGGCCGGGGAGTGGGGCAGGTCCATGCCGGCCGGCATGGCGCAGGGCATCGCCTTCCACTCGGAGTACCACTCCGTCAGCGCCGTACTGGTGGAGATCGACTGCCGGCCCGAGACCGTCGGCCGTCCCATCCGCGACGGCGTGACGGGACCGCGCGTCACCAAAGCGGTCGTCGCCGTGGACGTCGGGCTCGCCGTCAACCCGCGTGGGCTGGAGGCGCAGATGATGGGCTGCGTCATGGACGGAATCGCCCAGACGCTGACGGCCGGCCTCCACCTGCGGGACGGGTACTTCCTGGAGGCCAGTTGGGACAACTACTTCTACACCCGGCAGTGGAACACGCCACCCGAGCTGGAGGTCATCGTGATGCCGGACACCACGGGGGAGCCCGGTGGCGCCGGGGAGCTCGGGGTCGCCGCGTCGATGGCCGCGGTCGCCTGTGCCTACGGCCGTGCCACGGGAACCATGCCGACCACCTTCCCCATCAACCACGGCACGCTCTCCTTCATCCCCAAACCGACCGTCCCGCCCATCCCGCAGTCCCCCACCGACGGCCTGGACCACGTCCGCTGACAACTTGGAGATCACGTGCCGGAGTACTCGTTCCGCCTCAATGGTGAGCAGGTCACCGTCGACGTCGACGGCGACGTGCGGCTGTTGTGGGTGCTGCGCGACGTCCTGGGGGTCACCGGGCCGAAGTACGGTTGCGGCATCAACGTCTGCAAGGCGTGTACGAGCCACCTCAACGGCAGGGCCGTCAACCCGTGCGCGGTCCCCGTCAAGGACCTGAGCCCGACCGACGAGGTCACCACGATCGAAGGGCTCGCGGCCACGGTGGGCGCGGAGCTGCATCCGATGCAGCGGGCGTGGCTCGACCACGACGTGGCGCAGTGCGGCTACTGCCAGCCCGGCCAGATCATGGCCGCCGTCGCGCTGGTCCGCCGGGTGGCGGAGGAAGGCCGCAAGGTCACCGAGGAGGACCTCGATTCCCTGCGCAACATCTGCCGCTGCGGTACCTATCCCCGTATCCGCGAGGCGATCAAGGCGGGCGCCGAGCAGATGTGAGCGGTCGCGTAGATGTGAGCGGCCTTGCGGGAGCGGGCGGCACCGGGGTCGGCGCCCCGGTGCCGTACGAACGTGAAGGCGCCGCCGGGTCCACCGGCGGCGGTACAACGATGTCAGGCCGCCCGGGTGCGCGTTCCGGAGGCGGGGAAGCGGGGGTGTCAGCCGCAGTGTTCGCGCGTGGTCTGCCGGCGTGGGCGCGTCTGGGGGCGTGGGGTCTCGCCTAAGAGGGAGTTTTCCGGTTCGAGGAGCCGCCGCTGGGACAGGAGGTATCCCAGCTCGGCCCTGCTGCGGCTGCCCAGGGCTTCGGAGACCTTCCGGATGTGCGTGGAGACGGTACGGGCGCTCACGCCCAGCCGGGCCGCGATGGTCTCGTCCGTGTGGCCGGTCACGACCATGCGGAGGACGGTCCTGCGGACGGAGTTGGTGAGCAGGTCGGGGCGGTGCTGTTCGGTGGCGAGGGCAATGGGCTCCGCCCGCTCCCACATGTGCTCGAACACCTTGGTGAGGAACTCGATCGCACCGGGGTGCCGGATGGCCAGTGCGGCGCTCTTCCGCTCCGGTGCACCGGGGATGAAGGCGATCGAGCGGTCACAGATGATGACGCGTTCGAAGATCTCGTCCAGCGTGCGGACCTGGGCGCCCTCGGCCAGGACCTGTTCGATGTACGCGAGGGTGGGGCCGTGCGACCGCACACTGTGCTGGTAGAGCGTGCGCTGCCGTACCCCTTTCCGTACGAGCGCGAGGTCGCGGGGCAGGGCCTCGGCGAGCAGCGCGGGCGAACGACCGCCGCCGGGCTGCGCGGTGAGCAGCTCCTCCTTGCAGGACCCGACGGCCAGCCGCAGCGCCTCTCCGATGACCTCTTCGCCACCCAGGTGCTCGATGGGCAGCTCTGCTTGGCGCTGCACTTTTCGATAGACGGCTTCCGCTGTGAGAAAGGAGGAACGCAGCGACTCCAGGGTTTTCCGGCGCTGTTCGATGTCGCGCTCCACGGGTCGCGTGAGCTGCGCTTCCGCGATTTTCGGAGGAACGGGGACGTACAGGTCCCGTCCCCCGGGCAGCGGCCTCAGGAGCCCGCACCGGATGAGGCACCGGGGCACATCCCCCGATACCGTCCCCGCCTCCAGCGCCTCGCGGTACCACCGCAACCCCTCTTCACACAGGCGTACCACTTCGGAAGTTGCCGCTATGTCCGAATGTTGACGCATTTGCCCATCCTTCGTGTTGCCGCAGTTCGCGATCAGGATGGCAGTCAGGCTCGCATCGCCGCCGGAATATGCGCAGGATGGATGTGACGCAAAGAAAGTGGCCGAACGAAACAGAAGTGACACCTTCCGGAAGCCGGTTCATCAGAATCAGCACCGGTAGTTTCACGCACAGGAACCGCGCACCGTTAAACGTGGAAACAATCACATCGATAAGGTGACGATATGTGTTGGACCGTCAGCGCTGCACACCCTTGCCTTTCCGCGCCCACACACCCCACCCCTCACGTGCGGTACGACTCGGCCTGGGGCTGACACACGAAGAGCACGGACCACGCAATTCGCTATCAGGCCCTTTTTCACCCGTGATTTCCCCTCGATTCGTCTCATAATGTGAGACGAATCGAGGGTGCCGGCACGGATTGCCATCCTGCGGTCCGCCGGGTCGGCGCTAGTCGTGGGCGAGGTCGTCCGGGGTCGACCGGGCGAGGTCGCCCAGGGTCTCCAAGGCCCGCGAGAGGGTACCCGTTCCGGGTGAGGCCAGGCCCAGGCGGATGGCGTGCGGGGCGCGGTGGCGCCCGACCGAGAACGCCGCGGCCGGAGTCACCGCGATGCCGTGCCGCGCCGCGGCGGCGACGAACGTGTCGGCACGCCACGGACTCGGCAGCTCCCACCAGCGGTAGTACGAGCGGGGATCGCCGCGCGTCACGAACTCGCCGAGATGGCGCTCGGCGAGCTCCTGCCGCGCGGCGGCCTGCCGTTGCTTGGCCCGCACCAGCGCCCGTACGGTTCCGTCCGCCTGCCACTGGGCCATCGCCTCCAGCGGGAACCGCATGGGCGCCCAGCCGCCGGAGCGCAGTGACGCGGCGACAGCGCCCGCGACGGTGGCGGGAGCCACCGCGAACCCGAGGGACAGGCCCGGGGACACCCGCTTGGACAGGCTGTCGACGAGGACGGTCCGCTCGGCCGCACGCGAGGCGAGGGGCGGCAGATCATCCCGGAGGAAGGCCCAGACGGCGTCCTCGATCGCATGGATTCCGCAGGTCAGCAGCGTATCGGCCAGGTGATCGAGCCGCCGCTCCGGCATGGTGAGCGACAGCGGGTTGTGCAGGGTCGGCTGGACGTACACGGCGTGCAGCGGGCCGGCGCGGTGCGCTTCCACCACGGCCTCGGGGATGAGCCCGTCCTCGTCCATGGCCAGGGGCACGAGGGTCACTCCGAGCCGGGTGGCGATCGCCTTGAGCACCGGGTAGGTCAGCTCCTCGACACCGAGCCGGGCGCCCGGCCGTGTCAGCGCGGCCACGACGGCCGAGATCGCCTGCCGGCCGCTCCCGGCGAACAGCACCCGCGCCGGATCGGGTCGCCAGTCGCCGCGCACCAGCAGATCCGCCGCCGCCTCGCGCGCGGCGGTGGTGCCGGCCGGGCCGACCGGCCGCAGCACCGACTCCAGGCACTCGGGGTGCAGCAGCTTGCCGAGCCCCTCGGCGAGCAGCCCGGGCTGCTCGGGCACCACCGGGTAGTTCAGCTCCAAGTCGACCCGGCTGTCCGCCGGTTCGGACAGGGCGGGGGCGGCGGTCGCGGCGGAAGCGGCGCGCACGAAGGTGCCGCGGCCCACGTGCCCGACGGTGAGGCCCCGGCGGGCGAGCTCCTGATAGACGCGCGTGGCCGTGGAGTTCGCGATGCCGTACTGCTGGGCGAATTCCCGCTGCGCGGGAAGCCGGTCGCCCGTTCTGAGCCGCCCCGCTCTGATCTCCTCCGCCACCGCGTCCGCGACGTTCCGATAGTCCGTCATTGCCCTCGCCTCCCGTACCGATCGCATCGAAGCACAGGATTGCCCCGAGTTCAATATTGCGGATTGAACCGAGGAAAGGATGGAGCTTACACTCGAGTTGCTCCGACGCCCGGCTCGGCAACCGAGTGGAAGTTCCCCGAACGGCCGCTGGAATTACTTGAGTTGGAGCCGTCCGAAACCGCCGAGGCAACGTCGAAGCACCGTAGAAGCACCGTCGAAGCAGTGCGAACAACCGGAACGGCCGTAACAACAAGGCTGGTTCGACCAGATGAACTGAGAACACTCCGCACGACCTGGACCAGGAAGGAACCTTCCGCCCGTGAACACCACGGCCCGCGTAACCCCGAGCCGGACCGCCCTCCCGCCGCCCCGATGCGGCCGATCCGCTCTCCTGCACGACATCGTCCACGACATCGTCCACGACCTCTCCGCGGTATTGCGCGGCACCCACGAGGGCCCCTCGGGTGCGGCGGCACATCACGGATTCGCACAGAAAGCGGCGGGCAGCCATGGTTGAGTTGAGCGGAGTACTCGGTGTCGCGATGGTGGCCCTGGGGATGGTGCTCACCCCCGGACCGAACATGATCTACCTCGTCTCGCGGAGCATCACCCAGGGGCGGCGTGCCGGGGTCGTCTCCCTCGGCGGGGTGGCCCTCGGGTTCGTGGTCTACCTGCTCGCCACGAACCTCGGCCTGTCCGTGGTCTTCATCGCGATACCCGAGCTGTACGTCGCCGTGAAGCTGGCCGGCGCGGCGTACCTCGCCTACCTGGCCTGGAACGCTCTGAAGCCCGGGGGCGTCTCCGTCTTCGCCCCCCAGGACATCCCCCACGACTCCCCGCGCAAACTGTTCATGATGGGCCTGATGACGAACCTGCTCAACCCGAAGATCGCCATCATGTATCTCGCCCTCATCCCACAGTTCATCAACCTGGAGGCGGGACACGTGCTGTTACAGGGCATCCTGCTCGGCTCCGTCCAGATCGCGGTGGCCCTCACCATCAACCTGGCCATCGTGCTGGCGGCCGGCACCATCGCCGTCTTCCTCGCCCGCCGCCCCTCCTGGCTCAAGGTGCAGCGCTACATGATGGGAACGGCGCTCGGCCTGCTGGCCGTCTCGGTGGCCATGGACACCTCGGCTCCGGCCAGTTCGGGCTGATCCAGTCGGCGGGCCGCGATCAGGTGCTGGGCGTGTTCCTGGAGGGAACGCACGCCCACACCGCCGTGGTTGAGGGCGTCGATGCCCTGGACGGCGGCGGCCAGCGCCTGGACCGTGGTCAGGCACGGGACGCCACGGGCGACGGCCGCGGTGCGGATCTCGTAGCCGTCGAGACGGCCACCGGTTCCGTAGGGGGTGTTGACGATCAGGTCGACCTCGCCGTCGTGGATCAGACGCACGATGGTCTTCTCCCCGCCGGGGCCCTCGCCCTCGGACTGCTTGCGCACGACGGTGGCGTTGATGCCGTTGCGCTTGAGGACCTCGGCGGTGCCGGAGGTGGCCAGCAGCTCGAAACCGTGCGCGACCAGCTCACGCGCCGGGAAGATCATCGACCGCTTGTCGCGGTTGGCGACCGAGATGAACGCCCGCCCCTTGGTGGGCAGCGGACCATACGCCCCGGCCTGCGACTTGGCGTACGCGGTGCCGAAGACGGCGTCGATGCCCATGACCTCGCCGGTGGAGCGCATCTCCGGGCCCAGGACGGTGTCCACGCCACGGCCCTGGACGTCGCGGAAGCGCGACCACGGCATGACCGCCTCCTTGACGGAGATCGGCGCATCCAGCGGGAGGGTGCCGCCGTCGCCCTGCTTGGGCAGCAGGCCTTCGGCGCGCAGCTCGGCGATGGTGGCGCCGAGCGAGATGCGGGCGGCGGCCTTGGCGAGTGGTACGGCGGTGGCCTTGGAGGTGAAGGGCACGGTGCGGGAGGCGCGGGGGTTGGCCTCCAGGACGTAGAGGATGTCGCCGGCCATCGCGAACTGGATGTTGATCAGGCCGCGGACGCCGACGCCCTTGGCGATGGCCTCGGTGGAGGCGCGCAGGCGCTTGATGTCGTGCCCGCCCAGGGTGATGGGGGGCAGGGCGCAGGCGGAGTCACCGGAGTGGATACCGGCCTCCTCGATGTGCTCCATCACGCCGCCGAGGTAGAGCTCGGTGCCGTCGTAGAGGGCGTCGACGTCGATCTCGATCGCGTCGTCGAGGAACCGGTCCACCAGGACGGGGTGGTCGGCGATCAGCCCGGCGTGCTGCTGCAGGTAGGCGGCCAGCGACGGCTCGTCGTAGACGATCTGCATGCCACGCCCGCCGAGCACGTACGAGGGCCGGAGCATCACCGGGTAGCCGATACCGGCAGCAATCCGCGCGGCGTCGTCGAAGGAGAACGCGGTGCCGTGCTTGGGCGCCGGCAGGGCCGCCTCGGCCAGCACGCGGCCGAAGGCACCGCGGTCCTCGGCGGCGTGGATCGCCTCCGGGGAGGTACCCACGACCGGCACGCCGTTGTCCTTCAGCGCCTGGGCCAGGCCCAGCGGGGTCTGGCCGCCCAGCTGCACCACGACACCCGCGATCGGGCCGGCCTGCTGCTCGGCGTGGACGATCTCCAGCACGTCCTCAAGCGTCAGCGGCTCGAAGTACAGACGGTCGGAGGTGTCGTAGTCCGTCGAGACCGTCTCCGGGTTGCAGTTGACCATCACCGTCTCAAAGCCCGCCTCGCTGAGCGCGAAGGAGGCGTGGACACAGGAGTAGTCGAACTCGATGCCCTGACCGATACGGTTCGGACCCGACCCCAGGATGATCACGGCAGGCTTCTCGCGCGGCGCGACCTCGCTCTCCTCGTCGTAGGAGGAGTAGAAGTACGGCGTCTTCGCCGCGAACTCCGCCGCACACGTGTCGACCGTCTTGTAGACCGGGCGCACACCGAGCGCGTGACGGACCTCGCGGACGACGTCCTCCCGCAGGCCCCGGATCTCGGCGATCTGGACGTCCGAGAAGCCGTGCCGCTTCGCGTACGCGAGCAACTCCGGGGTGAGCTCGCGCGCAGCCGCCAGCTCGCCGGCCACCTCGTGGATCAGGAAGAGCTGGTCGACGAACCACGGGTCGATCTTCGTCGCGTCGAAGACCTCCTCCGGGGTCGCACCCGCCCGGATCGCCTGCATGACCGTGTTGATCCGGCCATCGGTAGGCCGCTTGGCCTCCTCCAGAAGAAGCGACCGGTCCCCTGGCTCCCCTACGAACGTGAACTGGCTTCCCTTCTTCTCCAGCGAACGCAGCGCCTTCTGGAGCGCCTCGGTGAAGTTGCGGCCGATGGCCATGGCCTCACCGACCGACTTCATCGTGGTGGTCAGCGTGGAGTCGGCGGACGGGAACTTCTCGAAGGCGAAGCGCGGCGCCTTGACGACGACGTAGTCGAGCGTCGGCTCGAAGGACGCCGGCGTCTTCTCCGTGATGTCGTTCGGGATCTCGTCCAGCGTGTAGCCCACCGCCAGCTTCGCAGCGATCTTGGCAATCGGGAAACCCGTGGCCTTGGAGGCCAAGGCACTCGACCGGGACACCCGCGGGTTCATCTCGATGACGATGACCCGGCCGTCGACGGGGTCGACCGCGAACTGGATGTTGCAGCCGCCGGTGTCCACGCCTACGTCGCGGATGATCGCGATACCGACATCACGCAGGATCTGGTACTCGCGGTCGGTCAGCGTCATCGCCGGGGCGACCGTGATCGAGTCACCGGTGTGCACGCCCATCGGGTCGAAGTTCTCGATGGAACAGACGACCACGACGTTGTCGTGCTTGTCGCGCATCAGCTCCAGCTCGTACTCCTTCCAGCCGAGGATCGACTCCTCCAGGAGCACCTCGGTGGTCGGCGACAGCGTCAGGCCCTGCCCCGCGATGCGGCGCAGCTCCTCCTCGTCGTGGGCGAAGCCGGAGCCCGCGCCACCCATGGTGAAGGAAGGGCGGACGACGACGGGGTAGCCGCCGAGGGTTTCGACGCCCTTGAGGACGTCGTCCATGGAGTGGCAGATCACCGAACGGGCGGACTCACCGTGGCCGATCTTGGCGCGGACGGCCTCGACGACACCCTTGAACAGGTCGCGGTCCTCGCCCTTGTGGATGGCCTCCACCTTCGCGCCGATCAACTCCACGCCGTACTGCGCCAGTACACCCGCCTCGTGCAGCGCGATCGCCGTGTTCAATGCCGTCTGGCCACCCAGCGTCGGCAACAGGGCATCCGGCCGCTCTTTGGCGATGATCTTCTCGACGAACTCGGGGGTGATCGGCTCGACGTAGGTGGCGTCGGCGATCTCCGGGTCGGTCATGATCGTCGCGGGGTTGGAGTTGACCAGGATGACCCGCAGGCCCTCGGACTTCAGCACACGGCAGGCCTGGGTGCCGGAGTAGTCGAACTCGGCGGCCTGGCCGATGACGATCGGGCCGGAGCCGATGACCAGGACGGACTGGATATCGGTGCGCTTAGGCACGCTCGGCCTCCATCAGGGATACGAAACGGTCGAAGAGGTACGCGGCATCGTGCGGGCCGGCGGCCGCCTCGGGGTGGTACTGAACACTGAAAGCCGGCTGGTCCAGCAACTGCAGACCCTCCACCACGTTGTCGTTCAGACACACGTGGGACACCTCGGCCCGGCCGAAGGGCGTGTCGGACGGCTTGTCGAGCGGCGCGTCCACGGCGAAGCCGTGATTGTGCGCAGTCACCTCGACCTTGCCCGTCGTACGGTCCTGCACCGGCTGGTTGATCCCCCGGTGGCCGTACTTCAACTTGTACGTACCAAACCCCAGCGCGCGGCCCAGGATCTGGTTACCGAAGCAGATGCCGAACAGCGGCGTCTTCCGCTCCAGGACGGCCTGCATCAACGCCACCGGGTGGTCGGCGGTCGCCGGGTCGCCGGGACCGTTGGAGAAGAACACCCCATCAGGCGCGACCGCGTACACGTCCTCGGCCGTGGCGGTGGCGGGCAGCACGTGCACCTCGATGCCGCGCTCGGCCATCCGGTGCGGGGTCATGCCCTTGATGCCCAGGTCGATCGCGGCCACGGTGAACTTCTTCTCACCCATCGCCGGAACGACATACGGCTCGGTGGTGGCGACCTCGGCCGACAGGTTCGCGCCCTTCATCTGCGGCTGCGCCTGGACCTTACCCAGCATCTCCGCATCCCCGCCGATCGCGTCACCGGAGAAGATGCCGACGCGCATCGCGCCGCGCTCGCGCAGGTGGCGGGTCAGGGCCCGGGTGTCGATCCCGCTGATACCGACCACGCCCTGGGCGGCCAGCTCCTCGTCCAGCGTGCGCGTGGCGCGCCAGCTCGACGGGATGCGGGCAGGGTCGCGGACCACGTAGCCGGAGACCCAGATCTTCTTCGACTCCGGGTCCTCGTCGTTGACACCCGTATTGCCGACGTGCGGAGCCGTCATCACCACCACCTGCCGGTGGTACGACGGGTCGGTCAGGGTCTCCTGGTAACCGGTCATGCCGGTGGAGAAGACGGCCTCGCCGAAGGTCTCCCCCACGGCCCCATAGGCACGGCCACGGAACGTGCAGCCATCCTCCAGGACGAGTACGGCGCGAGAGCCCGCCGCCACCGCCGTGCTGCCGGTCATCGGTCCAGCCCGCAGGGCACGCGTGCTCCTCGCTCCGGGGCGCACTCCAGGCGGAACTGGGCGGCTGTCCTGAGGACGGCCTTCTCCACGTCCCCGCTCGACCCACCGCGGAACCGGAACCGAGCGCCCACGTGTTCGTACCCGCCCACCCGCGGGACGACCTGCCCCACCGCCGGTATCACGGACGCGTACGGGCCCTCCTCGGGGGTCGGCGGTTCGGGGAGCTCCCACGCCGTGACGCGGCACGGGGCCGGGACGGGCGAGGGCACGAGCAGCCAGCCGCCCGTCGACCAGTGGGCCGGTGCGGGGAGCTCCGGGCGGCGGCCGAGCTGGATGTCGGCGGCGGCGTGCATCAGGTCGATGCCGTGCACCTCCCGCCAGATGAACGGGATCTCCGCGCCGCCGACCCGATAGCCGGCCTCCAGGAACCGGACGGAGGGCGAGCCGTCGGCGGACGTACCGACGAAGGCCTCCAGGTGGAAGACCCACGGTTCCGGGCCGAGCGCTCTCGCCACCCGGGCCGTGAACGCGGAGAGCGGGGCGAGGAGGTGGGGGTCGTCGACCTCGACGGAGCCGAGGGCCTCGCCCTGGGTGAAGTCCACGCAGGTGTTGACGTAACGGGAGGCCCGCCAGGGGCCGAGTTCCTCGCCGGTCCACAGGCCGTCGATATGGAAGATCTGGTCGCCGCAGAACTCCTGCACCACGCGCGGTTCCGGCGGCGAGGTGCGCAGCAGCGGCAGGTCGGCCGGGGAGTCGAGGCGTACGACGCCCCGGCTTGCGGTGCCCTTGCGCGGCTTGACCACCACGGGCCAGCCGTGGCGCTCCGCGAAGGCGAGGACGGCCGCTTCGTCGGGGGCGTCGGCGAAGGCGGGGGCCGGTATGCCCGCCTCGGCGACCACCTGGTTCATGGTGAGCTTGTCGCGGAAGCGGGCCAGTGGGCCGGGGGTCTGGCCGGCGCAGCCGAGTCGTTCGCGTACGAGCGCGGCGGTGTCGAGGTCTCCTTCGTTGAGGGCCACGACCCGCTCGGGGGCGCCGAAGTGGGTGCGCAGGTCGGTCACGGCGTGCCAGACGGCGTCGATGTCGTCGGTGGCCGGGACCACGCGGGCGGCCGCGGCGCCGACGGGGACGGAGGGGAGGGCGAGGCGGGTGGTCACGTAGGTGACCCGGTGGGTGCGGTGGTCGAGGTAGTCGTCGTACCGGGCGTGCTGGTCGCGCCAGCGGTGGATGACGATGATGTGCCGGCTCATGCCCGCTCCGTCCCGGTGGCCGCCATGTCCCGGATCCGGCCCACCGCGAAGGTCGCCGAGACCACCGCGGCGCGGGCCGAGCCGAGCGCGCCCCGCGCCGCGTCGAGGTCGCCGCCGGGGAGCTGGCCCACGATGTCGGTCGCGCAGTCGATCAGGTGGAGCGCGGCGCGGGCGAGCGGCTGATCACCGCTGTACCGCTCCTCGACGAGCCGGCGGACGGTGTTCAACTGGGCGACGGGGTCCGGCAGGGAGCCCTCCGCCAGGACGGGGGAAGTGATCGTGTTCATGGTGATTCCATCCCAGGAGGCGTTCAGAGGGGGTGAGGAGACGAGGAGCGGGACGCCGTCCCCGGCGGGGACGCACCCGCAGGGGGGCGGGAGCGGGGGGAACGGCGTCCGGCAGCAGGGGGCGGCGTCAGCTCGTCTTGAAGCGGATCCGGTCGTTGACGGCCTCGCACTTGGCGACCGCGTCGTCGGCGTCGCGCCCGGAGGCGATGACGTACCCGGAGACGCAGTCGGCGACGGTCAGCAGCGGGGGCACGGTCTCGCCGACGTCCTTGCCGATCACCGCCGCCACCTCGGTGTCCATGAACTCGTCCAGGTACGGCAGGAAGACGTAGAGCTTCTCGCCCTTGGGGACGCGGCGGATCTCGTCGGCCGCGTCGTCGTCGACCTCGATGGCGTCGATGGTGCCCGGCTCGGGGGTGAAGAACCGGACCGCCGCCCCGCCCAGCGGCTCGGGTGAGGTCTGCGGCAGCTCGTCGATGCCGAGCGGGACGGTGAGGAACATCCGGTTGAGGTTCAGCCCGAAGGCGCGGCGTACGAGCTCGGGCGCGCCGCTGCCGGCGAGCCGGGCGTGCGACTCGAGGACGCGCGGGCCCTTCGCGGTGAGGACGAACTCGCTGTGCGAGGGCCCTTCGGTGAGGCCGACGGCGTCCAGCAGCTTCGGGGTGAGGTCGCGGAGTTCGGCGAGCCAGGGCTGGGCGTAGCGGCTGGGGGTGGAGACCTCCCACTCGACGTACCGGTCGTTCATGCGGTACTCGGAGTAGCCGATGGTGAGGTGGCGGCCCTCGTACGAGAAGGAGTCCACGCTGACGACGGGGCCGTCCAGGTACTCCTCGGCGATGACCTTGGAGATGCCGGCCTCACGCAGTGCCTCCCAGGCCTTCCGGGCGTCCTCGGGTCCGTCGACGGGGTGGATGTGGAGACTGGCCACACCGTCCACCGGCTTGACGATGACGCGGTCGCCCACCTCGGCCCGGAACGCCGCGATCTCGTCGGCGCTGTTCACCATGCGGTAGCGCACGGGGCTGAGTCCGTGCCGGTCCAGGAGCTCCCGGGTGAGGGCCTTGTCCTTGAGGGCGCGGGCGGTGGCCTCGGTGACGCCCGGCAGGCCGAGGGAGTCGACGACGAAGCCGGTGGACTCGGCGGCCGGTTCGGTGGTGGTGAGGACGCGGTCGAAGGGGCGCTCGTCGTGCAGCGGCTTCAGTACGTCGAGGATGGCCTGCCCGTCGTCGAGGGGGGCGTGCACGATGCGCTCGCAGTGCTGGGCCACGGCCACGTCATAGGCGCCCTCCTCGTGGACGAGGACGACGTCGATGCCGAGTTCCTTCGCGCCCGTGACCGGAGCCGGCCGGCCGCCGATGACTGCCACGCGGTACTTGCCCATGGGGTTCCCTTCGGGGGTGAGGTGAGCTGGACGATGGGTGGAGCGGTGGGGCTGGTGTTCCGTCAGGCGGCGTAGCAGCGGCGCAGCCAGCGCGCGTTCGTGTGGGGGTGGGGCGTGAACGCCTTGCGGCGGTGCAGCACCCGGTGGTTGTCGAAGATCATGAAGTCGCCCGTTTCCAGCACCAGGTCGGCCGACGGGACGGTCTTCAGGGCGGCGGACCAGCGCTCCAGGGCGTCCTGCGCGGCGGGCGTGACGCCGGTCGTCGTCCCGCGGTCGTAGCGGGCGCGGTGGCGGCCGTCCGGCGCGGTCTCCAGGACGGCGGTCTTCACCAGCGGGCCGATGGCCTCGCCGTCGTTGGAGTCGGGTGCGCCGACCTGGAACTCCGGGGCCATGAGGCCGGCCCGGGTCTCGTCGTCGAGCCGTACGACCACGTCGTCGAGCGCCGCGATCTCGGTGGGTACCCGCTCCTCGTTGCGTATGGCGAAGAAGGTGAGGTAGGCCGGGGTGTACAGCCGGGGATCGGAGCCGGGCGGCCCGAACGGCTGGTGCGGATTGTCGGTGTGCCAGAAGAACTCCGAGTCGGCACCCCAGGAGCTGGTGGTTCCGGAGGCCGCCGGGTTGGGCACCACGTTGCGGATGAGCCGGCCGTCGTTCTCGTAGCTGACGGCGAACGGGGTGCATCCGAGGATCCGGATCAGCCCGAGGTGGATCGCGTTGGTGACGGCGAGCCCGGCCTCGTCGGCGAATCCGCTGACCGGCGTGGCCGGGAACTCCTGTGCCGGCAGGTTGGACAGGAGCAACGCGTGGGAGCCCGCCGCCGTGAACACCTGGATTCCCTGCAGGATGTCGCCGGGCAGGTGGCGCCGCAGGGCGTACGCGCCGATGCCGCCGAGGATCGCGTCGTCGAGGTCGGAGTCCAGGCTGGTCTCCGACACCCGCGCCGAGATCTCCTTGGTCACCAGGTCCCGGGCACTGTCCTCGAGACGGTACCGGGCGAACTGGAGCAGGCTGGTCATCGTTGTCTCCGTTCAGTCGGTTGCACGCCTTGGTGCGCCACTCAGCGAGCCGGTGACGGGGTCGGCGGGTTCCAGTACGTGTCCGCGCGCCGTTCCCAGCGGCGGGCGAGGGGGTCGTTGGCGACGCGGCTCAGCAGGCCGTAGGGCGTCACGACGAGGTAGTAGACGAGGAGGAGCAGGAAGGTACGCATGAAACTTCCGTTTCTGCCGGCGGGCGGGACTTCGGGCGGGACGTCGCGGACACGGCCTAGTCCAGGGGGATTTCCTCGCGCCAGTCGGACGTCTCGGTCCACGCGGGCTGTTCGTGCTTCTCCAGCAGGAAGTTGCCGAGCGCCAGCATGTCGATGTTGGTGCGCATGAAGCAGGTGTAGGCCTCGTGGGGCGAGTTCACGATGGGTTCACCGCGCACGTTGAAGGAGGTGTTGACCAGGACCGGGCAGCCCGTCAGGGACTTGAAGGCGGTCAGCAGCCGGTGGTAGGGCGGGTTGCTGTGCTCCGTCACCGTCTGCACGCGCGCCGAGTAGTCGACGTGGGTGACGGCGGGGATGGTGGAGCGCTGCACCTTGAGCAGGTCCAGCCCGGAGGCGCCCCGGTCCTGGGCCTCCAGCCGCTGCGCGGCGGCGACCTGGGAGACCACGAGCATGTACGGGCTCTCCTGCGGCAGGTCGAAGTAGTCCTTGGCGTCCTCGGCCAGCACGGCCGGGGCGAAGGGGCGGAACGACTCCCGGAACTTGATCTTCAGGTTCATCGCCGACTGCATGTCCGGGTTGCGCGGGTCGCCGATGATGGACCGGGCGCCGAGCGCCCGCGGGCCGAACTCCATGCGCCCCTGGAACCAGCCGACGATCTTGCCCTGGGCCAGCCCGTCCGCGACCTGCTCGGCCAGGCCGGCGCTGTCCAGCCGCCGGTGCGGGATGCCCCGCGACTCCAGGTACGCGGCGATCTCGTCGTCGTCGTACGCGGGGCCGAGCAGGGAGCCGCTCATCGCGTCGCGGCCGGTGCGCGGGTGGTCGCGCCGCACGCCCCGTTCCATGGCGACGGCCTGGGCCGCGCCGAGGGCGCCTCCGGCGTCGCCGGCGGCGGGCTGGATCCACACCTCGTCGAAGATGCCGGCGTCGATCACCTTGCCGTTGGCCACGCAGTTGAGCGCGACGCCGCCGGCCATGCAGAGCCTGGACTCGCCGGTGCGCTCGCGCGCCGTCTTGGCCAGCCGGAGCACGGCTTTCTCGGTCACCGCCTGCACCGAGGCGGCCAGGTCGAACTCCCGCTCCGTGAGCGGGCTTTCGGGGGCGCGCCGGGGGCCGCCGAAGAGCTTCTCGAAGCCGCGCCCGGTCATCACCTGACCGCGCAGGTACTCGAAGTAGCGCATGTCCAGGCGGAAGGACCCGTCCGGCTTGAGGTCGATGAGCTGGTCCTCGATGAGGTGCGCGTACCGCGGCTTGCCGTAGGGCGCCAGGCCCATGAGCTTGTACTCGCCGGAGTCGACCTTGAAGCCGCAGAAGTACGTGAACGCCGAGTACAGCAGGCCGAGCGAGTGCGGGAACCGCAGCTCCGCCACGGGCCGCAGTTCGGTGCCCCGGCCGTGCCACATCGTGGTCGTGGCCCATTCGCCGACGCCGTCGATGCACAGCACGGCCGCCGACTCGTAGGGGCTCGGGAAGAAGGCGGACACCGCGTGCGACTCGTGGTGGCGGCGTACGGAGACCTCCGGTACCCGGCCCCGGCGCAGCGCCGCGAGCTCGGCGCGCACGGTGTCGTCGGTGCGCAGCTTGCCGCCGCGGCCCAGCCAGGCGGGCAGGGTGTCGCGGAAGGAGGCGAAGCCGGTGGGCGCGGCGCCCGCGAAGGTCGCCATGACCCGCCGGAACTTCAGCCGGGGGTCCTCGTAGTAGGCGACGGCGGAGACGTCGTCCAGGTTCACGCCCTGCTCGTCGAGGCAGTACTCGACCGCCCGCGAGGGGAACGAGGAGTCGTGCCGACGCCTGGTGAAACGTTCCTCTTGGGCCGCGGCGACGGGCACGCCGTCGGCGATCAGCGCGGCCGCACTGTCGTGGTAGAAGGCTGAGACTCCGAGAATCAGGTCAGACACCGCTGCATTCCTCCGCCTTGGGTCGGTGACCACGCCCGCGCGTGGCCGGGTGCGTCAGTACGTCGCCGCATCGCGGGCTCGCGGGGCGCCTCACCGGCGCCGGCCGGAGAGGCGGCTGCGGCGGGCGGCCAGCCGCGCGCCCATGCCGCTCGGCGGGTTGAGCGAGCGGTAGCCGACGCGGACGCGCTCCCACACGTCCGCCCTGCCACCGGGGCCGGGCGTGTCGGGCAGCGAGGCCAGCAGGGTGTCCACGGCATCGGCGGCCCAGGCGGAATGCCCGGTGGCGACGTTGTCGATGGTGTTGTGGATGTCCACGAAGCGGGTGCTGAAGCCGTACGACTTCAGCGCCAGCCGCGCCCTGCGGTACGTGCCGCCCACGCCCGACAGCTCCATGGCCAGGTTGAGCCCCAGGACCTCCGGCAGGAAGGTCCGCGGGAAGCGGCCCACGCACAGCCAGTACACCGGCAGCTCCAGGGACTCCTCACGGAAGCCGGACCACCGCGCGAACGCGGCCGAAGCCGTCGGCGGCAGCTCCACGCCCATCTCCTTGAGCACGTCGCGGTAGATGAGCGGATGGTTGAGGTGGGGCTCGCCGTTGCCGAGCTCGTCCCAGTACGTCTCGAAGAGGGAGTGCCCGATCGCGGACGACGCCTGCTCGTAGTCGGTGAACCCCTGGAGCCAGCTGCCGTCGATCAGGGTCAGCGGCGCCGTCTGCACGGTGTCGTCGACGACGGCCTCCCGGGACGGCAGCGGAATCGCGGCGATCTCCTCGAACTCGGCTCCGTGCCGGTCGTGCTGGGCCTGCAGCCACGGCCGCAGCCCTTCGTGTCCCCAGCGCTCGGGGAGCGGCATGTTCGTACGGTCCATGCCGTGCCGGGAGCGCGCGAGCCAGCCGGCCACGTACTCCATGGCCCAGGAGCGCAGCGCCGGGGTGTCGGTGCGGTTCATCAGCAGGTGGTACGCCTCGCGCAGGCCCGAGGGCGCGCGGCCCGGGGAGCGTGCGCCCGCGCGCAGCGCGCCGGCGACGGCCGCCAGGGGGTCTGCGGTACCGGGGGTGGCCGCCCGGGCCGGGGGACCTGCCGGTGCGGCAGGTGCGGCGTCCGCCGCGTCCACGGTGTCGGCCGCCTCCGCGGTATCGGCCGCGTCCGAGGTGTCCGCCGCGTCGGCGGGCGGCTCGGCGGGGAGGGAGTCGATCCAGCGGCGCAGGACGACCAGGTCCTCCGGCGAGAAGACCCGGAACATCGGCCCCCGCTCCCCCACCAGCCCCCGGACGAGGGAACTGGCACCCGAGCGGCCGGGCTTGACCAGCTTGCTGCGCGCCAGGACGTCGAGCAGCGGCCCGGGGTCGGTCCGGCACTCCGCCAGCCAGGTGGCCAGCGACTTGCCCTCCAGCATGAACTGGTGGTGGTAGACGGCGCCTTCCCGGGACCGCAGGCGCATCAGCTCCGCCATGTCGAACGCGGGGTCCCCGGCCGCCACCAGCTCCGCATGCAGCGCCTCGGACCACTCGCGCAGGGCGGCCAGCGCCCAGTGGAAGCCCGCGCGCACCGCGTCCGCGGCCCGGTCACCCTCCTCCGCCAGCAGCTCGTCCACCGCGGTGCGGCACCGCTCGGCGGGTGACGGGCCCTCGGGGTCGCGCGGGTGGGCCGGATCGATGGTGTCCCAGTCCGCCTCCGCCGGCAGCGCCGCCCGGACCATCGCCAGGGCGGGCAGCAGCCCGACCGCGCGCAGGCACATGTCGGCCCCGAGGATCTCTCCCCGGAAGTCGTCCGGCCGTCTGCTCATCGCCAGCAGCAGCGCCGGGAGGCGGAACGCGCCCTCCGTGATGCGCTGGTCGCCGGTGAGCCGCACCGCCGGTGCGGCGTTCTCCGCGAGCCGCAGCCTGCGCAGCAGTTCGAGGTACGCGCTGCCCCGGGAGGCCGCCGGGTGGCCCGCGCCGACGTCCTCGGCGTACAGCGCGAGGATCCTCAGCACGAGGGGGGCGTCGGCGTTCCCGGGGGCGCTCAGCCACTGGAGCCAGGCGCCGGACATGAGGGACAGGGGAGCGCAGCCGAGGACGGCCCGCCGGACGAGCACCTGGCGGTGCCCTTCGGGGCGGCCGGCCGGCCGGGCCGGCGCCCCCTCCTCGCCGTCGGCGCCGAGGAGCGAGCGGAACCGCTCCCGCTCGTCGGACGCCCAGTCGGCGGCCTGGCGGAACAGCGCGTCGAGCGAGCCGTGGCCCGCGGGGGGTGCGGGGTGGTGGTGAAGTGCGGTACGGACCTCGTCGACGAACCTGCCGTCGGGGAGGGACGCCTCCGGGTCCGCCGCGTACGCGTACACGGTGCGTGCGGAGCCACCGTCCTGCGGCACCCCGTGCGGGCCGTCCGTCCGGTGGTGTGCGGACAGCGTCGCCGTGGCAGCTGCCTCTGGGCCTTGCATCGTTCCCCTCTCTCTCCCACGTGGTCGGGCACCCGGGGCTGTGCGGTGCACGTCCGGTCAGAACATGGGGTAGATGGACGCGTCGTTCTTCGCCTTCCGCTTGCGCCCGAACAGCTTCGCGATGAGCTTCCGTACGAACGACATGACTGAATGCCCTCTCTTCCGATGCGTGGGACCTGGTCAGGGACTAGGAGAGACCGAGGGAGTCGGCGAGGAGGCCGGACACGATCTCGGTACCGTGGTCGGTGAAGTGCGCGCGGTCCACGTACAGCCAGTCGTTCACCGTCACCGCCTCGGCGAGGACGGGGCTCATGTCGAGGAAGCGGACGTCCTGCGCCTCGCAGGCGGTGCGGAGCGCCTCCGCGTACCTGCGGCCGGACTCCATCGTGGCGATGTCGCCGTACAGCTCCCAGAAGTTGGAGACCTCGTCGAGCTCGCCGAAGACCGCCTTCTCCTCGGGTGATCCGGACTCCCGGACCCAGGTCGCGAGCGGCTGCAGTACGTAGGTGATCCGGGCGCCGGTCGGGGCCGCCAGCAGCTGCAGGGCGGCGAGGTGGCGGGTGGTCAGGTCGACGGCGTACGCGATCCGGTCCGCGAGCGGGGGCACCGTGTGGTGGTCGGTACCGGCCGCGCCGGGGCGCCGGCCGAAGCCGCGCTTCTGCTTGCGGTGCCGGACGCGCAGCTCCTCCATCTGGTCGAAGTACTCACCGCAGTTGAAGAACGCGCCGTGGTCCCCGCGCTGTGCGTCCGGCAGCCTGCTGAGCGCCAGGTCGTTCAGCCCGGAGAAGACGACGATCTCCTCCACCTCGGGCAGCAGCTCCCGGTGCATCAGGAACAGCAGCAGCTCCTGCATCGAGTTGTGGCTGCGGCCGGCGAAATTGAGCCACGGGACAGAGGGCGCGTACGTGGACCAGAGGCGCGACGCCATCGTGGCGGCGTCGCTGGTCGCTCCGATGCCGAACGGGGTGGAACTGCCGGCCAGCAGCCGGACCGGGCCTTTCGGCGGCTTTGCCACCGAGCCCTGCTCGGTGGCACCGTGGGAGATCCTGAATCCCAGCCGATCGGTGTTCACCGTTGCGGAACGGTACCCCGCCCGATGGAAATACATCAGGTACGGCAGGTACCGGGTTTCCGCGCGGTCGTCGAAATCGTCGTACCGCAGCATTTGCGGTGTCAGGCGTTCACGCTGGGAATTCACGGGTAGGACGCTCCTCGATTCCGTGCTCGTTCTTCCGATGCCGATGGATCAGCGGGCCGCGGTGGAGTCGGTGCTGGGCCGCCTGCGCGAGAGGGCGCACCACGAGGTGGTCGATGTTCACGTGCTGCGGCAGGCCGACCGCGAGGGCCACGCACTCGGCGACGTCGTCCGCGGTCAGGGGGTGGTCGACGCCCTCGTACAGGGCGGCGGCCCTGGCGGCGTCGCCGCGCAGGCGGTTGAGGGCGAACTCGTCGGTCTTCACCATTCCGGGAGCCACCTCGATGACCCGGACCGGCTCGCCGCACAGCTCCAGCCGCAGGGTCTCGCTGAGCGCGTGCTCGGCGTGCTTGGCCGCGCTGTATCCGCCGCCGCCCTCGTAGGTGGTGAAGGCCGCGGTGGAGGTGACGGTCACGACGGTGCCCCCGGCGCCCTGCCGCAACAGCGGCAGCAGTGCCTGGGTGACCCGCAAGGTGCCGAGGACGTTGACGGAGAACATCCACTCCCAGTCGTCCACCGACGCGGTCGCCACGCCGTCCGCGCCCCGGGCGCCGCCGGCGTTGTTGACCAGGACGTCGCAGGCGTCCAGCTCGTCGGCGAGCCGCCGTACGGCGCCGGCGTCCGTGATGTCCACGGGAAGGGCCTTGGCGCCGGTCTCCCGCGCCACCTCGCGCAGCCGGTCGGTACGCCGGGCGACGGCCACCACGTCGTAGCCGTCCTTCGTCAGGCGGCGCACGGTCGCCGCGCCGATCCCACTGCTCGCCCCGGTCACCACCGCTGTACCGGCCACGGGACACCACCACCTCTCCGCTCTCTTCGCATTCCGTCACGCGCAATACGCACGGGCTTTCCTCCGGTTTTCCAGCGTTTCCGGCTCCGGATTTTCCGGTGAAGCCGATTCCTCTTTTCCCGCCGGTGCCGGGATTCCGCTGGGGCGTGCACCGTTTCCGTATGACGAGAGTTTTGCCTGTTCTCGACTCCGACTGAACCGAGCCTCGAGGTCGGGAACGCGCAACGCGGGTTCCCGAAGGGGGGACACATACGGCAAAGGCAGGTGACATCAGCATTTTGCGGGGCGGTCACCGGGAGAGTCGGGCCCCTGCACCGAGCGCATGAACCAGCCGTGGGCGGTGGCCGCGACGGTGGCCGCGGAGGCGCCCCCGGCCCACATACCGGTACCGGGCGCTTCCAACCGGTTGGCGAGGGTAGACGAGCTCGCATGGCACACACCGGACGGGCGCGGGAGACGGTCGCCGCTGCCGTCCGGTCGTACGGATCCGGGATGAGCACCCAGCCTGAAAGGGAGTAGGGAGTTTTCTGATGGCACGGACAGTCGTGCGGGAGAGGACCGAGGGAGAACCACCGGGGCGAACGGCGTGGGACCGGCCGCTGCTGTCGCCCGTGGGACGAGCCGTGGCCATGCTGCTGGCGTTCGTGGGGATGGTGGCGTTCGCGGTCCTGCTCGCACGCCTCACGTTGGAGCCCTCGGCCGCCTCGGAGTCACTGACCCACAGCAATCTGCGTCCGGGGGACTCCATCCGCGCTTACCTCGGGCAGCCGGACCTTCGGGACGCAGCCAAGCAGATCGGCGGCAACGTACTGTTGGGCGTGCCGTTCGGCCTGCTGCTGCCGGTCCTGTTTCCCCGCGCCCGGGGGCTGGTACGGGTGGCGGTGGTCACCGCCCTCGTGATGCTGCTGGTCGAACTGGTGCAGGGCGCCCTCATCACCGGGCGCGCCTTCGACATCGACGATGTCCTGCTCAACACCACGGGGGCGCTGCTCGGTTACCTGCTGCTGGGGCGACTGCTAGGGCGCGCCGTGCACCCTCGGCGCCGCCACTGGTGGCACCGTTTCACCGGGCGGCGGCACGCGGCCGCGGAGTGACGCACGGGGCGAGAGCACGGGAAGGCCCCGTTGGTCGTGGAACCAGCGGGGCTTTCCTTCGGCCGTCAGAGCCGACGGGCAGGGGCGAACCGGGTCAGGCCTCCCCCGGTCTCCTCACTCCTCAGCTCCGGCGACGACCTCCGCAGCCGCTCCGCGAGCGTGCCGCGCGCCAGGACCCGGTCCGGGAAGTGCGCCGGCGTCTCCCCGTCGTACAGCACGGCCGAGTCCCAGTCCTCGGGGTCGCCCTCCCCCTCCCGGTCGACGATCACGGCGCGGGTCGGCACCGGAAGTGCCGTCGCCGCCGCGGCCACCGCCGCCTCGACCGTGTCGGCCTGCTCGGGTGTGAGGCCGTCCAGCCACAGCGTCTGGATCTCGCAACCGATCGGTTCATACGCATACGCGTCCACCACGTCGACGTCGGCGGAGAACCACCAGTTCAGGGTGAGGGACGCGATGCGCAGTCCCAGCAGCCGGCCGAGCTCCTCCGGCTGCATGAGGACGCCCTCCCCCTCGACGTCGAGCACCACGGCCGCGCCGCGCACCGGGTGGACGAGCGCGATGCCGTGTGCCGCGAAGAGCTCCGTCTGCTCGGCGAAGACCGGTGTGGCCGCCGACTCCCGGTACCACCGGATGAATCCGTCAGCCACTGCTCCGCTGGTCCCCTCCGGCGCGCTCCCCGGCCCTGCTGGCCAGACTGGTCGTCAGGACCTTAACGCACCGCACGTTCACCGCGAGCGGCGCCCGGTCACCACGAGGTTGCCGTCCGGGGTGCGCCGCGCGAGGTCGCCGGTGCGGAAGTAGCCGTCGGCGGTGAAGGAGCGTGCGGTGTGGTCCGGCGCCCGGTAGTAGCCCCGCACGGTGTAGGGACCGCGCGCGAGGAGCTCGCCGTACTCCCCGTCGGGTACGTCCTTGCCGTCGGCGTCGACGATGCGGATCTCGTCGTCGGGCGAGAGCGGGCGGCCCTGCGTGGTGAGCACGGTCTCGTCCGGGTCGCCGGGCCGGGTGAGGGTGAGCAGCCCCTCGGCCACGGCGAAGACCTGCTGCAGGCGGCAGCCCCATGCGGCGCCCCACCGTTCGGCGGTCTCCCGGTGCCCGGGGGTGACGCCGCCGATCTGTACGAGGCGCAGGCTGCTCACGTCGGCCCGCATCGCGGGAGGGACGTCGAGCCACGACCGGGCGGCTTCCGGCTCCAGCGACGTGAGGGTGACCCGCTCGCGTTCGATGGCCGCGAGGCATGCGGCGGGTTCCGGGTCCTCGACCAGGACGACCGTGCCGCCGACGGAGAGGGTGCCGAGGATGCCGGGGCAGCCGAAGGCGAAGTTCTCCGCGGCGGGCAACGCGGCGAGGTACACGTCGTCCTCGGTGAGCGACACCAGTTCGGCGGCGGCCCGGGCCTGGTAGGCGTAGTCGTTGTGCGTGCGCGGGACGAGCCGGGGCGCCTCGCTCGTACCGCCGGAGAGCAGGAGGAACGCGACCTGGTCCGCGCTCTGCGCGAGCGGCGGCCCGGGCGGCGCCTCGACGGAGCCCAGGGGGAAGTAGTGGCAGCCCGACACATCGGTCGCGAGGCCGCCGTACGGGGACGGGCCGCCCGGCGCGTCCAGGGTGAACACCCGCCGTAGGAAGGGACCTTGGGCCGCGATGTCCGCGACCATCGCCTTGTGGTCGAATCCCCGGTACGTCGAGGGCCCGACGTACCCGACGGCCTCGGTGACGCGCACGATGCGGGACACCTCGGGCGCGCGGTGCGAGACCGGGCAGAACACGGGGACCGCGCCGACACGCATCAGCGCGAAGACGGTGACGACGAACTCGGGGACGTTCGGCAGCTGCACGACGACCCGCTGCCGGGGGCGGAGTCCGCGCAGCCGGAAGCCGGCGGCCATCCGGTCCACGCGCCGGTTCAGGTTCGCGTACGTGAGCCGGGCACCGTCCTGCACGAGCGCGGTCCGGGGCCCGTACTCCAGGGCCCACCCGCGCAGCAGGTTGTCGAGCGTGTAGCCACGCCAGTGCCCGGCCGCCCAGTAGCGGTCGGCGAACTCCTCGGGCCAGGGCGCGCAGCCGTCGAGCATGGATCTCATTCGCGCCATCCAATCCGCCAAGGCCCCTCCGGACAATGCGCTTTCCCGACCATGGGCGCCGCGTCCCCTCGGTGGAACGTCCAAGGTGCGGGGTGGCGTCGCCCGGGCGGTGTTCCGGCAGCGGGCCGTCGGGCAGCGCAGCGGTGTCGCGGAGGGGCGGGCCACGCGGTGGTCACGAGCCGCAACAGCCGCCGGACGGCGCCTCTTCGGTCTGAGCCGGGGCGGAGACGGTGGTCGCCGCGCCGAGCTGGATGAGTTCCGGGGCGGGGGCGCAGCAGCCGCCGGCGTCGTTCCCCTGGGCGTCGGGCGCGTCGAAGAGTCCCGCTCCGCCGCACACGCCGGTCTCGGGCAGCGTGAGTTCGACGCGGTCGGCGGCGTCGAGGTCGCCGGCGATGGCCGCGACGACGGAGCGGACCTGCTCGTAGCCGGTGAGCGCGAGGAACGTGGGCGCGCGCCCGTAGGACTTCATGCCGACGAGGTACACGTCCTTCTCCGGGTGGGCCAGTTCGCGGTGGCCGTGCGGGTAGACGGTGCCGCAGGAGTGCTGGTTGGGGTCGATCAGCGGGGCCAGCTCCACCGGGGCCTGGAGGCGTTCGTCGAGGTGGAGGCGGATCTCGGAGAGGAAGGCCAGGTCGGGGCGGAAGCCGGTCAGCACGATCACCTCGTCGACCGGGTCGAGACGGCGGCCGTCCTCGGCCACCAGGACGAGCCGTTCGCCGTCGCGCTCGATCGCCTCGGTACGGAAGCCCGTGACCGCGTCGGCGTACCCCTGGTCGACGGCGGCCTTGGCGGCGAGGCCCAGAGCGCCGCGAGCGGGGAGCTGGTCGGCGGTGCCGCCGCCGAAGGTGGAGCCGGAGATGCCGCGGCGCAGGATCCACACCGCCTTCGTACCCTTCCCGTCGCCGGCCTTGGCGAGGTCGGCGAGGGTGGCGAGCGCGGTGAAGGCGGAGGCGCCGGAGCCGATGACGGCGGTGCGCTTGCCGGCGTAGCGGGCGCGTACGGCCGGGTCGTTCAGGTCGGGTACGCGGTAGGTGATGCGGTCGGCTGCGGCCTTCTCCCCGAGCGCGGGGAGACCCGACGCACCGGCGGGGCCGGGGGTCGTCCAGGTGCCGGAGGCGTCGATCACGGCGCGGGCGGGGATGCGGTCCTCGCGGCCGTCGGCGTACTCGACGTGGACGACGAACGGCTGGGTGTCGCGGTCGGCGTCGACGATCCGGTCGCGGCCGGCGCGGGAGACGCCGGTGACGGTGGCGCCGTAGCGGACGCGGTCGCCGAGGGCGTCGGCGAGCGGCTGGAGGTAGCGCTCGGCCCAGTCACCGCCGGTCGGGTACGTCGTGGGGTCGGGCTTCACCCAGCCGGTCGGGGCGAGCAGCTTCTCGGCCGAGGGGTCGGTGACCTCGCCCCAGGCGGAGAAGAGCCGCACGTGCGCCCATGCGCGCACTGCCGCACCGGCGGCCGGGCCCGCTTCCAGGACGAGGGGCTCGATGCCGCGTTCGAGCAGCCGGGAGGCGGCGGCCAGACCGACGGGCCCGGCACCGATCACGAGGGCGGGCAGCTGTTCGGTGGCGGTGGCGGTCACGGCGGTTCCCCTTTGCTACTTCGACGCATGTCGATGCTCTGTGTCACCAGGATGGCACCTGATTCGATACCCGTCAACATAGACATTCATCAAATTGGGCTGGATGGAGGGGGCCGACGAGCACCGGGGCAGGCCGGAGCACCGACCGCCCGACCGGTGCGTACGATCTCGAACTCACTCACTCAACTGGTTCGACGCGTGTCAACATAGACACATGTCGAATATCGAGGTGCTGCCCCTGCTCCAGCCCGAGGTCGATCCCGCAGTCGAGCCGTGCTGCCCGCCGCTCACCGAGCGCCCACTGACGGCCGAGGAAGCCGAGCGCACCGCCGTCATGTTCAAGGCGCTGGGCGATCCGGTCCGTCTGCGGCTGTTCTCGGCCGTCGCCTCCCACGAGGGCGGCGAGGCGTGCGTGTGCGACATCTCCGACGTCGGCGTCTCCCAGCCGACCGTGTCCCACCACCTGAAGAAGCTCAAGGAGGCCGGGCTCCTCTCCTCCGAGCGGCGCGGCACCTGGGTCTACTACCGCGTCGAGCCGTCCGTACTCGCCGCCATGGGGCAGCTGCTCACCAAGGCCGCCGCGGTCTGACATGCCCGCCCTCGACGTGTGACCGACCGGCCCGAGGCGCGAGTCCAGAACCCTCGGCCGGTCTCAGGCCGCCTCCCTCCAGACCTTCATGCCCAGTTGCAGGAAAGCGGCTTCTCGTAGGGTCGTCTGCTTGACCTGGATCGTGAGCACCCCGATGTCGCCGGAGGCGTTCTTGACGCAGAGCTGGCTGCCGTCGTCCGCCGCCACGAGGGACCAGGTCCGGTAGTCGGAGCCGATGGCGCCGCTCAGAAGGTGACGGCAGACGTCGAGGGAGGCGGTCTTTCCGTTGAACAGCTGCACGAACACGCTGGTGTCGCTGCTCAGCGCGCAGTCGACGTCGCTCTCGCAGTCGAGGCGGATGTCTCCCTTACGGTCCTCGCGCAGCATCGGTTCACGGAGACTCAGGGAGTTCTTCCCGTCCAGCCACATGAGGGACAGCACGGCGGCTCCCGGCGCCGGGGAGGCGTCCGGGACGGGCTGCGACCCCCGGGAGGAGCCGCCGCCCGTGGTCGGCACGGTGCTCGCAGGCGGCGCCGTGGACCGTGCGGGCTTCTTCGGCCCGGGTGTCGAGGCGGGGGTGTCCGCGGCCCGCTCGCGGAGGCCGAACCGGTCCCCGGCGAGCCACGTCAGGCCTGTCAGCAGCAGACTGCCCGCCGTCACGGCCGCGGCCGCGATCAGCGCGGTACGCCGTCCGGGCGCCCCACCCCGTACGGGCCTCAGCGACCGCGTCGCGGCCTCGGTCGACGGAGCCGCGGGGGTGCGCACCGGACCCGGAACGGTCGTCCCGGGTCCCGTGACCTCGCGCCACACGATCGGCCCGCCGCCCGCTTCGGCCTCTGCGTCCAGTCGCCGCCGGCACCACTCGACGACCTCCGCCACCGTGGGCCGCTCCCCCGGATCCGGCGCCAGGCACCGGGCGAACAGCGGGCGCAGCGGCTCGGGCAGCCGGGACAGGTCGGGTTCCTCGTGCACGATCCGGTACAGCACGGCGGCCGCGACGCCATCCCCGTACAGCGGTTCGCCCAGCGCCGCGAAGGCCGCCGTCTGGGCCAGCGCGAAGACGTCGGTCGCCGGGGTGACGGCACCGGCGGTCGCCTGCTCGGGGGCCATGAAGTGGGGTGTGCCGACGGTGGAGCCGGTGGCGGTGTACGAGGAGAGGTCGGCGGCGGTCGCGATACCGAAGTCGATCACCCGTGGCCCGTCGGCGGCCAGCAGCACATTCGACGGCTTGAGGTCCCGGTGCACGATCCCCGCGGCGTGGATCGCCTGGAGCGCCTCGGCCACGCCGACCATCAGCCACAGCACGGCGGACACCGGCAGCGGACCGCGCCGGGCGACCGCCTCCGTGAGAGACGGCCCGGGCACGTACAGCGTGGCGAGCCACGGGGGTACGCCGTCGGTGTCGGCGTCGACGAGTTCCGCGGTGTACGCGCCCCTGACCCGGCGGGCGGCCTCCACCTCCCGGCGGAACCGCCGCCGGAAGGCCGGGTCGTCGGCCAGTTCCGGCCGCACCACCTTGATCGCCACGGGGCGGCCGCCCTGGGTGTGCGACAAGTACACCCGGCCCATGCCCCCGGCGCCGAGCCGGGCCGCGAGGCGGTAACCGGCCACGACGGGAGGGTCGTCCGCCTGGAGCGGCTGGAACACCTCGGTGGTGCTGCTCATCGGACGGTCGTCCTCCCCTGATCCCCGACCGGCCGACGGGCCGGCCCGGGACAGAAGCCTAGACGGGCTGCCTGGACCCGCTGACCTGGGATGCTCCCCCTCCCTGGCCGCACGCCGGGCCCGACGCGGCCTCTCCCTTGGGGCTGCTCGGTCTCCGCCCTAGGCTCTTCTCGACTGGCCGACCGCCCCCACCGCTGCCGCTGGCGGGACGGCGACCGGCCCCGCTCCCGCTGGTGTAGCGTGCAACGGCGAAGGTGCCCCGCGAGGGCTCGGCGACATAGGTTCATGAGGCTGCGGAAGGACCGATCCATGAGCGCCGGCAACGAGGGCGAGCCGGTCTTCGTCCGTTCCCGATGGGGCACCAACCGCTACGTCTACAACCCCCACAACCCGGTCGCCGCCGCGCTCATCGTGCTCGCGCTGCTCATCACCGTCGGCGGGATGTACGCTCTCCGGTCCTCCTCCACATGGAGCGACGACGAGCTGCACGACGCCGTCCACCAGGCAGCCGAGGCGCTGGACGGATCCACGCAGCGGAAGTACGACTGGACCGGGCACAGCGACCACAGCTCCCTGATCAACGACGCCGTCAAGAAGACCGGCGTGGGCCCGCGTTCCGGCGTCCGGGTCTCCGAGATGGGCCACGACACGCGCGTCGGCACGCACTCGTACGAGATCGGCTCGGACGACACCGAAGGCGTGCACTGCATGACGATCACGGAGGTGGCAGGACCCAGGACCGATGCCTTCTCCTGGGAAGCACGTCTCGAAGTGTCCGCGGAGGACAGCGCATGCGACGTGCAGGAGACGGCGGCGGAGGCGTAAGCGCAGGATGCGTCGGGCGTCACGGGCGCCGGGGCCGCCGGGGGACTGTAGGGGCCGGTGG
This sequence comes from Streptomyces sp. NPDC030862, assembly GCF_055571835.1. Taxonomy (NCBI): domain Bacteria; kingdom Bacillati; phylum Actinomycetota; class Actinomycetes; order Kitasatosporales; family Streptomycetaceae; genus Streptomyces; species Streptomyces sp. NPDC030862. Next base: position 316,807 of record NZ_JBVIEN010000007.1, on the reverse strand, counting down.
GGCCCATCGGCGGCTGGGAGGCGGCGTGGACGAGATGCCGTAGTCCTTCTTGAGGTTCTCGGGGATGGCGTAGTGCATGACGCGCCCGCGGGTGAGGGACGACAGCTCGAAGATGGTGGTGAGGTGACCGACACGGTCCAAAGCCCAGGCGCCGAACGGGGAACGGTCCTCGATGGTCTCCAGAACACCGAGGAGACGGGGAACGGCCTTGACGACGGTGTCCCAGCGCGTGCTGGGCACCCCCAGCCAGTCGGCACACGTATCCCCGATGAGGTAGCGGATGAGCGCGGAGACGATCGGGTCGAAGAGCGTGCCGGGCACGACCTCCTCGTAAAGGTCGATCAGCTGCCGGGTCAGGTGCACTCCCTCCTCGGAGGGCCCCATGTGCCGGATCATGTACAGGTCGAGGAACTGGCGGGCCTCGTCCAGGGATGGGGGGACGGCGTCCTGATCGACGCCGAGCATGGCGCCGACCACCCGCCAGGCGTAGTAGTAGGCGTCGGCTCCCTCCGTGGACATGTGGATGCCGAGGCGGTGCAGGCTGTCCAGGACGAGCAGCGAGAAGAACATCTGCCCGCCGATCATGTCCTCCTGGCAGATCGGCACCCCCGACTCCGCGGTGTTCCACCGGTTCTCGCGCTTGAGGTGGTGGCGGATGGAGGCGTGCAGCAGGCGGACCTTCTGCGCGGCCGGGATGAAGCGGCTGCCGGCCTCGAAGGCGTCGGGCTGCATCAGGTAGACGGTGAACTGACCCGTCTCCGCCATCCGCTTGGAGGGGTACTTCAGACCGTGAGTCGCCGACAGCAGCTTGGCCACATGCGGGACGACGTAGCAGGCGGGCATGGAGGCGAACGACAGGGCAGTGGAGATGTGCACATTGTTGTCGGCGAAGAAGAGTCGCGCCTTCTCCATCTCACCCCAGTCGACCCAGGCCGGCGGGGCGCTCGTGGCGTGAAGGTACTCACGCGCGACGTCGGGCAGCCCTTCCGGCAGTGGAGCGCCGACGGTGGAGACATACCGCATCAGCGTGTTGAACTTCCCCACCTCCCCACGTTCGAAGAGTGTGGCGACCGTGGCATCGGCCAGGTCGTCACCGGCCTGTCGCAGGGCGTTCATCGATGCTTCGGTGTAGGTCATGGCAGGGCTCCTTGATCTCCGTCAGGAACGGCGGACCGCTGCCGAGTGCGCCAGGGCGGTGAGAGCGGTGGCGGCGGGCGCGGGCAGGTTCAGCTCGTCGAAGGCGCGGAGAGCCTCCTCGACCCTCGCGTTGATCATGTTTTCGATGCGGTCAGGCGCCTTCAACCGACGCATCACGTCGCGTACGGCCGCCACACCGTCCTCGTCCGGGTCGTCCCGGCCGAGCAGGTGACGCAGCCGCTCGCGTTCGTCCTCCCCGGCGAGTCGCCAGGTCTCCGCGAGGAGGGCGGTGGGCCGATGGCCCCGTACGTCGTCGGCGCCGGCCTTTCCGGTGAGCACAGGGTCTCCGAACATGCCGAGCAGGTCGTCCCTCAGCTGGAACGCCTCCCCCAGCGGCACTCCGTACGCGGAGTAGCCCTCGCGCAGCCGCTCACCGGCCCCGGCGAGAGCGCCGCCGATCAGCAGTGGCTGCTCCACGGTGTACTTGGCCGTCTTGTAGCGGATGACCTTCAGCGACGCCGCCGTGTCCGGGGCCGCGCCGGTGTGCAGGATCTCCAGGCACTCGCCCGCGATGAGGTCCCTGGCCAGCGCCGCCCACAAGGGGCGGGCGCGGCCTAGGTAGACGGCGGGCAGACCGCTGGTGACGAACAGCTGTCCGGCCAGCGACATCAGCAGATCCCCGACCAGCATGGCCAGTGACCGGGCGGCCCCGGCGGGCCGTGGGTGGTGCTCCACAGAACCGCGCAGGGCCAGGTGCGCGGTCGGCCGGCCGTGCCGCAGCGGACTGTCGTCGATGAGGTCGTCGTGTACCACCGCGGCCGCGTGCACCAGCTCCATGGAGGCCGCCGCCCGCACCAGCGCGTCGCTGTCCGGCTGTCCCACCGCGCGCCAGCCCCAGTAACAGAACGCCGCCCGCAGCCGTTTGCCGGCCGCGACCGCCGCCTCCACCTCGTCGGCCACCGGGCCCAACGCCGGGTCGACCGCCGCGAGCCGGTCGGCCTCCTCCATCACGAAACGCCGCAGCACCTCGTCGACACGCGCCTTGAACGCGACCGGCTCCCACGGCTCAGACGTCATCGTCGGCCCGTCGAGCCACCACGTGCCGGGCGAGCACCTCCAGGTAAGCCGGGGGCGCAACCGCGTACCGGTCGAGGACCAGGCGCCCGCGCGCCATCAGGTCCCGCTCGGTCTCCGACGCCAGCTGAGCGGCGTCCGAACGTTCTCAGCAGCCCCCTCACGGTGCCGAGTGCCGTTCCCAGTGCGCCCACCGCCACATCCGCCAACCCCGCGGCCAGCAGGACCGCCCGCCCGTCCTGTCCCCCGCTGACTCCCGTATCCCGCGTCATACCATCCCCTAGCCACACTGCGCCCGACGCCGTCACCGCGCCACGCTGAACAGCGTCGTGCCGAACCGGGCCTCCGGGCAGAGGAACTCACCAACGAGTGATCACGTCGATCGGGCGTACGGCTCACCTGCAGGCGGCCCGGGTGCGCGGCTCTGCGTCTGCATGCCAAGCAGCCCTCCCGTGACGTCCCGGAGGACGAGCTCGCACTCGGCGGCCTCTACTGCCCTAGGGACCCGTTCCACGTTCCCACCGCGGACCGGCAGCGGTTCCGCCCCCGAGCGCACCCGGGCGCCGTCGGCCAAAGGTTCTTTCCGGCCGTTCGGCCAGGGAGAAGACGCCTGTTGTTTGCCCGTTGTTCGGGCACGGGTAGCTCTCGGGGCATGCGTGACTTAGTGCGGGAGCAGTACTACCGGCATCGTGCCCCGGTCTACGACGAGACCAGCTATCGCGGTGACCCCGTGGTGAACGCCGGCCTGGACCGGGAAACCGCCGACATCGGGAAGCTTCTCGCCGCGCTGCCCGAAGGCCGAGCCCTGGATGTGGCGTGCGGGACCGGGGTGTGGACCCGGTTTCTCCGCAGCCCGCTCGTCGCCCTGGACCAGAGCGCGGAAATGCTCGAACTCACCCACGCCCGGGTGCCCTCGGCCGAACGCGTGAGGGCCCTGTTCCCGCCGCTGCCGTTCGCCGACGGAGCGTTCGACCGCATCGTCACCGCGAACTTCTACGGTCTGCTCCGGTCCGACGAGCGTGCCGTGTTCCTCGCCGAGGCCCGTCGTACGGCAAGCGAACTGATCGTCATCGACCTGCGCAGCGACAGCGAGGTACACGAGGAGAAGATTGAGCTGCGGTCGGTGGCCGATGCCACATATCCCCTCTACCGGCGGCGGTTCACCCCGCAGAGCCTGTGCTCGGAGCTGGACGGCGAGGTGATGTACGAGGGGCTGTACTTCCTCGCCGTCCGGGTCGTCATGGGGCCAGCGGCGTCTCAAGGGTGATGAGGTGCGACTCGCCCGCCGTGTCCCCGTCGTCGGGGACGGCCAGCATCCGAAGGACGCGCCCATCGGTCTCCAGGTGCACCGCGTTGTACGTGACGACGCGGCCGGCCGGTGAGAGCACGGTCACCGGCGCCTCGTGCTCGATGCGGCCCGAGGCGATGTCGACGACGGCGATCCCGCCGAGACTGAAGACGCCACCTCCGGCCAGGGGGTACTCCGCGATGCCCGTGCACACCATGCGGCCGCCGCCCGCGCTCACACAGGTCTGGTAGTCGACGAAGTGGCTCTTGTTCTCGACCCGGTGCGTGAGCTTGCCGTCGACCGTGAACGTGAGCACCCGCCGGGAACCCCAGGTGACGGCGTGCAGCAGGCCGCTGTGGCGATCGCGGACGATCCCGCCGATGTGGTCGTCGAAGCGGAATGCCTCCCGTACCTCCAGAGTGTCGGGGTCCACCCGGTAGACGATGGAACGGGAGTCGGGCCGGTACTCCGCCGTCGGCACCCACAGGGCTTCACCGTCGAAGTCGATACCACCCGGGTGGTACATCGTGCCCTCGCCCACGCTGACCCGGCCCAGCTCCGCTCCACCGGCGTCCGTGACGAACACATGACCTTGCCCGCGGCCGGGAGTCCGGTCGTAGCCGTCGACCGGAGCGTCGTGGAAGCGGGTCGCCTCGGTGATCTCCGCCGTCGACAGGTACAGCCGGTGATCAGGTCCGCGCGTGACGCCTTGAGGGTGGTGAGCGGGAAAGGCCAACGGCACCTGCGCGGCCACCGTCCAAGGTGTGTTCCGGGTCAGCTGCCGCACCGCCACGACGACGGCTTCATTCGAGTCGTCGCCCACACCCGTGGCCACTGCGGAATCAGAAAGGCTCATAACCCGGTGAACGACACCTGGTCCGCCCCGTAACGGGAGACGCTTCGCCCCGTCCCCGCGGACGGACGATGCGCCCCAGTGGACGCGACACTTCGGACGCGCATCTGCACCCGGACCGCCCGAGGGCGGGCGTCGCGACCAGTCCGCCGGGACGGCGGCCGGCGGAACTGCAAGGACGTGAAGCCGGCGGCACAGTGGTGCCGAAGGTGCAGTTTCTTTCGACCCGACAGCCTTGGCAGGAGCGGTGCCTCGATCCGGCCGTGGGCACGGCGATGCGCCCGGTGAGAGCGTGGGCCAGCCGACGCCGAACGGAGTCGTCGAGTTGATCCGCGTTCCTCGACGCTACCGGGGCCGGCGAGGCCGACACGTTCTCGGCTACGACCCGCTCAGGTCGCCGTCCGCTGCCCCATGTGATGCCACTGGGCGGTCCGGCGCCTCAGGATGTCCAGGACGGAGCGTACGAAGACCGCTTGTATGAAGGCGTCGTAGAGGAGTTCGGGGATCAGTGGCAGGGCGAGCAGGCGTGCGCGCCGGCCGTCGACCCAGACCGTGAGGAGCCGTTCCAGGACGAACAGGGCGCCGACGGCGATCCACAGCGGATGCCAGCCCCAGGTGTTGGTGACGGCAGTGATCAGGACCAGGAGCAGGTACAGGGTGAAGGCGATGGTGCCGGCACCGATGCCCAACTGCTGCCCCCAGTATCGCCAGGTGACCGACGTGAGGCCGTAGTGGCGCAGGTTTTCCAGCGCTCCACGCTGCCAACGCAGCCGCTGGAGCCACAGGTCCTTCCAGTTCGGCATGATCTCCGTGACGACCCGGCACTCGGGCGGCGAGACGAGATCCCATCGCAGGGTTTTCAGCGCGAGGGTGAGTTCGTTGTCCTCGGTGAGGGCCAAGGTGTCGTAGACGTGCCCGGAGTACCGGGCAGGAGGTCGCCCCGTGCCTGCGCCACGTCACGCACTCCCCCGCCCGGTGCTCCGTAGAAGACGCCGCCCACCGCGCCGAGCCGGTCCGAGCCCGCCAGGAGGCGCTCCGCCGTCGACAGGAACTCCGTGTCGATCACCGAGTCGGCATCCATGACCAGAACGGCGTCGTCGTCACCCAGCTCGGGCAGCAGTCGTGCGAGCGCCTGGTTCAGCGCGCCGGCCTTGCGCGCGCGGTTGTGCGCGGTCTCCCACACGTCCGCGCCCGCCGCGCGGGCGACGTCGACGGTGTCGTCGGTGCTGTTGTCGCTGATGACCACGACACGGTCCGGCACTCGGTGCTGCGCTCGAAGTGAGTCGAGTGTTGCGGTGATCCCCGCCGCCTCGTTGTGGGCGGGAATGAGCGCGATCAGTGCCACGGGCCAGTCCTTCCGACGATCACGTGCCGTACGGCGGCCGCAGGGCGGTGCGGCCGTACGGCCACCATGCGTGACGCGGGGGCGGCCATACGTCCGGCCACGGAAGGCACCCGGCGCGCGGCATACAACCGCCGGAGTACCCCGGCTTGTCATCCCTGGGCGGACGCGGCTCAGGCGGGCGATCGGTCACGGTGGTCCCCGTTCCCGGAAAGCGGACAGAGGAAAGGTCATCGATGTACACAAGCGCTGCCGGCGCCTCCGGCGCCGGATTCACGGGTGCGCTCGCCACGACCGGGCTCCACGCTCTGACGTGGACGGTCGCCGCGTCGACTCTGCTGTTCGCCGCGCTGGCGCTGATGAAGATCCTGCCCCGGCGCCGCTGAGGCGGTCCCCGCGATGTACGAGCCCTCCTGCGGCCCGGTCAGGCGTCAGCGTGACCGGGCCGCAGGAGGCCGCTCTCGTACGCGATGACAACCAGCTGGGCACGGTCGCGGGCGGCCAGTTTGGTCAGGATGCGGCTGGCGTGCGTCTTGGCGGTGAGCGGCGAGAGGTGCAGCATGGCGGCGATCTCGTCGTTGGAGTGGCCCCGGCCGACGAGGGCGAGAACCTCCCGTTCGCGGGGGCTGAGCAGGTCCAGCCCGACGGGCCCGGTGGGCGCGGCGGATTCGCGGTGGACGAATTTCTCCGTCATGTCCACGGCTTGGCTGCCGTCGGCTGCCTCGCCGGCCACCTCCAGCCCCGGCTCCGATTCGATCAGGGACCGCAGTCCTCCGCGAATCAGGGCCTGGTCATCCGCCAGCAGCACCCGCACTGTCATGACGCCTCCGTCGGAATGCAGGCCCAGGCCGCCGCCCCCGCCGGAGCCGCCCGTGCCCCGGCCGTCGTCCTCCACGCTCACCTGGAGCTCATGGTCCAGGAATTCCATGGACACCAGGACGCCGGTGCCGACCCCGGAGTGCTTGAGCGCGTTGGTCAGGGTCTCCTGCACGAGCCGGTAGACCGTCGTCCCGACGACCGTCGGCAGGGGCCGCACGTCTCCGCGCCGGACATGCTCGATCGTGAGTCAGGCGGCCCGCGCCCGATCGATCAGGTCCGGGATCTCGCCGAGGCCGGGAACCGAGCCTCTCGGCGGCGTCTCGTCCTCGGCGGCACGGAGAGCAGCCCGAGAGTCGTGCGGATCTCCTCCAGGGCCGTGGCGCTGGTGGTCCGGATCATCTCCAGGGACTTCTCGGTGGTGGTCGGGTCCTTGTGCACCAAGTGGACGGCGACTCCGGCCTGCACGTTGATCACCGCGATGCTGTGGCCGATCACATCGTGGAGTTCCTGGGCGATCCGCAGGCGCTCTTCGTCGACCCGGCGCCGCGCCTCGGCTTCCCGGGACTGCTCGGCCTTGCGTGTCCTCTCCTCCGCCATCTCCCTGAATTTCCGCTGGCTCTGTACCGCCACGCCGATCGCGGTGGCGGCCACGAACCAGCCCAGCTGGGTTCCGTTGCGCAGGGTGAAGGGCGGAATGTGCCTCACCAGCTGTACCTGCGTGAACACGGCGATCAACGCCACCAGGGTGCACATCGTCGAGGCGCGGATGGACAGGCGCGCACCGATCGAGTACAGCGCGACCAGTACGGGTGCGCCGGCCGGAAACACCAGCTTGGTGACGTGGATGGAGGCGAGCGTGCCGGCTGTCGCGACCACGAAGGCGATCACGGGAAACCGGCGGCACAGGGGCAGCACCTCGCAGCTGACGGCGGCCGCGATGACCGTCGGCCACGTCGGCCCCTCGCCTTCGGTCAGTCCGGGGAGAAAGGCCACGAGTGCGAACAGGCCCACTGTGGCCAGCCATGCCCTCAAGGCGCGTGCCATGTCCTGACCCCTCGGGCGGGTGAATCTGAAGGTGCAAAGAGCGCGGCCCGACCGCGCACCTCGCTCACCATCGGAGTCGTCGATGCTCACCTTCCGCCCCCGGAACAGCCGCACGGCAGGAATCGTCCCCGGAGCACTGCCCGGGTTCGACGCGGAAAGCTCCCCGCGGTGGCGGGTCACCGTACCGACTCGTAGGGCGGACGGCTCCACCGGCAACCAGACCTTCACCGTTCGTGGCCGCAACGCCCAGGCCGCCCTGGCACGCGCGACCGTCCAGGCGCATGGGCCCAGCGCCCGGCGTCACCGCCGAGGCGCGTCGGTGGACGTCGGGGCGGCCACCGCCGAGCGGATCCGCACCGACTGGGAGCAGCTCGCGGCACAGTGGTGCTGGGCGTGAAGCTCGCACACCGGCCGCCTTGCGCAGATGGTGGGCGTGCTGCGCGCGGGTCCTTCCGCCTGCTGTCTCCGCGCGCCGGTCGGCCGGTCGGTCGGGCGGTCGGGCGGTCGGGCGGTCGGGCGGTCGGGCGGCAGCATGGGCACCGACCGCTCCCCCAGCCACCGGCCTCCGCCATCGTCCCCCTGAGCGGTCAGCCGCATTCCACACGCCTCCCGCCGGGCTGAGCCCGCGGGGGAGTCCACGTCCGGCTCGGCACCAGGCCGCCGGAAGATCCTCGCGCCCACAACCAGCGGCAGCAGCTCATCGGCCGAGCTGCGTCTTGGTAGCCGTGGGACTGGGCCTCGACCTGCAAGGAGGCGTTCGGCCGGTGCCGGCGCGAGTGCCACGCTGGAGCACCGCCGCCGCTCGCCCGGACCGTCTCGGCCCCGGCCGGGGGCGGTATGGCCCACGTTTTCGACGAGATGGTCCCGGACCACATTGAGCTGTAGCTGTACGTGCGGGCCTGGAGACGTCGCAGCGGTGGCTGCAGGAGGGATGCGGCTTGAAGCCCTGCGTGGGAGGCGTCCTGGTGGCGGGGACTGGCAGCGGCCGGCAGCGGGCCCGTCCAGGGTGGGAGTGAGGGCGGGTACGGTGTCCGCTCGGCGGTGCTGGGCAACGACGGAATCCGTCTGGTCCTCACCCAGCGGGTGGACCCGGTAACCGGGGCGCCGCGTACATCAGCGGGCACGGTGACGGGGTCGGCACCGTCGCGCTGGGGGTGCGCGACGCGGCTGCTGCCTTCTCTCAGGCCGTTCGTCGCGGTGCGCGTGAGGTGTCCGCGCCGGGCTGACGCGCGTGACCTGCGTACGGCACGACGTGCGAGCCGAGCCCCGGTGAACGCCTCTGCCGCACCGGTGGGTCATGCGGGCCAGGGCCGCGGCTGACCCGGACCGCCTGGGACGAATCCCCGCTCCCGGACGCGACTGCGCAGCATGGCTGGGGCGGACCCCGAACGCCAGTGAGTTGCTGGCTGGGGCGTTGGACCCCCAGCACTCACAACCCGGCTGCGGCCCGTTGACCATGCCCGCCGGAACGAGGCGCAGCTGCGCAGCTGTCGCTCCAGCCGGAGCGCTACTTCTTCCACGGGCCGAACTGCCCGCCACACCGCACCGGGAAAAGCTCATTCTCAGGCAGCTTTCCCAGGGCTCGGCATCGGCTGCACGGTCGTTCTCGGCGCGCTCGTCGGCGCCCAGTCCGCTTCAGCCGGAGGCATCCTGCCCATCGCCGGCCCGACATGCGGCAACACCTCACACGGACTGCACAGGATCGTAAAGAACCGTGTACGAATACGCGGTGGGGCGCTTTTCAGGAGGTGCGGCACAGTGTCAGGTGATGCTCAGCGGGTTCCCCCCGCCATGCGGCCCGTGGTGCAGGAGACGTACGGCCCCGCTGACCTGAGCGCGGAGCGAATCTTCGCCGGAGGGTTCATCAACTTCGGCCACTGGGGAGCCATCGACCTGGCCCTGCCGCTCGGCGAGGCGGAACGGATCCGCAGCCAGGAGGATCTCTACCGCCATGTCCTGGACGCTCTCGGGCCACCACGAGGAGGGAAAGGTCTGGAAGTGGGCTGCGGGCTCGGCATGGGATGTGCGGTGGCCCTGCGGGAACAGAGTTTCGCCGCGGTCACCGGTATGGACATTCATCCGGAGCAGCTGCGGCGGGCACGCAGCGCGCATACCGACCTGCTTCGCGAGGAACCGGCACGGCTGTGGTTCGTCCAGGGGGCTGCGGAGAGCATGCCGTTCGAAGACGATGAGTTCGACGCTGTCATCAGCGTGGAAGCCGCTCAGCACTTCCCGGATCTCGGCGCCTTCGCAGCCGAGACATGGAGGGTGCTGCGACCAGGTGGCCGGGTGGCTGTCGCCAGCTTCTTCACCGTGGACGACGCGCCCGGTCGGCCCGAGGAACTCGCGCGGCTGCTGGACACGTTCGCGAGCGGCCTGGACATCGCACGGCCAGTGAAGGCGCTAGCCGATGCGTTCCTGGAGGCCGGGTTCACGGACGTGGGCGTGGAGTCGATCGGACCGCATGTCTGGCCCGGGTGGGACCTCTGGCTCAGCCAGTGGTGGGCCCCGGAGACCTGGCCGCGGAACTTTCTGCGTGCCTACGAGCAACGGATCCTTGACTACTACCTCGTCACGGCGGGTTGATCGACGCCCACTCGCATAGGCGGCAACACTGCTGCACCCGGCAGGCCGGGTGGAGCTGCACCGGGCCGCCGAGGCGGCCAGTACCGACCGAGGGCGGAACACCGGCCTGGGGGCTGTCGGCCGGGAGCTCGACGGCCCGAGGCCGGGGGCACCGTGGGCGGCGTGGAGTACCGGCTGGTGAGCTGGAATTCGTCGCCATGCGGCTGAGCTGGCAGCTACAGCAGCTCGCCCGTCTCATGGGCCTCGGCGGCGGCGAGCAGAGCGAGGCGGAGCTCGTCGGAGTAGCTGCCGGTCACGGGATCGGTGTCCTGGTCCACGCCTCTTCAACGGCACCCGCTCCGGTGGGCACCGCGTCCGTGCTCGCGTACGGCGCGCTCCACACCGCCGAGCAGCTCCTGCCTGAGTACCGGCTCAACGCGCCGGCGATGCTGGGCCGGACCGAGCAGTCCGCAGCCGCGCCGTGGACCGTCCGGCTGCCCGAGCTCGCCGCGCGCCCTGATCCGCCCGGGTTACGCGGCGCTGCGCTGACGCCTGTCGAGCTTGCGGGTCGCGGGCGGCCGCACGACACCGAACCGCCGCCGGTGGCTCCGGCGGCGGTCGGCGAGCTCCTCAGGCGTGGGGGCGTACCCGCGTCACCACTGGCAGTGGACGTGGGTGCTGTGCCCGCTGTGGCCCGGCCCCAGTACGAGCTTGGCGCCGTACGACGTGCAGGCCTTCATCAGACGCTTCGCCTTGGTCAGGCCGGGCCCACGGGTGGAGACGTACGAGCCGTTGACGATGTCGACGTCGAACGCCCGCCCCTTGTAGTGGGCCGAGTTCGGCGAGTGCTTGCTGCCGGCGATCGCCGTGACGCGGAAGGTGAACCGCTTCTTCTCGTTCAGCTGCTGCATGGCGTGGAGCATCTTCGCGTTCAGCGCGACCTTGGCGCCCCGCGGGTGGGCGTACCTGCTGGTGTACGCCTTCTTGCCGCGCGCGGCGTCCCTGATGTTGGCCTTCGCCGTCGAACGGGCGTCCTTCACCCCGCTGACATGGTGGTTGAGCAGTGTGATGCCGTTGTTCTTGGCGATCTTCTTGGCCGACGCCTGGGCCGACGGTATGGCGGTGGTCTCCGCGGCGGCGGCCGCTGCGCTCGTGCGTGGTGCGGCGGGCTGAGCGACGGCGGGCAGAACCGCGCCGGCCGTGAGCGACGATGCGAGGGCGACGGAGGCCAGGAGACTGGTGGGCTTCATGCGCTGGGTTCCTTCCGGGTGTCCGGGTAGCCGAGTGGGGTGCAAGGAGCCGGACAGGGCGCACGCGCCCTGTCCGGACTTGGGCGGTGCTCAGTTGACGACCTTGAGCTGCTTCGGCCAGCCGTGCTTGTTCGCGGTGCGGAACAGCTCCTTGATGTCCTTGGGCGAGAGCTTGATGCAGCCCAGGGAGTAGTAGTCCCCGGCTCCGTCCCAGCGGTACGGGCTGTCGCCGTTCGTCTTCCTGCCCTGCTTGCCGTTGGGGAGCATCTCGCTGTGGATGAACAGCGCGTCGCGCACGACCTTGCGCTGGCCGGGCTTCGGCTTGCACCACTTGTTGGAGACGGGGACGGCGTAGCCGTTGATGCCCTTCTCCCCGCCGTTCTTGCTCGTCGTCTGCTTGCCGACGTTGTACGTCCCGGTGGGCAGCCATCCCGCGTTCTTGGCGCACTCGTTCGTGCTGCCGTTGCCGGATCCGGCCCGCCATTCGTCGATCTTCCGGTCCTTGCCCGGCTGGGTCTTCATGTAGTACAGCCGCGACTTGGTGGGGTCGGACCAGTTCTTGTCGAAGAGGAAGTAGTACTTGCTGGTCTTGCCGGCGGCCTTCGCGACGGCCGGTGCGTCGGCGGCCACCACGCCGCCCGGCGCCGGCGCCGCCTGGGTGGGCTGTGCGACGGCCATGACGCCGCCCGCCAGCAGCACACCTGTCAGGGCCGCACTCGTGAGTCGGTTCACTGTTCCGCTCCTCCCGTTCTCGGAAATCCCCGTGTTCGTCGGGGAGCGGCTCGATCCTGAATGGCCGATCCTGTGCGAACCTTGGCGAATCCTTGGCCCGCTGGTCATGCCGTGCGCTGGATAGCATGTGCGGCCGGGGGAGGAGAAACGGATGGACACTGAGTTGGGCGTGCTCGGCTCCGTCGAGGCACGCATTGCCGGCAGACCGGTCGACCTCGGTCCCGCCCTCCAGCGGTGCGTCCTCGCGGTTCTGGTCGTCGAGGCCAACCACCACGTCCCGGTCGACGAACTCACCTACCGGGTCTGGGGACACAGCCCTCCGCGCGAGCCCCGTGGCAGCCTGTACAGCTACCTCTCCCGATTACGCCGGGTCCTCGGCGCCGCCGAGGACGTGCGCCTCGATCGACAGGCGGGCGGCTACCTCCTGGCCGTGGATCCGGGGGCCGTGGATCTGCACCGTTTCCGTGACCTGATCGCGCGGGCACGCGCCGCCACCGACGAGGTCGCCGCTGCCGCCCTGTTCGACGACGCGCTCGGACTGTGGCGGGGACCGGCCTTCGGCACCCTCGACACCCCGTGGCTCAGCGATCTTCGCGACGTCCTGGCCCAGGAGCGGGTCACCGCCCAGCTCGACCGCAACGACATCCAGCTGAGCCGGGGGCGCCACGCCGAACTGATCGCCGGTCTCCTCGCGCTGACGGCCGAACACCCGCTGGACGAGCGCCTCGCCGGCCAGTACATGCTCGCCCTGTACCGAAGTGGCCGCCCGTCCAGCGCTCTTGCCGTCTACCGGGACATCCACGACAGGCTGGCCGAAGAGCTCGGGACCAGTCCGCACCCGTCCCTGCAGGACCTCCACCAGGAGATCCTGCGGTCCTCACCGTCCCTCGCCGTGTCGCCAGCCGCGTCCGCGCACGCACAGGACACGGCCGCGCTCGCACAGGACACGGCCGCGCCGCAGTCCCTCCCCGACCCGTCGCCCGGGCCCGTACCGCCGCCCGTTCCTGTGGCGCAGCAACTGCCGGCTCCGCCACCGGCCTTCGTCGGCCGAACCCGTGAAATCGGCTTGCTGGACCGGTTGGTGGACCGCGACGGCGAGGCGGAAACCACCGTCGGCATCGCGGCGATCACCGGCACGGGAGGCGTCGGCAAGACCTGCCTGGCCCTGCGGTGGGCCCACGACAACGTGGACAGGTTTCCCGACGGGCACCTCTACACCAACCTCCGGGGGTTCGACGCCACTGGTCGCCCCACGCCCCCCGACGAGGTGCTCCGCGCCTTCCTCGAAGCGCTCGGCACAGCCCCCGGCGCGATCCCGGCCGGCGCCGACGCGCAGGCCGGTCTCTACCGCACCCTGACCGCCGGCCGTAGGATGCTGATCCTGCTCGACAACGCCCACGACACCGACCAGGTACTGCCCCTCCTGCCTGGCGGCTCGTCCTGCACGGTCGTCGTGACCAGTCGCCGGCAGCTCACGGGGCTGACATGTGCGCACGGCGCCCGGCCGCTCGCGCTGGACGCCCTCGCGCCCGACGAGGCCCGGCGGTTGTTCAGCCGCCACCTCGGATCCGAGCGCGTCGGCGCTGAACCCCGGGACGCCACCCGCATCCTGGAACGCTGCGCCGGCCTGCCGCTGGCGATCAGCATCCTGGCCGCACGCGCCGCGGCCAACCCCTCGTTCCCGCTCCAGGCTCTCGCCTCCGAGCTGGACGCCGCCTGGGAGAGCCTCGACGCCTTCGACGGCGGCGACCGGTCGGCTGACCTGCGCGCCGTGTTCTCCTGGTCGTACGCAGCACTCGACACCGGCCCGCGCCGGCTCTTCCGGCTGCTCGGGACGCACTCGGGACCGGATATCGCCATCCCCGCCGCTGCCGCCGTGGCGGGCCTCGGTCCGCGCGAGACACGGTCGCTGCTCGTGGAACTCGCCCGTGCCCACCTGGTGTCGGAACACGCTCCGGGCCGCTACACGCTCCATGACCTGCTACGCGAGTACGCCGTCGAGCTGTCCGCCGAAGACCCCGAAACGCCGCAGGCCCTCCTGCGCGGCGTCGACCATTCCCTGCACACGGCTCACGCCTGCGACCGACTGCTCTGGCCGCACCGTGATCCGATCACCCTGACGGCGGCGGTCCCTGGTGCAGCGCCCGTGCAGCACGCAGACGACCGGGAGGCACTGCAGTGGTTCGAGACCGAGCACGCGGTGCTCGCGGCCACGGTCGAGCAGACCCGCCGAGCCGGGCTGCACCGCCACACGTGCCAACTGGCCTGGGCTCTGAGCACGTATCACGGCCGGAAGGGCAAATGGCACGACGCGATCGCGACCCAGACGGCCGCCCTCGAGGCCGCGACCGCCCTGGACGATCCCTCGGAGCAGGCACGTGCCCATCGTGAACTCGGATGCGCCTACAACGAGATCGGCCGCCACGACGAGGCGGACGATCACCTCGCGCGTGCTCTGGAGCTCTACCACGCGCTGGAGGACCACAAGGGCGAGGCCCAGACCCATCTCGTACTCGGCTGGATCTGCGACCGGTTCGGTGATCAACGGGAGGCCCTCCACCATGATTCTCTCGCCCTCGAGCTGTTCCAGGCGGCCGGCCACCTCGCCGGCCAGGCCAGGGCGCTCAACGCGGTCGGCTGGGACTACGCCCAGCTGAGTGAGTACGAGTCGGCGGCGGCCTATTGCCGGGAGGCCCTTGCCATCCAGCAGAAACTCGGGGACCGCCGCGGCGAGGCCAACACCTGGGACACCCTGGGCTTCGCGTACCAGCACCTGGGCGACTACGAAGAGGCGGTCGTGTGCTACCACTCCAGCCTCGCGCTGAACGAGGAGAACGGCCACAGGTTCAACCTCTTCGAGAACCTGGACCACCTCGGCGACGTCCACCGCGCCATGGGCGACGAGGAAGCGGCCCGCGACTACTGGCGGCAGTCGATCACGATTCTCAGGGAGCTGGGCAGCTACGACGCCGACATCGACCGGATCACGGCCAAGATGCACTCAGCATGACGCTGTCCCCCAGCCTGCCGCTGGTCGCCGGATGCACCCGCCTCTGCACGTTTGACTGATGCCGCGGCGCTACCGACGAAGCGCCTCGCTCAGCGCACTTGAATCCACCGCAGGTCAGGCGGCTGGTTCCTCGTAGGCGCCTTCCGTGCGGACGAACGCGTCGCGCTCGAGATACCGCGCCCAGAGAGCTTCGTGATCGGCACCTGAATCCAGCCCCTCGACGACACGCAAGGCCCCGCCGTGCACCGTCGGGACGTGTCCTCCGAACCGCCCCGGAGACCGCGGAAGCGCTGCGCCGAATACTCGACACGGCCACCGTCACCTCGACAGCCATCTCGGTCCGTCCTCAGCCAGCACCGCCCCGCCGTCGCCTCGACCACCGTGACGCGGCACCGGCGCCGTGGCCAGCCGAACGGGTGCAGGTGCCTCCGATGGCCTCTCGCAGGACCTCACCGCGCTGCTCCCGCCGGTCCCGTCCGCCCCAGCTCAGCCGAGTGAGGTGCTGCATATCGCCGTACCCGCCCGCCCCAGGCGCAACGGCGCGTTCGGCGCAGCCGCATATGGCGCCGAACGCGTATCGCTTGGCACTCGTCGCGCACGACAGGGGCGGAGAGCCCAACTACGGTCCCTTCACGACCACTGACCGCCACCGCACATCTCATCGGTGTGCGCCACTCAACCAATGCGGGGAGAATCCATGCGTGGGAAGCGTTTAGCCGCCACCCTGGCGGCTTGTGCGGCACTGACGACGGGCGTCGGCATCGCGTCGGCTCCGACGGCCGCGGCCGTCTCCTGCAACAGCCCGGATGTCCGCAACCCCGACGAAGGATACGGCTATCTCAAGGGGACCTACGGCCTGAAGGTGGCACCCTACGCGAGCTGCGGCACCGTCAGGACCATGTACGAAGGCCAGATGCTGTGGTTCCACTGCTGGTACCAGAACTCTCACGGCAACTGGTGGGTCTTCGGCCGCATCGAGGGCACCAACATCCATGGCTGGATGTCGGGGGACAACTTCAGCACCTGGGTGACAGATGGAGACAAGTGCTGAGCCGACCGCCGGAGGCCGGCCGACCCGACTGTGAACGGCCGGCGCCCCGCTCGCCGCACTGGCGAAGCAGGCCGCCCGGGCCTGATCCCTTCGGCGCGGGCGGCCTGGCGGCGGAACAGGGTGACGCCGTCAGGGTGGTCGAGCGCGGCCGTCAGCGTCTGCTTGCCCTTCCGTCCCAGCCGCCGCAGTGATCTGTCAAGCGACGACGAGTGATCCAGGTTGATGGGCGTGGCAAGCCGCCATGGCGTCGAGACGGGTATGCAAGGGAGCGTGTCACCGGACCCGCGGGGCGAGCGGTGTGGGCCGCGACCTGCTGGCGGCGACGGGGTATGTCGGCCTCGGAGCCTGCCCGCCCCAGCAGCTGCGGGCCGGCGTGATTCGGTGAAAGGGATTGGCGCGCTGTGCCAAGCGGTGGGCGCGGATTGCCATGGCGTAGGGCGGCCCGCGCTGACGACCTTGGCTCCAGCCTCGCGATGAGGCGGAAGAGACGAAGGGAAGGAGCAGTCCTCTGCAGGTACGCAAAGCCGGTACTCCACCAACCACCAGGTCGTCATCGACGCCGACACCCGCCTGATCGTCGTGGCCGGCCACTCGCCGGGAACCGCAACGACTGCAAGGCATGGGAGGAATCCGGCGCCAAAGCCGCCGTCGGCAATACCACCACGATCGCCGACGGCGGCTACCCAGGCACCGGACTGGTCATCCCGCACCGTCGGCAGCCCGGCCGTACCGAACTCCCGGGCTGGAAAGAGGAGCACAACAAGTCCCACCAACAGGTCCGCGCCCGGGTCGAGCACGTCCTCGCCCGCATGAAGACCTGGAGGATCCTCCGCGACTGCCGACTCAGAGGCGACGGCGTCCACCAGCCATGCTCGGCATCGCCCGCATGCACAACCTCGCCCTCGCCGGATAAACCAACGGGCCGCAGCGCAGTCAGCACGGGAGTCAGTACGGCACCCCCAAACCATGCCCGAAGAGTGCAAGGCGGACAGCCTCTTCGGCGGCCTCGTTGAGGCCGTCGCGGAGGCCCGGCATCGCCCCCATGGTGACCACGCGCACTCCCGGACCAAGAACTATGGTGTCCCGCCACATACGCCTCTGACCTGCATGTTTCTACGGTGTGGTGACACGCAAACGTCCCCGTCGAACACCAGGAAGTGGTGCCGATGTCCTCCCCCGCGACCGCTCCACCAGCCCCCTCCAGTCTCAAGCGCATCGTCGCCGCGAGCCTCATCGGCACCACCATCGAGTGGTACGACAACTCATCCGATCAGAGCTAAGACCTACGGTTTTCGCGTCATTGACCCTCAGAAGTCAGCACCGAACCAGCGCCGGGATTCCTCGTGCTGGCTGGAGCGCAGGTAGGACCGCGCTCGCGGATTGCGAGTCTCCCGACAGCCGCCACCAGGGGTCACTGACAGTAGCCTGGCCGGATCGAGCGCCTTGCTTGGCCGCGAGGTCACAACCGTCTGCGCGCGCCTTCCTCCACGCCGCCTATCCCTCGGGCCAGGAGCAGGGCCTGGACAAGATGGCGCTGAGCGGCTTCGTGTTAGCCAGCTGGCACCCGGTCCAGCTGCACCGTATTGGCGAATGCCGCTCGGTGCCGCGCGCGTTCGCAGGTCCTACCGAGGGCTATCCGAACGCGTGATGCCCTCACCCCCACCCGGGCCTCGCTCGTGTCGGTGGCGACGCGCAGGAGCATGTCCGTCGCCCTCGTCAGCACGGTGTCCACCCAGGCGCGCAGGACCTGCCGGTCGGCCTCCCGCACGCCCAGGACAGCTCCGATGCGGCGACCGGGTCGATCACGCACTGCTCCGCCGTGCGTACGGTCTCGGCGAGCAGCGTGACCGCCCGGCCGGGGGCCGGAACCGGCCGGCCTTATGGATCCGCTCGGCGATCCAGGCCATGTCGTCGGGCCCCTTGATCCAGCGCTCGATCCGGTGTTGAGCCGGATCGGCGTAGCGGACGGACCGCGTTCGTCAGCACGGTCCGGATGCCGAGCACCGATCGGCGAGGCCAAGCGGGCGGGTGGCAGCCGCAGCGCCCCGGGTACACTTCCCCGGCTCGACAGCCTCTGAGTTGTCGATGGAGAAGGACACGGGGGGCGTGATGGAGCTGCGGGACATCGAGATTTTTCTGGTCCTGGCTGAAGAGTTGCACTTCGGCCGCACCGCCGAGCGACTTCTGGTCTCCCAGGCGCGGGTCAGCCAGGCCATCAGGAAGCAGGAACGGCGCATCGGCGCCGCGCTGTTCGAGCGCACCAGCCGCACCGTGCGCCTGACCAGCGTCGGACGTCAGCTGCGCGACGATCTGCAGCCGGTGTACGCGGGCCTCCACGCGTCCCTGGAGCGTGCCCGGTTGGCCGCCCGCGGTGTCACCGGCAGACTCCGCGTCGGCATGATGCCGTTCAACCTCGTCGACCTGCACCACTACTGGAGGGCCTTCCGCGCGCGGCATCCGCAGTGGGAGCTGGAGATTCGCCAGCTCGAGTACGTCGATCCGTTCGGCCAGCTCCGTGACGACGACATGGACGTCCTCGTGGCCTGGCTGCCCGTGGAGGAACCGGATCTCACAGTCGGTCCGATCCTGTGCACGGACCCCCGAGTCCTCGCCGTGACCACGGACCATGAGCTCGCCGAGCGAACGTCGGTGCGACTGGAGATGTTCGCCGACTTCCAGCACGCCATGGCACCCGCTTTTCCGGATTACTGGGAGGACAGCTACCTGCCCTTCCAGACTTTCCAGGGCCGGCCGATCGAGCGCGGGCGGCGCCCCGTCACCAACGCGGAGGAGCTCATCAATCAGGTCGGCATGGGTGAAATCCTCCACTGCTTTCCCCGCCATGTCACTCGGCACTGGGGCATGCCGAACATCCGCTGGCTACCCGTCACAGACTTGGCTGAGCTGTCCTTCGCTCTGGTCTGGCGGAGTGAGGCGGAAAACGAGCTGATCAGCGCTCTCGCCTCCGTGGTCCGCGAACTCGGCACACGACGGTTCTGACGCGCCGCCGGGTCCCGGAGCGAGGATCTCCCCGGCCGGACGGCCACGGTCTCGGGATTCGTTCCCTCTGGCGGTAACGGCGCCGGCGGGCGCGAGCCGGCATCAGGTTGGGGGGGCCGGGTGGTGCCCGGCGAGCCGGTGGTTCAGTCGCACGCGACGCAGGACACTCCCACACCACTGTCGTCGAAATCCGGCCCCGCAGCGCCTGCCCAGCCCGGCTCGGCTGCCGGAGTGACCCGCACTTCAGCAGCCGGAGCCGCGCGGCTGCCCCGACCGAGGTGCGGCTCCTCCGCCGGGTCGAGATAGCCCTCCCATCCGCGTTGCTCCTCCCCTGCCCCCGTACGGCGATAACCGTCGGGTTATCGAATCACCCACGAAAGCTGTGTTGATCCGGATGCGGCTCTCACGGGAGGCTTTGGATGCCCGGGCAGGCTGGTCGTCGAGAGGGCCTCACGCCCCTCGGCCGTCCCCGGGCCGGCCACCTTCCCGTGATGCCCCGCTCCGTCACGCGTGGTATTCCGCTGTCCTGTTCTTGGAGGAATCAGTCATGGCGCCACTGCCTGGCACGGGCTCAACCGGTCACCGACACCAGGAGTCAGACAGACGTGCGAGACAGGTTCGACATGACCGTGACGTACGCGATGCACAACGCATTACGAAGGGAGTTGCGCCACTTCGCCCGAGCCGCCACCCGCGCCCATCCCGACCCCCGGAGCGTCCTGCGCAACGCCGCGGGCTGGGAGCTGTTCCGGAGGGCCTTGCATACCCACCACTCTGCCGAGGACAACGCCCTGTGGCCCTCCCTGCGCCAGGCCCTCGACGGCCGTCCCCTCGACCTGACGCGCTTGGAGGCGATCGAGGCCGAGCACGCCGCGCTCGCCGCCCTGCTTGAGGCGATCGACCAGGCGCTGGTCGATCCCGACGTCGGGCTCGACCTGTTCGGCGAGCTCACCGGCTCGCTGATCACCGGTCTACAGGGGCACCTGCGCCATGAGGAGGAAGCCGTCTTCCCGCTGGTCCAGGCCATCCTGAGCGAGGAGCAGTGGGAGCACTTCGGGCGCGTCCACACTCAGCGGATCGAGGCCGACGCGCCACGGATCCTGCCATGGCTCTTGGACGGCGTCGCCGAGCGGACCGCGACCGCCGTTCTGGCGCAGCTCCTGCCGCCGTCTGCGCGCCACGCGTACGTGCACCGATGGCAGCCTGCCTACGCGGCGCTCGATCGGTGGAGTACCCAGGGCGCGCTGACCGTCACCCGGCCCTGAGTCCTGTCTTCCGGAATCTTTCCCCATGCCTCGGCGTGTGGCCGCCCCATCCCCTCCCGCAGTCCACGGGCGGGTCCGTGCCCGCCGACCACACACCACTCGGCCCATTTCACTCAAGGAGTTCCCTCATGAGCACCGTCGATCCGTCCAGGGCACCAACGCCGGTCAGGCCACGTCCGGGCACGGTCTGCCCGTCGTTGTCCCGCTGCGGCGACGGCTCGCCCTAGCGGGTGTCTTGTCGATCAGGCCGGATCGGGGAGCTGCGTCTGGTGCATGGGGTCTCCCCAGGCCCCTTGGGGCCGAGGGTCGGATCGCAAGGCGGAGGAGGGAGCCACTGCGGAGCATTGGCGACCGACGACAACGCGGCGTGGGGGCGCCCCCAGGCGAAGCTCTGGGGGAGCGGTGCCGGGCGTCGCGAGCCCGGCAAGATCGGCAAGGCACCCCCTAGCCGCTCCAGCCGCAGGCACCTTCGCCCTGGCGACAGCCGAGCAGTTGCCGATGGGGCGGGCGTCCGAAGAGGCGGGTCTGACGGTGACCGTGCACGGTCTCGTCGCGTCCGCCACCGCGCCACTGCTGCCCGTTCTGCTTCCGCGCGGTGACCGGCGTACGGTCCTGGCCGTCCTGCTGGGTCTGATGGCGGCGTCAACTCCGCGGAGCCGCCAGTGCCCATCGGTCTCCTACTCGCAGCGATCTCGGTGCTCTTCTCGCTCATGGATACCAGCCCCGTCGGCGGCATCGTGCTGCTGATCGGCTGGGGCCCGGCCGTCAGCGGGGTGCCGGTGAGCGTGCGGACCCGGGTCCCGCATTCGGCATCCCGGCAGGCGGAGGCAGCCACCGCCCTGAGCATCTCGGTGTGCGCGACTTCGCCTTCGTCCTCGGCGCTCTGTTCGGTGGCCTCGTCGCCGACGCCGCCACCCGGACCGCCGTGCTGCGGGTCGGTGCGGCTGTCGGCCTGCTGACCACCCTGACCGTCCGGCGGGCTCGCGGCGAGGTCAAGGTCGCCGAGTTCCCCTTCACGGCCAACGGCAAGGCGCACGGCCTCGGCGACTCGACCGGCTTCGTCACGGCCATCAGCGATGCGAAGTACGGCGAGATCATCAGGGCCACCTGATCGGTCCCGACATCACCGAGCTGCTGGCCGAGCTCACCCTGACACAGCCGTGGGACCCCACCGTCCTCGAGGTCCACCGCAACGCCCATGCCCACCCGACCCTCGGCAAGGCCGTCAAGGAAGCCATCCACGGCATCGCCGAACACGTGATCAATCTCTGAGACGAAACCGTGCGCACATCACGGATTCGAAGCACGTCACCATGCCATCGAACGAGACGAAACGCCCTCGTTCCTCAAGACGGGAAACGTCATGAAGGTTTTGCTCACCGGTGCCACCGGTTACATCGGCTCCGCCGTCACCGACCACCTCGCCGCCGCCGGCCACCAGGTCGTCGCGCTCACCCGGGGTGCCGAGCCGCAGTCCCGCTGGCACGCCCAGGTGATCGGCGACACCGCCGACCCGGCCTCGCTGTCGGGTGCGGTGACCCCGCAGATCGAGGCCGTGATTCATCTGGCTCCCCCGAGTGGCGACATGGACATCGACGCCGCCGTCATCGAGGCGCTCGCCACGCCGCTGCGCGGCACCGGCCGCCCCTTCCTCTACACCAGCGGCGTCTGGGTCCTCGGCGCCACCGGCGAGGCCCAGGAGGTCGGCGAGGAGACCCCGACCGACCCAATCGACATTGTCGGCTACCGTCCGCTGATCGAGCAGCGGGTGCTGGCCAAGGCCGCCCAGGGCGTGCGCGCGGTCGTCATCCGGCCCGGCATCGTCTACGGCCGCGGCGGCGGCATCCCCGGCCTCCTGGTCGACCGGGCCCGCCGACAGGGGGCGCCCGAGTACTACGGCGAGGAGGGCGTGCGCTGGCCGACCGTCCATGTGGATGACCTGGCCGAGCTGTTCGTTGCCGCGCTCGAGCGCGCCGGGGCCGGCACCGTCTGGCACGGCGTCGGCGAGTCGGCCGTCCCGGTCCGTGACCTCGCCCGGGCAGCGGGCCGCGCCGCCGGAGTGCTCGCCGCTCCTCAGGTGGTGCCGGTAGAGCAGGCCGCCGAGGTCTTCGGCCCGCTCTTCGCCGACGCGCTCGCCCTCGACCAGAGCGTCAGTGGCGCCGCCGCCCGTAGCGCCCTCGGCTGGCAGCCCAGCCGGCCGGGCGTCGTGACCGAACTGGCATCGGGTTCGTACCGGCCGGTCGAGGTGTTCGGAGCCCCCGAAGGGCCGGAGACCGACGCCGAGGTGGCCGCCATCCGCCGCGTGGTGGCGGAGGTCGAGCACGCCCAGCAGAACGAGCTGGTCGACCGGTTCCTGAGCGCCTTCCGCCGACAGGACCCCGTCTGGACCACCGGCCACGGCAAGCGCCTGTCGGGCTTCGAGGAGATCGAGACCTTCACCCGCAAGGTGCTGCCCGGTGCCATGGCCGAGTCCACCGCCGTCTACGACGTCGAGCGCGTGCTGTTCCTGAAGCCCGACGTCGCCGCGGTGAACGTCCGCCAGCAGCCCGTCCACCACGACGGCACCCAGATCGCGGACCGCCCCGAGGGTCGCCCGTTCTACATCCTGGTCAAGGAGGACGGCGCCTGGCGCATCGGCGCCGCGCAGAACACCGTCGTGGTCGACTGAGGCGCCTGTTCGAGGAGATCGGCCTCAAGGCATGGGTCACCCAAGCTTCCCGTGACGACGGCGTGGACGGGGTCGCCACGAACGAGGACCCGATCACCGGTGGTTTGAGCATCATCCAGGCGAAGCGCACCAAAAGCGCCGTTCCCGCCGAAGCGGTACGCGCGCTGGCCGGCGTCATGCACGACAAGGCCGCGGCCAAGGGCATCCTCGTCACCACCGGCTGGTTCGGAAAGACGAGCCGGGACTTCGCCTACCGAACCGGCCGCATGGAACTCATCGACGGCCGCGGCCTCAAGGCCCTGCTCCTCGAACAGCTCGGCATCGACGCGCTGATCGGACTTCCCAAGCTGCCGCCCGGCTGGGAAGCCCGAGACCTCACCTGACGACGATGTGTTCCTTTGGCCGAAAAGCCGTCTAACAGAAGTTTCTCCGCGTTGTCTGTCCAACGAGCAAGCTCAGCCGCCAGGTTGGAATGGGTTCACTCCGTCCCGGTGGACCGGCGCGACATCAAGCCCAACGCGTGGATGCCTCAACCGCACGTCGGGCTGAGGCGTCCACGCGTTGGTAGTTGTGCTTCACGCTGCCTCGACCACTGCCTCGAACTCAAGGGGCAGGTTGAGCTCGGTCTGCATCGTGAAGACGGCATCCATGAGAGACCTCAAGCGCTCTGGAGCGTCTGGCATCACATGCGCGTAGGTCTGGTGAGTGATTCTCGGTTCGCGATGCCCCAACCACTCAGCCATGTCCGTCACCGGAACCCCCTTCGAGAGGCCGGCGGAGGCGAAGAAGCGGCGAAGCCAGTGCGTGGTGATCCTTCGCGTGATGCCCGCCGCCTTCTTGGCATTGCGCCACAACCGGTCGACGAGGGAGTACATGAGGATGTTAGTGCGCCCAATCTTGGAGAAGAGGTAGTCCCCCTCCAGGCGGTTAGGCCCTTCCTCAACGCGGAAGGTGCCGTACAACCGAACATGCTCCTCTACTTTCGCGGCAATGGTGGGCGGTACGGGAACTGCTCGACCTTCATCCAAGTCACGCCACTTGAGGTGGCGGATGCAGTGAGCGCGCCCCCTGCCCTTGGTTATGGCCTTCTGGACTGCGGTCTTGGGCTCCTCGTTCTCACCGTCCTGTGTGACCTGGCGCTCGACGTAGAGCGTTCCGCTGTCGAAGTCGAACTGCTGCAGCGTTACGGCGCACGCCTCACCAATGCGCAGTCCACACCCAGCCATGAGCCACACCAGCAGCTTGTAGGGCCCGGATAGGTGCCGCTCGATCGCCTCGATCTCCGCCAGGGTCGGCAGGCGAATAGTCTTCTTCACCCTCCGCTTCACCCGCTGGCGACCTGTGCGAACATGCTGGCACGGGTTCTTGGTTATGTACTCGTTGGCGACGGCGAAGCTGAAGACGCCCGCGAGCGTCTCATAGCGATTGATCGCCGTGCTCTCTTCATAACCACGCTCTTCGACCATCCACTTCAGCCACGCATTGAGATTCTTCGGCTTGACTGCACCGATGGCGGTCGCCCCGAAGTAGGGCTCCACGTGGAGGCGAAGGCTCGTTCGGCCGCGTCGCCAAGCACTTCGCCGGACGGCTCCAGGTTTAGGAGCGCTACACCCGCGAAGTCGCCGAGCACCTCGCCGGGGTGATCGGCCGCGAGGACGTCGCGGTCGCCGTAAGGGGCCTGCACCTGTGCATGAGCATGCGCGGGGTGCGGATGGAGGACGCCCGCACCACCACCGTCCACTCCGGCGTGCGTTTCGCCACGGACCCGGCCCTCGCCCAGCAGTTCCTCCTCCTCGCCACGAGCCAGCGGAACGCGGCCTGACCGAGACGAGCGGACCTAGAAAGAGGTGTAAGCCATGAGCGCGTCCTCCGCGCCGACGGCCGAGGACTCCCACCAGGCAGGTCCCCTGTACCTGGCCTGGGACGACATCGGGCTCGCGACGACCACCCTCGCCCAGCAGATCACGGCCGCCGGTGTACCGCGGGCCGTGGTGGGCATCGTGCGCGGCGGCCTTATCCCCGCCGTGTGGATCGCCCACCGGCTCGGCGTCCACGACGTCCGGACGGTCGAGGTCACCCGCACCACCAGCGACGACATCAACGCCGCCAAGGCCCCCCTGCCGACCGTCCGGAACCCCGCGTCGCTCGGCGACCTCACCGACCTGGACGTGCTGCTCGTCGACGACATCGCCGGCAGCGGCACGACCCTCGCCCACACGGCCAGATGGTGCGCGAACTGGGGGCCGCCCGGGTGCGTACCGCGGTCCTCGCCGTGAACCAGGCCAACTGGCCCGCGGGTCCCGAGCCCCACCGCCGGATCGACCACATCGCCCGACTGACGACCACCTGGGTGGTCTTCCCCTGGGAGGAACAGCATGACCAGCGCTGAACTGGACGAGCAGTACCGTACGAGGCCGGGCACGCCGATGATCGGCCCGTACAGCACCAACCAGATGGACGACTTCTACGCCGCGCTCGCCCGCGGTGAGGCGAAGCCGTCCGGCCTGATGAACCTGATGCAGCACCTGATCGCCGCCGAGCGGTGTGCGGAGGGCGCGAACGTGCTCGACGTGTGCTGCGGGCGCGGGTTGGCCCTCCCCCTGCTGCACCGGTACGCGCCGAAGATCGGCCGTTACGTCGGCCTCGACATCAGCTCGGACAACCTCGCCGAGGCGCGGTCACGGCTGGTCGAGCTGCGGAAGGAGTACGGCGTCCTGTTCCCGCTCGAATTCGTCGAGTGCGACGTGTCCGCCCCGTGGCCGCAACTGCCGCCGTTCGACGTCGCGATCTACACCTCCGCGCTGGAGCACCTCCCGTACGAGCTCGGCGTGCGGAGCCTGGCCGCCACCGGCGCCGTGCTCGCCCCGGGCGGGGTGCTGTACCTGTCCACCCCGCAGGCGTTCGGCCCGCCGCCGCGCCCGCTGCAGTACCGGGTCCACGTCTACGAGTGGTCGCGCGAGGAGGTCGTGAGCGCGGTCGAGGCCGCCGGCCTGGTCGTGGACGACGTGATGGGGCTGCTGCCGCCCGAGCCCGACGGGGTCACCGCCGAGCTCGCCGAACGGTACGGGACCGGCGCGGTCGACTGGTACCGCGACTTGTCCGCTCGGGTGCCGAAGGCGCTGCTGGACACGGTGTCGTCCGTGATGGTGCCCGACCGGGCGACCGAGCTGCTCTTCGTGTGCCGGAGGCCGGCATGACGGCCCTGGCCGTTCCCGGGCCCCGCCACGCCGCCCGGGAGGAACGAGGCAGGTCGCCGTGGGTGAGCGTGGAGGGCATCAACGGGGTCGGGAAGACCACCGCCGCCCGTGCCACGGCCGCCGCCCTCGGTTCACGGTGCCTGCTGCTGGACGAGCTGACCGACCAGGCCGCCGACACGCTGCCCGGCCGGGTGATCGCCGCCCTTTCGTCGACCGGCGACGTCTGCCTACGGACCGGGCACCCGGTCGTGGAGACTCTGGCGCTGCTGGCGCTCAAGCTCCGCGAGACCGAGCGCCTCACCCCCGAGCTGCTGCACGGCGTCGACGTGATCGTCGAGGACCGGGGCGTGGACAGCGTGGCCGTGTGCCAGGGAGCGATCCTGCACGCCGAACACCCGGCCACGCCCGCCCGGACGGTGGCCGACCAGATCCTGACCACCGCCCGCCGCTGGCGGCCGATGCCGGACGCCACCCTCCTGCTGACCGGCGACCGGGAGACGTGCGTGGCCCGGTTCGCCGCTCGCATCGGCCGCACGATCCCGGCCAGCGCCCTGGAGATCATCGAGCAGACCGAGCAGCTCTACCGTGAGCTGGCCGCCGCCGAGCCGGAGCGGTACACGGTGATCGACGTAACCGGCTACGGCCCGGAGGAGACCGGCAAGGCCGTCGAGGACGCCGTCCGGTCGATCATGGCCCGCCGGGAGGTCGACCGTGCCTCGTGACATCACCCTGCTGTGGGCACTGCGCTCACCGTGCTCGTTCAAGTGCCCCCAGTGCTACTTCGGGGAACTCGACGATCACAAGGAGGAGCTACCGGAAGGGCCGGGTGTGCTCTCCCACATCCCTGTCCGCGACATCGACTACGCGGCCATGGACGCCTTCGCCAAGACCTTGGCCGACTCGCCGGTCGAGCGCGTGGTCCTGGCCGGCGGGGAACCGCTGGACTGGCTGCCCACCCTGTCACTGATCAAGACGATCAAGGAGTCCGGGTGCCAGGTCGTGGTGGCGACGAACGGGGTGCCGCTGACCCGGCCCGGGATCGCCCAGCGGCTCGTCGCGCTGGGCGTCGACGGCGTCTCAGTGTCCCTCGACAGCACGGACCCGGGCGTCAACGACCAAATGCGGCCTTCCCGGTCCGGCCGGGCCGGATACCGCGAGGTACTGGCCGGCGTCCGCACACTGCTGAACCTGCGCGGCTCCGCGCCGGGCCCCCTCACCGTCGTCATGACCGCCGCGCTGCGCCAACGCGCCCATCTCGACACCCGCAGCGGCTTCCTCGGCGTTTCGGCCAACCACCGTGCCCCGCACTCCTGTTGTGAGAGGCGGGTCGATGCATCCTTCACGCTCCGCCGCCCGCGCCATCCCGGGGTTTCCTGCTCGACCGAAATACACACGTTCGATATCCCGGGCTGGCTCGTTGAGCCTCGCGAACCGGCCCCGCCCACGAGACAGGGGGACAGCTTGACCGTCGAAAGCACATCCAAACAGGCGAGCGCAGGCGAAGCTGAGGGAGCGCACCCGGAGAACGCGAGCACCGTGCAGGAGGAGGAGTTCCGGTTTCGGGACGAGTCCCGGCTGCGGGCCGGTGAACAGATGACGACCGCCACGATGGCCCAGCGTCTGCCCTTGTTGGTAGGGCGGTCGTTGGCCATGGCCTGGCAGGTGGACCGGGGTGCGACGGCCGGACTGCTGGCGTGCCAGATCGGCTCCGGCGTGCTGGCCGCTCTGGGCCTGTTCGCCGTCACCGGGACGCTCACCGCGCTGATCGCCTCCGGTGACATCACGGAGCGGTTGCGTGAGGCGGCTCCGCAGCTGGTCGTGATCGCCGCGGCCACCGGCCTGCGTGCCTTGCTGGGGATCACCGTGACGTGGCTGACCGGCCGGCTGCGCCCGGTGCTCGCCCGGGCCGCGGAGGTGAGCATGGTCGAGGCAGCGCTCGGCGCGGAGGCCGCAGCGAATAACAAGCCCGGCTACAACGACTCGTATGACATCGCCGACCGCGGCGCCCAGGTCACCCCGGACCTCGTGGAGGAGGCCCAGGACGTGCTGGCTGCCACCGCGAGCCTCGCCGCCGGTGCGACCGTCCTCGCCGTGATCCACCCCCTTCTCCTTCCTCTGCTGCTCCTGGCGTGCCTGCCGCAGGCCGCCGCGTACGTGCGGGCGGCGCGGGTGGTGTACCTGGCGGGGCTGGAGACGTCGGGGCGCCGACGGATGCTGCACAAGCTGCGGTGGCACATGTCGTACATGGAGTCCAGCGAGGAGATGCGGGCCTGCCTGGCCGGCCCGTTCCTCCTAGGCCGCTACCGGCGTCTCGCCGCGTCGGTCAACGCCGCCGAGCGCAAGGCGGCCGGCACCGGGGCCTGGATGGGGCTGGTCGGGGCGGCGGCCGGCGGAGTGGCGTCGGCGGCGGTCTGGGCGACGCTGCTGTGGCTGCTGGTCTCCGACCGGATGGACCTGGCCGCCGGGGGCGGCGCCGTCTTCGCGCTGCAGACGGCCACCGGCTCCGTGCGGGGCATCATCAACGGCGGGGCCCGGCTGGTGCGCACGGGCTGGTACGTGCAGGACTGGCAGAACTTCCTCGACAACGCCCACGGGCAGGCGATGACGGCCTCGCGCGGTTCCCAGCTGCTGCCCGCGGCGCCGGAGCGGTTCGAGGTCCGCGACGTCACCTACCGGTACGACGGCGCGGAGCGGGACAGTCTCACCGGGGTGTCCCTGCAGGTGCGGCGCGGAGAGATCGTGGCGCTGGTCGGGGAGAACGGATCGGGGAAGACGACGCTGTCCCGGCTGATCTGCGGCCTGCTGCTGCCGACCTCCGGAGAAGTCGCCTGGGACCACGCAACCACGGTGCGGCTGGAGCCGTGGGAGGCGTGGAAGCACGTCGCGCTCGCTCCGCAGAGGTTCACCTACCTGCCGCTCACCCTCCGCGACAACATCACCCTCGGGCAGGGTGACACCAGTGACGCCGCCGTCCTCGCGGCCTGCGCGGCGTCCGGGGCTGCGGACATGCTGCCCGAGCTGCGGTCCGGGCTCGACACCCTCTTGACGTCCGAGTGGTTCGGGGGCCACCAGCTGTCGGGCGGGCAATGGCAGCGTGTCGTCCTGACCCGGGCGTTCCACCGGCAGGCCGCCCTGCTCGTGATGGACGAGCCCACGGCCGCCCTCGACGCCCGTGCCGAGCACCATGTCTTCACCGGCCTGCGGCGGTTGGCCAAGGATCGGGCGATCCTCCTGATCACTCACCGGCTTGCCAATGTCGCCGTCGCCGACCGGATCGTCGTCCTCGACCGGGGCCGCCTCGTGCAGGAGGGGACGTACGAACAGCTCACTCAGGAACCCGGGCTGTTCCGGACGCTGTGGGAACTGGAGCAGCGCACCGGTCATGAGGTGAACCATCCCGCCTGACGCTGGGCCGCCCCCGTACGCGCTCTGCGGACCATGCCCATTCCGTCCAGCCCCGCGGTCGTGCCGCCCGCCCGAGAAGGAGCATCGTGACCACCACCACGTCCACCGCGAGCCCCGCATACTGGGATCCGCTCTGGGCCGACGGCCGCCGCTATCGGCAGCTGTGCGAGGCCGAAAAGCATCTGATGGCCGGGCGCCTCGGCCCCGGCGAGGGCCGCCCAGCCCTCGACGTCGGCAGCGGCGACGGCGACCTCGCCCGCCACCTCCACCACGAGCTCGGCTACCGCACGACCGGGGCCGACTGCTCCCCCACCGCACTCGCGCTCGCCGCCGCCCAGGACACCGCGCCCGGGCCGACGTGGCAGTGCCTGGACATCGCCACCGACGACCTCACGACTCTCCCGGACCCTGCCTACGCCCTCATCACCTGCCGTCTGGTCTACCGGTGGATGGACGACAAGCCCGGCTTCCTCGACCGCGTCCGCCGGCTCCTCGCGCCCGGCGGCACCTTCTGGGTCGTCACCGAGATCGCCGGCCGCCGCACGACCACCGACCCGTCGCTCCTCGGACTCGGCATCCCGCCTGCGGACGCCGAGCTGCTCACAACCAGCTGGGCCGTCGTGCGCACCGCCGACCTCGACGTCCTGCGCTGCTACGCCCTGCGCCCCTGACCCCCGCCCGCGACCGGAAGGAAACACCTGGTGCGTGACATCGAGAAACACATCGGCGAAATCTGGACCCTCTACGGCCGTCACCAGCTCAACCGGGTCTTCGACCTGCCCGAGCTGGATGGGTGGGCCTGGGACATCCCGAAGGCCGGGCCCGGCATCGACGTGTTCGGCGAGGTGGCCGGTCTGCGCGTCCTGGACCTAGGGGCCGGAGTCGGCCGGCACGCCGCCCGCCTGGCCGCCCTCGGCGCCCACGTCACTGCCGTCGACGCCTCCCCCACTCAGTACGAGCGCGCCCTCGCCCGCTACCCCGACACCCCCGGCCTTCACCTGGTGTGCGCTGACGCCGTCGACCACCTGCGAGAAGCCGCCCCCTACGACCTGATCTACTCCGTCAGCGGGGTTCCCTTCCTGGACCCGCACCGCCTTCTGCCCGCCCTGGCCAACGGTCTCCGGCCCGGCGGGTGGTTGCTTTTCAGCGCGCTGCACACCAACTCCAACGGCGACGGCCCGTCCGACTCCGTCACCGCGCGCCTGGAAGTGCTGCGGCTGCCCGGCACGGATACCGAGCACCAGATGCACATGTGGGTCCTCGAACCGCAGCTGTGGGAGGACCTCCTCGTGGACCACGGCCTCGTTATGGAGGCCGTCACGACCATCGAGTCCCCCCAGGCGGACCAGCCGCTGTCGTACCGGCTGTACGCGGCCCGCCGTCCGGAGCGGGTGCCGAGCCGCCCCCGGTCGGCTACCCCGCCTCCGTCGAACGCCGTCGTCGGGGTGGGGGTCATCGTGCACGGTCCGGACGGCCTCCTGCTGGGGAAGCACCGTCTTGGCACGTGGGAGCTCCCAGGTGGTGTCGTCGAGCCAGGCGAGACGTTCGCGGAGGCTGCAGTGCGCGAACTCTCGGAAGAAGCAGGTCTCATCGCCGATCCCGCCGATGTGCAGGTCCTCGGCACGCTCCTCGACCGTATCGACGGTGTCGTGCGGGTGACGGTGCCCGTCGTCGTCAGCCGCTGGTCCGGAACCCCACGGCAGCGCGAAGATGCCATCGGCGCCTGGCGCTTCTGGCCCCGAGATGCCCTGCCGCGGATGTTGTTCGTCCCGTCCAGCCAGTGCCTCACGGCCTGGCACCCGGACCTCCCTCTCGACCATCCGCCCGCTCACTTCCAGCCCTTCGCCGCTCCCGGCCGCGACTAGCTCAGCATCCATTCACCAGATCTCGTAGGAAGGCTCCCATCGCCGTGTTTCGTGGCCTTCGACGCCGAGTACGGCTCCGAGACCCGGGCCGGACAGGACAGCGAATACAAGGCCCAGCGGCCTAGAGCTTGGTGTCGGGGCTGTCCAGCTCAGGCAGACCGGCTGTGGGGATCGGCGAGCTGACCCTGACGTCGTCGCCGATCTCGACGGTCATGCGGTCGAGGCCCATGTGGAGCGGGCCCGTGTACCCCGCCTTCCTCGTCCGCGCCACGATCACGTCGTCGCCCGCCTTGCCGTGCAGGCCCTTCTTCGCGATGTGCGAGAACACGGCCACCTTCGGCCGCGCCTCCAAGAACACCCGAGCCGCCTGCTCGGGCGTGGTGAGCTTCTCCTCGACGGCCTTCAGCTTGCCCGACCGGGTCAGCTCCTCGTCGAAGGCGATGACGTTGTGCACGAGGAGGTCCACACCCTTGCCGTGCTCGACGACGTTCCGGTGGTACGTGGTGTCCCCGGAGAGCAGCACGGACTTGCCCGCGTGGTCGAAGCGGTAGCCGTACGCGGGGTTGCCGTCCTTGTGCTCCACGGTGAACGCGGTGACCTTGACGCCGCCCTTGTCGTAGACCACCCCAGGCCGTATCTCGTGGACGTGGACGTCCAGGTACGACTTCTTGAACAGGTCGTTCGAACGGTGCTCCAGATCGTGGGCGTACATCGCCCGCATGCCGGCGACCATTCCCGCGGTCCCGGGAGGTCCCCAGACCTCCAACTGCTCGGTCCGCCCGAGCATGAACCACGGGTTCAGCCACAGGCTCGGCAGGTCCTCGTAGTGGTCGTTGTGGAGGTGGGTCAGGAAGACCTTGGTGACGCCCTTGGGATTGATCCGCGATTCGTACATGTTCTGCGTGGCCCCGCGTCCCACGTCGAACAGCAGCTTCTGCCCGCCGGCCACGATGAGGGTGGACATCCCCTGCCGGGTGGTCGACATCTCGGGCCCCCCGGTCCCGAGGAGGTGGACCTTCACGAGCGGTGGCTTGCCGCTTGCGGCGGTGGCGCGGCCTGCTGGGACGGGCTGCTCCTTCGAGCCGCTCGACGTGCAGCCCAGGAGGCCGAGGGACAGGGCGGCCGCTCCTCCGAGCAAGGGTCGCCTGGCGATCGCGGGCCGGTCGTCGGCAGAGGCACCGCCGCTTGTCGGATCTGGCTTTCGAAGGAGGCTCATGGTGGTTCCTTGGGGGAAGGTGAGCGGCCGGGGGCGGCTCAAGTAGAGCAATGTGGCCTTCCGGGAACCATGGACGGTTCATACGAGGCCGTGGCTGATATTCGCCGGCGTTCTTGGGTGTTCTCACACCGTGCCGAGCGTCTGCCGGAGTGCTACGTCTCGTAGCAGCCGCGCATCGCCCGCCCCAGCCCGCCACAGGCTGTGCGCGGTTTTGACGTCGCCGCGCGGCACTCTCCATGCCCCGGGTCCTAGCTGGTGCGGAAGATCTCCCGCCAGCTTGCGTACGAGTAAGTGCAAGAACACCCGGATGAGCGCCTGGGTTACTGCGACCGGAGTGGGCGGCAAGCCTCAGCCGGTCTGCGGGGCAAGGGGCGGCGTCACCTCGCCCTGGCCGGCTCGTTGTAAGGGCTGCTTGCGTGATCCACAACCGAATGGATAAACCCGTGAAACTTCGCGCAGCTGTCGCTGCCTTGACCACCGGCCTCGC
Organism: Streptomyces sp. NPDC030862; assembly: GCF_055571835.1. Taxonomy (NCBI): domain Bacteria; kingdom Bacillati; phylum Actinomycetota; class Actinomycetes; order Kitasatosporales; family Streptomycetaceae; genus Streptomyces; species Streptomyces sp. NPDC030862. Next base: position 283,539 of record NZ_JBVIEN010000007.1, on the reverse strand, counting down.
CCTGGCCGCCAGCGCCGGGGGCACCGCGCAGGCCGTGGTCTACCCCGCCGGTTCGCTGCCCTTCAGCATCCAGTTGATCGACCACCCGTCCATGTGCCTGACGGCGGAACACCGCACCAGTGTTAACGGCCACGCGATCGTCACCCGGCCCTGCAACCCGACCGACCCCGCCCAGAAATTCTTCTACGACGCGAGCGAACGGTACCTGCGCAACGGCTCCGATCCGGAGAAGTGTGTGACCGCCGCGCCTGTCGGTGTTGCCTCTCCCTTCGGACTGAGGCGGTGTGGCTGGCAGAGCCCGGTGATCGACCAGCGGTACGTGCAGGACCCCTCGAGCAACTTGATCAAGACCGAGGAGCGCGGCAAATGCCTGCACGCCGGGAGGGAGGGCTCCCTCGCGGTCATCCAGAACTGCAGGACCGACGCCAAGGGCCAGAACTTCACCATCACGCCTCTTCCCGCCTAACGGGCGTGCGGCGCCGACGGTGAAAGACGCTGTCGGCACCGGAGGTTCCGACTCGGCCCGGTACCGCCCGCGTCTCGCGCGGTACCGGGCCGCGGCAGCTTGGGCCGATGGCGGCCTGGCTTGGGTGGGCTGATCGACATGGCAATTGCCTTCGGCGGGCTCCTGTTCGGTGTGGAGAGGTCGGAGGGCAGTCGGCAGAAATCCCACCGCCGCCCCTCGAACCATGCGTTTCCCGCGATGAGCGGTTCGTCCAGTGACCCGGGCGAACCTGGGTCGTTGGGTCGGCGGAAGTCTGTATCGGTGCGGGACGGTGCTGTGCGGAAGCCTTCTCGGGGCCTGGGGCAGCATGTGGATGTTCCCGCTTACCTGGATGGGTGGAGCGTGTGCGATGACGGCGGAGACCTGCGTACGCCCGGCTCGGGATGCGGAGGCCATTCTGGCCGATGCCGCCGCGGTGACCGGGCCGGCGGTGCGGGAGGCGGTTGCGCGGCTGCCGGCGCGGATCCGGCAGCCGGTGGGGGTGCACTTCGGCTGGTGGGACACCGACGACAGACCACTGCCTTACAGGGTGGGGCAAGGGAAGGCGTTACGGCCCGCATTGGTTCTGGGGGCGTGCGCTGCGGTAGGGGGAGACCGGTCGGCGGGTGTGGCGGCGGCGGTGGCCGTCGAGCTGGTGCACAACGCCTCGCTTCTGCACGACGACATCATCGACGGCGACCGGACCCGTCGGGGCCGACCTGCGTTGTGGGCCCAGATGGGTGTGCCGACCGCGATCCTCGCGGGCGACGCGCTGTTCTTCCTGGCCACGCAGGTCATTGCCGACGCTCCGGCGCCGCTGGACACCTCGCGGGCAGTGGCGCTGCTGACGGCTTCTGTGCAGGAACTGATCGAAGGCGAGTACGCCGACACCCTCCTGGAGGACCAGGCCGGCGTCATGCTGGAGGAGGCGCAGGCGGTGGCGGCGGGCAAGACCGGTGCGCTGATGGCCGCCGCGTGTGCGCTGGGAGCCGTCGCGGGCGGCGGCGACGAGCAACAGGTCGACAATCTGCGGGCGTTCGGCGCCCATCTGGGGCTGGCCTTTCAGATCGCGGATGACCTGCTGGGCACCTGGGGCGACCCGCAGCGCACCGGCAAGCCCGCTGGGGCCGACCTGGCCACCCGTAAGAAGACACTCCCCGTGGCGGCGGCACTGGCCCTCGACAGCGAGGCCGCGCGGGAACTACGCGACCTGTACGCCCGGCAGGACCGACTCTCCCCGCAGCAGGTCGCACGGGCTGCCCGCCTGGTGGAGGAGGCCGGTGGTCGCATCTGGGCCGAGCAGCGAGCCGAGCACCACACCTGGCTGGCCCTGGAACACCTCCACGCCGCCAAGCCGTGTCCCGGCCCGGCACAGGAACTGACCGCCCTGGCCCACCTGGCCACCACCCGCGACCAGTGACCGTCGACAGGGCGTTCCGCACATCCGCGAAGACTCTCCGCCTCCGCTGAAGGAGCAGGTATGCCCGAACACATCACCCTCGGCAAGGTCCTGGGCGGACTGCCCGTCGACAAGGTGGAACTGTTCTGCCCCATCCCCTTGAAAGGGCACCCCGCCGGGCCGGAAGCCCTGGAAGCCCCCGCGGCACGATGGGCCGTCGACCACGGGCTGTGCCGTACTGGTTCCCTCGCCACCCGTGCGGGCTTCGGCTGGCTCATCGCGCACGGCATGCCGTTCACCGGCCTCCCGGCCGCTGTCGCCATGACCTGCTACACCTACTGGGGGCTCCTGTGGGACGACCACCTGGACAACACCGCGGACATCGCGGAAGCGGTCGCGCTCACCGGGGAGGCGAACCGGGTCATGTTCGAGCCCGCCACCGCTCCACTGCCCGACGACCCCTTCCTTACCAGCCTGCGGGACCTGCGCCGCATGATGGAAGAACACCTTTCCTCACAAGGCATGCAGGCGCTCAGGGCCGAGAACACCCACTGGTTCGGAGGTCAGTTGTGGAAACTAGCCCTACAGCAGCGCCCGAAGCCACCCACGGTCGGCGAGTACCTGCGTATGCGTCTGCCGAAAGCCGGGGTCTTCACCCTCGCCGCCTTCACCGCACCCGGCGCCGGCTACGACATGTCCCCCGGCGAACTGTACGACCCCACCGTGCGTGCCTTCACCATGGCCGTCTTCCAGCCGTGCGTCGTGATCAACGACCTCATCAGCCTCGTCAAGGAAACCGCTGCCGGACAGCAGCAGGTGAACCTCCTGTCGGCCATGGCGGCAGAACACCACCTCAGTCCTACCGACGCACTCATCAAGGCGTGGAAACTGTACGAACGCACCGTCATCCTCATGCTCCGCCTGCAGCGCCAACTCCTCGACGATCCCCGCCCCGCCGTCGCCCGCTACGCCGCCGAACTGCCCCAATGGCTTCCCGCCACCATCCAGTGGTCCGCACGAAGCGTCCGCTACCTCGAAATCCCCGACGCCCGCAGCGGCGCCGCCACGCCCGTCGCCCTGCCCGAACTCACCATGACCGACACCCCCCAGATCTGGGACCCAGAAAACCTGACCCCTCCGCCCTACCCGGACATCGCCTGGTGGTGGCACCACCTCGCCCCGTAACCCACACGCAGGGCTTGGACTCTATCGGCCGTTTCGACTCCCACAGTTGACGCTGCCGACGAATGAAGCCGCACTGCGTAGAGGATCTGGGGCAGCCAGGACTCCAGCAAGACAACCGGCGTCCGCCTGTGCGCGCGTACCAACGGAACACACTTCAACGTGACCGCCACCGCGGACTGCTCTACGCACTGTCGCGTACGGGAGGCGGACAGGCCCGATGTCGGGGCAGGCGTCGCACGGCCTATCCGATGTCGGTCGTCCGCGACCGACACTGGCGGCCTGCCCTCGCCGATCCGCTTGGCGGTCTTGTTGTCATGCTGCAGCACCGGCAAGAGCGCGGGCAGCACGTGGCGGCATCCTCCTGGGTGAAGCCGGAGAGCTGTTCGTTGACAACCGGATCTATGAGTGCCCCTCGACGCTCGGAGCGGTGTCGCTCTGACCTGCTGCTTTGACGGCGAGCGGCGTGATTGGCCAGCGCGCATGAGGTGGCGTGAGCGGCTTTTCTGCCGCTTTGCAACTGATGTATATCTTCGGATGGTCTCGGGGGAACAGCTGCTCGTGTGCCCCGGCGCCTTTTCCGACGCGTCTCACACAACCTGGAGTACTTCGTGGTGCAGATCTCCACGCCTTCGTGGCGGCTTGCCGCCGCTGCGGCGGCCCTATCCGGATTCGCCCTGCTCGGCATCGTCCCGCCTGCGGCCGGTGCAGCGTCCGGGCAGGCATTCACCCAAGGGCGCCACACCTTCACCGTGCCGGACGGCGTCACCGAGATCACGATCGACGCCTGGGGCGGCGGATCCGGCGGCGGTGGCGGTGCTGGCGGCGGCGCCGGTGGTGGCGGCGCCGGCGGCGGCTCCTCGTGGGGCACCGGTGGCGGGGCAGGCGGCGGTGGCGGCGGTGGTGGCGCCGGCGGCAGCGGCGGCGGATCGGGTGGCAGCGGCGGGTATATCCGCTGCAAGATCACCGTCAAGCCCGGCGAGCAGCTCACCATCAATGTCGCCAAGGGCGGAGCCGGCGGAGCCGCCGGCTCCGCCGGGAAGGGATCTGCGGGAGGTTCCGGGGGCAGCGCCACCGGTGGCGGCGGCTACAACGGCAGCGTGGGAGAGGCCGGTACCCACGGCAAGCACGGAGAAACCCGCTCCGCCACCCGGATCGAACGAGGCAGCACGCGGCTGGTCATCGCTACCTCTGGGATCTCTGACTTCCCCTCCCTCGGCGCGACGATCCCGGAGGCCAACAACCGGGGACGTACCGCGAAGGACGGTGGCGGCAACGGCCACTGGGGCGGGGGCAACTTGACGGCGGGCAATCACAAGGGTGTGGGCGGCAACGGCGGCGACGGCGCCCGAGCCGCAGACGTCCTCAAGCGGCAGGCTCACCCTGGCACCGGACGCTGTGATTCCGGCACCCAACTGCACCTCTCCAAGGGGACGGTCCACAACGGCCTCGCCGGCGAGAACGGTGGCAAGGGCCGGCGCGGCGAGAACGCGGACCTGGACTTCGGCGGCGGTCGCGGCGGCGACGGCGGCGCGGGCGGCAAGGGCGGCGCCGGCGGCGCCACAGCCGAGACGCTCGCCGACCCCCAGGCCATCACCCCGCCGGCCGGCACCGCCCAGGGCGGCGCCGGCGGCAGGGGCGGCGACGGTAGTGCCGGCGGCAACGGAGGCCGCGGCGGCGGTGACACGGCCGGCGGCGGCCGGGGCGAAGCCGGAAAGGCGTCCAGCGACGCGCAGCCCGGCCAGGCCGGCTCAGCTGGCGGCGACGGCTGGGTCTACGTGAGCTGGTAGTCGGCAAACTGGACAGACCCCCGGCTGGGAAGCCCCAGCCGGGGGTCTGTCCAAACTGCTCGCACTGGGGGCCGGGACGGCGCCCCGCTGTGCAGGGCTAGGCACCGCGCGTACGGGCCGACGGCGACCGGCTGACCACAGGACCTGGGGTCAGGATTCCGTGTAACGAGCCAGAAACTCCAACTCGGCCTCGGAGATGCGCCGCGGCCGGCCGGTGTCCAGGTCGTACGCGGCCATCTTCGTCACGGCTTCCGCGTACGTACGCTCGGCGTCCCGGATGGCGTATCCGAGTTCGAGCCGAGCCCCACGGCAGCTGATGACCCAGACCTGCACGTCGACCGGCTCCTCGCGGTACGTCAGCGGGGTGCGGTAGTCGACGACGGACTGGCTGACCACGAAGGCTCGCTGGCCCCGCCCGGCTTCGTCCGCCGGCAGCATGTCCTGAAACATGCGCGTACGCGCCTCCTCCAGGTAAGTGAGGAATAGTGAGTTGTTGACGTGACCGTAAGCGTCCGCGTCCGCCCAGCGCAGCGGCAGCGGATAGGTGTAGGTGTTCACGAAGAGGTCGTCTCCGCCATAACCACCCGAGGAAGGAAGGTCTCGAAGGCGGTCAGAGGCTCGCCCGTGGTGTTCAATGACTCGAAGATCGTTCGATGTGATGCTCCCGGACGCGCCTTACCGTGTCACGAATGAGTTCCTGGACCTGCATGGCATTGACGTGGTCGTTCACGGGGACGATCTCACGGCGGACGCAGTCGAAGAGATCTTCGGTCCTGGGGCCGATGCGGGGAAGCTGCGCCTCGTGCGCTACACCGCCGGCGTCTCAACGACCGAGCTCATCCAACGATGCCGTGCGGCGGACGCGCCATGAGGGGGCAAGGTGACCTCATGAGCTCCTGACGCGGCCGTGTGTCCCGGTCTTCTTGAGCCTCCTCCAGCAGATGAGGCTGCAGGCCAACGAGACGAAGGGGGCGGCGAGGCGGTCGCACGGCTCGCGTTTCCGCACCTGGTGCCGGCGAGGAGACCGTAGAGACGGTCATCGCGACGCTCGCGGGTGACGTGAGGCAGTGACGGAGGCTCCTGGCACAGTGACGAGTTGACCGTATCGCGTTGCAGGGTGATGGGGCCGGGCCTACGCTGGCTACCCAGGGAATCGAGCCGGAGGGCTGGGGGCCACGGGCACCGGAACGGGGGATCGAGCTATGCGCAGGCTCGCAGCGAGGTACCTGTTCACAGGGCGGGAAAGTCGATGACCGCGTCGGCCGAGGCCAGGCGTCACCCTTCAACAGCGGCACGACTCAAGGAGCTTGCCGGTCCCGAACTCTACCGGCGTAACGCCTTCCGGCGGACCGGTCTGCCGACCGCCGCGACGCAACGCGACGTCAGGGACCGCCGTCACCAGTTCAACACCCGTATCAAGATGAACATCGAGATCGAGGTGCCTGGAGAGTTCCCACCCCGCGAGCCGCTCACCGCCGAGCAGGCACAGGCCGCCTTCGCTGATCTCGCCGATTCCCAACGCCGCATCGTCGACGAGGTGTTCTGGTTCTGGGGCGAGGAACGCGACAGCTGCGGCTGCCCGATGTCGCTGCACCGCGACCACGACGACGCGGTGCGCGCACACCTGCGCGCCCTTGACGCCGAACTGGACGGTCAGGGACGGCCGGTGGCCGCGGGGACGATCCGTGCGCGGAACGAGCAGTGGGCCGACGCCGCCCGGCAGTGGCGACTGGTGCTGCGCCGCGCGCCCTTCTGGGAGCACATACGGACCCGGCTACGCGCCCTCGACGACCGGCGGCTCGACGATTCCGCCGTCGATCTGTTACGCGCGGCACTGCCCCGCACCCTGGTCGCTCCGGTGGTGCGCCTCGCGGTCGCGGCCAGTGAACCGGACCGTCTGATACAGCAGTGCCTCAAGTGGTCCGACGTGGGGCGACACGCCCTCGACGACCTGCTCGACGAAGCCCTCGACCCCCTCTACGCCGCGGTACGACCGCAGATCGAGCAGGCCCACGAGCACACCACGGGGGGGCGTCCGCACGCCGCCGACGCCCTCCTGCGCGAGCAGGTGGTCCCGGCCCTGGAGCGCCTTGAGCCCTTCGAGCGACGCGTCTCTCAGCACCGCACGACGGCCAAGCGACGGGCCAATGCCTTACGGGACGCCGCCGCCGTTCAGATCGCCAACTGCGCTTATGCCATGGTCGAGTCGGCACAGAACCTGGTGGACGAGTCCAGGGTGGCCGCCGACCGGCTGCGGCTGGCACGGCGCTTCGCCACGCGGCCGGACACGCAAGAAGGCATCGATCAGGCCCTGGCCCTGGTCGAGGCCGCCCACAAGCTCAGCCCCCCCAGCCCGTCCCCGCACCGCCCCAGCCCACCTCCGCGCCGTCCCGTGCCGGCCGAGCCCCGTAGCGGACCGTCGGCGGTCACCACGCTCAGCGTGGCGACCGGCGTGGCCGTCTTCTTCGTCCTGCTCGCCCTGGGCGTGGAGCCCCCACTGCCGTTGGCGCTCTTCGCCATGGGCGGGATGAGCCTGCTCGGCCTCGCCGTCCGGGCGTTCCGGGAGCGCGCCCCGCGCCGGGCACCACCAGGACGCCGATGATCCGCCGCCCGGTCCACGTCTTCCGAGAGGCCGCCGCCATGCACCGTGCGCTGCGCCGCGTACGAGAATCCCTGCGCCAGGGGCGCCAGCACCGCGCCTTCCGTATCCCGCCCCCGGAGTGGAGCACGGCACAGCGGGCACGGCTGCGCGAGCTCATGCAGGGGGCCGCGTACGAAGACGCGACCGCTCCGCCCCACCAGGACCGGACCCCGCAGGGACCCGCAGCGCCGTCCGACGACTCCCTGAGCCCTGACGACCTGGCCACCGTCGCCTGGTACTTGTGGCGGGCCCGCAAGAAGCTGGACGTTCCCGGGGACCCGGCGCCCAAGGAGGCCCGGCAGGCCGGGCGGCATGTCGACACCGCGCTGTCCCGGCTCGACGAGGCGGGTCTGGTCGTTCAGGACCACGACGGTGCCCCGTACCACCCCGGCATGTCCCTGGAGGTCCTGAGCTTCGTCGACGACCCCACGCTCCGCGAGGCGAGCGAGGCATACGTCAAAGAGACCCTGAGACCCTCCGTCTACCTCCGTGACCGCCCTGTCCAGATGGGACAGGTGATCGTCCACCGGCCCCCGCGGGGAGAACGATGATGCGTGAGACCGTCGACTTCGGCATCGACCTCGGCACCACCAACAGCGCGATCGCCGTGGCCGAGAACGGCTCGGTACGGGTGATCAAGAACAATCACGGCGGGGACATCACCCCCTCCGCGGTCTGGATGCCAAGGCCGGGCGTGGTGGCTGTGGGCCAGACCGCCAAACAGCAGGTCGAGTCCGACCCCGACGACGCGCACTCCGAGTTCAAACTGGAGATGGGGGTCGCGGGCGCCGAACGGCACTTCGCCAAGGCCAACGTATCGCTGACCCCGGAACAGCTGTCCGCCGAGGTCCTCAAGTCCCTGCGCGCCGACGCCGCGCACGACGTCGGCGCGCCGCCCGAGGCCGCCGTCATCACCGTCCCGGCCGCCTTCGCCCTGCACCAGAGTTCGGCGACCAGCCGGGCGGCCGAGCTGGCGGGCCTGGGCGAGCACTGCCCCCTGGTGCAGGAGCCTACCGCCGCCGCGATCGCGTACGGATACCAGGACGCCTCGGACCGCTCGTACTGGATGGTGTTCGACTTCGGCGGCGGCACCTTCGACGCCGCCGTCGTCAGCAAACGCGACGGCGAACTGCAGGTACTCAACCACGCCGGTGACTCCTTTCTCGGCGGCAAGGCCATCGACTGGGCGATCGTCGAACGGCTCCTCGTGCCCGCCGTCGAACGCGACCTGGGCCTGCCCGACTTCACCCGCGGCAACGCGCGCTGGCGGAGCAACTTCGGCAAGCTCAAGTGGGCCGCCGAGAACGCCAAGATCGAGCTCTCGCGCCAGGAGTCCGTCTTCCTCGACGTCACGCTCGGCACCGGCTCCGGCAGCACGGAGTCCTTCGAGTTCCACCTCACCCGCGGCGCCCTGGACGACATCGCCGCCCCCTACTACACCCGCGCGATCAACCGCTGCCGCGACGCCCTCACCGAAGGCAACCTCCGCCCCGACGACATCGACCGTCTCCTTCTGGTGGGCGGCACCACCCTCGCTCCCGGGCTGCGGGAGCGCCTGGCCGACCCGCAGCACGGGCTCGGCATCCAGGTCGACCACAGCCAGGACGCGACGACCGTGGTGGCACGCGGCGCGGCGGTGTTCGCCAGCACAGTCCGTACCGCGCGCCGGGTGGCCCGCCCCACCAAGGCCGGGGAGTTCACCGTCGAGCTGCACTACGAGCCGCGGGTCACCACCACCAACCCCGCGGTCGGCGGCGTCCTGCACAGCGCCCACACAGTCGACTGGACGCGGTATGCGGTCGTCCTCGCCAACCCCCAGGGAAAGCCGCCGTTCCGCAGCGCGAAGATCGCCGTACGGCCCGACGGGAAGTTCCTCACCGACGTCAGCATCGACGAGCACACCACCTCGCACTTCACCATCGAGCTGTCCGACGAGCACGGCGTGGTCCAGGAGCTGACCCCGGACACCCTGACGCTCACACACAGCGAGATGGAGAACCCGGGCGAGGTGCTGACCCAGTCGCTCGGCATCGGCACGGCCGACGGCGGCTTCAACGTCGTCCTGCGCAAAGGAACCCGGCTGCCCACCCGCAACACCGAGGTGTACAAGACCAGCATCGCGCTCGATTCCGCCTCCCCGGACACCGTCATCAAGATCCCGGTGGCGGAGGGCGAGCAGAGCCGCGTCGAACGGAACAACATCGTGGGCGAGTTGGTGATCCGGAGGCGAGATGTCACGATCGACCTTCCGGCCCACAGCGATGTCGCGGTGACCTTCGACGCCGACGCTTCCCGGCTCGTCACCGTGGTGGCCGACGTCGCCCTCGCGGACACGCAGTTCGAGGCGGAGATCGACCTCACTCGGGTGCGGCCGCCGGACCAGGTGGTGCTGCAGCAGCGCCTCGGCCTGGTCAGGCAGCGTTGTGAGGAACTGCGGGCCACTGCCGCGCGGGAGGGCTCGGCCGCCCTGGGACGGCTGACCAAACTCGACACCGAGGAGGTGCTGCCCGAGCTGGACCGCCTGGTGGCCGCGGCCGGTTCGGACGTCGGTGCGGCCTCGGGCGCCGAGAGCCTGCTGCGCTATGTGGAGACGGAACTAGACGCCGCCGAGCACGACGTCAACCAGGGCGGCGGCCAACAGGAGCTGCGGGAGCTGCTGCGGGTCTGCACCCTCATCGTCGCGGAGGCCGGCAAACCCGAGCTGCGCCAGAACCTGGCGGTGCTGCGGGCGCGGGCGGAGGACGCGCTGGTGGGCGGCGAACCGGCGGCGGTCGAACGGGCCACGGAGGACGTGACGCGGCTGTACATCGAACTGCTGGAGCTGACCGGCCAGTTGGAGGCCGTGCAGTTTCGTGCGCTGCGCACCATGCGCGCGGAGATGGCTTCCCCGGACCGGGCCGACTCCTTGATCGCACGCGGCGATCGGGCCCTGCCGACCAACGACCGGGCGACACTGGCCGACGTCAACGACGAGCTCCGCCAGCTGTTGCCGGGCAAGGTCCCCGGGCCGGTCGGCGGCCTCACGAAGGGATGAGCCCGTGACCGATGCGTACCTTCCGGTGGACGCGGACGCGGGGGCGGGCTCTGGGCGACGTCCTCCGCGGACCCCGGATACGGCGCTCCGCCAGGCCCTCGGCGAGGAACTCCTCGTTGCCCGGGCCCGCAGCGCCGCCCGCTCGGGAGATCTCCAGGAGGCACGGCGGCTTCTCCTGGACGGCTCGGGCTCTGCCGAGGCGCCCGGCCGGGACGCGCTCGATCTCCTGGCCCGGATCCATGCACAGGGCGGCGCATTGGAAGAGGCCGACCGCTGCTGGGCCCGGGTGCAGGGCGAGCACCCGGACGACGCCGACGCGGCGGCGGGCCGCGCCCGGATCGCCCGCATCCGGAACGGCCGCAGTCCGGCACGGCCCCGGCTCGGCCCCGGCACCAAGATCGGGGCGGCGGTCCTGACAGCGGTCTGTGCCGTCGGCTTTGGCGGGGCCGCCCTCGCCGACGCCATCGGCTCCGATCCGGAGCGCGTGACGGCACCGGGCACCGCGTCGGCCGAGCGCCGTGCCGACCGGGCCGAAGCCCGGGCGAGCCAGGAGGCGCGGCGCGCGGACCGGCTCGCGGCGCGCGAGACGGAACGAAAGCGTGCCGCCGAGCGCCGCCGGCGACAACTCGAGGCCCGTATAGACAAATTGGCCACGGTTCTGGCCTTCCCCGGCAACCGAGTCGAACGCCTTTCGGGCTCCGTACGCGTCGTCTTCCGGGACGGGTTGTTCTCCGCCGGTGACCGGCTCACGCCCGAGGGGGCGAGCGCGCTGGCCGAGCTGGGGCGGCGCCTCACGGGCCGGGATGTCACCGTGGCGGTCATGGGGCATGTCGCCGCCGGGCCCGGCAGCCAGGCGCGTGCGGGGTCCCCACTGGCCCTCTGGCGGGCGCAGGTCGCCGTCCGCGAGCTGAGCGACCACAGCGGCCGACCGTTCAGCACCTTCACCGCGGCCAGCGGTGACGCCCGGCACGCGCCCTTCCCCTCTCCCGGCCGCAATCGCACGGTCACCGTGACCGTCACTCCGAATCAGCCGTGAAAGCCCGTACGACAACGGTGGGGTGGGGTGACGACGTCCCCTCCACGCCGGATCTCGAAGCCACGGCAGACGCCGTTCTGCGCGCCCTCGACCAGCCACCGGAACTCGTCCTGGCCTGCCACCGCCTGCTCTCCCACGCGGCGCGGGCACCGCGGCGCAGCGAGCACCGCCGCCTGTGGGCCGCCGCCCAGGGCCTGTACGCGTGGGGACTGACCCGCACCCCGCACGGCGACCGGGAGCACAACCACGAGCGGGCCCGCACAGCCCTGCGCTCCGGGGTTCACACATACCGGTTCCTCCAGGACGGCGCCGGCTCCCGGGACGGCGACGGCCTGCGGGAGTTCCGTGACGGTGACGGGCTCGCGGCGCAGGAAGCATTCCTGGCGTGGCTCGACGACGGTGCGGCGGCGGCCGCTTCGCGCCTCGCCGCACCCGGGGGCCGCCCGGAGGATCTCGTGGGCCGGTTGACCGACGCGTTCCAGTACGCGGTGCGCGACCTCTGCGCGAGCCCGGACCGAGCCCACAGCGAGTATCGCTACGCGATCCGGCTGCTCGACGACCTGGAGGACACGCGCCGCAACGCGGAAGCGGCGATCGCCCACCTCTTGGCCGCCGTTCGCGGTTACGACCGCGCAGCCGAGCCGACCCGCTGGGCCGACGCTCAGCTCCGCCTCGGCGAGTGCTACGCGTCCCGCCCGCACGGCTCGCGCCGTACCAACCTCGAACGGGCCATCGCCTGCTACGAGGCGGCCCTGGAAGCACGCGGCCACGGCTCGGGCTGGCGGCGTTGGCCAACCGCGATGACGGGTCTGGCACAGGCCTACTCCCGCCGCATCGCCGGGAATCAAGCCCAGAACGCTGAGACAGCCCTGGCCACGTTCCGGACGCTCCTGGCCACGCTCACCCCGGACCTCGACCCCAAGCTGTGGTCGGACACGCACCACGGCCTCGGCCTCGCCTACAACCATCGGGTGCACGGTGACCGGGCCGAGAACATCGAGCGCGCCATCGATCACCTCAAGGAGGCGTTGCGCCACCTCTCACCCGAAGCCGATCCGTATAACTGGGCCGTCAGCCACCAGGCCCTGGGCGCGGCCTACGACTACCGCGAAACCGGCGACCGCGCCGCCAATCTCAAACTGTCCGTCAGCCACCAGGAGACCGCACTCCGGGCGGCCACCCGGGACCGGGCCCCAGACCTCTGGGCGTCGATCAAGGCGAACCTGGGGCTTACCTACTGGCACAGCAGCCATCAAGACCACAGCCAGGAGAATGTGGAGCGCGCGACCGCATGCCTGGAGGACGCGCTCACCGTCCGCACGCGGGAGGCGATGCCCGGCGCATGGGCCCGGACCATGGACACCCTGGCCGCGGTGCACACGGGACGGGCCGGGGACGACGCCTTGGAGTACGTCGACCGGGCCATCGCCACGCTGCGTACTACAGCGGCGGTACACGACCGGCATGCCGATCCCGAGGCTTGGGCCCTTAACCGCCTCACCCTCGCGAAGGCCCTGGAGCGACGGACCGAGCTGACCGGAGAACAGACCGCCGAGAAGCGCGTCGCCCTCTACCGTTCGCTCCTCGACCACTACTCGATCGACAACCACCCGTATGGCTGCCTGGGCGTCGCCTCCGAGCTCGGGGCGGCCCTTGGCGACCTCGGCCGGTGGCCGGCCGCCGCGGAGGCGTTCGACACCGCGTTGGACGCCTTGGAGGCGCTGATCGCCCCCTCGCTCACGACCGCTTCGCACGCCCGCCTCGCCGGTTGGGGCACGGTCGCACGCTGGGCTTCCTACGCTCAGGCCCGCGACGGTCGGCTCCAAGACGCGGTGGTCACGCTGGAGCGCGGCCGCGCCCGGGCTCTGGGGGACGCCCTGGACCGTGACCACACGGACCTCACCGCACTGCGTGCCGAACACCCGGGGCTGCACGAGGCGTATCGGGACGCCGCCGCACGGCTACGCCGCTTCCAGGACCTGAAGCTGGAGAACAGCGGGTCCGCCACCGCCCCCGACGACGACGTCGACGCCGACGGCGGCCATGACGACGACAAGGACGACGGACAGGACCACGACCACGACATCGGCCCGGAAGGGGGCCGCTTCACCATCGATGACCGGGAGCTGGGCAGCGCCCTGATCGAACTCGCCGAGGGTTCCCGGGCCGCCCGTGCTCGCCTCGAAGAGGTCATCGAGCAGATACGCGGGATCGATGGACACACGGACTTCCTGGCCTCCCCGGGATGGGAGACCGTCGCCGCTGCCGTGGAGCCGGGCGCCCCGCTCGCCTACCTCAACACCACACCGTGGGGCAGCCTCACCCTCCTCGTGCACCGCACCGGCGCCGACCCAGGGGCGATCGACGTGCACCCGGTGTGGTCGCGCGACTTCACTCAGGACGACATCGATCAGCTGTTGCACCGCTCGTCGGCCGCCGACTCCCCGTTCCCGTTCCTCAGCGGCTTCCTGATGCGCCAGTACAACCTCGTCCATACGAACTTCCCGGACGGCAATTCGGCGCTGACCTGGGGACGTTGGGACGTGCCCGGGGCCGTCACGCGCACGGCACTGGACGAGGACGGTGACATGGACGTCCTCGGCCGCCGGGTCATCGCACCGCTCACCCGGAGCCTCGCCAAACGCCACGTGCGCCAGGTGACCCTGATTCCCTGCGGCACCCTCACCTCACTGCCGCTGCATACCGCGCACTACGACGACGGGGCGGGGGGTCCCGGCCGCCGCTGCCTCCTCGACGAGGTCGACGTCAGCTTTGCGCCCTCCGCGCGGGCGCTACGGCACGCCCGTGCCCGCGCCCGCCGGCCCTGGGGCACACCGACCCTGGCCGGAGTCGGCAATCCGCTCCCGCACCCGGCCCCGCTGCGCTTCGCCGCCTTCGAGCTGGACCGCATCACCCCGCTCTTCGCCACCCGCACCGCGTTGTACGAGGAGCGCGCGACCAAGGAGGAGACCCTGCGGGCGGCCGCCGCCGCCACGTACATCCATCTCGCCTGCCACGGCGCCGTGGACTTCGGCGGCGACGACGCCCGGCTGCAGTTCGGGGGCACCGAGGACCTGACCCTCGCGGAGATCGTGCGCGAGCGTCCCTTCGCCGGGGCCCGGCTCGTCGTGCTCTCCGCGTGTCAGAGCGCCGTAGGCGGCCGTACGGGCTCCATCGACGAGGTCGTCGGGCTGCCCACGGCGATCATGTCGTCGGGCACGCCCGGCGTCATCGGCACCCTGTGGCCGGTGGACGACCTGTCCACGGCGCTGCTGATGGAGCGCTTCTACACGCTGCATCTGCGCGGCGACGAACGTACCGGCGAAGGCCCGATGGCCGCGTGCCGCGCCCTGGGCCGCGCCCAGCGCTGGCTCGCCACGGTCACCTGTGCCGAGCTGCATGAGCGCTTTCTTCGCGAAACAGACCTCGTAGACGTAGACGGGCCGGACGTTGACGGGCCGGACGGGGGCGGAAAGAACTTGGGCGGACAGGACTCGGGCGGACCGCACGGCGGACCGTCCGCCGCCGCGATGGCCGCGGCCAACGCCGCCCGCTTCGGCCTCGACGACCCCGCGGCCCGCCCCTTCTCGAACTCGTTCTACTGGGCGCCCTTCGTCTTCCTGGGAGAGTGACTGTGCCGGACGATGCCGCGGCCTTCGTGGACCAGGTCGTCACCGTGGTCCTGGCCAACTGGGATGGATATCCCGCCCACTTCGGCCCCAAGTGGCCGGACACCCGTGCCACGGTCGAGGACCTCCTCCGCCGCATCGAAGCCACCGAGAACCTGGACTTCAAGTGCGTCCTCGCCATGCGCCTGGCCCTGCTGTTCGCCGGCCACCCCACGGTCGCCCCGCAGCTGCGCTCCGACGCCGCCGCCCATGTACGGGGCACCCACGGCGCCCGCCGGGAGACCGGGCCCTTCTCGGAGAAGGAGAAGGAGGCGCTGGAACGGGCCTTCGAGAAACTGACGGCAGAGGGAAAGGTGACGGAGCTCCCCGTCAACTCTCCCGGCTATCCCGGGCCTCGCGGGGGACTCCCGCCCCAGGCCCCGGGTGCCCCCGAGCCCCGCCACCTCATGGCCGAGCTGGCCGAACAGGCCCCGCCCGGCCGCGAAGTGCCGCTGCATGTCCAGGTCGTACGAACCGCCCACGCCGCTGACCACAGCACGCCCCTGCGCCCCCTCGCCGTACCGGACGGCGGCGTCCGCCTGGTGATCAGCGTGCACGCCCCTGGCCTGGTCGCCCTCGGCCACCTCCAACAGGAGGTAAGCGTCAGCGCGGGCCGGGACTCCGATGTTCTGCGGTTCGGTCTGCGCACCACCGTGGCGGGCCTGCACACCGTCGTCGTACGGGCCTTTCTGGGCGGCGCCTGCCTCGGCGAACTGCGCCTGCAGATCTCTGTACGGTTCGACACCCCCGGCCGCGACGGGCCCGCGCACACCACTCCGCTGGCCCCGCTGACCACCGACCCGGGCGAGGCCACCCTGCAGGTCCTGCGGGACGGTGACGGCACGTTCTCCTTCCAACTCCTGAGCGAGACCCGCTACGCCCCGGAGGTCTTCCGCATGCGGGCCGGTGACCCACGCGAGGCCACCGAGCGCATCTACGGCGAGCTGCGGCGCACGGCTGCGGCGTCGATACGCGCGGAGCGGTTCGACGCACAGCGGGCGCAGGACCGGCTGCGGGGCCTCGGTGCCGAGTTGTGGGCCGCCGCCGTGCCCGACGCAGTCCGCCGGCAGTTCTGGCAGGAGGCCGAGCGCTTCACCTCCGTCACCATCCTCGGCGAACACAGCGCCGTGCCATGGGAGTTGATGTATCCCGTCGACGGCGACCAGGAGGGCGACGGGTTCCTCGCCGAGTGGCTTCCCGTCGTACGCCAGGTCTTCGGTCAGCCAAGGGTGAGCCACCTGCCCGTGCCGCACGCCACGTTCGTGGTTCCCCCGGGCTCGCCGCCCGAGGCCCATCGGGAAGTCCAGGGCCTGCGCCGGCTGTTCACCGACACCGTTCCCTACAACGGCACTCTCACCGAACAGCGGGCCCTCGGCGGCCTCATCGACCAAGGGCTGGGCGGGGTGCTCCACTTCGCCTGCCATAACACCTTCGACAGTGCCGGGTCCCGGATGCTCATGGCCGACGGGGAGTTCTTGCCGGTCGACCTCTCTCTCGCCAAGCAGCGGGGCGCGCTGCGAGCCACCCATCCGCTGGTGTTCTTCAATGCCTGCCGCAGCGCCGGCGAGATCGACTGGTTCGCCGGGACGCTCGGCTGGGCCCCGCAGTTCCTGCAGGCCGGGGCCGGTGCGTTCATCGGTACGTTGTGGCCGGTGCGCTCGGACTCCGCGCTCACCTTTGCCGACGCCTTCTACCGCCAACTGATCGCAGAGGGGCAACCGCTCGGTACCGCCTCCCTGCACGCCCGCCGCGCCACCAGTGGCGACGACGGCGATCCCTCCCGGCTCGCTTACGCCGTATACGGCAGCCCCGCCGCCCGCGCCCTGCCCGTGACCGCCCACACGTGAGGAGTCCCGCCCCTATGACGGCCGATCGCCCCGCACCTGCCCCTGGCCCTGCCCCCGCCCCGAGCGCCACGCAGGACCCGGCCTTCGTCATCCATGGGGTGGCCAACCGCGACCGAGACCACTTCGGCCGGGACGTCGCGGCGTTGCAGGCAGCCTCCGGAGTGGAGCTCGTGCCGGTCTACTGGGGCGATCTGGGAGCCCAGGAACGACACATCGAGGCGGCCCTGCCGCCCCGTACGGCGCCACAGACGCACCCCGCCGACGGCGGCCCCGACGACGGTCTGCGCGAGGGCGAGCCCTTCCCCCGGGACACCACCCTCGCCCATCTCTCAGCCTCCGCCCTCCTCGGCGACGGCCTGCGCGCACCCGAACCGTCCGCGCGACTCGCCGTCGTCGAAACCTCCCTGCGCGAGCGGTACGCGTCCCGGCAGCACGAGCCGGACGAGTCCGGGCTCCGGGGCGGTTCCGCTTCCCCCGAGGCCCCCGACATGCGCGACATCCTCGACTGCCTGCGGGAGGAATGGCCGCGGACACGCTGGCTGCGCCATGCCGACGATCCGGCGCTGCTCGCACGTACGGGCGAAGCCCTTGCCGACGCCGTTGCGGACACCGCCGCCATCGCGGAACGCGCGGGCGAGGCCCTGGACAGCACCGAGGACGGGCTGCGGGCCGAGGCCCCCGAGGGCGGCCGGTTGCATACGCTGATACGGCGCAGGCTGCGCGATCTCGACCGGGTCGCGGGCGCAGCGGTCCAGGCCGTCGCTGGACGTCTGAACCATGCGGTGCGGACCCGTTTCGGCCCGGGCACGACGCGATTCCTGGGCGACGTCCTCGTCTATCAGCGCCACCAAGCGAAGATCCACGCGCGTGTACGCGAGACGATCGATGCCGTCGACCCCGCGCTCGGCCGCGGCCCCGACCGCCCGGTCCGGGTGATCGCCCACAGCCTCGGCGGAGTGATCGCGGTGGACATGGCCACCGCCTCCGTACCGCTGTGGACCGGGTCTCTGCTGACGTTCGGATCGCAGGCCGCGTTTTTCCACGTCTGCGACCCGCGCGGCGGCCAACTCGCCCCCTTCGCGGGGGCGGAAGGCGTCATGCTGCCGCCCTCCCTCGGCAGCTGGACCAACCTGTGGGAACCCCTGGACATGCTGGCGTTCGCGGCATCGAAGGTCTTCCGCTTGCACGACGGCAGCCCCCCTGTCGACATCGCCCTGCCGCACGCCGCCAGCGACGGCCTGTGGACCCACTCCGCCTACTGGACCCTGCCGTTTCTGACCGACATCATCGCGAGCAGCGTGTAGGAAACCTTGCTCCCCAGTGTCGGCCGTCCCTTTCCCGCCCGCCGGACCGACCGAACGTGCCCGTCGGCCGAGCACCCGGTTCTCCATGTGATCCGTCGAGTCATGCGAGGTGTTCGCTGACCTGCCCGACGAAGGCTGCCTCGTCATGATTGAGCTTCTTCAGCGTTGCCGCTCCAGGGTGAGGTCGGCTTTGGCGATGGGTGTAGTGAGGTTCAACCTCGGGAGTGGACACCGGGTTTCATGCGACGAGCGACAGCCTCTGTGATGTGGCCAGCTGTTGTTCGAACTCGGCTGGTGTGAGGTAGCCGAGCACGGAATGGCGGCGACGTCGGTTGTAGTAGGCCAGCCAGCGGAACAGCTCCAGACGGGTCCGCGCCTTCGAGGCGAAGCGACGGCCGTGCAGCAGCTCCCGCTTCAACCCCTGGAAGAACGACTCGGCCAGGGCATTGTCGTAGCTTGAGCCGACACGGCCCATGCTGCGGCGGATGCCGTGCTGCAGGCAGCCCTCGGCGAAGGTCGCCGACGTGTACTGGGTGCGCCCGGTCGGTATGGAAGACAACACCGTCGACGCGGCCGCGGGCGGCGACCGCCATCTCGATCGGTCGGCGATCGACCAGCCGATCACGCGCCGCGAGCAGATGTCGATGACCGTGGCCAGATACAGTCACGTCGCGCCGACGGCTATGTAGGTGATGTCGCCGCACCATCTGGTGTTCAGCGCCGTCGCGGTGAAGTCCCTGCCGATCAGGTCCGCCACGGGCGGCGCGCTCTTGTCGGCGATTGTGGTGCGCTTTCGGCGCCGCAGGTGCCGGCCGACCATGTCGTTGACGCGCATCAGGCGGGCGACCCGCTTGCGGTTGATCTTCTGGCCCCGGGCCCTCAGCTCGGCGTGGACGCGCGGGGCGCCATAGGCGCCGTGGTTGACTTCGCCGACCCCGACCACGCAGGCATCGGCACCGTCCCTTACGTCCGCACGCCCAACCTGCCGGCCTCCGTCATCCGCGGTCCCAACCTGCCGGCCTCCGTCATCCGCGTGCAGAAGAACCCCAACGCGGTCCAGGACGGCAACTTCGTCCTGGAGGAGGGAAAGTGCAGCCCAAGCGGCGCGCTCACCCGGTGCCCGGAGAAGCCCTACGACCCGGACAACCCCACTGACGCCGGGTACTGCTTCGGCTGGCACCGCGTCCTCGTGCCCGCCCATCAGTCGAGCACCTTCACAGGGGAAGGCAGCCTGACCCTCACCCGGTTCATTGTGGAAGCTGCGGCCGGTGAGCGGATCCCGTTCCAGCGGGGCGGCCACCACGGTTGGCTCCCCGCACAGCAGTGGCAGCAGTACCTCGAGGCGAACAGGCCTGCCCTGGACGACAAGGAGCGCCAGCCATCCGTACGACAGGGGGACCGGCGCGACAGGTGCACCGAGGACCGTCCGGCTTCAGAGGTGCGGGCTGAACCGAAGCAGAGACGTGGCAGCCGCGCGATCGTCCTTGAGTCCCGCCCCCTGGAAACCGAGGCCGCCAGGGTTCCGGTCGACGCGTCGGGTCAAACGATCCCGCTCTGCCGCTTCGGCTGCGGTCAGCCCGCAAGCCTTCCAGGACCCGAAGGGCTGCCCGAGCACTTCTCCTGCCGCAGGGCGCATGAGGCGTGATCTATCGGCCACCGCTGACCGCCCCTCGCTCCGTCACCTGGTGCCAGAGCCTCCTGCCCGGTCCGGGCGGGGGGTGTGGTGTTTCCGCCCAACATGTCAGCCCCCGGTGCCACAGTGAGCGCAGCACACCCAGCACCCCTTCCCCGAGGAGCCGAAACCTCGTCCGGCACCTCTCTTCGCGAGTTGCGGCCTACCCGACGACCACAATTCCACCGCCTACCACACGGCCCAGCGTCCAATCTGCAACAACATGCTGGAGCTCTACGCAGCGTAGTCAGCACCAAGTCAGCACGGGAGGGGTGGGAACGGGTGATGACATGGGCTTTTGGTCAGCACCAAACCAGCACGGGAGTCAGTACGGCACCCCCAAACCATGCCCGATGAACGCAAGGCGGACAGCCTCTTCGGCGGCCTCGTTTGAGGCCGCCGCGGAGGCCAGGCATCGCCTCCATGGTGACCACGCGCACTCCGGGACCAAGAACTATGGTGTTCCACCACATACGCCTCTGACCTGCGTATTTCTACGGTGTGGTGACACGCAAACGTCCCCGTCGAACGCCAGGAAGTGGTGCCGATGTCCACCCCCGCGACCGCTCCGCCAGCCCCCTCCAGTCTCAAGCGCATCGTCGCCGCGAGCCTCATCGGCACCACCACCGAGTGGTACGACTTCTTCCTGTACGGGTCCGCCGCCGCGCTCGTGTTCAACAAGCTGTTCTTCCCCGACTCCGACCCGCTCGTCGGCACGCTCCTGTCGTTCCTGACGTACGCCGTCGGGTTCGCCGCGCGGCCGCTCGGGGCGCTCGTGTTCGGGCACTACGGGGACCGGCTCGGGCGGAAGAAGCTGCTCGTGCTCAGTCTGCTGCTGATGGGCGGGGCCACCTTCGCCATCGGGCTGCTGCCGACGCACGCCACCATCGGGTCGGCCGCTCCGGTGCTGCTCACCGTGTTGCGGCTGGTGCAGGGGTTCGCGCTCGGAGGTGAGTGGGGCGGGGCCGTGCTGCTGGTGTCGGAGCACGGGGACGCCGAGCGGCGCGGGTTCTGGGCGTCGTGGCCGCAGACCGGGGCGCCGGCCGGGCAGTTGCTGGCGACCGGGGTGCTGTCCGCGCTCACGGCCCTTCTGTCGGACGCCGCCTTCACCTCATGGGGCTGGCGCATCCCGTTCCTGCTGTCCGGTGTGCTGGTGATCGTCGGTCTGTGGATCCGGCTGTCCGTCGACGAATCCCCCGTCTTCAAGGCCGCGTTGGCCCATGCCGAGGCCCGCAGGGAGGAGTCCGGGCAGCTGGAGAAGATGCCGCTCGTCGCCGTGCTGCGGCACCACTGGCGCGATGTGCTGGTGGCGATGGGCGCCCGGATGGCGGAGAACATCAGCTACTACGTGATCACTGCCTTCATCCTGGTGTACGCGACGACGTCGGCCGGGATGAGCAAGCAGACCGCCCTCAACGCCGTACTCCTCGCCTCCGTCGTGCACTTCGCCGTGATCCCCGCCTGGGGTGCGCTGTCGGACCGCGTCGGGCGGCGGCCGGTGTACCTGATCGGCGCGGTCGGCGTGGGACTGTGGATGTTCCCGTTCTTCGCCCTGATCGACAGCGGCAGTTCCGGCGGTCTGCTGCTCGCCGTGACCGTCGGGCTCGTCCTGCACGGGGCGATGTACGCGCCGCAGGCGGCGTTCTTCTCGGAGATGTTCGCGACGCGGATGCGGTACTCGGGCGCATCCATCGGCGCGCAGTTCTCCTCGGTGGCCGCAGGGGCGCCCGCGCCGCTCATCGCGACGGCGCTGCTCGCCGACTACGGCAGCTCCACGCCGATCGCGCTGTACGTCATCGCCGCGGCGCTGCTGACCGTGGTCGCCATCGGGTGCGCCCGGGAGACCCGCAGCCGGGACCTGACCGAGGCGGACGAGGCGGACGAGGTCGCCGAGGTGGCCGACGACGCCCCGGGGCGCGCCACCGCGGACCGCTGAGGCACGGACGGGACGGACGGGACCGACGGCCGGCCGCACCCGCGGCCGGCCCTTTCGGTGGCCGGCCGTTACGGTGGCCGTCTCAGTGGGCGACCGCGGCCGACATCGAGTGGAGCCGCAGCGCCAGCTGGATCTCCAGCGCACGGGACGGGGACTGCCAGTCCGGGCCGAGGAGGCAGCCGATCCGGTCGAGGCGCTGCGCCACCGTGTTGACGTGGACGTGGAGCGCGTCCTTGGTACGGGCCGGGCTCATCCCGCTGGCGAAGTACGCGTCGAGGGTGCGGACCAGGTCGGTTCCGCGGCGCCGGTCGTACGCGATGACCTGGCCGATCGTGCGGGTGACGAACCCGGCGATGTCGCGCGTGTCGGCGAGCAGCAGCCCCAGGAAGCCGAGGTCCTGCGCCGCGACCCCCTCTCCGGAGCGGCCGAGCAGCCGCAGGGCCTCCAGGCAGCGGCGCGCCTCGGCGTACGCGGCGGATATCGCGCCCGGCCGGGTGGCGGGCGCGTCGACGGGTGACGAGGCGCCGACGGTGACCGGTTCGCGCAGGGTGCCGCCGAGGTGCTTGGCCACCTGCCGGGCGAGGTCGGCGGCGGTGTCGTCGGGGCCGAGCGGCAGCAGCAGGACCGTGCCGCCGTCCCGCGCGGAGGCCAGTCCGTGCCGGGTGGCGGCCAGGTGTGAGGCGGCCGACCACAGGCGCTGCCGGTCGGCGCCGTCCCGTTCCACGCTGCCGGGCGCGGGCCGGTCGATCCGGGCGGCCAGCACGGCGTGCGGGGCGTCGAAGTCGGTACGCAGGCGGGCGGCGCGCTCCTTGAGCAGCCGCCGGTCGCGGTCGGGCGCGTCCAGCAGGTCGTCGAGGAGTTCGCCGCGTACCCGCTGCTCCGCCTCGCCGGCCGAGCGGCGAGCGAGGAGCAGCAGGGAGGTGACCATCGCGGCCCGTTCCAGGGTGCGCCGGTCGACCGGGTCGAGGTGCGGGTGGCCGTGCACGACGAGCGCGCCGAACACCTCGCCGCCCGCCGAGACGGCCGCCACCCAGTCGTCGCCGTGCCGTACGGCGTGGCCGTCGCCGTGCGCCGTCGGGAGCGGCCCTTCGGTGAACTCGACGGTTCCGCCCAGCACTTCGGCGAGGGCGGCGGCGACGTCCTGCACTCCGCCGCCGCGCAGCACCAGCTCGGTGAGCCGGTCGTGGACGTCCGAGGCGCGTTCGATGACGCCGCTGTGGGCGCGGATGATCGCGTTGGCCCGCTCCAGCTCGGCCAGCGCGGTACGGGTCTCGGCGAGGAGGTTGGCGGTGTCGATGGCGACGGCGGCGTGGGCGGCGAACGAGCCGAGCAGGGCGATCTGTCCGCGCTCGAACACCCGGGCCCGGCGGTCCGCGGCGAACAGCACGCCGATGACCTGGCTGCCCAGCATCAGCGGCACGCCGAGGATGGCGACGAGCCCTTCGTCCCGCACTCCGGAGTCGATGGCACGGGTGTGGCGGAACCGGTCGTCGTCGAAGTAGCTCTCCGTCACGTACGGGCGGGCGGTCTGGGCCACGAGCCCGCCGAGGCCCTCCCCCATGCCGAGCCGTAGTTGCTGAAAGCGCGCGGACACCGAGCCCTCGGTGACCCGCATGTAGGTGTCCCCGGCGGCCGGGTCGTTGAGGCTGAGGTAGGCGACCTCGGTGCCGAGCAGGGACCGGGCGCGCTGCACGATGGCCCGCAGCACCGCATCGAGGTCGCGCAGCCCGGCGAGGTCGTGCGCGGTCTCGAACAGCGCGGACAGCTCGGCCTCCCGGCGTCGCCGGCCCTCCAGCTCCGCGCGCACGCGCAGCGCGAGCCGCTTGGCCCGCTCCAGCGCGGCCAGCGCCTCGGGGTCCGCCCCGCCGGCGCGGGCGAGCAGCACGGGCCGGTCGTAGGCCTCCCCGGCCGCGCCACGGGCGAGGAGCTCCAGGTAGGCGAGCTGTGCGGGCTCGCCGAGTCGCTCGGGCTGAGGGGGCTGGTCGGGCTGGTCGTCGGACATGGTCACAGGATTCCTGCCGTACGGGTGAGCGCACCAGCCCTGTGGACAACCCCGGGGCGCTGCACGGGGCTCAGTGCGCGGTCCAGCCGCCGTCGAGGACGAGTGAGGTGCCGGTGACGAAGGAGGCGTGTGGTGCGCAGAGATACGCGACGGCCTCGGCGACCTCCTCGGGCTCGATGAGCCGCTTGAGCGCCGAGTCCTTCAGCAGTACGTCGGCGAGGACGCGCTCGCGCGGGATGCCGTGCGCGGCGGCCTGGTCGGCGATCTGCGCCTCGACGAGCGGGGTGCGTACATAGCCGGGGCTGACGCAGTTGGAGGTGACTCCGTGCGGGGCGCCTTCGAGGGCGGCGGTCTTGGAGAGTCCCTCCAGGCCGTGTTTGGCGGCCACATAAGCCGACTTGTAGGCGGAGGCGCGCAGCCCGTGGACGGAGGAGATGTTGACGATGCGGCCCCACTCCTGCCCGTACATGTGCGGCAGTGCGCCCCTGATCAGGCGGAAGGGTGCTTCCAGCATCACGGTGAGGACGGTGTGGAAGACGTCCGGCGGGAAGTCCTCCAGCGGGCTCACGCGCTGCAGCCCGGCGTTGTTGACCAGGATGTCGATGCCGACGGCGGCCTCTTCGGCGGCGTCGAGGTCGGTGAGGTCCAGGAGGTGCGGGGCGACCGCGCCGGGCAGGCCGGGCGTCGCATCGGCCAGCGCGGCCAGCGCGGCGAGGCCGTCGGCGTCCCGGTCGACGGCCCTGACCTTGGCCCCGGCGGCCGCCAGCCGGAGCGCGCAGGCCCGGCCGATGCCGCCCGCGGCGCCGGTGACGAGTGCGGTGCGGCCGCCGAGGTCGAGGGGGGTGACGAGGGGGTGGGGTGCGGTCATGCTCGGCACTGTATGAAGCCGGAGGTCAGCGACGTATGTGCTCCGGCTCCACACTTCGCTTTACGGAGCCGTGGTGGCGAACCATGTGGGGTCGTCCGTGAGGGCCTGCTTGATCCGGAACAGCTCTCCCTCTCGCAGTGCCGGCAGCGCGTCGAGCGGGAACCAGCCCACCTCCAGCGACTCGTCGTCGTTGACGCGCGCCTCCCCTCCGACGGCCCGGCAGCGGAAGGTCGTGTCCATGAACTGGCACTGGTCGCCGTTGGGGTACGTCAGCGGCTCCCGCTGCGCCTCCACCAGGACGACCCGCTCCACCACGCACTCGACGGCGGTCTCCTCGTACACCTCCCGTACGGCGGCGACGGCCGGCTGCTCCCCCGGCTCCGGGATCCCTCCGACCAGCGACCACCGGTGGTTGTCCGCCCGTCTGGCCAGCAGGACCCGTCCCGTGTCGTCGAAGACGACGGCGGTGACGCCTGGCAGGAAGAGCAGCTGGTGGCCGGCGGTGGCCCGCAGGGCCCGGATGAAGTCGGGGGTTGCCATGCCCCTGACCTTAGGCCCATGCCCCCGGTCTCAGGCCCCGGCCTCAGGCCGCGGGCCCATGCCCCCGGTCTCAGGCCGCAGCAGAACGGCGGGTACGCCGTGCCCGGGCGGCGGCCCAGCCGAGCCCGGCCGCGGCGATCGCCACCAGGGCGGCCTCCGGGAGGGTGCCGAGGCGGGTGGCGGGTGTCAGGGAGGACCGTAGCGGCACCTCGGCGACCAGGGCGTCCGGGGTGAACATCCGGGACTCCCGGACGATGGTCCCGTCCGGCCGGATGATCGCGCTGAC
The DNA here is from genome assembly GCF_055571835.1 of Streptomyces sp. NPDC030862. NCBI lineage: Bacteria > Bacillati > Actinomycetota > Actinomycetes > Kitasatosporales > Streptomycetaceae > Streptomyces > Streptomyces sp. NPDC030862. The sequence goes on along the minus strand of NZ_JBVIEN010000007.1, from coordinate 257,850 downwards.
GCCGCTGGTGACGGGCACGACCACCGCGCGGCTGTGCTCGACGGCCCGTACGCGCGACATGGCGAGCTGCTGGTAGGTCATCTCGCTGCGCCCGAAGGTGGCGTTGTTGCTGGGCACGCTGATGAGCCGGGCGCCGTGCGTGACGGTGTCCCGTACCGCCCAGTCGAACGCCGCCTCGTAACACGTCGCCAGCCCCACCCGGGTCCCCGCGAGGTCGAAGACACCGACCTCGTGGCCCGGTCCGAAGTCCCGGCTGACGCGGTCGACGTCGTTGTTGAAGATCCGCACGAAGGACCGCATGGGGATGTACTCGCCGAACGGCTGCACATGCCTCTTGTCATACGTGTCGACCGGGCCGCGCCGCGGGTCCCACACGATGAGCGTGTTGCGCAGCGGTCCGGTCTCGGGCGTGAGGACGGCGCCGACGACGACGGGGACGCCGATGGCCTTGGCGGCGCGGTCGATCGCGTCGTGGGCGTCGCCGTTGCGGTACGGGTCGAGGTCGGAGGAGTTCTCCGGCCACAGGACGAAGTCCGGCCTGGCGGCCTTGCCGGCCGCGACGTCCGCGGCGAGCTGCTCGGTGCGGTGGACGTGGTTGTCGAGGACCTGGCGGCGCTGGGCGTTGAAGTCCAGGCCCAGGCGCGGCACGTTGCCCTGGACGGCGGCGACGGTCGCGGTGCCGTCCTCGGCCGCGTCGGAGACGAGCGGCTGCGCGGCGAGGGCCGAGGTGACGGGCACGAGCACGGAGAGCAGGGCCGCGGCGAGCGGGCCGCGCGGCAGGGCGCCGGTGCTTCGGTAGGCGCGCAGGGCGCGGGCCGCCTCGTAGAGGCCGAAACCGCACAGGGCGACGGCGAAGCCGAGGACGGGCGTACCGCCGGCTGCGGCGAGCGGCAGGAACAGGCCGTCCGCCTGGCCGAAGGCGATCTTCCCCCAGGGGAAGCCGCCGAAGGGGACACGCGCGCGTGCCGCCTCGCCCAGGACCCACACGGCGGCGGCGAACACCGGCCACGCGGGGACCCGCGAGACGGCGGCGGTGAGCAGGCCGACGGCCGCCAGGAAGAGCGATTCGACGGCGACGAGCGCCAGCCAGGGCACGGCGCCGACCTCCTCGCCCGTCCACACCAGGAGCGGGAGGAGGAAGCCCAGTCCGGCGAGGTAGCCGAGACCGAAGCCCGCCCTGAGGCGCCGGCCGCGCAGCGCCCATCCGAGCAGGGCGAACCCGGGCACGGCGAGCCACCACAGGGGACGGGGCGGGAAGCTGAGGTACAGCAGGACGCCGGAGAGCGCCGCCGCCCCGGTTCTCGGCAGCTGCCGCAGGAGCCGGGTGCTCCGCCGCTCCTCGGCGGCCGCGGGCGGAGGTGCGTCGTCGACGGGGGTCATGGTGGCGCTCACGAGCGGAGTCTACGGCGGCGCCCCGGAGGGACGGGAAACCGGTCCTGGCCACCCCCGACGCCACCTCATCGCCTCCCGCACCGTCCCTCTCACCGCCTGCCTCATCGTTTCTGCACAGGCTCTCCACATCTCGGTCCCAGTGCCCTACGGTGAGCAACGGACCCCTCTCACCAGGGGGCCCGTCACTTTCGGGGGGTTGACGGGGATGTTTGCCGTGTCGAAGCCGGTCGCGGACCGGTACCGGGGGACGGTCTTGAAGCAGGTGCCCTCGAACCGGGTGGTCTCGAAGCGAGCCGTCTCGAAGCGAGTGGTCCCGGTGCGTGTCGCGGACCCGGCTCCGGAGCACATCGCGGACGGCGCTCCAGGAGGCGTGTCCGAGCAGGTCGCGGAGGTCCGCAGGGGCTCGGACGTCGTCGGTGCCGCCCTGCTCGGTGCCTGCGCCGTCGCGGCGCTGATCAGCGCGGCCGGGCGGGACGCGCGCCCCGAGGGGGTGCTGCTCGCGGTGCTCGCCGTCGCGGCGGGGTACGCGTGCGGCCGGATCGCCGGGGCGCTGCTGCCGGTGGCCGCCGCCGCGGGTGCGGCGCTGGGCGTCGTGGGCCTGGTCCTCGCGACGTGGCCCGGGCTGCCGGGCGCGACGGCCGTCGGCCCGGTTCCGCCCGGGAGCACCGGCGCGTACGCCGCGCTGGCGGCGCTGGCCGTGGGCTTCGCCTGCTGCGCCGCCGCGGCGGCCCGGCGCCCGGTACCCCGCCTGGTCCTGCGGCTGCTGGCCCTGGGGGTGGCCTGCGCCGCCTTCGCGCTGGGGTCGGTGGCCGGAGGCGTCGCGGGGCTGCTGGTGCTGCTGTGCTCGCTGGCGGCGGTACGGATACGGAGGCGGCTGCCCGCGCTGGCGGCGCTGGCCCTGGTCGCGGGGCTGCTCGCCGGGACGCCGTGGGCGGTGGCCGCCGGCGCCGTTCCGGCAGGGCCGGCCGCCTCCGTGGAGGGCCCGCTCACCTCGTACCGGACGCAGGTGTGGCGCGACGCGATCGGTGTCGCCCGGACGGATCCGCTCTTGGGGGTGGGGCCGGGCCGATTCGGCGCTCTGAGCGCGACGGCCCAGCAGTCGCCGCGCTCGGACGGCAAGCCGCACTCCGCGCCGCTCCAGCAGGCGGCCGAGCAGGGGCTGGTCGGCGTGGTCCTGCTGGCGGCGCTGTGCGGCTGGCTGCTGTACGGCCTGTGGCGCTCACCCCGCCCGACGCCGGTCGCCCTGTCCGCCGCCGCCGCGCTCACGGCGCTGGCCGCCTTCGCGGCCGTCGGCAGCGCGCTCAGCTTCACCCCCGTGACGACGGCCGCCGGCCTGCTGGCCGGCCTGGCGACGGCGCACGCCCCGGCGACGGTACCGGGGGGCTCCAGCCTCAGAGGTTCTCAGGGTGGTCCTCGCGGCGGCTCTCACGCCGGCTCTCACGGTGGTGGAGGGGCAGGCGGCGGCGGATGAAGCGGACCGCGCCCTCCGCGTCGTCGACCGTCACCGTGAAGCTGCATCCGTCCCCCAGGGTGAGGACCAGCGCCTCGCCCCGGCGCACCACCACGGCCGTGCCCTTCTCCGGGCGCCAGCGGTAACCCCAGCCGCCCCACTGGCGCGGGGTGACGGACGGGGCGAACTCGGCGCACACCACGTGCTTCAGCGGGATGCGGCGGCGCGGCACGCCCATGTGGCCGCAGCGCACTTCGAGGGCGTCGTGGTCGACGGTGAGCTCGACGTGGACGAAGGCGAGCGTCCCGAAGAGCACCAGCAGCCCGGCCGCGACACAGCCGATCACCGCCATCAGCAGCGCCGCGACGCCCGAGGTCCACGGGGATTCGACGGCCAGCTCGACGCCGAGGGCCACGCAGGCCGCGCCCGCGGCGGCGAGGAGCCACTGGCCGCGGTTGGTCGCGCGCCCCGTCCAGACCTCGGGCAACGGGTCCGTCGGAGGGGACGGCTCGCTGCGGGGGTGGTCCCTCATGCGTAGCAGCGTACTGACGTTCCGCGTTCGCGGCCCCTCGACGGGCGCCCCTCGGAGCCCCCGGGCGGCTCGGCGGTGCCTCAGCGAGCGGGCGCGACGGCGGCCAGTACGCGGCCTTCGGCGTACGTGAGCGCTGCTTCCGGCAGCTCGGAGGGGCGGCCGCTGAGCAGCACCTCCAGGGAGGTGCTGGGCGTGGCGGTCGGGTCCGGGTCGGCTCCGATCCGGCGCAGCGCCTGGGCGGCGACCGCGTCGGCGGAGCCGTACAGGGCGACGGGCGGCAGGCCGGCCGGCTGGACGGCGGCGCGGATGCGCTCGGCGAGCAGTTCGTAATGGGTGCAGCCCAGGACGACGGCCCTTACGTCGTCGGGCGTGAGGGCGGCCGCGGCCGCGATGGCCCGGTCGATGGCGTCCTCGTCGGCGTGCTGCACGGCGTCGGCGAGCCCGGGGCACGGCACCTCCGTGACGTCGACGGAGTCGGCGAAGTCGCGGATGAGCCCGCGCTGATATGGGCTGCCGGTGGTGGCGGGGGTCGCCCAGATCGCCACCGGGCCTCCGCCGGCCGCGGCGGGCTTGATGGCGGGGACGGTTCCGATGACGGGGATCCCGGGCTCCAGCTCGGCGCGCAGCGCCGGCAGGGCGTGTACGGAGGCGGTGTTGCAGGCCACGATGAGCGCGTCCGGCCGGTGCGCGGCGGCCGCCCGGGCGACGGCGAGCGCGTGCTCCATGAGGTAGTCCGGCGTGTGCGGTCCCCAGGGCATCCCGTCGGGGTCCGAGGAGAGGACCAGATCCGCGTCCGGCCGCAGCCGACGCACGGCGGCCGCCGCCGGCAGCAGGCCGATTCCGGAGTCCATGAGCGCGATCTTCACCCGGTCACCCTAGCCGACGGCCCTTGCGCTCCCGTCGTTGTGGGGCAGACTGCGACGAATGAGCACCATTGCGTGGATCGCGCTGGGGTCGTTGGCGGCATGGGGCTGGCTGTTGCTCGGGCAGGGCTTCTTCTGGCGGACGGACCAGCGCCTACCCCGCCGCGAGGACCCCGCCCGCTGGCCGTCCGTCGCCGTCGTGGTGCCGGCCCGGGACGAGGCCGAGGCGCTCCCGGTGAGCCTGCCCTCGCTCCTGGTCCAGGACTACCCGGGACCCGCGTGGATCGTCCTCGTCGACGACGGCAGCAAGGACGGTACGGGCGACCTAGCCCGCGCGCTGTCCGTACGGTACGGGGGGCTGCCGCTGACGGTGGCGTCACCGGGTCCGCCGGAGGCCGGCTGGACCGGGAAGCTGTGGGCCGTGCGGCACGGCATCGCGGTGGCGCGCGCGAGCGAGGCGTGGCCGGAGCCCGAGTACCTGCTGCTGACGGACGCGGACATCGCGCATGAGCCCGACAGCCTCCGCGAGCTCGTGGCCGCGGCCACCACGCACTCCATCGACCTCGTCTCGCAGATGGCCCGGCTGCGGGTGGCGAGCGGCTGGGAGCGGCTGGTGGTGCCGGCGTTCGTCTACTTCTTCGCGCAGCTCTATCCCTTCCGCCGGGTCAACAAGGACGGCGCGCGGACGGCCGCCGCGGCGGGGGGCTGCGTACTGCTGCGTACGGAGACGGCGGACCGGGCGCGGGTGCCGGAGTCGATCCGGCACGCGGTCATCGACGACGTGTCCCTGGCGCGTGCGGTGCGGAGGGCGGGCGGCCGGCTGTGGCTGGGGCTCGCCGAGCGGGTGGACAGCATCCGCCCGTACCCGGGGCTGGGCAGCCTGTGGCGGATGGTGTCGCGCAGCGCGTACGCCCAGCTCCGGCACAACCCGCTGCTCCTGGCCGGCACGGTGGGCGGGCTGCTGCTGGTGTACGTGGCGCCGCCCGCCGCGCTCGCCGCGGGGCTGTTCGGGGGCGACACCGCGGCCGGGCTGCTGGGCGCCGGCGCATGGGCGGTGATGACGGGTACGTACGTCCCGATGCTCCGCTACTACCGCCAGTCGCTGTGGTCGGCCTTCCTGCTGCCGTTCACGGCGCTGCTCTATCTGTGTATGACGGTCGATTCGGCGGTGCAGCACTACCGCGGGCGCGGGGCGTCCTGGAAGGGCCGCACCTATCCGCGTCCGCGGACGGGACATTCGCGCGCCTAATCATGGACATGCCCACTCACGTGCACCCGCCCCCGTTTCCACCCCGCCCGTCGCTCCGAACCCTGAACTACCGCGGGAGTTTTATGTACCAACCAACGAAAACAAGGACGGTGGACCACCGGTAACCCCCTGCTCAGCATGGGCTTTACCAGAAGAGGCGCCCCTTTTCCCCACGTTCGATGGCATTGGGTCCCGGTGGCCGCTCAGTACACGTAAAACAACCCTCTTACCGGGCTCCCCACTAAGCACATCGTGGGCTTAACTTATGTGCCATGACCTCCCCCCGTTCCTACGGCGGCGCTTACTACGGCGTGCCGTCGTTCCCGGACACCCCCATCTACGACTCCCTGGTCGCAGAGCGGGGCACGCCTCAGATCGCCCCGATCCGAGTGCCCGCCGCGTACGACACCGGCAGCAGCCACCTGCCGGCCCTTCCCTCGGCGCTGCCCGCCCTCCCGGCAGCCCCCTCCCAGCCCGGTCCTTCCTACGGCGGCTCCTACGGTTACCCGCAGCCGCAGTCGCAGCCCTACCCGCAGCCCGTCCAGGCGCAGATGCCGCAGCCCACGCCGCTGCACCAGGCGCCCGCGCCGTACATCCCCCAGCAGGCGACGGCCCCGCGCGGCTACCCGGCGCCGCAGGCCGCCCCGTACGCGCGGCCGGTCGCCACCGGCTACGAGGCGATGCGCCCGGCGGCGCCGCGCCCCGCTCCGGTGCCCGTCCAGCCCGCTCCGTACGACGACCCGTACAACCGCCCCTACCAGGGCGGGGGATACTGACCGACCCGGTACCCGGAGCGACTGGCAGGATGAGGCCATGCCCACTCCTGTACTGCGCTCCCTGCACATCCACCCGGTCAAGTCACTCGGCGGTTGTACGCCCGCCGAGGCGGTGGTGGAGCCGTGGGGGCTCGCCGGGGACCGCCGCTGGATGCTGATCGACACCTCGGGGAAGGCGGTCACCCAACGCCGGCACGCGCGACTGGCGTTGGCCCGGGCCGAGCGGCTCGCGGACGGGGCGCTCCGGCTGTCCGCCCCGGGGTGCGAGCCGCTGACCGTCGCCATACCGTCCGGGTCGGCGGGAACGGTCACCACGGACATCTTCGGCACGAAGGTGGAGGCCGTACCGGCCGGCCCCACCGCCGACGCGTGGTTCGGCGGCTATCTCGGCGACGAGGTGCGGCTGACGTACATGGACGAGCCCGCGCACCGTCGCCCCATCGACCCGGACTACGCGCTGCCCGGCGAGACGGTCAGCTTCGCCGACGGCTACCCCCTGCTGGTCACCACCACCGCCTCGCTGGACGCCCTCAACTCGCTCATCGCGCAAGGCGACCACCCGGACGAGGGCCCTCTGCCCATGGAGCGTTTCCGGCCGAACGTCGTCGTCGACGGCACCGAGCCCTGGGACGAGGACCACTGGACGCGGATCGCGATCGGCGAGGTCTCCTTCCGCGTCGCCAAGCCGTGCGGCCGCTGCATCGTGACCACCACCGACCAGCGCACGGCACAGCGCGGCAAGGAGCCGCTGCGCACCCTCGCCCGGCACCGCCTCTTCGGCAAGCGGATGGTCTTCGGCCAGAACCTCGTCCCGGAGAGCACCGGCACCCTCCGTACCGGGGACCGGGTGCAGATCCTCGAGCGCAGCTAGCAACACCGCCGGGGCAGCGGCCGCGCCGGGCCCAAGAGGCCGGAACGGTGCGCATGGGCGGTGTCGTCACGGGAACCCGGGAGGTCCGTACGCGCGTTGACGGACACGGAAAGGGGGTGCTGGCCCGTTGCACACCGTCCTCGGGCTCTGGCGCTGGCGGCACAACCCCCTGCGCCGGACCACCGATCTCGCGGAGGCGTGGACCGCCTTCGCCGCCCTGCTGCTGATCTGTCTCGTCGCTCCCGCCGTGGGCTGGGCCTCCGGCGTGGCGACCGAAACCTCCCTCCAACGGACGGCGCGGATCCAACACGAACAGCGCCACCCGGTCACGGCCGAGGTGATGGGCCCCGCCCCGGGGCGCGAGGGGTCACCGCGCGACCCGGAGGCATCCGCCGAGCACCGGCTGCGCGAGCCGGTGGCGGCGCGCTGGACCGCGCAGGACGGCACGGTACGGACCGGGGTCGTGACGGCCGCCCGGCACACCGTGGAGCCGGGCGACACCCTGCGCATCTGGGTCGACGACCGGGGCCGCCCGGTGGACCGGCCGATGGACGCGGACACGGTCCGCGACCACGCCGTACTCGCCGGGACCGGTATCGCGGTCGGGTTCGCCGGCCTGGTGGAAGTGGCCCGCAGAGCCGTCGTCGGGCAGCTGACGCGGCGGCGGTACGCGCGCCTGGACCAGGAGTGGGCCAGGGCGGGCCCGGACTGGGGCAGGACGGGCGCGGACAGCTGAAGGGGGCGCGAAGGGCGCCCAGGGGAACCCCAAGCGGCCGAGCGCAGCCGAGTGCGACCAGGCCGCGGCCGGGCGCGGCCGAGCACACCCGAGTGCGACCGGGCCACGGCCGGGCGCCGCCGAGCCGCCCGACCGGTCAACTCGCCCTCGCCACGCGCGCTACGGTGGTGCGACCGTTTCGCAGCGACGCACGACGAGGTGGGGGGCTCAGCAGCACCATGGCACAGGGCACGGTCCAGGTGACGCACACCGGCACATCGCGGTGGCGGCGCCGCACGGGCGAGTACGCCTCCCTCGCCGCGGCCCTGGAGGCCGCCGCGGACGGCGACGTCCTGACCATCGCCCCCGGTACGTACCGGGAGAACCTGGTCCTGCGCCGCGCGGTCACCCTGCGCGGCGCCGACGGCGCGTCCGGCTCCGTGCGGATCGCCCCGGCCGACGGCGTACCGCTGACCGTACGGGCCTCCGCGACCGTGCAGGACCTCCAGGTGGAGGGCCAGGACAGCTCGGCGCCCGCCCTGCTCATCGAGGACGGTACGCCGGAGCTCTCGGACCTGCGGATCGTGACCCGTTCGGCGTCGGGGGTCGAGGTGCGCGGCGCCGCGCGGCCCACCGTACGGCGCTGCACCGTCGACAACCCGGCGGGCGTCGGCATCGGCGTACTGGACGGCGCGGGCGGCGTCTTCGAGGAGTGCGAGGTGGTCGCGGCCGGGCAGGCGGGCGTCTCGGTACGCGGCGGCGCACATCCGCGCCTGGAGCGGTGCCGTATCCACCACGCCTCCGGCGCGGGCGTGTCCGTGACCGGGGAGGGCAGCGGCCTGGAGGCGATCGGCTGCGAGGTGTACGAGATCAAGGGCAGCGGCGTCCAGGTGACCGCGCGGGCCGTCGCGCACCTGACGGACTCCTCGGTGCACCGCACCACGGCCGACGGCATCACCCTGGACACGGACGCCGCGCTCACCCTCTCCGACTGCGACATCCACGACGTCCCGGAGAACGCCGTCGACCTGCGGTCGCGCGCCGTGCTGACGCTGACCCGCTCGACGGTGCGGCGGTTCGGCCGCAACGGCCTGTCCGTGTGGGACCCGGGCACCCGCGTGGACGCCAACCAGTGCGAGATCCACGACAGCACCGGCGACTACCCGGCGGTGTGGGTCTCCGACGGTGCGGCCGCCGTCCTCGACGGGTGCCGTGTGCGCGACGTACCGGACGCCCTCTTCGTCCTCGACCGCGGCTCGCGCGTGGACGTCGTCGACAGCGACCTGTCGCAGGTGCGCAACACGGCGGTGTCGGTCAGCGACGGCGCCATCGCGCAGCTGGACGACTGCCGCATCCGGGAGGCGTCGACCGGCGCCTGGTTCCGGGACCACGGCAGCGGCGGCACGCTCAGCGGCTGCACCATCGACGCCGTGCAGACCGGGGTCATCGTCACCAAGGGCGCCGATCCGACGGTCGAGCGGTGCACGGTCACCTCCCCCGCCGAAGCGGGTTTCTACGTCTCGGCGGAGGGCCGCGGCACCTTCCACGGCTGCCGGGTGACGGGCAGCGGAGGGTACGGCTTCCACGTCATGGACGGCTGCCGTACGACGCTGCGCCGGTGCCGTACGGAGCGGTGTGCGCGCGGGGGGTACGAGTCCGGTGAGGACGGCCCCGTCATGGAGGAGTGCACGAGCGACGAGAGCGGCGTCGTCCGCGCGGCACCGGAGGGCGCCGCGCACGGCACCGTGCGGACGGCGGCGCAGGCGCCCGCGGGCGGTCTGCTCGGCACGGTACCGGCGCAGGTCCCCGTCCTTCCGGAACGAGCCGCGGCCCCCGTCGCGGCGGCGGTCGTCCCGGTGACGCCCGACCCGCCCGTGCGGGGTGCGCAGGACGTCCTCGGCGAACTGGACGCGCTGGTGGGGCTCGACAGCGTCAAGCGGGAGGTCCGCACCCTCATCAACATGATCGAGGTCGGCAGGAAGCGCCGGGAGGCGGGGCTCAAGGCCGCCTCCGCACGCCGTCATCTGGTCTTCACCGGCTCCCCCGGTACGGGCAAGACCACGGTCGCCCGCCTGTACGGCGAGATCCTGGCCTCCCTCGGTGTGCTGGAGCGCGGTCATCTCGTCGAGGTGTCGCGGGTGGACCTGGTGGGCGAGCACATCGGTTCCACCGCGATCCGCACCCAGGAGGCGTTCGACCGGGCGCGGGGCGGGGTGCTCTTCATCGACGAGGCGTACGCGCTCTCCCCCGAGGACTCGGGGCGGGACTTCGGCCGCGAGGCGATCGACACCCTGGTGAAGCTGATGGAGGACCACCGGGACGCCGTCGTGGTGATCGTGGCCGGGTACACCGCCGAGATGGAGCGGTTCCTCAACGTCAACCCCGGGGTGGCGTCCCGGTTCTCACGGACGATCACCTTCCAGGACTACCAGCCCGACGAGCTGGTGCGGATCGTCGGGCAGCAGGCCGAGGAGCACGAGTACCGCCTGGGCGCGGGCACGGGTGAGGCACTGCTGAAGTACTTCACGGAGTTGCCGAAGGGACCCGCCTTCGGCAACGGCCGTACCGCGCGCCAGACGTTCGAGTCGATGGTCGAGCGGCACGCGGGCCGGGTCGCGGCGCTCGCCGAGACGAGCACCGACGACCTGACCCTGCTCTATCCGGAGGACATCCCGGACATGCCCTGAGCCTCGTCCGTGCGCTGCTGCGGGACGGGCAGCGGCAGGGCGGGCGGGAGCCGGTCGAGCAGGATGGTGCGCTCCTTGGCGAAGACCGGGTCCGCCCGGTAGTCGCCGTGGCCGAGGACCGGCTCGGGCAGCGGGTGTTCGGGGGTGCGCCCGTACACGACCGGGTCGCGCAGCGCCTTGTGGTCGACCTCCGGCTTGTCGCCCTCGGCGGGGAGGTTCACCGGGCCGCCGATCGGGTCGGTACGGCGCCACAGGTTGCGCCAGCAGTGCACCTCGCGGTGGAGGGCGGCCAGCGGGACCGGACCGAAGTAGGCCGGGAACCACCGTCCGTACAGCCGCTCCAGGGGGGACCCGTACGTGAGCAGGGCGACGCGGCGGCGGGTTCCGGCCGGGAGCTGCCAGACGGCCGCCGCCGCGAGCACGCTGCCCTGGGAGTGGCCGGAGATGACCAGACGCCCGCCGGTGCGGCCGGTCCAGGACGACATCCGCCAGGCCAGGTCCGGGACGGCCCGCTCGGCGTAGCAGGGCGGCGCGAACGGATGGGCGGCGCGCGGCCAGAACGTACCGACGTCCCACAGGATGCCGATGGTGCGCCGCGCTGAGGCGTCCCGGTAGGCGCGCCGGCCCCAGGTGACGAACAGTATGAAGCCGAACCCGATCAGCCAGGAGCCGAGCGCCTGCGCGGCCTCGGCCACGCTCTCGACGAGGGGGTGGGTGCCCGCGAAGGCCTTGCCGGGCACCGTTCCGCTCGCGCGCGACCCGACGAGGGCGACCGCGCCGAGCAGCAGGGTGGCACCGGAGAGGAGGCCCACGATGCCGGGCGCCGAGTCGGTGAGCGCCGCCCGCGCGCGGACGGCGGCGATGCGGCGGGTGCGGACGGGGTCGGGCTTCTCGCCCTCGTACTCCGCCTCCACCACCGGGCCGAGACGGCGGGCGGTGAGCGCGGTGCGGACGGCGAGGACGAGCGCGGGGATCAGCAGCAGGAGCAGCAGCACGGGGATGACCGAGGCCTGCCAGCTGAGCAGCACCGGCGGGCCCACGATGGGGCCCTTTCCGGTGCCGGGGGTGGCGGGCCCGTCGAGCCAGTCGGCGACGCGCTGCGCGATCCCGCCGCTCATCACGCCGCCGAGCGCGCACGCGAGCATGGCGACGGTGGGGCCGCCGAGCCCGTACAGCACGGTACGCGTGTGCGGGGCGCGGCGGTGGAGCCGCAGGGCGACGGCGGCGAGGGCCAGGACGAGGACGCCCTGGGCGAGGGTGATGACGCTGAAGGCCAGGTCTCCGGGGAGGGTGCGCGCGGAGCGCCAGTCGGGGCGGGACCAGGCGGCGTACGCCATCGCGAGGGCGAGCAGGGCGAGGGAGGAGCCGGGCAGCCAGCCGACGAGGGCGCGGTCGAGCCGGTTGTCGAGCCGCTTCTCGCTGCGCCCGCGGCGGCACACCACCCATGTCACGACCACCGCGCCGAGCAGCAGGGCGCCTTCCAGGGCCCAGCCGAGCAGCTCGCGCGTGGTGCTCGCCGCGCCGCGGTCGTAGCGGGCCGCCGCGCCGCCGACGGCGGCGGCGATGGTGAGGAACCCGGCGGCGGTGTGGGCGGCGCGCAGACGGGCGACGAGGCGGCGTCCGTACCAGAAGCCGGGGCGGCCGAGGGCGGGGCGCGGCTGCCGGCCGGCCGCCGTGCCGTCGCCGTCCTGCTCGCCGCGGGGCGGGCGTTGGGCCTCGTACGCGCTCCAGGTGCGGTTGGACAGGTACCACAGGAGCCCGACGAGCGCGGCGGGGACCAGTGCGGCGAGCGCGAGGCGGCGGCCGGGCTGCGACCACCAGCCACCGTTGGTGACGGAGAGGAAGCCGAGCCAGGACCGCCCGTCGGCGCAGCGGGCGGAGCCCGCGCACTGCCAGGCCGTCAGGTCCAGCGCGACCTCGCAGGCGGCGGCGGTGAGCAGCACGGTGAGGCTGAGCGCGACGAGCCGTACGAGCACGCCGTAGAGCCGGACGGCGGCGGCCCGCCCTTCGGCCGGGGGCCGCATCCAGTGCGCGAGGTTGACCACCATGAACGGCAGGAGCAGCAGCCACAGGGCGCGCGATCCGTTGCCTGAGGTGAGGTTGCACCAGCAGTACGCCTCCTGGACGGGGCCGTGGCGGAAGCGTTCGGGCTCCTTCTCGGCGTCCCGGTCGGCGGTGCGGCGGAAGATGGCGGCGGTGTTGTCGCCGGTCACCCGTACGGTACGGGGGTCGTCGAGCATCTCCTCGGGCGTGGTGCCGCCGACGCCGTGGACGAGGAGTTCGAGCGCGGCTCCGGGGCCGGCGGGCTCCGTGGTGGCTGGGTGCACTTCGGCGGCTCGCTCTCTGCGGGGCGGAAAGGGGCGGGAGTAAGGGGGCGGGGCGGGGCGGAGTGGGGCGGGGCGAGTTGGGCACGGGACGGGGGTGGAGTGGGGGCGCTTGACAAGAATCGTCCATGGGCGCGGCGATGTGTACGGCTCATTCACGCAATCTCCCCGCCGTACCGCGCCGTGCGGCGCGTGGCAGGATGAGGGATCCCTGGCGAGCGTGTCGACGACGTGGAAGGACCGGCCCCTGCGGTGAGCGACAACCAGAACCTCCTCGCGGAGCAGCGGCGCGCCTTGATCCTGGACGAGGTGCGGCGGCGCGGCGGTGTGCGGGTCAACGAACTCACCCGCAGGCTCAACGTGTCGGACATGACGGTCCGCCGCGACCTGGACGCGCTGGCCCGTCAGGGCGTCATCGCGAAGGTGCACGGCGGGGCGGTGCCGGTGGCCGAGGCCAGCACGCACGAGCCGGGCTTCGAGGCGAAGTCGGCGCTGGAGCGGAGCGCGAAGGAGGACATCGCGCGGGCGGCCGCCGCGATGGTGGCGCCGGGGAGCGCGATCGCCCTGTCGGGCGGGACCACGACGTACGTGCTGGCGCAGCATCTGCTGGAGGTGCCGGACCTGACGGTGGTGACCAACTCGGTGCGGGTGGCGGACGTGTTCCACGCGGCGCAGGGCACGGCGTCGGGCGCCGGAGCGCCCCGGCCGGGCGCGGCGACGGTGGTGCTCACCGGCGGGGTCCGTACGCCGTCGGACTCGCTGGTCGGGCCGGTGGCCGATCAGGCCATCCGTTCGCTCCACTTCGACGTGCTGTTCCTGGGGGTGCACGGCATCTCGGTGGAGGGGGGCCTGTCCACGCCGAACCTCGCGGAGGCGGAGACCAACCGTCGTCTCGTCCGTTCCGCGCGGCGGGTGGTGGTGGTCGCCGACCACACCAAGTGGGGCACGGTGGGCTTGAGTTCCTTCGCGCGCCTGGACGAGGTCGACCACCTGGTGACGGACGCGGGCCTGTCGGCCGGGGCTCGGGCGGAGATGGCGGAACACCTGCCGGGCCTGATCGTGGCGGGCGAGGACACGGGCGACACCGGCCCGGACAGGGGTGCGGACACGGGGCCTGGCACGGGCGCCGACCCCGGCGAGGACTGATCCGGGGGTGGCCGTTTTCCGGATCGAGCGATGGGCGCCGCTGGACGCCGCCGAAGCGTGGCGGCGGGTGACGGACTGGCCGGCGCACGGAGCCCGCGTGCCGTTGACCCGGGTGGCCCCGGTGCCGGACGGGCCGACGCAGAAGGGCGGCCGGATCAACGCGCGTACCGGGATCGGACGGTTCGGGTTCGACGACCCGATGGAGGTCGTGCGCTGGGAGCCTCCGGCCCCCGGCCGGACGGTGGGCGTGTGCCGCCTGGAGAAGCGCGGACGGGTGGTCACCGGGTGGGCGGAGATCGCCGTCCACGCGACCACGGACGGCCGCACGCGTGTGACCTGGACCGAGGAGCTGCGCGTACGGGGCCTGCCGCGCGCGTGCGACGGGCTGCTGGCGCGCGCCGGGCGGCTGGTCTTCGGACGCACCCTGGCCGGGCTGCTCGAAGCCCGCTGAGCGGGCGGCCCGGGGGCCCGGCGCCTAATCGGGCCAGGATCCGCTGCGCAGGAACTCGTCGATGGCGGCGCTGTACGGGGCGATGTCCAGGCCCTGTTCGGCCAGCCAGTCGTCGGAGTAGTACTTGTCCAGATAGCGCTCGCCGGGGTCGCAGATGAGCGTGACGACGCTGCCGGTGCGGCCTTGCGCCACCATCTCGGCGACGATCTTCAGCGCGCTCCAGAGGCCCGTTCCGGTGGAGCCGCCCGCCTTGCGGCCGATGGCGTTCTCCAGTGCCCGTACGGCGGCGACGCTCGCCGCGTCCGGCACCTTCATCATCCGGTCGATGGCGCCGGGGACGAAGCTCGGCTCCATCCGGGGGCGGCCGATGCCCTCGATGCGAGAGCCGCAGTCACTGGCGGCCTGCGCGTTGCCGGTGGTCCACCCTTCGAAGAAGCAGGAGTTCTCCGGGTCGGGGACGCAGATGCGGGTGTCGTACTGCATGTAGCGCACGTAGCGGGCGATGGTCGCCGACGTGCCGCCCGTGCCCGCCGTGGCGACGATCCACGCCGGTTCCGGATAGCGCTCCAGGCGCAGCTGCTGGTAGATCGACTCCGCGATGTTGTTGTTGCCGCGCCAGTCGGTGGCGCGCTCCGCGTACGTGAACTGGTCCATGTAGTGGCCGCCGGTCCGGGCGGCGAGGGCCGCCGCCTCCTCGTACATCATGCGCGAGTCGTCGACGAAGTGGCACTGGGCGCCCTGGAATTCGATGAGCCGGATCTTCTCGGGGCTGGTGGTGCGCGGCATGACGGCGATGAACGGCACGCCGACGAGGCTCGCGAAGTACGCCTCGGAAACGGCCGTCGAGCCGCTGGACGCCTCGATGAGGGGCTTGTCGGGACGGATCCAGCCGTTGCACAGCCCGTAGAGGAAGAGCGAACGCGCCAGGCGGTGCTTGAGGCTGCCGGTGGGGTGGGTGGACTCGTCCTTCAGGTAGAGGTCGATCCCCCAGCGCTCGGGCAGCGGGAAGCGCAGCAGGTGCGTGTCGGCGGACCGGGTGGCGTCGGCCTGGACCTTGCGTACGGCGTCCTTCAGCCATGCGCGGTAGTCCGGGTCGCTCCGGTCCACGTCGATGGTGGGCGCCGGTCGGTTCGTCCCGGCTGCCCCTGTCGTCCCGGCCTGCTCACCAGTGCCCACGCGTCGCGCTCCTCAACTGTCTCCACTGCCGTCTCTCTGTGAACATACCCCCCTCACCTGCGCAAACGTTCACTTTGATGCTCCATAGGACCGGCTTGGGGAACGGCCGGCCGACGCGCCCTGGTGTACACGCGGGTACTTGTGCAGACTGACCGGACCGACAAGCCGCACGAAGGGGGCGGGACAGTCATGGCTGGGCCTGATTTCAGTGCCACGGGCGTACGGATCGAGCGGTGGCCACGTTCGCTGACGACGGCGGGCGAGGTCCTGATCGAGGACGGCAGTCTGGCGCTGCTCACCAGCTGCGGGCGGGTGATCGACAGTGCGCCGGTGCGCGCGGTCCGGGCGGGCAGGCCGTGGTTCGCGGGGCGCGGTGACGCGACCGTGGCGACGCTCAACGGCCACCGCTACCGGCTGACGATGGGGCGGCGCGGCCGCGGGCCGGGCGGGCCCACGAGCCTGGCCGGGTGCTTCCTGGAGGCGGTCCGCACGGCGGGCACGGCGAAGGACCGGGCCGAGGACCGAGCCGGGGACCGCGACAAGGACCGAGCCGAGGACCGGGCGAAGGACCGCGCCGGGTAACGAGCCGGGGACCGAGCCGACCGTTGAGCAGGCGATTGAGCCAAGGACGTTGCAGGACCGAACCGTGATCGGTGGCCGCGAGTTGCACAACGGTCACCGCTGGTTCACGCTGGTTTGACATCACTACTCAGGGTGCACCGGCGGTGACGCTGTGATCCAGCCCGCCGGACCGAACAGCCAGCCATCTACTGGATCCGATCTCCGTCTTCTTCCGGACCTCATTTCGGGGAGTCGCAGCCGTGATCAGCCAGGCAAGCAGGCAGTGCACGGTAGAGCTCCAAGCCCTGCCGTCGCGGATCGGACAGGTCCGCAGAATCGTGTCGGCGCAACTGCGCTACTGGAATCTCGACAGTCTGATCGAGAAAGCCGCACTCGGTGTCACCGAGCTGCTGACCAACGTCCACCAGCACGCCCAACCGGACAAGGTGTGCACCGTCGAGCTCGAGCTGCTGCTCGACCGGCTGACGGTCTCGGTCCATGACCACGACCCCCGCCTCCCGACGGTCCTGACACTCAACCCCGCCGACCCGCTCCCGACTTCGGGGCGCGGGCTGGCCCTGATAGAGGCGTTCAGCGAGAGCTGGGGCGCGCGACCGCAGGGCGACTCCGGCAAAGTCGTCTGGTTCACCCTTCCAGCGCCCTCGGCCACTCCCCTGCCGCCGATCCCTTCGCTCCCGGTGTACGGGGCGGCCGGCGGCGCGCCGTTCACGGAACCGGTCCCCTTCGAGACGGTCGAGGCCGTGCGCGAACGCCCCCCGGCCGACCGGTCGCCCGCCGTGGCGGGCTGACGGGGCGACACCCGGCCGGTGCGTGCCTGTACGGCGGCGAGGGCCCCTCGCCGCCGTACAGGCATGCGCTCACGTCTGTACCTACTGTTATGTACAGTACGATCATGAGCACTCACGACCGGCTGATCGAGGCGACGCGGGACCTGCTGTGGGAGCGGGGTTACGTCGGCACGAGCCCCAAGGCCATCCAGCAGCGGGCGGAGGCGGGCCAGGGCAGCATGTACCACCACTTCACCGGGAAGCCCGCCCTGGCGCTCGCGGCCATCCGGCGTACCGCCGAGGAGATGCGCGCCGCCGCCGAGTCGGCCCTGGGCGGCGGCGGATCGGCGTACGCGCGGATCGAGGCCTATCTGCGGCGGGAGCGCGACGTCCTGCGTGGCTGCCCGGTCGGACGGCTGACGATGGACCCGGACGTCATCGCCGACGAGGAGCTGCGCGCACCGGTCGAGGAGACCCTGGCCTGGCTGTGCGGCCGGCTCGCCGGGATCGTCCAGGAGGGGCTCGACAGCGGGGAGTTCACCGGGCCGCTGAATCCGCGGGACACGGCGGCGGCCATCGTGGCGACCGTCCAGGGCGGCTATGTACTGGCCCGCGCGTCAGGCTCCCCCGCCCCCTTCGACACCGCCGTGAACGGCCTGCTCACGCTGCTCACCGCCGCCCGCAGCACCCGTACCGCAGCCTGAGGAGACCCGCACCGTGCATGCCATGCAGTACGAGATCACCCTGCCCGCCGACTACGACATGGACATCATCCGCCGACGGGTCGCGACGAAGGGGCACCTCCTCGACGACTTCCCCGGGCTGGGCCTGAAGGCCTACCTGATACGGGAGCGCGCCGACGGCTCCCCCGTGAACCAGTACGCCCCCTTCTACCTGTGGACGGCACCCGAGGGCATGAACGCCTTCCTCTGGGGCCCCGGTTTCCAGGGCATCGTCCGGGACTTCGGCCGCCCGCGGGTGCAGCACTGGACGGGCCTTTCGTACGAGGAGGGGCCCGCCGCCTCGTCGGCACCGCGTTCCATGACGCGCCGCCGGGTGCGTACGGACGAAGGCGAGAACCCCGCCGACACCGTGGCCCGGGCCCTGGAGGAGCACCGGTCACAGGCCCGCACGCAGGGCGCGGTGGCCGCCGCCCTCGCCGTGGACCCGCACCACTGGGAGCTGCTCCACGTCACGTTCTGGGCCGGGGAGGCGCCACGGCCGGCGGACGGCGACGTGTACCGCGTCCTGCATCTGTCGGCACCGGAACGGCACCGGCTGCGCCGGGGACGGCAGTGGTGAGGGCGCCGCGAGCCCGGCAAGATCGGCAAGACACCCCCTAGGGAGCCTCCACCGCCGCCGCGGGGCGGCCGAGCGTGGCGAGCGGGTCGTCGAGGACCGGCTGCCACGCCAACTCCGCCGCTCCCACCAGGCTGTTGTGGTCCAGGGTGCAGCCCAGGATGGGCACCACGCCGCTGCGGCCCCACAGGCTGCGGTCGGCGACCACCGCGCGGAGCCGTTCCGGGTCGGCGGCGAGGAGCTCGCGGTGGAGCCCGCCGAGGATGATCCGGTCGGGGTTGAGGATGTTGACCAGGCCGGCCAGGCCGAGGCCGAGGCGGTCGATGAGCTCCTCGGTGGCGGCCCGTACGGCCGGGTCGCCGCCCTCCATACGGAGCAGGTCGCGGGCCTGCTGGAGCAGGGACACCTCGGGGCCCGGGTCGCGCCGTGCGGCGGTGAGGAAGGCGAGCGGATCGGTCTCGACGTCGAGGCAGCCGCGGCTGCCGCAGTGGCAGGGGCGCCCGCCCTCGGGGTGGACGGTGAGGTGGCCCACCTCCAGGGCGAGGCCCGAACTGCCCGTGTGCAGGCGCCCGTCCAGGACCAGGGCCCCGCCGACGCCGCGGTGGCCGGTGGCGACGCAGAGCAGGTGCTGGGCGCCGCGGCCCGCACCGTGGCGGTGTTCGGCGAGGGCGGCCAGGTTGACGTCGTTGCCGGCGAAGGCGGGGCCCTCGATGCCCGCCGCGCGCACCTGTGCGGCGAAGATGTCGCGGACGGGTGCCCCGGCCGGCCAGGCGACGTGCAGCGGGTTGAGGGCGGTCCCTTCCGGTTCGGCGACCGCGGACGGCACGGCGAGCCCGGCGCCCACGCAGCGGCGCCCGCTCTCGCGCAGCAGCCGGGCGCCCTCCTCGACGACGGCCGCGAGCACCTGGGCCGGATCGGCCGTGACGGTCACGCAGCCGGGGGCGGTGGCCACGATGCGGCCGCCGAGGCCCACGAGGGCGGCGCGGAAGCCGTCGGCGTGGACCTGCGCGGCGAGGGCGACGGGGCCGTTCTCGTCGACGATGAGCCGGTGCGAGGGACGGCCCTGGGAGCCGGCGGCCGCGCCGGGGCGGGAGTCGACGCGGATCAGCCCGAGCGCTTCGAGTTCGGCGGCGACGGCGCCGGCGGTGGCCCGGGTGACGCCGAGCTCGGCGGTGAGCACGGCGCGGGTGGGCGCCCGACCGGTGTGCACCAGTTCGAGCGCGGGGCCGAGTGCGCTGCGGCCCCTGTCCAGCCGTGATCGGGTCATGGTCGCCTTGCCGTTCATGGGGGCGAGTCTCCCATGATCCAGCATGCGGACGGTCGGCCCTGTCCTGTCCAGTGCCGGTCCGCACACTGCCGCCCGCACGGCTCCGCGCACTGTTTCGGCCGGTCGTGGACGGGTACTGCGGGTGGCTGACGCACGCTGCGCGGGCGGCGCGAGGCGGGAGGTCCCATGTCACGCTCCGACACCAAGGCGGTGGTACGGGCGCTGCTCGACGAGCGGGCGCGCACGTACGCGGAGGAGGCCGGGATCCACCTGAAGGACACCCCGCAGCCGCTGTACCAGCTGCTGGTGCTGGCCCATCTGCTGAGCGCCCGCATCCGCGCCGACATCGCGGTCGCGGCGGCGCGCGCCCTGTTCGCCGCCGGGATGAAGGACGCGCGGCACATGCGCGACGCCACCTGGCAGCAGCGGGTGGACGCGCTCGGAGAAGGCGGCTACCGCCGGTACGACGAGCGGACGGCCACCCAGCTGGGGCAGGTCGCCGAGCTCGTCCTCGACGCGTACGGCGGTGATCTGCGCCGGATGCGCGAGAAGGCGGGCGGCGACCTGGACCGGTTGCGCGCGCTGCTGCAGGAGGCGCCGGGCATCGGCCCCGCGGGGGCGGACATCTTCCTGCGGGAGGTGCAGGGCGTCTGGCCGGACGTGGCGCCGTACCTGGACGGCAGGACGCTGGACGGCGCGGAGCGGCTGGGCCTGCCGGCGGACCGGGAGGAACTGGCCGGCCTGGTCGGAGAGGCGGATCTGCCGGCTTTCGCCGCCGCGCTGGTGCGCGCCGCGCTGGACAAGGACGTCGCCGAGGGCGTCCGCGAGACAGTCAACGAGACCTGACCAAGGGAGGACCGGATGAGCACCGCCGACCGCGGCGAACTTCCGCTGCCCGACTACGACCAGTTGCCCGTCGGAGCGCTGGAGCACCGCATCCGGGCGCTCAGCGGCGAGCAGATCGACCAGCTGGTGCACTACGAGCACGCGCACGCCGACCGCCCCATGGTCGTCCAGGTCCTGACAGCCCGCAAGCACCAGCTGGAGCAGGGGGCGACCCCGTCCGGCGGTGATCCGGGCGCGTTCCAGCCCGAACATCCGGGCAAGGCCCAGGCGGGTTCGCCGGGCTCGCCCTCGGGCTCGCCGCAGCCGATCCACCCGCCGCCGCACGGCACGCCGTTCCAGTCCGGCAAGCCGAAGGGGGACATGGAACGACCCTGAGGCCGTGAAACGAGCCTGAGGCCGTGGAACTGCCCTGAGGCCGTGGCTCGACCCCGCGGCGCGGGCCTCCGGACCGGCACGGTTGTACGCCGGTCCGGGCGGCCCCTATGCTGACTTTGTGCCGCACCTAAACAAACTACGGACGGCCGTTCCGGGGGAATCAGGCGGAGACACCGCCGCACGCTCCCTGACCCGCCTCCGCACCGCCCTGACCTTGTTCTTCGCCCTCGACGGCTTCCTCTTCGCCGGCTGGGTGGTCCGCATCCCCGCGATCAAGGAGCAGACCGGCTCCTCCCCGAGCGACCTCGGGCTCGCCCTGCTGGGCGTGTCGGCCGGTGCCGTCCTGACCATGACCCTCACCGGCCGGCTGTGCCGCCGCTTCGGCACCCACCCCGTCACGGTCACGGCCGGTGTCCTGCTCTCGCTGAGCATCGCGCTGCCGCCGCTGACCCACTCGGCGCTCGCCCTCGGCCTGGTGCTGCTGGTCTTCGGCACCGCGTACGGCGGCATCAACGTGGCGATGAACAGCGCCGCCGTCGAGCTGGTCGCCGCGCTGCGCCGCCCGGTGATGCCGAGCTTCCACGCCGCCTTCAGCCTCGGCGGCATGCTCGGTGCCGGGCTCGGCGGGCTCGTCGCGGGCGGCCTCGCGCCGCGCACGCACCTGCTGGCCCTCACGGCCGTCGGGCTCCTGGTGACCGCCGCGGCCGGTTCCGTGCTGCTGCGCCACCCGTGCCCCGCACCGGCGGAGGCGCTGCCCGCCGACGGGCCCGCACCGCGGCGCATGGACGGCCGGACACGCGGCCTGGTCACGGTCTTCGGGCTGATCGCGCTGTGCACGGCGTACGGGGAGGGCGCGATGGCCGACTGGAGCGCGCTCCACCTGGAGCAGGACCTGCACGCCCATCCGGGCGCGGCGGCCGCCGGATACTCGCTCTTCGCGCTCGCCATGACCGCCGGGCGCCTCTCCGGTACGGCCCTGCTGCAGCGGCTCGGCCAGACCCGGACGCTGGTGGCGGGCGGGGCGGCCGCGGCCGCCGGGATGCTGCTGGGCGCGCTCGCGCCGACGGTGTGGCTCGCGCTGCTGGGCTTCGCGGTCACGGGGCTCGGCCTGGCGAACATCTTCCCCGTCGCGGTGGCGCGCGCGGGCGCGCTGGCCGGCGCCGGCGGCGTGGCCGCCGCGTCCACGCTCGGCTACGGCGGCATGCTGCTGGGGCCGCCGGCGATCGGGTTTCTGGCCGACTGGTTCTCGCTGCCGGTCGCGCTGACGACGGTGGCGATGCTGGCCGCCGGGGCGGCGCTGATCGGGTACGCGGTGCGCGACGCGTCGGCGCGGGAAATTCCCGGACCGGGCGTCCGTGGTCGCTGACACAATCCCCGCATGGAGATCACCGAGTACCTCGAAACCCTGGCCCGGGACGGCCGGTTGATGGCCGAGGCCGCCGAGAAGGCGGGCCCCGGCGCGCCCGTGCCGCCCTGTCCCGGATGGCGCGTACGGGACGCGCTGCGGCACACCGGCGTGGTCCACCGCTGGGCCACCGCGTTCGTCGCGGAGGGGCACACTGCCTTCCAACCCATGGGCGATGAGCCCGATCTGGACGGCGAGGAGCTCGTGGCGTGGTTCCGCGAGGGCCACGGGCTCCTCGTCCGGGCGCTGTCGGACGCGCCCGACTCCCTGGCGTGCTGGACCTTCCTGCCCGGGGCGTCCTCGGCGCGCGGCTTCTGGTCGCGGCGCCAGGCGCACGAGACGGCCGTCCACCGGGTGGACGTCCAGGCGGCGCTCGGCGACGCGGCGCTCGGCGCGCTGGACCCGGTGGACCCGGTGTTCGCCGCCGACGGGATCGACGAGTTGCTGTGCGGCTTCCACGCGCGGGAGAAGAGCCGGGTGCGTACGCCGGAACCGGCCGTCCTGCGCGTACGGGCGACGGACACCGGCGATGTGTGGACCGTACGGCTGTCGGCGCAGCCCTCGCGGGCGACGCGGGGCGACGACGGGGGCCCGGCCGACTGCGAGCTGAGCGGCCCGGCGGAGCGGCTGTACCTGACCCTGTGGAACCGGCTGCCGCAGAGCGCCGTGACCATCACGGGCGACGAGCGCCTGGCGCGGCTGTGGCGGGAGACCTCCGCCGTCGTCTGACGGCCGGAGTGCTCAGGCCCGGCAGGCGGGCCCTTCGGAGGCACCGGGCTGTCCCGCGGCCAGCGCCCGGCCGAGCACCGCGCGCTGCAGGGGCAGCACCTCGGCGTGCCGGGCGCGGCCCAGGTCCGTCAGGGCGACCTCGACCCCGCGCCGGTCCTGGCTGCACATGCCGCGCGTGACGAGGCCCTCCTTCTCCAGGCGGGCGACGAGCCGGGACAGCGCGCTCTGGCTGAGGTGCACGCGGGACGCGAGCTCCTGGACGCGGTAGGAGGAGCCGGTCCCCTCGGCCGCGGCGTCGGCCAGGGCGTCGAGAACCTCGAAGTCGCTGGCGCCGAGGCCGTAGGGGTGCAGCTCACGGTCGAGCTCGCACGTCGTACGGGCGTGCAGGGCGCGCACGCCGTGCCACTGCTCCACGAGCGCGCGCTCGGAGTTCGTCGCAGCCATGGGGTCACGTTAGCAAGAGGTGCCTTTCCTTGCAACGGAATTAAATGCGCTTGCATTCAATGCAAGTGCATGGAACTGTGCTCCGCATGACCTCTCCGCTCACCGCTTCGTCCCCCGCGCCTCAGGAGCGCTGGACCCCGCGGCTGTGGGGCACCCTGCTGGTGCTCTGCGCCGCGATGTTCCTCGACGCCCTCGACGTCTCCATGGTCGGCGTCGCCCTGCCGTCCATCGGCGCCGACCTGGGCCTGTCCACCGCCACCCTGCAGTGGATCGTCAGCGGCTACATCCTCGGCTACGGAGGCCTGCTCCTCCTGGGCGGCCGGGCCGCCGACCTCCTCGGCCGCCGCCGCGTCTTCCTGATAGCGCTGGCCGTCTTCGCGCTCGCCTCACTGCTCGGCGGTCTCGTCGACTCCGGGCCGCTGCTGATCGCCAGCCGCTTCATCAAGGGCCTCAGCGCCGCGTTCACCGCGCCCGCCGGGCTCTCGATCATCACCACCACCTTCAAGGAGGGGCCGCAGCGCAATCGGGCCCTGTCCATCTACACGACCTGCGCCGCCACCGGTTTCTCCATGGGCCTGGTGCTCTCGGGCCTGCTCACCGAGCTGAGCTGGCGCTGGACGATGCTGCTGCCCGCGCCGATCGCCCTCGTCGCCCTCGTCGTCGGCCTGCGGATGATCCCGCACAGCGACCGCGAGGACACCCGCGGCGGCTACGACCTGCCGGGCGCCGTCACCGGCACGGCCGCGATGCTGCTCCTGGTCTTCACCGTCGTCGAGGCGCCCGAGGCGGGCTGGGCGTCCGCCCGCACGCTGCTGTCGTTCCTGGCGGCCGCCGTCCTGCTCGCCGCCTTCGTCGCCATCGAGCGGCGCACCGCGAGCCCGCTGCTGCGGCTGGGCGTGCTGCGCTCCGGCACGCAGCTGCGGGCCCAGCTCGGCGCGGCCACCTTCTTCGGCTCGTACGTCGCCTTCCAGTTCATCGTGACGCAGTACATGCAGGGGCTGCTCGGCTGGAGCGCGCTGCAGACCGCGCTCGCCTTCCTGCCGGCCGGCCTGCTGGTGGCGCTCTCCTCCACCAAGGTCGGTGACGTGGTGGACCGGTTCGGAACGCCGCGGGTGATCGCGACCGGCTTCGCGCTGCTCGTCGCCTCGTACGCCATCTTCCTCCAGGTCGACCTCACCCCCCGGTACGCGGCCGTCGTCCTGCCGTCGATGCTGCTGCTGGGCGCGGCGTGCGCGCTGACCTTCCCGTCGCTCAACATCCAGGCGACGAACGGCGTGGACGACGACGAGCAGGGCATGGTCTCCGGCCTGCTGAACACCTCCGTCCAGGTGGGCGGCGCCGTCTTCCTCGCCGTGGTGACGGCCGTGATCACGGCCGGCGGCGCCGAGGGCGGCTCCCGGCAGGCGGTTCTCGACAGCTTCCGGCCCGGGCTGGTGGTGGTCACCGCCATCGCGGCCGTGGGCCTGCTCATCACCCTGACCGGCCTGCGCCGCGGTCGTACGCCGCAGCCGTCGGTCGTGATCGCCAAGTCGGCGACGCCGGTGAGCCCGGAAGCGGTGGAGGCCGCGGAAGCCGCCACCGTAAGGAACTGACACCACGACAGGGCGGCGCGGCCGGTGGGCAATCCTCTTGCCCACCGGCCGCCCGCTTGTGAGACTGCCGGACATGGGGACCAGGACGGCCGGGACGGCCAGGACGCAGGCGCAGCGCGACGCCATGACCATCGAGATCGGCTACGCCCTGCTGACCGGCGTCTTCGTCGCGGCAGGGCTCTTCTGCCTGGTGGCGGCCCCGGTGATCGCCTTCGACCTGGACGGCGGCGCCGAGCGGGCCGTGCTGGTCGCGGCCGCCGCCACCGCCTGCCTGGGGTTCGTGGCCCGCGTCGTACGCGTGCTGTGGCGGTTCGGGGACGGGCGGTCGGCCGGGCCGGGGGCGTAGGCCGGTACGGCGCGTGCTCCCCTCACGCGGCGGCCTCGCTCAGGCCGGCGCGGCGGTGCAGTCGGCGCAGCGGAGCCGGTGCCCACCAGTTGGCGCGGCCCGCCAGGCGCATGGAGACCGGGAGCAGCACCACCCGGATCAGGGTCGCGTCCACCAGGATCGCCAGCGCCGTGCCGACGCCCAGCTCCTTGAGGAAGACGACACCTCCGGTCGCGTACGCCGCGAAGCTCAGCGCCAGGATGCCCGCGGCCGCCGTGATCAGCGGGGCGCTGCGCCGGATGCCCGCGACCACCGCGCGCTCGGTGTCGCCGGTGCGCTCGTACTCCTCCTTGATCCGGGCCAGCATGAACACCTCGTAGTCCATGGACAGCCCGTACACGACGCAGAACATCAGCACCGGGATGCTCGGCTCGATCGAACCGGTCGGGGTGAAGCCGAGCAGGTCGGCGAAGTGGCCGTCCTGGAAGACGTACACCAGGCAGCCGAACATCACCGACAGGCTGAGCAGGTTCAGCACCGTGGCCTTGGCGGGCAGCAGCAGGCTGCCGGTCATGAGGAAGAGGATCACGAAGGTCGCGACGAGGATCAGCGCGATGACGACGGGCAGCCGGTCCAGAAGGGTGGCGCGGAAGTCGGTCGTCTCGGCCGGGTAGCCGCCGACGAGCACACCGGGCGGTCCCGCCACCGCCCGCACCCGCTCCACAAGGGCCGGGACGTCGCCGTACATGGCCTCCTGGGTGGGGACGACGCCGATCCGTACGGCCCCGCCGTTCGGGGCGTGCTCCGGCGGGTCGACCTGGAAGACGCCGGGGACGCGGGCGAGTTCGGCGGCGTACGCGGTGAGCTCCGCGGGCGTGGCCGGGCCGTCCACGACGACCTGGAGGACGTCGGTGGGCTCGGCCGCGTACGTGCGGTGGATCGTCTCCGAGGTCGTACGGGACGGCGTCCCCTCGGGCAGCGTGCGCTCGTCCGGCAGGCCGAAGCGCAGGCCGAGGACCGGGGAGGCGGCGAGGAGGAGGACGCCGAGGACGGCGGCGCCGCTCAGGACGGGCTTGCGCATGGCGCGCAGGGCGACGCGGTGCCAGAGCCCCGTCCGGGCGGACGGCGGACGCTCCATGCGGTGGCCCCAGCGGGCCAGGGCGGCGGGCAGGACGACGACCGCTCCGGCCACCGCCGTCAGGACGACGAGGACACCCGCGTACGCGAAGGAGGAGAGGAAGAAGAAGGGGAAGACCAGCAGCGCGGAGAGCGAGACCGCGACGGTGACGCCGCTGAAGATGACCGTGCGGCCCGCGGCGGCGGTGGCGCGGACGGCGGCGTCCTGCTGGTCGCGTCCCGCGGCGCGCTCCTCGCGGTAGCGGTTGATGACGAAGAGGCTGTAGTCGATGCCGAGGCCGAGCCCGAGGACCAGCGCGATGTTGGCGGCGAAGGTGGAGACGGGCGTGACCTGTGCCAGGGCGCGCAGCCCGGCGAGCGTGCCGACGACCGACAGCAGGCCGACCGCGACCGTGACCAGGGCGGCGGCGGTGCGCCGGTAGACCAGGACGAGGAGGAGCAGGACGGCGGGCAGGACGAGCGCCTCGGCGGTGAGGAAGTCCCGCCGGGCCTGCTCGCCGACCTGCCGGGAGATCTCCTCCTGGCCGCCGACCTGCACGGTGAGGTTCGGGGTGGTGCGGGCCAGGCGGGGTGAGAGGGTGGCGAGTTCGGCGCGGGTGGCGGTGGCGCTGCCTTCGAGGCGGGCGAGGACCAGCGCGCTGCCGCCGTCTTCGGCGCGCAGGGCCGGGCTGCCGCCGTCCCAGTACGAGTCGACGTCCGTGACCATCGGGTGGCGGGCGAGCTCGGCGGCGAGCGCGCGGGCCTCGCCGGCGGCCGCGGGCGCGTCGACATCGCCCCCGCGGGCGGTGACGAGGAGGGCGAGGTTGGGATTGCCGGTGGCGAACTCCGCGCGCAGGATGCCGGCCGCGGCGACGGACTCGGTGCCGGGCGCGTCCCAGCGGGCCAGTTGGAGGTCGGCCTGGGCGCCCGCGCCGTAGGCGGCGAGACCGGCGAAGAGGAGGGCGGCGGCGAGCAGGACGGCGCGGCTGCGGCGTACGGCGAGACGGCCGAGGCGCGTCAGGGGGCCCGAGGGGTGCGGGGGTTGTTCCTTCATGGTGCGTACGGTCGACGCGGCCGCTGGAAGGGCCGCTGGAAGGCCCGCTGGAAGATCCGCTGGAACCCGGACCGGGAACGGGCCGGGATAGGCTCGCGGGCATGGGTGAGGGGATCCGTTACCGTTTCGAACTACTCGGCCCGCTCAGGGCGTCGCGGGGTGGCGAGGAGGTCCCGCTGGGCCCGCCGAAGCAGCGGTCCGTGCTCGCCGTGCTGCTCCACCAGGACGGCAGGGCGATGTCGTACGGGGCGCTCGTCGAGGCCGTGTGGGGCGCCGAAGTCCCCGCGCACGTACGGAACCTGGTGCAGAAGTACGTCTCCGGGCTGCGGCGCGCCCTCGGGGGCGGGGCCGGTGGGCCGGAGCTCACCTGGACCGGGAGCGGGTACCGGCTCAGCGGCGCGCGGATCGACGACGTGGCGGAGCGGCGCACCCTGGTCGACGCGGCGGTCGCGGCGCGGGACGCCGGGGACCGGGCGCGTGCGGACGAACTCGTGCGGCGGGCCGAGGGGTTGTGGCGCGGCGAGTACGCCGAGGGGCTGTCGGGTCCGTATCTGGAGGCCGAGCGGCGGCGCTGGGCGGAGAAGCGGCTGCTGGTGCTGGAGGCGCGGCTGGAGTCCGAGATCGAGCGGGGGCGCGCGTACGAGTGCGTCCACGAGCTGGTCCGCCAGGTCGCGGCGCACCCGCTGCGGGAGGGGCTGGCCGCCCTGCTGATGCTGGCCCTCTACCGCGCCGGGCGCTCCACCGACGCGCTCCTGGCGTACGAGGACGCGCGGCGGCGCATCGCCGAGTCCATCGGCGCGGACCCGGGCCCGGCGCTGCGCGACCTGCACCAGCGGATCCTGCGCCAGGACCCGGCGCTCCTGCCGGCCGGCGGCACGGGCTCCGGCGGCACGCGTCGCTCCGGCGGCGCGGTGGCCGCCTAGGCGCGGCGGGCTGGGCCCGGCGTGGGGCGGAGGCCCGGCCGGCCGGGGTCTCGCCGCTCCGGGTGCGCCGCGCGATGCGCGCGGGTGTAGCGATGGCCTTCGTCGGGAAGGCCGGGAAGGCCCTCACGCCCACGAGGGCGACCGGACACGCCCCTTGTGGGCGGACGGGTTCAGGTCAGGTTCAGCCCGCCGTCGAGAACGATCACCTCGCCCGTCAGGTACGAGCCGGCGATCAGCGACGCCACCAGCTCGGCCACGTCGGCGGGCCGCGCCGGACGGCGCATGGGCGCGTGCTCCCGCCACAGTTCGTGCGCCTGCGCCCAGTCCTTCGTCATCGGCGTGTCCACCAGCCCCGGCGCGACCGCGTTGACCCGCACCTCGGGGCCGAGCGCGGCCGCGAGCAGCCGGGTCACGTGGTTGAGCGCGGCCTTGCTCGCCGCGTACGGCACCGACGCGCCCTTGGGGCGCACCCCGGCGTGGCTGGTGATGTTCACGATGCTGCCGCCCCCGGGAGACCTGCGCAGCGCCGGAAGTGCCGCCGTGCACAGCACCCAGGGCGCGATCAGGTTGACCTCCAGCAGGTGCCGCCAGTCGGCCGGCGTCGCCGCGGCGAGGTCGTCATGCGGGATCCGCCGGCTGATGCCCGCGTTGTTCACGAGGACGTCCAGCCGCCCGTACCGGCCGAGCGCCGCCTCGACCAGCCCCCGGGCCTCCTCCTCCACCGCCAGGTCCGCCTGTACGTACGTCCCGCCGAGCTCCGCGGCCAGCGCCTCCCCGGCCTCCGCGCTGTGTCGCGAGTGCACGACGACCCGCATCCCGTCCATGGCCAGCCGCCGCGCGATGGCCTGACCGATGCCCGACGTGGACCCGCTGACCAGGGCGACGGGCGCATCCGCTTGTTCGATCCTCATGCCGGCGGATCATGTCACGGCGGCCGTCGCGCCCCGCCCGCCGCGAGAACGGGGCCCACGCGACAGCCCCCGTCGCGTCAGTCCCTCGTCCCGTCAGCTCCCGTCGCGTCAGCCCTCGATGCGGCGGTCCAGGGCGTCCAGGGCCCGGCGCGCCACCCCGTGGGAGCGGATGATGCCGGCCAGCGTCGTCACACCGCGGGTGATGTCCGCGAAGGCGTGCCACGCCGGACGGAAGCCGGTGATCGCCGCGTGCAGCAGACCGGGGCGGCGCTCGAACAGCGTCAGCATCCGCCGGCCGACCGCCATCTCCACGCCGAGGCCCGACTTGATGGCGAACGCGTAATTCAGCGCCTGCCGCCGCGCGTCCACCGCGTCGTGGGACTCGGCGATCCGCACCGCCCACTCCCCCGCGAGCCGCCCGGAGCGCAGCGCGTACGAGATGCCCTCGCGGGTCCACGGCTCCAGCAGCCCGGCCGCGTCGCCGCACACCAGCACCCGGCCCCGCGACAGCGGCGAGTCGTCGCTGCGGCAGCGGGTCAGGTGGCCCGAGGAGAGGGCCGGTTCGAAGCCGGCGAGCCCGAGGCGGGCGATGAAGTCCTCCAGGTACCGCTTGGTCGCGCCGCCTTCGCCGCGTGCCGAGATCACACCCACGGTGAGGGTGTCGCCCTTCGGGAACACCCAGCCGTAGCTGCCGGGCATCGGACCCCAGTCGATGAGCACCCGCCCCGCCCAGTCCTCCGCGACCGTCGGCGGCACCGGGATCTCCGCCTCCAGCCCCAGGTCGACCTGGTCGAGCTTCACGCCGACGTGGGCTCCTATGCGGCTGGCGCTGCCGTCCGCGCCGACGACCGCCCGCGCGAGCACGACCTCGCCGTCGGCCAGGACCACGGCGACCGTGCGCCGGTCCGGCACGGCGGTGCCGTGCTGCTCGACGCGCGACACCGTGGCACCCGTACGCAGCTCGGCGCCGGCCTTTTGGGCGTGCTCGACGAGCGCGGCGTCGAACTCCGTGCGGTTGACCAGCCCGAACAGCATGCGCCTGGAGCGGCGCGTCCGCGTGAAACGGCCGTTCATCGAGAACGACACGGCGTGCACCCGGTCCTGGAGCGGCAGCTCGAAGCCGGGTGGCAGCGCGTCGCGCGAGGGGCCGATGATGCCGCCGCCGCACGTCTTGTAGCGGGGCAGCTCCGCCTTCTCCAGGAGCAGCACCCGGCGGCCCGCGACGGCCGCCGCATAGGCCGCGGAGGCCCCGGCCGGCCCCGCCCCGACCACGACGACATCCCACACCGGCGCGGAGTGCTCGTTACCGGCGTCTGCGTTCTCGCTGCTCACGATGTGCTTCTGCTCCTGTCCCGACGTCCGGCCGATCCCGGCCCGTGCCCATGATCTCGATCGCATCCTACGGCTCGGGCCCGCGCCACCCCCTGTGGGAGGATCGGTCGTGCGTTCGCCCGTACGCGTACAACGGTCACCACCGTCAGTCCAACGTCGCACCTACCAGGAG
The DNA here is from genome assembly GCF_055571835.1 of Streptomyces sp. NPDC030862. NCBI lineage: Bacteria > Bacillati > Actinomycetota > Actinomycetes > Kitasatosporales > Streptomycetaceae > Streptomyces > Streptomyces sp. NPDC030862. Next base: position 227,079 of record NZ_JBVIEN010000007.1, on the reverse strand, counting down.
CGTGCCCATGTCCGCCAGCACCACCGACCCGACCGCCGCGCCGATCGCCGAGACCGTCGCCTCCCTCATGCCCCGCGCGAAGGCGGAGCTCGCGGAGCTGGTGGCGTTCCAGTCGGTGGCGGACCCGGCGCAGTTCCCGCCGAGCGAGTGCGAGGCCGCGGCGGCCTGGGTGGCGGACGCCCTGCGCGCGGAGGACTTCCGGGACGTGGCCGTCCTGGACACCCCGGACGGTTCGCAGGCGGTGTACGGGTACCTGCCCGGTCCGGCGGGCGCCCCGACGGTCCTGCTGTACGCGCACTACGACGTGCAGCCGCCGCTCGACCTGGCCGGCTGGGTCACTCCGCCGTTCGAGCTGACCGAGCGCGAGGACGGCCGCTGGTACGGCCGCGGCGCCGCGGACTGCAAGGGCGGCGTCATCATGCACCTGCTCGCGCTGCGCGCCCTCAAGGCGAACGGCGGGATACCGGTCGGCGTCAAGGTCGTCGTCGAGGGCTCGGAGGAGCAGGGCACGGGCGGCCTGGAGCGGTACGCCGAGGAGCACCCGGAGCTGCTGGCGGCGGACGCGATCGTCATCGGCGACGCGGGGAACTTCCGCGCCGGTCTGCCCACCGTGACGGCGTCGCTGCGCGGGATGACGATGCTGCGCGTCCAGGTGGACACGCTGGAGGGCAACCTCCACTCGGGGCTGTTCGGCGGGGCCGCGCCGGACGCGCTGGCCGCCCTCATCCGCGTCCTGGACTCGCTGCGCGCCGAGGACGGTTCGACGACGGTGGACGGGCTGGCGGCGGACGGCCGGTGGGAGGGGCTCCGGTACCCGGAGGAGGACTTCCGCAAGGACGCGAAGGTGCTCGACGGGGTGGGCCTGATCGGTCACGACGCGGTCGGCGACCGCCTGTGGGCGCGCCCGGCCGTGACCGTCATGGGCATCGACTGCCCGCCCGTGGTCGGGGCCACGCCGTCCGTGCACGCCTCCGCGCGGGCGCAGATCAGCCTGCGGGTGCCGCCGGGCCAGGACGCCGCGGAGGCGACGAAGCTGCTGGCGGCGCACGTGGAGGCGCACACGCCGTGGGGTGCGCGGGTGTCGGTGGAGCAGGTGGGGCAGGGGCAGCCGTTCCAGGCGGACGTCACGAGCCCCGCGTACACCTCCATGGCGGAGGCGCTGCGGGCGGCCTACCCGGGTCAGGAGATGCAGGCGGCGGGCATGGGCGGCTCCATCCCGCTGTGCAACACGCTGGCCGCGCTGTACCCGGAGGCGGAGATCCTGCTCATCGGGTTGAGCGAGCCGGAGGCGCAGATCCACGCGGTGAACGAGAGCGTGTCGCCGGAGGAGCTGGAGCGGATGTCGGTCGCGGAGGCGTGCTTCCTGGTCAACTACGCCCGCTCCAAGCGCGGCTGAGCCGTCCCGGCCGGCCGCGAACGGAAGCCGCGCACAGCGGAAGGCCGGGGCGCGGGCCCGGATCGTGCACACGCCGGGCCGCACGCCCGGCCTGAGCCGTGCCGGCGAAGCAGCGCCCGCCCGTCCGTCCGGGCCCGCCGCTCAGCCCACCGGGATGCCCGCCTCGAGGTTCAGCACGGTGCCGCGTTCGCGGGCGCGCAGGGCCCAGCGGAGGCGTTCGTACCGGACCGGGGGCAGCAGGCCCGAGGCCTCCTCCTCGGTGACGAAGCGCCAGCCGCGCAGCTCGGCTCCGGGCAGCAGGACGCCGGCGGCCTGGGCCCCGGTGAGGCGGCCGCCGTCGAAGAGGAGGCGCAGGCCGCCGTAGCCGGGCGGGCGGGGCGGTTCCCAGTCGACGAGCAGCAGTTTCGGTACGGCGTCGAGTTCGAGCCCTATCTCCTCGGTGACCTCCCGCATGCCGGCCCGGGCCGGGGGCTCGCCCGGCTCCACGACCCCGCCGGGGAACTCCCAGCCGGGCTTGTAGGTGGGGTCGACCAGCAGCACGCGGTCCTGTTCGTCGAAGAGCAGCACCCCGGCCGCGAGCGTCTCTCCGGTCGGCTCCGGCGTCTGCACGATCTCGCACGCGCCGACCGCCTCGCCGCGCACCGCCTCGGCGATCGCCGCGGCCGTCTCGTACGGAGTGAGGCGGCCGTTGTCGACGGCGTACGCGTCCGAGCCCAGCCAGCCGCCGAGTGCGGCGCGGAAGGGCTCGATATGGGCGTACGCCCACTGCCGTACGCGCTCGTTGCCGTCCGGGTCGCCGTCGAACTCCCGGCGCTCGGCGATACGCCTGCGCAGGATCGTTTCGTCCTGTGTCAGAACGACATGGTGTACCGCGATGCGACGGGAGGCGAGCCCGCCGAAGATCTCGTCGCGGTACTCCTGTCGCAGCAGGGTCATGGGTACCACCAGCACCCCGCCGACCTCCGCGAGCAGCGCGGCCGCGGCGTCGACGACCAGCCGCCGCCACATGGGCAGGTCCTGGTAATCGGTCACCTCCGCGAGACGCTTCTGCGGCAGCAGCCGGCCCAGCGCCCCGCCGATGACCTCGGGGTCGTACAAGGTGCTGTTCGGGATCAGATCGATCAGTTCGCGCGCGGTACTGGTCTTGCCCGCACTGAACGCACCGTTGATCCAGACGATCACGGCTCCCCCTCCTCCGTAGCCCCCAGTGGCTTTGCCCGCACCACACTGCCATGGAAACCCGCGGCCGGACAGACCGGCGTAGACAGTGTCTACGCCGGTCTGGTAGACACCGTCCATGACGGAGACGACCTCAGGGCTGCGGGCCCGTTTGATCGAGACCGGCGTCGAACTGCTGAACAGTGAGGGGATCCCGTCCCTGACGCTGCGTGAGATCGCCCGGCGGACAGGGGTGTCGCACGGCGCCCCGCGCCGCTACTTCCCGACCCACCTGGCCCTGCTGTCGGCCATCGCCCGGGAGGGCTTCGCCGAACTGGCCGAGAAGGTGGGGGCGGCCCTCGACACCGACGGGGCGGCGGCTGCCGCGACGCCTCGGGAGCGGCTCCTGGTCCTGGGGCGCCTGTACCTGGACTTCGCGCGGACCCACCCCGGCATGTTCGAGCTGATGTTCCGCCACGACCTGCTGGAGAGCGGCGTGCTGGGTCTGCGCGAGACGACGCTCCCCCTCTTCGACGTACTCGTGGACCTGGTCGGCCGCGCGCGCCCCCGGAGCGAACCGGCGCCGGCGGTCGTCGCGGGCGCACTGTGGGCGAACCTGCACGGCATCGCGCAGTTGTGGCGCTGGGGCAGCCTGCCCCTCGCGACCGGCTGCGACGACGTGGAGCCGCTGCTGCGCGCCGCGCTCGACGCGCATCTGGGCAGGGAGACGGGACCGGAAACGGCAGCGGTGACGGGGCCGGAGGGCCGGTGAACGTGCGACGCCCGCAACGGCTGATCCTCACGGGCAGTGTCGCCGGGGCGGCGATCGTCGCCCTGGACGGAACCGTGCTGACCGTCGCCCAGCCCACCATGGGGCGCGACCTGCACGCCTCCTTCACCGAGGTGCAGTGGACCAGCACCGGCTACCTCATCGCCGTGGCGAGCCTGCTGGTGTTCGCCGGACGGCTCGGCGACCGGTACGGCCACCAGCGGCTCTTCGCCGTGGGGATCCTCGGCTTCGGCGCGGCCTCGGCGGGCATCGGCCTCGCGCCCGGCGTGCGCTGGGTGATCGCCCTGCGGGTCGCCCAGGGCGTCTTCGGCGCGCTGCTGCAACCGGCCACGCTGGGCATGCTGCGCGCGGCCTACCCGCCCGACCGGATCGGTCGGCCGCTCGCGCTGCGGACGGCCGTGATCGGCCTGGCGGCCGCGGCGGGGCCGGTGGTGGGAGGAGTGCTGACCACGCAGTTCGGCTGGCGGGCCGTGTTCCTCCTCAACGTCGTCCCGGCGGTCGCGATCGGCGTGGCGGCGCTCACGGTGCGCCTGCCGGAGCGCGCGCGCCGGCGCGCGGTGGGGCTCGATCTGCCCGGCGCGTGCCTGCTGGCCCTCACGCTGGTGAGCCTGGTGCACACTCTCGTCGGCATTCCGGCGGCCGGCTGGACGGCGGCGACGGCACTGGGGCTCGTCGCGGCGGCGGCCTGCGGCGGCGCGTTCCTCGTGCACGAACGGCGTACGGCGAACCCGCTGCTGCCGCCGGAGGTCCTCGGGTCGGCGACGGTGGCCACGGCGCTCGCCGTCCTGCTGGCGGCGTCGGCGTCGCTGTTCGGCGCGCTGTTCGTCGGCACGTATCTCCTCCAGGAGGTCCTGGCCATGGACCCGCTGGGCAGCGGCCTCACGGCACTGCCCCTGGCCGTGATGATGGTCCTGAGCGCGGCGGTCGCGGACCGGCTGACACGCCGCCTCGGGCCACGCCGGTCGACCGTGTCGGCGATGGCGCTGCTCACCCTCGGGGCCCTGGCACTGTCCTGGCTCGCCGTCACCGGAACGGATTCCGGTTACGCGGCCGGTGGTGGCTTCCTGCTCCTGGGCGCCGGGTTCGGCACGGTCATGGTCACCGCCACCGCCGTCCTCGTACGCCATGCGCCGGTCGAGTACGCCGGGGTGGCGGGCGGGTTGCAGCAGACGGCGATGAACGTCGGGCCCGCGCTCGGCGTCGCCGTGGCGACCATGGTGATGGCCCTGGCCGCGCCGGGCGGCCGGCACGGAACCGGCGCGCCGGGAACCGGCGGGCCGCGGTCGGCGTGGGCGGCCGAGGGCCTCACCACCGCGATCGGCGTGACGCTCACCGTCCTCGCGGCCGTCGCCGCGGCCGGGGCGCTGTGCGCGACGGCGCTGCCCGCGCGCGAGAGCGGGAGCGCAAGCGAGCGGCCGGGGCGCGGAAGCCCGGCCGGGAGCCGCGCGAGCGCCGGCTCCGGCGTCGGCGCTCACGCTCGGGCTCGGGCTCGGGCTCGCGCTGAGGGCCGGTGACGGCCTACGGGCAGCTGGGCGTGGGGCTCAGTTCCGCGACACCGGCGAACGGGATGTCGATGCCCCGCCCCTGAACCTGGATGCGGAGGCTCCCGTCGCCGCCGCCCGGGGCCAGGGTTCCGCAGAACGTACCCGCCGACGTCGTCACCCGCAGCAGGTGTCCGGACGGCGCGGCGGGCTCGGGCCGGGGCTCGGGCGAGGGCCACCACGCCGAGGCCGCCGCCGTGGCGACCAGCACGACGGCCACGAACGTCAGGGTCAGTCCGGCGCGCAGCCGGCGAGCCGCCCGCCCCTGCGCCTCAGCCGGGCCCTCCGGCCCCGCCGCCCCCACCGCCATCGCCCCGGGCAGCGGCCATGCCACGCGCGCCACCAGGTACGTCGCCCAGCACGCCACGGCGAGCGCCACCAGGACCAGGACACCCGCCGCCTCCTCGACGGCGCGCGGCACCGCCGATCCGCCCCCGCCACTGCCACTGCCACTGCCACTGCCACTGCTCTTGAGCACCCCGCAGATGCCGATGAATCCGAAGACCGCGAGCTGGACGGTGTGCCAGCCACGCGCGGAGGTCTGCAGGTCACTCATGCCGCGAATGTTACTCTCTGTGCCGATAACAGCACCTTGTGTCGTGAGCAGCTCGCCCCTTGAAGGGCGGTTCGACGGGAGCGCGCGTGAAGATCGCCTGCGTCGGTGGAGGGCCCGCCGGTCTCTACTTCGCCCTCCTCATGAAACGCCTCGACCCGTCGCATGACGTCACCGTCCACGAGCGCAACCCGGCCGGTTCGACGTACGGCTGGGGGGTGACGTACTGGCCGGGACTGCTCGACAAGCTCTACGCGTACGACCCCCCGTCCGCGCGCGCCGTCGCCGAGCACTCGGTCCGCTGGAGCGGCGGCGTCGCGCACGTCCGCGACGCCACCACGGCCCACCACGGCGACGAGGGCTTCGGCATCGGCCGCCACCACCTCCTCGACGTCCTCGCCGGCCGCGCCCGGGACCTCGGCGTACGGCTGGAGTTCGAGGACGAGGCGGCGGCGGACCCGGGAGCCGGCGGACCGCAGTCCGACGCGGATCTGATCGTCGCCGCGGACGGGGTGCACAGCACGCTGCGCGACCGCCACGCCGGCCACTTCGGCACCGAGGTGGCCGTGGGGCGCAACATGTACGTCTGGCTCGGCACCACCAAGGTCTTCGACGCCTTCACCTTCACCTTCGTGGAGACCGCGCACGGCTGGATCTGGTGCTACGCCTACGGATACGGCGAGGACCGCAGCACCTGCGTCGTCGAGTGCTCGCCCGAGACCTGGCGGGGCCTCGGCCTGGACCGGGCGAGCCATGCCGAGGGGCTGGCGCTGCTGGAGGAACTGTTCGCGAAACCGCTGGACGGCCATCGGCTGATCGGCCGGGCGCACCCCGACGGCAGCGCGCAGTGGCTGAACTTCCGCACCGTCACGAACCGGACGTGGTACCGCGACAACATCGTCCTGGTCGGCGACGCCGCCCACACCACGCACTACTCCATCGGCGCGGGCACCACACTGGCGCTGGAGGACGCGATGGCGCTGGCGGGAGCGCTCCGCGCGTCACCCGCGCTCCAGCCGGCCCTCGCCCGCTACGAGCGGGAACGGCAGGCGGCCCTCCTCCCCCTCCGCAGCGCCGCCCGGTACAGCGCGCAGTGGTACGAGAACCTGCCGCGGTACGTGAACCTGCCGCCGCCGCGGATGTTCGCGCTGCTGGGCCAGCGGCACTCGCCGCTCCTCCCGCACGTCCCGCCCCAGCTGTACTACCGGCTCGACCGGGCGGCCGAGCGGCTGGAGGCGCTGCGCAGGCTCAAGCGGTGGCTGGGGCCGCGGGTCGCGGGCACGCTGCAGGCCGCCCGCTCCCGGTAGCCCCGGCCCGGGTACGTGGCCGCCGGGCCCCTCAGCGGCTGAGGCTCGCCGCCGTGGCCGCCGTCCCGGACGGCCGGTGCGGGGCGGCTGCCGCCGCGGCGCCCAGCAGCCCCGCGTCGGTGCCCGTGAGCGCCGGGGCCACCGTCAGGCGGCGCACGAAGGAGAGGGTGGCGTAGTCGCCCAGGGCCCGCCGCAGCGGCGCGAACAGCACCTCGCCGGCGCCCGCCACTCCCCCGCCGATCACCGCGACCTCGATCTCGACGAGCGTCGCGGTGGCGGCTATCCCCGCGGCGAGGGCCTGGGCGGCGCGCTCGAAGGACGCGACGGCGACCGGGTCCCCGGCGCGCGCGGCGGCGGCCACCGCGGCGGCCGTGGCGTCGCCGTCGGGGCCGGGCCGCCAGCCGTTGCCGAGGGCGCGGCGGGCGATGTTGGGGCCGCTGGCGATCCGTTCGACGCAGCCGCGCGACCCGCACGGGCAGGGGTCCCCGTCCAACTCGACGCTGATGTGGCCGATGTGGCCGGCGTTCCCGGTGGGGCCCGCGTGGAGCCGGCCGCCCAGGACGAGTCCGCCGCCGACGCCGGTGGAGACCACCATGCAGAGCGCGTTGTCGTGGCCGCGGGCGGCTCCCTGCCAGTGCTCGGCCGCGGTCATCGCCACACCGTCCCCGACGAGCTGGACGGGCAGGCCGCCGGTCGCCCGGCGCACCCGCTCGACGAGGGGGTAGTCGCGCCAGCCGGGGACGTTGACGGGGCTGACCGTACCGGCGGAGGCGTCGACCGGACCCGCGCTGCCGATGCCGACCGCCGTGACGGCGGCCCACAGCGGTGAGGCGGTGAGCTGGGCCAGGACCGCCTCGACGGCGCGCATCACCGTCTCGCCGTCCTCACGCGCCGGGGTCGGCCGCTGGGCCCGTACGAGAATCCCGCCGTCGCCGTCCACCAGGGCACCGGCGATCTTGGTGCCTCCGATGTCGAGCGCGGCGGTGAGGTCCGAGTGCATCGGCGTGTGGTCCCCCGTGAGAGCTGTCAGTTACTGGCGCGTACCTACGCGTACCCGCGAGTACCTGCGAATACAGACCTTGTTCAGGAAGAGTCTGCCTCAGTACGCCAGCGTTGACAACGTTGTCCAGGGCCTATGCTCGACGCCAACAGGCTGATACACCCGTCCATCTCACTATCCGAACACTCGTCTCACCCGACCATCCGACCGTCGGACCATCACATCCGACGCCCCGACCCCGACCCCCGGCCCTCCGACGCCTAGACCCCGACTCCGACCCTCCGACCCTCCGACTTTCCGACGATGACGACAGGAAGCAGGAAGCGCACTGTGGCCCAGACCGCCCGCCGCCCCGACCACCGCTACGGCACCCGGCCCACCATGAAGGACGTGGCCGCCCGCGCGGGTGTCGGACTCAAGACCGTCTCCCGCGTGGTGAACGGCGAGCCGGGCGTCACCCCCGACACCGAACGCCGCGTCCAGGAGGCCATCGAGGCGCTCGGCTTCCGCCGCAACGACAGCGCGCGGGTGCTGCGCAAGGGACGCACCGCCTCCATCGGGCTGGTCCTGGAGGACCTCGCGGACCCGTTCTACGGGCCCCTCAGCCGTGCCGTCGAGGAGGTCGCCCGCGCCCACGGGGCCCTCCTGATCAACGGCTCCAGTGCGGAGGACCCGGACCGGGAGCAGGAGTTGGCGCTGGCGCTCTGCGCGCGCCGCGTGGACGGGCTGATCGTGATCCCGGCCGGCACCGACCACCGGTACCTGGAGCCGGAGATCAGGGCCGGTGTCGCCACCGTCTTCGTGGACCGCCCGGCCGGGCGCATCGACGCCGACGTGGTGCTCTCCGACAGCTTCGGCGGCGCCCGCGCGGGCGTGACGCACCTGATCGCGCACGGGCACCGCCGGATCGGTTTCATCGGCGACCAGCCGCGCATCCACACCGCCGTGGAGCGGCTGCGCGGCTACCGGGCGGCGATGGAGGACGCGGGGCTGGCGGTGGACGACTCCTGGGTCTCGCTCGGTTCGACGGAACCGGAGCGCGTGCGGGGCGCGGTCGCCGCGATGCTGGCCGGGCCGGAGCCGGTGACGGCGCTGTTCGCGGGCAACAACCGCGTGACGGTGACGGTGGTACGGGAGCTGGCCGGGCGCCCGCACCCGGTGGCGCTGGTCGGTTTCGACGACATCGAGCTCGCCGACCTGCTGGGCATCACCGTCATCGCGCAGGACGCGGCGGCGCTGGGGCGCACGGCGGCGGAGCGGCTCTTCCGGCGGCTGGACGGCTCGGACGACGCCCCGGCGCGAGTGGTGCTGGAGACGACGCTGATCCCGCGGGGCTCGGGCGAGATCGCGCCGCCGTCCTCCTGACGCGGGCCGGCCGTCTGGGCCGGCCGGCCAGCCGGCCCAGACGCCCTCGCCGCCTCCCTGCCTACCTGCCTACCTGCCTACCTGCCGGTCAGCACACCGGCAGGCCGGGCACCGGCGCGTCGTTGTCACCGCCCCGGATGTAGACGTCGCTCACCCACACTCCGGCGTTGCCGCTGTCGTCGTCCGTCTTGGCCCACCACACGTTGGTCCACTCGCCGTGGGTCTCGCGGCGGCCGAGGTTCGACTGGCAGAAGAAGTAGTTGGTGCCGGCGTTGAGGACACCCGCCTCGCTGCCGTCGGCGCGGTACGACTTCGCCCTGGCCCACACCTGGCAGTTGTACTTGCCGCCGCCGATGGAGTGGCACACGGGGGCGGGCGCGGAGGAAGGCGCGGGGTCCGCCCCGCCGCCCCCGCCCGTGTCCGTACCCCCGCCCGTGCCGCGCGTGGGCGGCTTGCGCGTCGGCGCGGGCGACGGGGAGGCGTCGGGCGCCTTCGCGGACGGGGTGCCGGACGCCGGTGTGGCGGCGGACTCCGACGGCTCGGCGTCGTCGCCCGGTGTCGCGGCGGCGGAGGGTGACGCCCCGGCGCCCTGGTCGAGCGCGCGACCGGGGTCGCGCGTACCGGACGTGGGATCGGCCTGACCTCCCACGAGCGCCTGTCCGCCCGTCGGCTGGTCGCGCTCCATGAGGACGTACGTCACGCCTCCGCCCGCCAGCAGGACGGCCGCGGTCGCCACGGCGACGAGGAGCCTGCCGCGGCTCTTGCGACGCGTCGCCGCACGCTCCGCCCGCCCGGCCGCCGGAACGGCCGTCGGAGCGGCCGACGGCCCCGGTGCCGGCCCCGGGCCTGCACCCGCCGCCGACACCGGAGGCACCGGACCCGGACCCGCGGCGGGCGGCGGGCCGAAGCCCTGCGGCCGGTGCGGCACGGCGTTCAGCTCGGTGGGCACGTACGCCGACGGGGGCGCCGTCCGGGGCGCCCGCCCCTCCCCCACCTCCGCGAGGAGCCGTGCCGCCGTCGCCGCGTCCGGGCGCCGCGCGGGGTCCTTGTCCATGAGCAGTCGCAGTACGGGGCCGAGGGCCCCCGCGCGCTGGGGCTCGGGCAGCGGCTCCGCGACGATCGCGCTGAGCGTCGACCACGCTGACGTACGGCGGAAGGGCGAGGAGCCCTCGACCGCCGCGTACAGGGTGGCGCCGAGCGCCCAGATGTCGGAGGGGGGTCCCGGCTCGTGGCCCTGGGCGCGCTCGGGGGCCAGGTAGTCGAGCGAGCCGACGATCTCGCCGCTGCGCGTGAGGTGGGCGGTGGAGCCGTCGCCGGGGTCGTCCATGGCGGCGATGCCGAAGTCGGTCAGGACGACGCGGCCGGTGCGGTCCAGCAGGACGTTGCCCGGCTTGACGTCGCGGTGCAGCACGCCGACCGCGTGGGCGGCGCCGAGCGCCTCCATGACGCGGGCCCCGATCGCGGCGGCCTCACGCGGGTCCATGACGCCGCGCTCGGCGAGCACGTCGTCCAGGGAGGGCCCGTCGACCAGTTCCATGACGATGACGGGCCGGCCCTCGTGGTCGGCCACGTCGTGGACGGAGATCACCCCGGGGTGGCGTACGCGCGCCGCAGCCCGGGCCTCGCGCTGCATCCGCAGCCGCAGGTCGGCGAGCTCGTGCCCGGAGGAGTCCGTGTACGTACGGAGCTCCTTGAGGGCCACTTCGCGGCCCAGCACCTCGTCGAGCGCGCGCCAGACGACGCCCATGCCGCCGCGGCCGAGCTGCCGGATGACCCGGTAGCGCCCGGCGATCAGTTCGTTCTCCCCCGAAGACACCGCTGGCCCGTCCCCTGTGTCGCGATTCCCGTCCGAATACGCGTACAGAGTACGGGCCAGCGGTGACAGCCCCGGCGCCTACTGGGCCGTGGCCGTCAGATCCCCGCGCCGCGGAGCGGCGAAGCCGTCCAGGTCGGCGCGGGAAAGTCCGGTGAGGCGGGCGACCTCGTCGGTGTCGAGGGCGCCGCAGTCGATGCCGCGCAGCAGGTAGGAGCTGAGGGCCTTGGCGGTGGCGGGCTCGTCCATGACGTCGCCGCCGGCGTGGTTGGCGTACGCGGCCAGGCGCTTGGCGGCCTGCTCGAAGCCCTCGCGGTAGAAGGCGAAGACGGCGGCGTAGCGGGTCGGGAGGTGGCCCGGGTGCATGTCCCAGCCCTGGTAGTAGGCGCGGGCCAGGGCGCGGCGGGTGAGGCCGTAGTGGAGGCGCCAGGCGTCGTGGACCTTCTCGGTGGGGCCGACCGGGAGGACGTTGGTGGAGCCGTCGGAGACGCGTACGCCGGTGCCGGCGGCGGCGACCTGCATGATCGCCTTGGCGTGGTCGGCGGCCGGGTGGTCGCTGGCCTGGTAGGCGGCGGAGACGCCGAGGCAGGCGCTGTAGTCGAAGGTGCCGTAGTGGAGGCCGGTGGCGCGGCCCTCGGCGGCGTCGATCATGCGGGCGACGGTGGCGGTGCCGTCGGAGGCGAGGATGGCCTGGCTGGTCTCGATCTGGATCTCGAAGCCGAGGCGGCCGGCGTCGAGGCCGTGGGCCTTCTCGAAGGCCTCCACGAGCCGGACGAAGGCGCTGACCTGCTCGGCGTAGGTGACCTTGGGCAGGGTGAGGACGAGGCCCTCGGGCAGCCCGCCGCGCTCCATGAGGCCGGTGAGGAAGACGTCGGTGGTGCGGATGCCGCGGTCGCGTACGGCGGCCTCCATGCACTTCATGCGGATGCCCATGTACGGCGCGGCGGTGCCCTGTGCGTACGCCTCCGAGATCAGGCGGGCGGCGCGGGCGGCGTCGGCGTCCTCGTCCTTGCCCCCGTACCCGTCCTCGAAGTCGACGCGCAGGTCCTCGATGGGCTCGCGCTCCAGCTTGGCCCGTACGCGCGCGTGGACGTCGTCGGCGAGCTCGTCGGAGAGGCCGAGGACGGCGGCGAGGGAGGCGGCGTCGGGGGCGTGCTCGTCGAGCATGGCGAGGGCCTGGTCGCCCCAGGAGCGGATGGTGCCCGCGTCGAAGACCTCACCCGGTACGTAGACGGTGTGGACGGGCTGGCGGGTGCCGGGGTCGCCCGGGTAGCGGCGGGCGAGCTCCTCGTCGACCGAGACGAGGGAGGCGCTGATGCCCTCGCTGACCGCTCCGGCGAGGCTCGTCGCCACCTTCTCCTGCTGACCCTGACCCATTCCCACACCCTCCACTTTCCACTACACGGAAACAACAATCCGTATGGTGAAGTTAATGGGTGTCCGTGACCTGCGTCAATGGTCCCTCCAACGGGCCGGGGGGGGGGGGGGGGGGGGGGGGGGGGGGGGGGGGGGGGGGGGGCAGGAAAAACAGGGGGGGGAATTCTT
>NZ_JBVIEN010000007.1:117193-214601 GCF_055571835.1 Streptomyces sp. NPDC030862 | reverse complement strand
TCCCCTGCACGGTCCCCTACCTCCCCCCCCCCCCCCCCCCCCCCCCCCCCCCCCCCCCCCCCCCCCCCCCCCCCCCCCCCCCCCCCCCCCCCCCCCCCGGGCCACGTCTGCCGAACGATCCGAGGGATCAGCCCTTGCGGGACTTGACCTCTTCGGTCAGCTGCGGGACGACCTCGAAGAGGTCGCCGACCACGCCGTAGTCGACCAGGTCGAAGATCGGGGCCTCGGCGTCCTTGTTGATGGCCACGATGGTCTTCGAGGTCTGCATGCCCGCGCGGTGCTGGATCGCGCCGGAGATGCCCGCCGCGATGTACAGCTGCGGCGAGACCGACTTGCCGGTCTGGCCGACCTGGTTGGTGTGCGGGTACCAGCCGGCGTCGACGGCGGCACGCGAGGCGCCGACGGCGGCACCGAGCGAGTCGGCGAGCTCCTCGATGATCGAGAAGTTCTCGGCGCCGTTGACGCCGCGGCCGCCGGAGACCACGATCGCGGCCTCGGTCAGCTCGGGGCGGCCGGTCGACTCGCGCGGGGTGCGGGAGACGACCTTGGTGCCGGTGGCCTTCTCGGAGAAGGAGACGGACAGGGCCTCGACGGCGCCCGCGGCCGGGGCGGCCTCCACGGCGGCCGAGTTCGGCTTGACCGTGATGACCGGGGTGCCCTTGGAGACACGGGACTTGGTGGTGAAGGAGGCGGCGAACGCGGACTGCGTGGCCACCGGGCCCTCGTCGCCGGCCTCGAGGTCGACGGCGTCGGTGATGATGCCGGAGCCGATGCGGACCGCGAGGCGGGCCGCGACCTCCTTGCCCTCGGCGGAGGACGGGACGAGCACGGCGGCGGGCGATACGGCCTCGTACGCCGCCTGCAGCGCGTCCACCTTCGGCACGACGAGGTAGTCGGCGAACTCGGGCGCGTCGGCGGTCAGGACCTTGACCGCGCCGTGCTCGGCGAGCGTGGCGGCGGTGGCCTCGGCACCGGAGCCGAGGGCGACGGCGACGGGCTCGCCGATGCGGCGGGCGAGGGTCAGCAGCTCCAGCGTGGGCTTGCGGACGGCGCCGTCCACGTGGTCGACGTAGACGAGAACTTCAGCCATGGGACTTCAATCTCCTGCGATGCGAAGAGTCTGGGGGCGGGTGAGTGGCTCGCGCGAGCCCTAGATGAACTTCTGGCTCGCGAGGAACTCGGCCAGCTGCTTGCCGCCCTCGCCCTCGTCCTTGACGACCGTGCCGGCCGTGCGGGCCGGACGCTCCGCCGCCGAGTCGACCTTGGTCCAGGAGCCCTCGAGGCCGACCTCGTCGGAGTCGAGCTCCAGGTCCTCCAGGTCCAGGGACTCCACCGGCTTCTTCTTGGCGGCCATGATGCCCTTGAAGGACGGGTAGCGGGCCTCGCCCGACTGGTCCGTCACGGACACGACGGCCGGCAGCGCCGCCTCCAGCTGCTCGGACGCGGTGTCGCCGTCACGGCGGCCCTTGACGGTGCCGTCCTCGACCGAGACCTCGGAGAGCAGGGTGACCTGCGGGACGCCCAGGCGCTCGGCGAGGATCGCCGGCAGGACACCCATGGTGCCGTCGGTCGACGCCATGCCGCAGATGACCAGGTCGTAGCCGGTCTTCTCGATGGCCTTGGCGAGCACCAGCGAGGTGGCCATGACGTCCGAGCCGTGGATGTCGTCGTCCTCGACGTGGACGGCCTTGTCGGCGCCCATGGACAGCGCCTTGCGCAGCGCGTCCTTGGCGTCCTCGGGGCCGACCGTGAGCACGGTGATCTCCGCGTCGTCCGCCTCGTCGGCGATCTGCAGCGCCTGCTCGACCGCGTACTCGTCCAGCTCCGACAGCAGGCCGTCGACGTCGTCGCGGTCGACGGTCAGGTCATCGGCGAAGTGCCGGTCGCCGGTGGCGTCGGGCACGTACTTCACACAGACAACGATCCTCAAGCTCACGCCGGCTCTCCTACACATCGTCATAACTGGGCTGCCTTGTTGCACGCAGCATAGGCGCCTGATGGGACGGTTTCCGCTCGGGGCGGCGGCCGCCCCGGACGAAATATTACTCGTCAGTACACCCAGTGCTTTCCCAGTAAGCAAGCGCTTTGAACTGTGACCTTGCCAACGCTGAGTAACCGGGGTGTACGTCCAGGATCCCTCAGGGGGTTTCTTGCCGGTCAGGCCGGCCTGACCGGCAAGGCACCCCCTAGTCCCGTAGGCCGCTGAACCGCCCCTGGTGGTACAGCAGCGGCCGCCCGGCGCCGTCCGGGTCACCGGCCACCGCCTGGGCCACGACGATGCGGTGGTCGCCCGCGGGGACGCGGGCCACGACGCGGCACACCAGCCAGGCCAGTACGCCGTCCAGCAGGGGTACGCCCTCGGGGCCGGGGTACCAGCGGGTCGGCGGGGCGAAGCGGTCGGCGCCGCTCCGCGCGAAGGTGGCGGCCAGCTCGCTCTGGTGCTCGCCGAGTATGTGCACGCCGATGTGCTCGGCCTCCGCCAGCACCGGCCAGCTGGAGGACGAGGTGCCCACGCCGAACGAGACCAGCGGGGGCTCGGCGGCGACGGAGGTGAGGGAGGTCGCGGTGAAGCCGACGGGCCGCTCGCCGTCGGCCGTGGTGCCGTGCGCCGTGATGACGGCGACACCCGCGGCGTGCCGCCGGAAGACGGAGCGGAGGAGGTCGGGGGTGGCGTGCTGCTGCCGGAAGGGAACGTCGAGTTCGGACGGGGCCGTCATGGGACGCCAGCCTTTCGATGCGCGGCGGGTGCGGTCAAGGGAGACTCCGCGAAGGAGGTGCGAGATGCGTCACGGCCGGTCACACGGCGTGCCCGAGGGCCGCGATGACGTCGGCCCTGCGCGGCTGGCCGGCCGCCCTGCGGACGATCCGGCCCGCCCGGTCCAGCACCAGCACGGTGGGGGTCCTGGCGATGCCCAGGGCGCGGACGAGCCCGAGGTGCTCCTCGGCGTCGATCTCGACGTGGGCCACGCCCTCGACCATGTCCGCCACGTCGGCGAGGATCCGCCGGGTGGCGCGGCACGGCTGGCAGAAGGCGCTGGAGAACTGCACGAGCGTGGCCCTCTCCCCGAGGGCCTGCCCCAGCTGCCCGGGCCCCAGCACGCCGCCCGCGTCCGCCACGTCCTCCACACCCTCCACGTCCTTCGTCACCGCTCCCTCACCTCGTCCGACGCCGCCGTCCCGTGCAGCGCCGGCGGGGCCCCGGCTGATTCCCGCAGCCCCTGTGAGCGGCCACGACGTGACGAGAATCTCCTCTCCCGACGGCGCCAGGACTGGCCTGCGGGGCGGACATGCGGCACGATCTGCCCCATGCCGGATACCTACGGCTGCGTAACTTCCGCCGGGAGAACCTCCCCAGGCATCGACGAAGAAGGGTCTTCTCCTGTGGCAGAACTCGTCTATCGGCCGGTCATCGGCGCCGCTCTCACGATGTTCAAGGCGCTCGACCTGAAGATCGACACTCAGGGTTCGGAGAACATCCCGCGCAGTGGCGGGGCCGTGCTGGTCAGCAACCACATCAGCTACCTGGACTTCATCTTCTCGGGCCTCGCGGCGCTGCCGCAGAAGCGCCTGGTGCGCTTCATGGCCAAGGACGCGGTGTTCCGGCACAAGATCTCCGGGCCGCTGATGCGCGGCATGAAGCACATCCCGGTCGACCGCGAGCAGGGCGAGGCCGCCTACCACCACGCGCTCGAGTCGCTGCGCGCCGGCGAGATCATCGGGGTGTTCCCCGAGGCGACCATCTCGCAGTCCTTCACGCTCAAGAGCTTCAAGTCGGGCGCGGCGCGCCTGGCCCAGGAGGCGGGTGTGCCGCTGATCCCGATGGCGCTGTGGGGCACCCAGCGGCTGTGGACCAAGGGCCGGCCGCGCAACTTCAAGCGCAGCCACATCCCGGTGACGATCCGGGTCGGCGAGCCGGTGGAGGCGCCCACCGACCAGTACGCGGGCGCGATCACGCGGCGGCTGCGCGAGCGGGTGCAGGAGCTGCTGGAGGCGGCGCAGCGCGCGTACCCGGTGCGGCCGAGGGACGCGAGCGACACCTGGTGGGTCCCGGCCCACCTCGGCGGTACGGCTCCGACGCCGGCCGAGGTGCGCGAGGCCAGCTGAACCGCGGCGGCAGCGCGCCGGGCCGGCCGGCGCCGCGGCGCTCAGAGTTCCGTCGGGAGCGTCTTCCACAGGTACTCACGGTCGCGGGCGGCCCGCAGGGCGCTCAGGACGACCGGGTGCGGTGCCGCGTACAGCACCGGGTAGTCGATCTCGCCGAGCTCCGGGCGTACGGGGAAGGCCAGCTGTTCGCGGTCCAGGCTGAACTGGGCGTCGACCCCCGGCTTGTTGCCCCGGGCGTCCTGGCGGGCCCAGGCGCCCCGGCCCGGCAGCCGGACGGCCACCAGGCCGTGCAGCACCGGATCGGTGCCGTCGTCTTCGGTGAGCCGCTGGTAGCACAAGGCGGTGGGGATGGAGCGGGCGCGCAGCAGCGCGGCGAGCGCGTGGGACTTGGCGTAGCAGATGCCGACGCGCAGTTCGAGCACGTCGGAGGCGCGCCACGGGACGCGCGGGTCGTCGACGTCGGCGGAGTGGTCGATGGTGTCACGGACGTATGCGAAGGCGGCTTTGGCGTATGAATATGCGTCGACGTGCTCTACGGTGAGTCGCGCCGCGATACCCCGTACCAGCGAGTGCTCGTGGTCGATTGCCTCATCGGCCGCGAGGTACGCGGAGAGTTCCGGGGTGTGCTGAATCAGCTCCATACCCCCAAACCTAAGGAAGCGGTCGGCCGGAAGTCAATGAATTTCCGGCCGACCGCATATTCATGCACTGTATCGAAGGCGCCTGGGAAGCGCCTCAGCGTGCCATCTCCTCCTTCAGTGCCAGGACGAAGGTGTCGATGTCGTCCTCGGTCGTGTCGAAGGAGCACATCCAGCGGACGTCGCCCGCCGACTCGTCCCAGAAGTAGAAGCGGAAGCGCTCCTGGAGCCGTCGGGTGACCTCGTGCGGCAGACGCGCGAAGACCGCGTTGGCCTGCACCGGGTACAGGATCTCGACGCCGTCCACCGCGCGCACGCCCTCCGCGAGGCGCTGAGCCATCGCGTTGGCGTGCCGGGCGTTGCGCAGCCACAGATCCTTGGCGAGCAGCGCCTCGAACTGCACCGACAGGAACCGCATCTTGGAGGCCAGCTGCATCGACATCTTGCGCAGGTGCTTCATGTGGCGGGCCGCGTCCGGGTTGAGGACGACCACCGCCTCGCCCATGAGCATGCCGTTCTTGGTGCCGCCGAAGGTCAGGACGTCCACGCCGACCGCGTTGGTGAACGCCCGCATGGGGACGTCCAGCGAGGCGGCCGCGTTGGATATCCGGGCGCCGTCGAGGTGGACCTTCATGCCGAGGCCGTGGGCGTGCTCGACGATCGCGCGGATCTCGTCGACCGTGTAGACGGTGCCGAGCTCGGTGTTCTGGGTGATCGAGACGGCCTGCGGCATGGCGCGGTGCTCGTCCTCCCAGCCGAACGCCTGCCGGTCGATGAGCTCCGGGGTCAGCTTGCCGTCCGGGGTCGGGACGGTCAGCAGCTTCAGCCCGGCCATGCGCTCCGGCGCCCCGCCCTCGTCCACGTTGATGTGCGCGGACTCGGCGCAGATGACCGCGCCCCAGCGGTCGGTGAGCGCCTGGAGGGCCGTGACGTTGGCCCCGGTGCCGTTGAAGACGGGGTACGTCTCGGCGGTCGGGCCGAAGTGGCTGTGCATGATCCGCTGGAGGTGCTCGGTGTAGACGTCCTCCCCGTACGAGACCTGGTGGCCTTCGTTGGCGAGGGCGAGCGCCGCGAGGACCTCCGGGTGGGCGCCGGCGTAGTTGTCGCTGGCGAAGCCGCGTACGGTCGGGTCGTGGCGCCGCCGGGCGTCGGTCCTGACGGCGGCGGGGGTCACGGCTTGGGGGTCAGCCACAGGCGCTGTCCATTCACTTCCTGGGCGGGCTTCTCCCAGACGCCGGCGATGGCGTCGGCCAGGTCCTTGGCGTCCGTGAAGCCCGCGAACTTCGCATTCGGGCGCTCGGCGCGCATGGCGTCGTGCACCAGTGCCTTGATCACCAGGATGGCAGCCGCCGCCTTGGGCCCCGCCTCGCCCCCCGCCTTGCGGAAGGCGTCGCCGAGGGCGAGCGTCCACGCCTCGGCCGCCGCCTTGGCGGCGCCGTACGCGGCGTTGCCCGCGGTCGGCTTGGTCGCTCCGGCGGCGCTGACCAGGAGGTAGCGGCCGCGGTCGCTGCGCAGCAGCCCGTCGTGGAAGGCGAGCGAGGTGTGCTGGACGGTGCGGATCAGCAGCTTCTCCAGCAGCTCCCAGTCGGCGAGGTTGGTCTCCGGGAAGGAGGCGCTGCCGCGCCAGCCGCCGACGAGGTGGACCAGGCCGTCGATGCGGCCGAACTCCTTCTCGGTCTTGTCGGCCCACTCGCGCGTGGCGTTCAGGTCGAGGAGGTCGACGATGTCGCCGGTGACGGTGGCTCCGCCGTGCATGTACCGGGCGGCGTCGACCGCCTCGGCGAGGCGCTCCGGGTCGTAGTCGGCGCCGACGACCGTCGCGCCCGCCGCCGCCAGCCGCAGCAGGGTGGCGCGGCCGGCCGGGCCCGCCGCTCCGGCCACCGCGATGACCGCGCCTTCGAGCGCTCCGTTGCCGTTCCCGTTGCCGTTGCCGTTGCCGTTCATGGGCGTCGCCTCCTCCTGCGTACGAGAGCTCACGCGGCGACCTGCTCTGCGCTCTGCGCGGTGATCCCCTTGGTGGAGGCGATCACGCTCTTGAGCTTCTTGGCGAGGGCCTCATAGAACATGCTGAGCGGAAACTCGTCCGGAAGCACGTCGTCCACCAGTTTCCGCGGCGGCAGGCTCAGGTCGAGGGCGTCGGGGCCCTTGGCCCAGCGGGAGCCCGGGTGCGGGGCGAGGTAGGTGGAGACGAGGTCGTACGCCGCGAACCAGTGAACGAGCTTGGGGCGGTCGATGCCGTCGCGGTAGAGCTTCTCGATCTCCGCGCACAGCTCGTTGGTGACCTGCGGGGCCCGCTCCCAGTCGATCTTCAGGGTGTTGTCGGTCCAGCGCAGCACATCGTGCTTGTGGAGGTACGCGAAGAGCAGCTGACCGCCGAGGCCGTCGTAGTTGCGGTTGCGGTCACCGGAGACCGGGAAGCGGAACATCCGGTCGAACAGCACGGCGTACTGCACGTCGCGGCCGTGCGCGTTGCCCTCGGCGTCCAGCTTCACGGCCTCCTTGAAGGCGGTGAGGTCGCAGCGCAGCTCCTCCAGGCCGTACATCCAGAACGGCTGGCGCTGCTTGATCATGAAGGGGTCGAACGGCAGGTCGCCGTGGCTGTGGGTGCGGTCGTGGACCATGTCCCAGAGCACGAACGCCTTCTCGCACCGCTCCTGGTCGCCCAGCATCTCGCGGATGTCGTGGGGCAGGTCGATGCCGAGGATGTCCACGGCCGCCTCGGTGACGCGGCGGAAGCGGGCGGCCTCGCGGTCGCAGAAGATGCCGCCCCAGCTGAAGCGCTCGGGGGCCTCGCGGACGGCGATGGTCTCCGGGAAGAGGACGGCCGAGTGCGTGTCGTACCCGGAGGTGAAGTCCTCGAAGGTGATGCCGCAGAAGAGCGGGTTGTCGTAGCGGGTGGCCTCCAGCTCGGCGAGCCACTCCGGCCAGACCATGCGCAGCACGACGGCTTCGAGGTTGCGGTCCGGGTTGCCGTTCTGCGTGTACATCGGGAACACCACGAGGTGCTGCAGGCCGTCGACGCGCTGGGCGGCGGGCTGGAACGCGAGCAGCGAGTCCAGGAAGTCGGGCACGGCGTAGCCGCTCGCGGCCCACTTGCGCAGGTCGGCGACGGCGGCGCGGTGGTACGCGGCGTCGTGCGGCAGCAGCGGCGACAGCTGCTCCACGGCGGTGGCGACGCGGTCGAGCGCGGCGTCGACCGTGGCACGGGCGGGGGCGCCCTCGGCGTCGAGGTCTATGGAGCCGTCCGCGGACTGCCAGGTGCGGATCTCTTCCACGGCATTCTTGAGCTCGGGCCAGGCCGGGTGGTCGATCACCCTGGCGTCGGCCGAAACAGCCGCGCCGACAGCGTCCTGCACAAGAATTTCCGTCATCACTCTTCCTCCACGGGAGAACCTCGCGTTAAGGCACCGTATCCATGGGCGGTTCTCCGCCACAAGGGGCTCAAGAATAAATTATCCTGCCGACCCCCCGTGGTCGCCGCTGTTTTTCCTGCCTGAGGGGGCTTGGGCGGCGGCATCACGCGCCGGACGGCGGTACGTCCCCAGGCATGGTTCCGGCCACGACCGCCTCCACCCGTGCGTGGCGGCCGGAACGGCACGCCCACGTACGAGTGAGGGCGGGTGCGCCGGGGGCGCACGGGAGGGGAAGCGGCCTACTCCATTCCGCCCCCGCGCGACCGGTTCCGCATCAGGAGGGCGCCGTTAGGCTGCTGCGACCGTGCCGCGTGGTCCTGGACTCGGAGCCGGACCGCGCTCCCGGCCCCTCGAAGGAAGCGAGAAGACCTTGAGTTTCCTCACCATCGGTCATCGCGGAGTCATGGGTGTCGAACCGGAGAACACCCTCCGCTCCTTCCGCCGCGCCGAGCGCGTCGGCATGGACGCCATCGAGCTGGACCTCCATCTGAGCAAGGACGGGGCGCTCGTCGTCATGCACGACGCCGACGTCGGCCGGACGACCGACGGCACCGGCCCCATCGCCGACAAGACCCTCGACGAGCTGCGGGCCCTCGACGCGGGCCTGGGCGAGCGGATCCCCGTCTTCGAGGAGGTCCTGGACGCGGTGGACGCGCCGCTCCAGGCGGAGATCAAGGACGTGGCGGCGGCCCGCGCGCTCGCCGAGGTGATGCACCGGCGCGACCTGACGGGCCGGGTCGAGGTGTCGTCCTTCCACGACGAGGCGGTCGCCGAGATCGCCCGGCTGGTGCCCGGCGTACGGACCGTGCTCATCGCCAGCCGCTGGGAGGCGGACATCGCGGACCGGGCGCACGCCGTGGGCGCCGCCACGCTGGCGCTGAACATCCGGCGGCTGACCCTGGAGACCACCGAGCGGGCGCGGGAGGCGGGGCTGCGGATCATCGGCTGGGTGGTCAACACGCAGCAGCACCTGCGGCTGGCGCGGGCGCTGGAGCTGGACGGGGTGACCACCGACCACCCGGAGATCCGCCGCACGAGCCGCTTCACCGCCTGAGCGCCCACCGCGTCCGCACAGACCGCCTGGTCCCGTTCGTCACAGGTGTAACCGAAATGCGCTCGGGAACCCGCGAGGTGTCCCAGCCACCCCAGGACACCGGAACGGACGGAACGGACACATATGAGCAGCGGCTTCATGGGCCCGGAAGGCTTCGGCCCCGACGCCTTCAGCGAGTTCCTGGCCCGTTTCTTCGGCGGCGGAACGTCATCGTCCGGATCGGGCCGGTCCGGGCCCCGGTACATCGACATCGGCCGGCTCATGAGCGAGCCGGCCCGCCGGATGGTCGGCGACGCCGCCTCGTACGCGGCCGAGCACGGCAGTCCGGACCTGGAGACCGAGCACCTGCTGCGGGCCGCGCTGACCACCGAGCCGACCCGCGACCTGATCGCCCGCGCGGGCGCCGACCCCGACGCGATGGTCGCGGAGATCGACCGGACGGCCGGTGAGGGACCGCCGCAGTCGCGGATCGCCGTCACCCCGGCGGTCAAGCGCGCGCTGCTCGACGCCCACGACCTGGCCCGGCACACCGGCGCCTCCTACATTGGCCCCGAGCACGTGCTGGCGGCGCTCGCCGCCAACCCCGACTCGGCCGCGGGCCGCATCCTGACGCAGGCGCGGTTCGACCCCGGGTCCGTGCCGGGCGCGTCCGGCGCCCCGCGCGTACCGCCCGGCGGCTGGTCGGACTCCGGCGTGGACCACCGGCCGCTGCCGCAGCGCAGCACCCCGAACCTCGACAAGTACGGCCGCGACCTCACCGACATGGCCAAGCAGGGCCGGATCGACCCGGTCATCGGCCGCGAGCTGGAGATCGAGCAGACGGTCGAGGTGCTCTCCCGGCGCGGCAAGAACAACCCCGTCCTGATCGGGGACGCGGGCGTCGGCAAGACGGCCATCGTCGAGGGGCTGGCGCAGCGCATCGTCGAGGGGGACGTACCGCACACCCTGCGCGACCGCCGGGTGGTGGCGCTGGACCTGTCGGGCGTCGTGGCCGGGACCCGCTACCGCGGCGACTTCGAGGAGCGGATGAACGCGATCATCGACGAGATCCGCTCCCACACGGACGACCTCGTCGTCTTCATCGACGAGCTGCACACGGTCGTCGGCGCGGGCGGCGGCAGCGGCGGTTCGGAGAGCGGCTCCATGGACGCGGGCAACATGCTCAAGCCCGCCCTCGCCCGCGGCGAGCTGCACGTCATCGGCGCCACGACGATGGAGGAGTACCGCCGCTACATCGAGAAGGACGCGGCGCTCGCCCGGCGCTTCCAGCCCATCCTGGTCCCGGAGCCGAGCCCCGAGGACGCGCTGGAGATCCTGCGCGGGCTCCAGGACCGGTACGAGGCCCACCACCAGGTCCGGTACGCGCCGGAGGCACTGCTCGCGGCCGTCGAGCTGTCCGACCGGTACATCACCGAGCGGTTCCTGCCGGACAAGGCGATCGACCTCATCGACCAGGCGGGCGCCCGCGTGCGGCTGCGCGCCAACTCGGGCGACGCGGACATCCGGGTCCTGGAGCGCCAGCGCGAGCAGCTGCTGCGGGACAAGGACCAGGCGGTGGCGGCGGAGCAGTACGAGAAGGCCACCGAGCTGCGCGACCGGGTCCAGGACATCGAGGAACGGATCAAGGCGGGGCGCGGCGAACCGGCGGCGGGCGACGGCCGGGTCCTGGAGGTCACCGCCGAGGACGTCGCCGAGGTGGTCAGCCGGCAGACCGGCATCCCGGTCAGCAGCCTGACCCAGGAGGAGAAGGAACGGCTCCTCGGCCTGGAGGACCATCTGCGCAAGCGGGTCATCGGCCAGGACGAGGCGGTCACCGCCGTCTCGCAGGCGGTCCTGCGCTCCCGGGCGGGCCTCGCCGACCCGAGCCGCCCGATCGGCAGCTTCCTCTTCCTGGGCCCGACCGGCGTGGGCAAGACCGAGCTCGCGCGGGCGCTGGCGGACGCGCTGTTCGGCAGCGAGGACCGGATGGTGCGCCTGGACATGAGCGAGTTCCAGGAGCGCCACACGGTCAGCCGCCTGGTCGGCGCGCCCCCCGGGTACATCGGGCACGAGGAGGCCGGTCAGCTGACGGAGGCGGTGCGCCGCCACCCGTACTCGCTGCTGCTGCTGGACGAGGTGGAGAAGGCCCACCCGGACGTCTTCAACATCCTGCTCCAGGTGCTGGACGACGGGCGGCTGACCGACTCGCAGGGCCGCACCGTCGACTTCAAGAACACGGTCATCGTGATGACCAGCAACCTCGGCTCGGAGGCCATCGGCACCGGGCGCGGCCAGCTGGGCTTCGGCGCGACGGACACCGAGGCGGAGGACGAGGCGATGCGCGAGCGGGCCCTGCGGCCGCTGCGTGAGCACTTCCGCCCCGAGTTCCTCAACCGCATCGACGAGATCGTCATCTTCCGGCGGCTCGACGAGGACCAGCTGCGGCGGATCACCGACCTGCTGCTGGAGGAGACGCGGCGCCGGCTGCGCGCCCAGGACGTCACGCTGGAGTTCGAGCCGGAGGCGGTCGACTGGATCGCCCGCCGCGGCCACCAGCCCGAGTACGGCGCCCGCCCGCTGCGCCGCACGATCCAGCGCGAGGTGGACAACGAGCTGTCCCGGCTGCTGCTGGACGGCCGCCTCCCGGCGGGCGCACGGGTACGGGTCGGCGTGGACGACGGGCGGCTGACGTTCCGCACGGAGGAGCCGGCCGAGCCGGGCCCGTCCTAGGGGGTGTCCGCAGGCGCCGGGGTGAGCTCCTTGACCAGCAGTTCGAACTCCAGGTCGTCGCGCTGGGGCACGCCGAAGCGCTGGTCGTCGTACGGGAAGGGGCTCGTCTTCCCCGTACGGCGGTAGCCGCGCCGCTCGTACCAGGCGATCAGCTCCTCGCGGATCGAGATCACCGTCATGTGCATCTCGCGCGCGCCCCACTCGGCGACGGCCAGGCGCTCCGCCTCGGCGAGGATCCGCCGGCCGAGGCCGCCGCCCTGGAGGCCGGGGCGGACGGCGAACATGCCGAAGTACGCGGCGTCGCCTCGGTGTTCGAGCTGGCAGCAGGCGACGATCGCGCCGTCGCGCTCGAAGGCCAGCAGGCGGGAGCCGGGCGCGCTGATGATCTGGCGTACGCCCTCGGGGTCGGTCCGCTGGCCCTGGAGGTAGTCGGCCTCGGTGGTCCAGCCCGCGCGGCTGCTGTCACCGCGATAGGCCGACTGCACCAGCTCGACGAGCGCGGGGACGTCGGCCTCGACGGCGTCGCGGTAGGTCAGCTCCGGGGCGTCCTGCGGCGGTGCGGTGTCCATGACCCTCCTCGGTACGGGTGTTCCGCGTGCGAGGGTAACCCGGTCGGGTGACGCGCCTCGCGCGCTCCCCTCGTACGACTCTGCGCCCGTATGCGCCTGCGGCGGGGCGGGCAGCCTCTCCCGAGCCGTCTCGTCGAACGGGGAGGTACGCCGTGCACGGACCCGCGATGTCCGGCTGGCTGCTGGTGGCGCTGTGCGCGGTGACCGGCGCGTACTGCCTGGCGCGGATGAGGCGCTGCACCGGTGCCGAGCGTACGGCGGCGGCGGGCGAGGCGCTGATGGGCTTCGGGATGGCCGCGATGGCGGTGCCCTTCTCCGCGCCGGGGGCCTGGGCCGTGTACGCCGTGGTGTTCGGGGCCGCCGCGCTGCACGCGCTGTGGTGGGCGGCCCGGCGCGGGACCGGTCACCTGCACCACCTCGTCGGGTCGCTGGCCATGGTGTACATGGCGGTGGCGATGTCCGGCGGAGGCGGCGGGGCGCACGCGGGGCACGGCGTCGCGGGCGGCTCCGGGGTGCCGCTGCTGACGGGCGTGCTGCTGGCGTACTACGCCGTCTATGTGCTGCGGGCCGGGAACCGGCTGGTCCCGGTGACCGTTCCGGGAGCAGGGGCGGTGCCGCTCGGGGTGGCCGGAAGGGGGGAACCGGCGGGGACTGCGCCCGGAATGGTGCTCGCCTGCCGGGTGTCCATGGGACTGGCGATGCTGGCGATGCTGCTGTCGCTCTGACGCCTCTGCGAAACCGTGGCGTGCGTCACTTGGCGCGCGAGACCGTACCGAGGGGTAGGGCGCGCTCTTAAGGTGAGGCCCATGGTGGTCTCCCTCGCGCTGCTCACACTCGGCGTTCTGACCGCATGCGCGTCCCCGCGGCTGCTGGCCCGGGCCGACTGGGCGGAGCGCGAGCCGGTGGTGGCGCTGTGGGTGTGGCAGTGCGTGGTGGCCTCGGTGCTGGTGAGCTTCGCGCTGTCGATGACCTTCAGTGCGGCGGCCGCCTGGCACGCGGTGCGCGGGCACGTCTTCGCGCCCGCGCCGCGGGGCGTGATGGAGGCGTACGCCCTGGCCGAGCACGGCCCGTGGTCCGCCGTGCTCGCGGTGCTGCTGGCCTGCGGCGGGCTGTGGAGCGCGGCC
Organism: Streptomyces sp. NPDC030862; assembly: GCF_055571835.1. NCBI lineage: Bacteria > Bacillati > Actinomycetota > Actinomycetes > Kitasatosporales > Streptomycetaceae > Streptomyces > Streptomyces sp. NPDC030862. The sequence continues at coordinate 200,990 of NZ_JBVIEN010000007.1, read as the reverse complement.
ATGCTCACCCGCGAGATACGCCGCGCCCGGGCGCGGAGCCGCCGCCGTCGCGCCGAACTCCTCGTACGGGCGCCGCTGTTGCCCGGCGAGAAGGGGTACGAGGACCCCCTGGTGCCGCTGGAGGGCAGCCGGCCGGACGCCTGGTGGCTGCCGGGGGCCGAGCCGCGGCTCGTCGTCACCACGGCCGCCCTGCGCCGCCTGAAGGGGCGTCAACTGGACGCGGTGCTCGCCCATGAGCAGGGCCATGCGCGCGCCCGGCACGACTGGCTGCTGCACTGCTCGGCGGCCCTGGCGACGGGCTTCCCCCAGGTGCCGGTGTTCGCGGCGTTCCGCGACGAGATGCACCGGTTGGTGGAGCTGGCGGCCGACGACGTGGCGTCGCGGCGGTACGGGCGGCTCACGATCGCGCTGGCGCTGGTGGAACTGAACGAGCACCGGGGCGTGTTCGGCCCGGGCCCCGCCCCGGACGCCCAGCTGCCGCAGCGGGTGAACCGCCTGCTGGCGGCCACCCCGCGCCTCACGGCCGCCCGCCGCCTGCGTCTGACGGCAGCCGCCACGCTGGTCCCGGCGGTGCCGGTGCTGGTGGCGTTCGTCCCGGCGCTGCGGGCGCTGGGGTAAGCGGTCCTGTTAGCGCGCCCCATTGTCGGGGAGGATCGGTTCATGCGCTCCCCCACACTCCCCCCGCCCACCCGCACCCCCTCCGCCTCCGCCGCCGCGCTGGGCTCCGGCGCCCTCGCGGGAGTGCTGCTGGTGCTGGTGGCGGTCGAATGGGGGCCGCTGGTCGCCTTCGACCGGGCGGTGGCGGACGGGCTGCACGACTCGGCCGTACGGAGCCCGGTGCTCACGCGCGTCAACCGGGTGCTGAGCGACTGGGTCTGGGACCCGTGGACCATGCGTGCCGTGACGGCCTTGGCCGTGGTGTGGCTCTGGCGGGCCCGGGAGCGGCTCCTCGCGGTGTGGACGGGGGCGGTGAGCCTGTTCGGGGCCGCCCTCCAGCAGACGCTCAAGACGGTGGTGGGCCGGGACCGGCCGCAGTGGCGCGACCCCGTGGACACCGCGCACTTCGCGGCCTTCCCGTCCGGGCACGCCATGACCGCCGCCCTCACCTTCGGGCTGCTGCTGTGGCTGCTGGCGCGGTACGGGCGGGGCCCCGGCACGCGCGCGTGGCGCGGGGTCGCGGTGGCCGGCGCCGTGTCGGTGGCGGGCGTCGGTCTGACCCGGGTGTACCTCGGTGTCCACTGGGCGACGGACGTCCTGGGGGGCTGGCTCCTCGGCGCCTGTGTGGTGGCCGTCGCCGTCCTGGCGTACGAACGGACGGTGTTGTCGCGCCGGCGCTGAGCGGGCAGGGATACCGGCATGACGATCACGTGCGTCCTCTTCGACTTCTCCGGAACCCTGTTCCGCATCGAGCCGGCCGAGCGCTGGCTGCGCGCCGTCCTGGACGCCTCCGGGATCGCCGCCCCGCCCGACGCGGTCGCCCGCTGGGCCGAGGAGCTGGAAGCCGCCGGGGCCCTGCCGGGCGGCAGCGCCCCGCGCCACATTCCGGAGCACCTGGCGGAGTGGTGGGCGACCCGTGACGTCACCGCGGACCACCACCGCGCCACGTACACAGCCCTGGCGCGCCAGGTACGGCTGCCGGACCCGGCGCTGTACGACGCGCTGTACGACCGCCACATGACGCCGGAGGCCTGGGAGCCGTACCCCGACGCGCGCGAGGTGCTCGCCGCGCTGCGCGAGCGCGGGGTGGGCGTCGCCGTGGTCAGCAACATCGGGTGGGACCCGCGCCCGGTGTTCCGCGCGCACGGGCTGGACCGGTTCGTGGACGCGTACGCCCTCTCGTACGAACACGGGGTCCAGAAGCCGGACGGGCGGCTGTTCCGGACGGCGTGCGAGGCGCTGGGGAGGGAGCCGCGGCAAGCGCTGATGGTGGGCGACGACCGCCGTGCGGACGGCGGCGCGGCGAGAGTCGGCTGCGCGGTGCACTTCGTGGACCACCTGCCGGCGCGTGAGCGGCCGGCGGCGCTGCGCACGGTGCTGGATCTGCTGTAGGCCATGGGACCGGACGATCCCCCGCGTCGCCCGGTCCGCATGACACCAGCCCCCGCCGGACGACCACAGGGGCGTCGCGCGAGGGTGCCCTGAGTATATTGGCTGAGAGCCAGTCAACGCAGGAGTTAAGCATGTCCCCGCGGAGCGCATCGGTCAATGAAGAACTGCGGCGGCGTTCCCGGGAGCGGCTGCTGCAGGCGACGGTGGAGCTGGTCGGCGAACGGGGTTACGAGGCGACCACGCTCGCGGACATCGCGGACCGGGCGGGCTCGGCGCGCGGTCTGGTCTCGTACTACTTCCCCGGCAAGCGCCAGCTCCTGCAGTCCGCGGTGCACCGGCTGATGCACCTGACCCTGGAAGCGGCCCTGGAGCGGGAGCCGCGCACCGACGACGGGCGGGAGCGGCTGGCGCGCGCCATCGACGCGATCCTGGACCTGGCGGTGCAGCGGCCGGTCCTGATGCGCACGCACATGGCGGGGATCCTCCAGGCTGAGGGCTTCGTGCAGTGCCCGGAGCAGCAGCGGCTGGCCGCCCTGCTGCGGGACACGGTGGCCCGCTACGGGGTGCGCGACGTCGAGGCGGACTACCCGCTGCTGCGGGCGCTGCTGATGGGCGCGGTCTTCGCGGTGCTGCTGCCGGGCGCGCCGATGCCCCGGGCGCGGCTGCGCGCGGAGCTGTTCCAGCGGTACGGGCTGGACTGGGAGCTCGGCGTTCCGCCGGACGACGGGGCGCCGTCCGGCGGAACGCGGGGCGAGGCGGTCGGTCAGTCGTCGTAATCGCCGTCGTTGTCGTCGTTGTCGTCGTCGTCGTCGAAGTCGTCGAAGTAGTCGGGCTGCGTCTGCACGTTGAGCTCGTGCATGCGCACCCGCTTCGCCGGGTCCGTACGCCGGTCGTCGAGCCGGAGGACGTCGAAGCCCTTGCGCTCGTCGTTCGAGTAGATGTGGCCGTTGTAGTAGTACGCCGACCAGGAGCCGCCGGTGGTCAGCTTGTCGGTGGTGAGCGGGCCCCGCTCGAAGTAGGCGATCTCCCTGGGCTTGGCCGAGTCGGTGAAGTCCCAGACGGAGAGCCCGCCCTGGTACCAGGCCTGGACCATGATGTCCCTGCCCTTGACCGGGATCAGCGAGCCGTTGTGGGCGACGCAGTTCTCGGTGTCCGCCTGGTAGCGGTCGATCTTGAAGTAGCTGCGGAAGACGAGCTTGCGCTGCTCGCCCTTGCCGACGATGTCGTAGATGCCGTCGGCGCCGCGGTTCGGGCCGGTGCGTTCGTTGCAGGTGGCGCCGACGCCGCCGCCGAGCTCGTCGGTGAAGACGACCTTGTTCGCCTTCTGGTTGAAGGTCGCCGAGTGCCAGAAGGCGAAGTTGACGTTGTCCTGGACGCGGTCGATGACCTTCGGGTTCTCCGGGTCCTCGATGTTCATCAGAATGCCGTCGCCCATGCAGGCGCCGGCGGCGAGGTCCTTGGAGGGCAGCACCGTGATGTCGTGGCAGCCGGTGGTCTTGGAGACGCCCGGGTTGGTGGGCCCGCCGGGGTTGCCGCCGCCGTCGGGGCCCTCACCCGGGAAGAGCACCGGGAAGTTCACCACCGCCGCCTTCTCGGGCGCCTTGCGCGGCACCTTGATGATCGAGATGCCGTCGTGCGGCGGTTGGCAGTCGGGGAAGGCGGCGCTGGGCGCGTACGAGGAGACGTAGACGTAGACGTTGCGGCGCTCCGGCACGAGCGTGTGGGTGTGCGAGCCGCAGGCGGTTTCGACGGCTGCGACGTACTTGGGGTTGCGGACGTCGCTGATGTCGAAGATCTTCATGCCCTCCCAGGACGACTTCTCGGTCGCGGGCTGCGAGGTGCTGCTGCAGGAGCTGTCGCTGCGCGAGGAGTCGGTGGAGAGGAAGAGCAGGTCGCCGGAGACCGAGACGTCGTTCTGGGCGCCCGGGCAGAGGACCTGGGCGACGGTGACCGGTGCCTTGGGGTTGCTGATGTCGAAGACGCGGAAGCCGTCGTAGTTGCCGGAGAAGGCGTACTTCCCCTGGAAGGCGAGGTCGGAGTTGATACCGGTGAAGGCGTCGTGCGGGACGTTGGCGAGGTGGGTGATGTTCGCGCTGTGGACCACCTGGTCCACGCCGGGTATCTCACCGCTGCGGATGGCCGCCCGGACTTCCGCTTCCGCTTGCGCGGAGACGCTCTCCGGGGTGGCCGGCACGTCCCCGGGGTCGGGTGTGGCGGCCGCGGGGCCGGCCGTCAGCAGGGTGGCGAACAGTCCGGCCGCGGCGGTGGCCACGGCGAGACGTCTGCGCCGCCGCGCGTGAGTGGTGCGCAACGAGGTCACTGCGTCCTCCCTTGGATCCGTTCGGAGTTGAACGGGTTGCGGACCCCGGCAGTATGTTGCTTTGCATGCACATCTCAACAGAGCACCTACGCGGTCGTTGAGGAAAGTTTTCGACCGGGGGGCGCGCGAAGGGGCCGCCCCGGGGCAGGATGACCACCGGCCGGCCCAAGCGCCCCTGGAGGTTCGACATGTCGCACCGCATCAGTGCCGCGCGTGTCCGCGGCTCCGCCGTCGCCGCGGCGGCCCTCGCCGCCGTACTGGCCCTGGGCGCCTGCGAGTCGGCGCCGCCGGCGCGGTCCGACGACGCAGCGCGGGCCAGGGCGGACGGGGGCGGGGGCGGCGTGGTGGTGGCGCCCGGAAAGCCCGGCGAACCGGCCAGGACCCTGTCCCCCGAGCAGGCCGCCAAGGAGCGCCCCGACGACAGGCCGAACACGGCGGACGTCACGTACACCCGCATGATGATCGCCCACCACGGCCAGGCGCTGACCATGGCCGCCCTCGCGCCGAAGCAGGCCGCGTCGGAGCGGGTGAAGAGGGTGGCGGCGCGGATCGCCGCGGCGCAGCAGCCGGAGATCGACGCGATGAAGGGCTGGCTGGAGAGCAACGCGGGCCCCACGCCGCCCGCCGACCGGGGCCAAGGAGACGCCCACGCCCACGACCACGGCTCCATGCCCGGGATGGCCACCGAGGCGCAGCTGGCCCAGCTGCGCGCGGCGCGCGGCACGGCCTTCGACGAGCTGTTCCTGAAGCTGATGATCACCCATCACCAGGGCGCGATCACCATGGCCACGGAGGTGCTGTCCCAGGGCAACAACGTCCAGATCGAGGAGATGGCGAACGACGTGATCGCGCAGCAGACCGCCGAGATCAACCGGATGCGCTCCATGTAGGCGGTACAAGGCCGGGCCCCGCCCGCCTCCCGCCCCGTACGGCTCCGGCCCCGCCCGGCTCCCGCCCCGTACGGCTCCGGCATCTCCCGCGACGGGCGCGGCGGTGCGATGCTGGAAATCCCTCCGGGAAGGAGCGCGGCCGTGCTGCGAATCGCCGTCGTCGGGTCCGGGCCGAGCGGGGTCTACACCGCCCAGTCGCTGGTGGAGCAGACCCGCGTGCCGGACGTCCGCGTCCACGTCCTGGACCGGCTCCCCTGTCCGTACGGGCTCGTACGGTACGGGGTGGCACCGGACCACGAGAAGATCAAGTCCCTGCAGAACAACCTGCGCACGGTGCTGGAGCACGAGCGGATCGGATTCGTCGGCAACGTCGAGGTCGGCGCCCGGGGGGTGGTCCCCCAGCGGCTGCTGGAGCTGTACCACGCGGTCGTGTACTGCGTCGGCGCGGCGCGCGACCGCACGCTGGGCGTGCCGGGCGAGGACCTGCCGGGCAGCTACTCGGCCACGGACTTCGTCTCCTGGTACAGCGCCCACCCGGACGCCGCCGGGAACGGCTTCGGCGTCGCGCTCGCCGCCCGCTCGGCGGTGGTGATCGGGGTCGGGAACGTCGCGGTGGACGTGGCGCGGATCCTCGCCCGGGGCCCGGAGGAGCTGCACCCCACCGACGTGCCGCAGGCGGCGCTGGGCGCGCTGGCGGCGAGCCGGGTGCGCACGGTGCACATGGTGGGCCGGCGCGGGCCCTCGCAGGCCAAGTTCACCACCAAGGAGCTGCGCGAGCTGGGCGCGATGCCGCAGGCCCGGGTGGAGGTGGACCCGGCGGACCTGGCGCTCGACCCGGCGTACGCGGACCCGGCGGGCCTGCCGGCGGTGAACCGGCGCAATGTGGAGGTGGTACGCGCCTGGGCGGAGAGCACGGCGCCGGAGCCCCGGGAGCGGGTCATCCGGGTGCGGTTCTTCCTGCGGCCGGTGGAGGTGCTGGAGCGCGGCGGCCGGGCGGCCGGGGTGCGCTTCGAGCGGACCGTGCCGGACGGCGCGGGCGGGGTGCGCGGGACCGGCGCGTACGAGGACGTCGAGGCCCAGCTGGTGCTGCGGGCGGTCGGCTACCGCGGGGTGCCGCTGGAGGGGCTGCCGTTCGACGCCGCACGCGGCACGGTGCCGCACGCGGCGGGGCGAGTGCTGCGGGACGGCGCCCCGTCGCCCGGCGAGTACGTCGCGGGGTGGATCAAGCGGGGCCCGACGGGTGTGATCGGCACCAACCGGCCCTGCGCCAAGGAGACGGCCACCTCGCTGCTGGACGACGCGGCGCTGCTGCTGCGGCGCCCGGTGGCGGACGACCCGCTCGCCGCACTGCGGAGCTGGGGGCTGCGGCCTGTGGAGTGGCCGGGGTGGCTCTCCATCGAGCAGGCGGAGGCGGCACTGGGCCACACCCTGGGGCGCTCGACGGTCAAGATCGCCGACTGGGCGGGGCTGCTGGGAGCCGCCGGCGTGCCCGCATAGCCCGCGGGCCGGCGCCCGGGCCCCGCTCGCGGGGGTGGTCCGGGACGGTGCCCGGGTAGCCCTCGCGGCGGCATCCGGGCGAGGGCCGGGGCGGTATTTGCACAGCCCTCGCGGCGGCACCCGGGCGAGGCCCGGGGCCGTGCCCGTGTAGCCCCAGCGGCGGCGTCCGGGTGGGGTCCAGGGCCGTGCCCGCGTAGCCCCAGCGGCGGCATCCGGGTGGGGCCCAGGGCCGTGCCCGCGTAGCCCCAGCGGCGGCGTCCGGGTGGGGTCTCGGGCGGTGTCCGCGTAGCCCCAGCGGCGGCGTCCGGGTGGGGTCTCGGGCGGTGTCCGGGTAGGGACACCGCATGCAGACGTTCCTGCCGTACCCCGGTTTCACCCGTTCGGCGGAGGCCCTGGATCCGCGTCGGCTGGGCAAGCAGCGGGTGGAGGCGCTCCAGGTGTTCCGCGGGCTGACCGTGCCCGGGTACGGGTGGCGCAGGCATCCCGCGGTCCGCATGTGGACCGGCTACGAGGAGGCCCTCGTCCGCTACGGCCTGGACGTCTGCCGCGTCTGGACGGCCACGGGGCGCTCGGACACCTGCGCCGCCACGCTGATGCGCGACTTCCGCGCCTGGCGGCGGCCGGGAGAGGGCGAACCCCGGCCGCAGGGCGGGCTCGCCGCGGCCGGGGAGCTGCCCCCGTGGCTCGGTGACGCCGCCTTCCACCGCAGCCACCAGTCGGCGCTGCTGCGCAAGGACCCCGACTTCTACCGCGACCACTTCCCCGGGATCCCGGACGGCCTCCCGTACGTCTGGCCGGCGTCCGACCGGAACCCGGAGGCCGTCCGCGAGCCGTAGCCGGGGTCAGTGCCCGGCCACGGCCTCCAGCGGGCTCAGCGCGGCCGCCCGGCGGGCCGGGACGGTGGCCGCGGCCGCGCCGATGACGAGGGACAGCAGGCCGATGAGGAGCAGCGTGCCCCAGGGCAGCGCCAGCGCGTAGTGCTCCATCGCACCGTTGGCGAGCGAGCCGACCGCCCAGGCGCCGAACAGGCCGCCCGCCATGCCGAGGAGGGTGCCGAACGCGGCGACGCCCACCGCCTCCAGACGGATCATCCGCCGGACGCCGGCGCGGTCCATGCCGAGCGCGCGCAGCGCCCCGATCTCGCGGGTGCGCTCCGCGACCGACATGGCCAGGGTGTTGACGATGCCGAGCGCGCTGATCACGACGCCGATGGCGAGCATCCCGTACATCACCTTCAGCAGGTCGCCCAGGGTGCCGGCGGCCTCGGCGACGAGTTGTCCCCGGCCCTGCACCTTCAGCAGGGGGCTGTTGCCCACGGCGGCGCGCAGGTGCCGCTCCACGGTCTCCGGGTCCGCGCCGTCGTCGGTGCGGACGAGGATCCGCTGGACCGAGCCGGGGAGGAAGGCGTTCTCGGCCACCTCCGTACGGTCGCCGAGCGCGTCGCGGGCGATGGGGTTGTCCTGGTAGACGCCCACGACGGTGTACGGCTCCGGCTCCTGGTGCCGGCCGACGCGGGCGTCCAGCCTGCCGCCCGTGGTCAGGCCGAGGTCCGTCGCGAGGGTGCGGGAGAGGGCGATCCGGCCGGGCCCGAGGTCTTCGGCGGAGCCGCTGACGAAGTCGAGCTTCATGACGGCGTCCACGGTGTGGGGGTCGACGCCGGAGATCTCCCGGACTCCGCCGCCGGTGAAGAGGGTGGAGTCCGTGACGGCGCTCGCGGTCCGTACGCCGGCGGTGCCGGCCACCCGCCGTACGGCGGCCGGGTCGACCGCGGTCGTGGTGGAGCGGGTGCTGATCACGTAGTCGGCGCCGAGCCCGGCCGCGGCCTGGCGGTCGAGGGCCTGCCCGGTGGAGTGGCCGATGACGGCGAGACCGCTGACCAGCGCGGTACTGATCAGCAGGGTGGCGGCGGTCGCCGCGGTGCGGCGCGGGTCGCGCAGCGCGTTCTCACGGGCGAGCCGCCCGGTGATCCCGTAGCGGACGGTCAGGCGTCCGGTGAGCCGGATCACGGGCGCGGCGAGCAGCGGAGCGAGGACGAGCAGGGCGGCGAGGAGGAGGGCGCAGCCGGACATCGCCGTCCGCAGGTTCTCCTCCGAGGCGTCCTCCGCCCGCGTGAGGGACACCAGCAGACCTGCGCCGAGGACGAGGAGGGCGAGGCCCGTCACGCCACGGAGCCGGGACCGCGATCGGGCGGGGGCGGGAGGCTGCGCGGCCGTACGCATCGCCTCGACGGGCGCGACCCTCGCCGCCCGGCGGGACGGCAGCCACGCGGCGAGCACGGTGACGCCCACGCCCACCCCCAGCGCCGCCACGACCGAGCGCGGGCCGACCACCAGGGGGCCTCGCGGCAGCACGTTCGCGCCGGTGCTCAGGACGTCGGGCAGGACGGCGGCGATGCCGAGCCCGAGCAGGAGGCCCCCCGCGGAGGCGACGAGGCCGACGAGCAGGGCCTCCAGGAAGACGGAGCGGGACACCTGGCGGCGCGAGGCGCCGATGGCCCGCAGCAGCGCGATCTCACGGGTGCGCCGCGCCACGAGCATGGTGAAGGTGTTGACGATGAGGAACGAGCCGATGAACAGCGCGACCCCGGCGAAGACCAGCGGCACCTTCTCGTAACCCCGGGTCAGCGTGTCGACGAGGAGGGCCTGCTGGGCGGCCTGTGCGGCCCCGGTGGTGGCCTCGGCGCGGTCGGCCGGGAGCACCTCGGTGACCCGGCGGGCGAGCTCGGACGGGGCGGTGCCGGGCGTGGCGGACAGGTCGATGCCGGTGTAGTGGCCCGGGGACGCGAACAGCCGCTGCGCGGTCGCCCGGTCGAAGAGGGCGAGGGTGCCCCCGGCCGTGACCCGGGTGTCCTCGGTGGTGACGATGCCGACGAGGCGCTTGGTCATGACCGGGCCGTCGGTGGCCAGGGTGATCATGCCGCCCAGGCGGAAGCCGCCCGCGGCGGCGGTGCCGCTGTCCACGGCAACTTCAGCGCTGCCGGCCGGGGCACGGCCCTCCACCACCGGGTAGCGGCCGTCCTCGCCGTCCTTGCCGGCTACGTAAGCGGCGGCCAGGTGGGACCATGCCCGGTCGGCTCGCAGCGGGGTGCCGTCCGCCGCGTTCAGGGTCGCCGAGCCGTCGGCCGACGGTCGTACGGCGGCGACACCGGGTACCTCGGCCAGTCGCCTTACGAGCGCGTCGTCGAGCACGCCCCCGGCTCCCTGGCCGGCGGCGGGGGCGCCGGGCGGGGGCGGCTTCTCGGTCACGGTGACGGCGATGCCGGCGAAGCTCTTCGAGGCGGCGGCGCGGTGGGCCGCGGCGGTGGAGTCGGCGAAGACGAGGGTGCCCGAGACGAAGGCGACGCCGAGCATGACGGCGAGCACGGTCATCAGCAGCCGGGCCTTGTGGGCGCGTACGGTGCGCAGGGCGGTGCGGAACACGGTTCTGGTCGGTCCTTTCCGCTCAGCCCTGGCGGGAGCGGTCGCGGGGGTGGGAGGGAGAGGCGCGGGGTACGTCTCGTCCACGATCCGGCCGTCCGCGAGGAACACCACGCGGTCCGCGTACTCCGCCGCGACGGGGTCGTGGGTGACCATGACGACCGTCTGGCCGAGCTCGCGCACCGAGTCGCGCAGGAAGCCGAGGACTTCGGCCCCGGCGCGGGAGTCGAGGTTCCCGGTGGGCTCGTCGCCGAAGACGATCGCGGGGCGGGAGGCCAGGGCGCGGGCGACCGCGACGCGCTGCTGCTGGCCGCCGGAGAGCTCGGCGGGCCGGTGGCCGAGGCGCTGGGAGAGGCCGACCATGGAGACCACGCGGTCCAGCCACTCCGGGTCGGGGCGGCGCCCGGCGAGGGCCAGCGGGAGCGTGATGTTCTCCAGCGCGGTCAGCGTCGGCAGCAGGTTGAACGCCTGGAAGATGAAGCCGATCCGGTCGCGGCGCAGCCGCGTGAGCCGGCGGTCGTCGAGCGTGCTCAGTTCGGTGGTGCCGACGCGCACGGAGCCGGAGCTCGGTGCGTCGAGTCCGGCGGCACAGTGCAGCAGGGTGGACTTGCCACAGCCTGAGGGGCCCATGATGGCGGTGAACTCGCCTTCCCGGAAGGCGATGCTGACCCGGTCGAGGGCGACGACACGGGTGTCTCCGCTGCCGTAGACCTTCGTGAGGTCGGTGGTGGCGGCGGCGATACCGGTCGTCGTCGGATGGAGCGCCAGGGGGTCGGCGGTCACGGGGACCTCCTCTTCGAGTGCGGGTGCAGGTGCAGGTGCGGGTGCGGGTGCGGAAAGGTGCACGTCGAAGGGTGTCCGGCTGATGTATCGGGGTCTGGACCGGCGTGTATCGGTGGCCGCGCCGCTGCGTATCGGTTCTGTATGAGCCCGGTCGGCGTCTTCATGACCCCGGTCGGCGTGGTCGGGCGGGCGTCAGTGCGCAGGCAGGCGCAGGGTGGCGACGGCACCGCCGTCCGGGTCGTTGTCGAGGCGGAGGTCGGCGCCGAGGACCCGGGCCTGTCCGAGGGCGATGGTCAGGCCGAGGCCGTGGCCGGAGCCGCGTTCCACCGCGCCTGTGTGGAAGCGGCGGGGGCCGTGCAGCAGGAGGTCCGGCGGGAAGCCGGGGCCGTGGTCGCGTACGACGACCGTACGGCCCTCGACGGTGACCCGTACCGGGCCGGCACCGTGCCGGTGGGCGTTGGTGACCAGGTTGCCGACGATCCGCTCCAGGCGGCGCGGGTCGGTCTCCACGGTCGTCCCGGCCTCGTGGGTGCCCTCGGGGACCTCGGTGCTCTCGGTGATCTGGGTGACCTCGGTGACCTCCGTGTCGAGGCCGGTGCGGGCCACGGCCTCGAAGACGACGGCGCGGAGGGGCACCCGGGCGCGTACGGGCTGCTCGGCACCGGCGTCCAGGCGGGAGATCTCCAGCAGGTCCTCGACCAGTGCCCGCAGGTCGCGCACCCGGGCGCGGAGCAGGTCCTCCGTCTCGCCCGGCGGCAGCAGGTCGGCCGCCGCCAGCAGACCGCCGACGGGGGTGCGCAGCTCGTGGGCCACGTCCGCGGTGAACTGCCGCTCGGTACGCAGCCGTCGGGCGAGGCTGTCGGCCATCCGGTCGACGGTGGCGGCGATCTCCGCCACCTCGTCGCGGCCCTTGGTGGGCCCGGTCCGGGCGTCGAGGTCCCCGGCGGAGATCCGGCTCGCGGTCTCGCCGACCCGCCGCAGCCTGCGGGCGAGCAGCCCGGCCCCGTAGACGGCGAGCGGCGCGGCCGCGGTGAGCGCGACCAGCGAGGCCACCGTCATGGTGATGTCGAGGCGGCGCAGGGTGTGGAGCTCGGGGCTCATGTTGACGCGGACGGCGAGCAGCGGGCTGCCGGGGCCACCGGTGCGCTGGGCGGCCCAGACGCTCGGGCCCAGGTTCCCCTCGACGCGGCCGTCGTGGGCGGTGTGCCGGTCGCCGTCGGCCGGGTCGCGCAGGGCGGCGGGCAACTCGGCCGGGTCGAGCTCGGCGCCGTCCGCGAGCGTTCCGGTACGCCGGTACACGTCCATGGCCGAGTAGAGCGTGTTGAGGGCCTGTCCCTGGGCGCGGGAGCGGATGTCCTGCGCGGTCCAGAGGTGCACCAGCACGCCCACGGCCGCCACGACCAGGCAGGCCGTGGCGGCGGCCAAGGCCGCGATCTTCCAGCGCAGGGACGCGCGGGCCGGGCGGAGGGAGCTACGGCCCGGCCTCGGCCGGCGGAAGGGACGCACGGCGGCCTCAGCGCCTGAACTTGTAGCCGAAGCCGCGGACCGTCTCGATCCGGTCCCGGCCCAGCTTGCGGCGCAGCCGCTGCACGCACAGGTCCACGACCCGGCTGTCGCCGTCCCAGCCGTACTCCCACACGTCGCGCAGCAGGGTGTGCCGCTCCAGTACGACGCCGGGGTGGGCGGCGAACGCGAGGAGCAGCTTCAGCTCGGTCGGGGTCAGCGCCACGGGACTGCCGGAGAGGGACACCTCCATCCCGGCCGTGTCGATGGTCAGGTCCCCGAAGACCAGCACCTCCCGCTCCTCACCAGCCGTCCGCTCGGGTGCCGGGGCGGCGGCGGAGGCGGGGGCGTAGGTCGCCCGCCGCAGGAGCGAGCGGATGCGTGCGACGAGTACGTACGTGTCCACGGGCTTGACCACGTAGTCGTCCGCTCCGGCCTCCAGACCGGCGACGACGTCGAGCCCGTCGCCGCGGGCCGACATCATCAGGACGGGCACCAGGCTGGTCTCCCGGACCCTGCGGCACAGGCCGATCCCGTCGAGGCCGGGCAGCATCACGTCGAGGATCAGCAGGTCGAAGGGCTCGTCGCGGAAGAGCTCCAGGCCGGTGAGGCCGTCGGCGGCGGCCCTCATCTCGTAGCCGTAACGCTCCAGGGCGACGGTGAAGGACCGGCGCATCAGGTCGTCGTCCTCCACCAGCAGCACGCGAACGGGGTACGAGGACGTCCGGGCCGGGGCGGGGGAGGACACGGGCGGATGGCTCCTGTTCGGACGGGTCGGTGGAACGATACGGCAGACGCCGGCGCCGACCGCTCAGGAGCCGTCGAGACGGGCGGCCTGCCGCTCGGCGGCGGCGAGGACCGCGTCCAGCAGCCCGGGGAAGAGCGCCTCCAGGTCGTCACGGCGCAGGCCGTTCATCTTGGCCGTGCCCCGGTAGGTCTGGCGGATGACACCGCTCTCGCGCAGGACGCGGAAGTGGTGCGTGGTCGTCGACTTGGTCACCGGAAGCTCGATGTGCGAGCAGGCCACCTCGGACTCCGCCAGGGCCAGTTCCCGTACGACGCGCAGCCGCATGGGGTCGGCGAGGGCGTGGAGCACGGCTTCGAGGCGGATCTCGTCGCGCGCGGGGTGCGCGAGTTCGCGCCCGCCGGAGCCCGCGGTGCCGGAACCTGTGGTGCGGGATCCCGCGGCGGTTCCGGCGCTTCCGGCGGTTCCGGCGGTTCCGGCGGTTCCGCTTCCTCCGGAGCCGCCGGCGCTTCCGGTGGTCACAGCGGTCACGGCAGGCACGGTGGTCACGGGGGCTCCAGGTTCCTCGGGTCCCTGCATTGTACGAGAGACCTCGTAGTTTGACAGGTGGCGTACTACGACGGTTATCGTACGAGGCGTACCGACCGGCCCCGCCGCGCATTGGAGTCCGCCGTGAGCGCACTGTTCGAGCCCCGCACCCTGCGATCGCTGACCATCCCCAACCGCGTCTGGATGGCGCCCATGTGCCAGTACAGCGCCGAGGCCGTCGGCCCGAACGCGGGCGTCGCGGGTGATTGGCACTTCGCGCACTACGCGGCCCGCGCCGCCGGCGGCACCGGCCTGATCCTGCTGGAGGCCACCGCGGTCTCCCCGGAGGGCCGGATCAGCCCGTACGACCTGGGCCTCTGGAACGACACCCAGGCCGAGGCGCTGCGCCGGATCACCGGCTTCCTCAAGGGCCAGGGCACGGTCCCGGGCATCCAGATCGCCCATGCCGGGCGGAAGGCCTCCACCGAGCGCCCCTGGAAGGGCGGCGCCCCGGTCGGCGCCGACGCGCACGGCTGGCGGCCGGTCGCCCCGAGCCCGCTGCCCTTCGACGAGGGCCACCCCGTGCCGGAGGAGCTGACGCCGGAGCAGATCCGCGACATCACCGGGCAGTTCGCGGCCGCCGCGCGGCGCGCGCTCGACGCGGGCTTCGAGGTCGTCGAGATCCACGGCGCGCACGGGTACCTGATCGGCGAGTTCCTCTCGCCGCACAGCAACCACCGCACCGACGCGTACGGCGGCTCCTTCGAGAACCGCACCCGCTTCGCCCTGGAGGTCGTCGACGCGGTACGGGAGGTGTGGCCCGAGGAGCTGCCGCTGTTCTTCCGGATCTCGGCCACCGACTGGCTGGAGGAGCGGGCGGGGTGGACGGCCGACGACACCGTACGGTTCGCCGCGCTGCTCAAGGAGCACGGCGTGGACCTGCTCGACGTGTCGACCGGCGGCAACGCGCCGCACGTCCGCATCCCGGTCGGCCCGGGCTACCAGGTGCCGTTCGCGGCGCGGGTGACGGCGGAGACGGGGCTGCCGGTCGCCGCGGTGGGCCTGATCACCGAGGCCGCGCAGGCCGAGAAGATCGTCGCCAACGGCGAGGCGGACGCGGTACTGCTCGGCCGTGAGCTGCTGCGCAATCCGTCGTGGGCCCGGCACGCGGCGCGTGAGCTGGGCGGCGAGGTGCACGTGCCCGACCAGTACCACCGGTCGGTCTGACGCCGGGGCCGGCACCGGCCCGGCACCGGCCCGGCACCGGGTGCCGTGCCGGGCGCCATGCCGGGCCGGACTCCGTGACCGGCACCGGGCCGCGACACCGGGTCCGACCGCCCGGACACCCCCGTTGACCTGCGCGAACGCCGCCGGGAGGGGCCACTGTCAGTGGGTGGGTGCACACTGGCCCGTATCCGCGACAACGGCGTCCTGGAGGTGTCGGCCATGACCGACGTACTGCTCACCGTAGGCACACGCAAGGGACTCTTCATCGGCCGCAGGCGAGACGGCCGATGGGAGTTCGGCGGCCCGCACTTCAACGCGCAGGCCGTGTACTCGATCGGGATCGACACGCGCCGGAGCACACCCCGCCTGCTGGCGGGCGGGGACAGCGCGCACTGGGGGCCGTCGGTGTTCCACTCCGACGACCTGGGCGAGACGTGGACCGAACCGCGGCAGCCCGCGGTCAAGTTCCCCAAGGACACCGGCGCTTCGCTGGAGCGGGTGTGGCAGCTGCACCCGGCGGGGCCGGCCGCGCCCGGCGTGGTCTACGCGGGCACGGAGCCCGCCGCGCTCTTCCGCTCCACGGACGAGGGCGAGACCTTCGAGCTGGTGCGCCCGCTGTGGGAGCACCCGACCCGGTCGCGGTGGGTTCCGGGCGGTGGCGGGGAGGCCGTCCACACCGTCGTCACGGACCCGCGGGACCCGGACGCCGTGACGGTCGCGGTGTCGACCGCCGGGGTGTTCCGCACCCGGGACGGCGGCGCGACCTGGTCGCCGTCGAACGACGGCGTCTCGGCGGTCTTCCTGCCCGACCCGCACCCGGAGTTCGGGCAGTGCGTGCACAAGATCGCGCAGGACGCGGGCGATCCGGACCGGCTGTACCTCCAGAACCACTGGGGGGTGTACCGCAGCGACGACGGCGGCGCCAAGTGGACCGACATCGGCGCGGGCCTGCCCTCCGACTTCGGCTTCGCCATGGTGGCCCACCCCCACCGGGCGGGCGTGGCGTACGTGTTCCCCATCGCCGCCGACGCGGACCGGGTCCCGGCGGACCACCGCTGCCGGGTCTACCGCACGAGCGACGCGGGCGGGACCTGGGAGCCCCTGTCGGCGGGCCTGCCCGAGGGCGACCACTACGGCACGGTGCTGCGGGACGCGATGTGCGTGGACGACGCCGACCCGGCGGGCGTGTACTTCGGCAATCGCAACGGCGAGCTGTACGCGAGCGCGGACGACGGGGACAGCTGGCAGCTCCTCGCCTCCCACCTGCCTGACGTGCTGTGCGTGCGGGCCGCGGTCATCGGCTGAGACCGAGGGGGGTCCACGCCTCGGGCGCCGGGTGAGAGGGGGTTCGCTGCGCCAGTAGAGTGACGGCCGTGGCAGCACGACCGTTGAATGAAATCGTCGAGCCGGGGTGGGCGCAGGCCCTCGCGCCGGTGGCCGAACGCATCGCCGCGATGGGCGACTTCCTCCGCGCGGAGATCGCCGCGGGACGCACCTACCTCCCGGCGGGGGCGAACGTCCTGCGGGCGTTCCAGCAGCCGTTCGACGAGGTGCGGGTCCTGATCGTCGGCCAGGATCCGTACCCCACACCGGGACACGCGGTGGGGCTGAGCTTCTCGGTCGCTCCGGAGGTGCGGCCGTTGCCCGGCAGCCTGGAGAACATCTTCCGGGAGATGCACACCGACCTCGGGCTGCCCCGGCCCTCCAACGGCGATCTGACGCCGTGGACCCGGCAGGGCGTGCTGCTGCTCAACAGGTCGCTGACGACGGCGCCCCGCAAGCCGGGCGCGCACCGTGGCAAGGGCTGGGAGGAGGTGACCGAGCAGGCCATCAGGGCGCTCGCCGCACGCGGCAAGCCGCTGGTGTCCGTGCTGTGGGGGCGCGACGCCCGCAATCTGCGCCCGCTGCTCGGCCGGCTCCCCGCGATCGAGTCGGCCCATCCGTCGCCGATGTCGGCCGACCGCGGCTTCTTCGGCTCGCGCCCGTTCAGCCGTACGAACGAGCTCCTGCTCCAGCAGGGCGCCCAGCCGGTCGAGTGGCGCCTGCCGTGACGCGGCGCGGCGTCGCATGAGCGACCGCGTGTGGGTGCTGGGCGTCGACTCCGGCGGGTCGGGGCTGCGGGTCGCCCTCGGGGCCGTCGCCGGGGACACCGGTCGGGACACCGGTCGCGTGCGCACCGTGGACGTCGACAGCGTGGCGTTCGCGGAGCCGGTACGGACCGGGGAGCGGGGCATCGACGCCGGGCACCTGCTAGAGCGGCTGGTGCCCGCCGCCGAGGGTCTGCTGGCCCGGGCCGGTGTCGCCGGGCGCCCGGCCGCCGCCGCCGTGGGGGCCGCCGGGATGGCGACCCTCGGCGACGACCTGCGCGCCAAGCTACCCGCCGCGCTGCGCGGTTCGCTCGGCGTGGACCGCCTCGCGCTGGCGGCGGACGCCGTCACCGCGTACGCCGGGGCGCTCGGGCAGCGGCCGGGCGCCGTGGTCGCGGCCGGCACCGGCATGATCGCACTCGGCACGGACCTGTCGGCCTGGCGCCGCGCGGACGGCTGGGGCCACCTGCTGGGCGACTGCGGCAGCGGCGCCTGGATCGGCCGGGCCGGGCTGGAGGCCGCCCTGCGCGCGTACGACGGGCGGCGTGGCGGCTCCGCCGCACTCCTGGCGCGCGTCGAGGCGGTGTTCGGCGACCCCAAGGGCCTCCCGGGCCGGCTCTACCCGCGCGGCGACCGGCCGGCGGTGCTGGCCGCCTTCGCGCCCGAAGTGGCCCGGTGCGGCGCGGAGGGGGACCCGGTGGCGTCCGGCATCCTCGCCGGGGCCGCCCGGCACATCGCGGAAGCCGCGGCGGCGGTCTGCCCGCCCGGCGCCGACCGTGCCGACCCGGCCGAAGTGGCCGAAGTGGCCGAAGTGGCCGACGTGGCCGAAGTGGCGCTGACCGGCGGGCTGTTCGCGATGGGCGACGCCCTGCTCGTCCCCCTGCGGGCCGAGCTGGCGGAGCAACTGCCGTACGCGCGAACCGTCTCCGCCGACGGCGATCCGCTCGCCGGTGCGCTGACCGTCGCGGCGGCGCTCGCCACGGACACGCTGCGGCTGCCCCGGGAGCCGGGCATGCTCGAGACAACCGACTGGTAGCCGACTGTTCGGGCATAGCCGGACAGAGGGCACGCGACCGCCCCCTCCCCACGCGAGGGAGCAGCCAAAACCAGTAGCATGCGGCGACATGAGCTCCCCCACTGGGCCCGCTTCCGGCCTGCCTGTACGAATGCCGCGACCCCGCCAGTCCGGGCGGCACCGTCGCCCCGAACCCGTGGCGGCGCCCGAGGGCGCGCCCGCGCTCGTTCTCGCCGTTCCCGGCGTCCCTTCCGCCGCCGTACGCGGGCTGGCGGAGGAGGTCGTGAGCATCGCGCGTTCCGAGCTGCCCGGCCTGGAGGCCGGGATCGGTTTCCTGGACGGCGACGACGCCGAGTACCCCACGCTCGCGGCCGTGGTGAAGCAGGCCGCCGCGCTGCGCGTCGAGCGGTACGAGCTGGCGCAGGCCGCCGGCCGTGAGGTCGCCGAGCCCGAGGGCCCGGCCGCCGTCGTGGTGCCGCTGCTGGCGGGCCCGGACCACGCCCTGATGGCGCGGATACGCGATGAGGTCGCGAACAGCGGTGCGCCCGCCCATCTGACCGATGTGCTGGGCCCGCACCCGCTGCTCGCGGAGGCCGTGCACGTCCGGCTGTCCGAGGCCGGGCTGGCCCGTGCCGACCGGGCACGGCTGTTCACGGTCGCCACGGCGGCCGACGGCATCGTCCTGGCCACGGTCGGCGGCGAGGAGGCCGTGCAGGCGGCCGGCATCACCGGCATGCTGCTGGCCGCGCGGCTCGCCGTCCCGGTGATGGCCGCCGCGCTGGACCAGGAGGGCTCGGTGGCCGCGGTCGCCGAGCAGCTGCGCGGCTCCGGTTCGCAGCAGCTCGCGCTCGCGCCGTACCTGATCGGGCCCGAGCTGGGCGAGGGCCTGCTGGAGGAGGCCGCGCAGGCCGCGGAGTGCCCGGTGTCCGAGCCGCTGGGCGCATACCCGGCGGTCGGCAAGCTGGTGCTGTCGCAGTACTCGGCGGCGCTGGGCATCGCCCCGCAGCCGCAGGGCGCCCCGGTTCACTGACCCGCGCGCCCGGGCCGTACGAGGACCGCAGGGACCGTAACGGAAGGGCCCGCACCCGATGATGACGTCATCCGGTGCGGGCCCTTCCGCGCGCCGTGCGGCCGGCGGGCGTCAAGTGAGGACCACCGGGCGTCAGGTGAAGACCACGCAGGAGGCCGCCGGGACCTCGACGGCGCCCGCCCGGTACGGCACGCCGGTGTCCGGGTCCACGTCGAACCAGGTCACGTCGCCGGAACGCTGGTTGGCCACGTACAGCCGCCGCCCCTCGGGGTCGAGCGTCAGGTCCCTGGGCCAGCGGCCGCCGCAGGGCACCGTGGTGACCGGCTCGGGCTTCTCGCGGGTCTCGTCGAGGGCGAGGACGGCGATGCTGTCGTCGCCGCGCACCGCTGCCCACACGAAGCGCCCGTCGCGCGCGACGGCGATCCCGGACGGGTGACTGGGGGTGTACGCACCCGGGGGCAGGACCGGGGTCGCGCCGACCGGTTCGAGGACGCCCGCCCGCCCGTCCCAGCGGCAGACGGTCAGGGTCGGCTCCAGCTCGCCGAGGACGTAGACGTGGCCGCCGTCCGGATGGAAGGCCAGGTGGCGGGGCCCGGTGCCCGGGGCCAGGGCGGTCTCGGCGAGCCGCAGGAGGGCGCCGTCGGCGAGCGCGTACACGTGGACGGAGTCGGTGCCGAGGTCCACGGCGAGCAGCCGTCGGCCGTCGGGCGCGGGCATCACCTGGTGGGCGTGCGGGCCGGCCTGCCGCTCCGGGTGTGGGCCGGAGCCGTGGTGCCGGTGTACGAGGCCGGTGGCGGCGTCCGGTACGCCGTCGGTACCGAGGGGCAGGGCGCTGACGCTGCCGTCGGAGTAGTTGGCGGTCAGCACGTGCCCCGCGGCGAGCGCCAGGTGCGTGGGGCCCGCGCCGCGCACCCGGGCGGGTGCGCCGATCAGGCGGGGGGCGGCCCCGGTGACGTCGAAGGCGGCGACGGCGCCGTCCGGGGTCTCGGACACGGCGTAGAGCAGGGTGCCGCCGGGCGCGGCGGCCAGGAAGGACGGGTCCGGGAGCTCGTCCGTGGCTCCGGTGACGGTGAGCGCCCCCGTCTCGGGGTCGAGGTCGGCCGCGACGACGCCACGGCCTCCGGCCGAGGTGAACGACCCGATGAAGGCCCTCCGGCCCCGGTGCCGGCCTCGGTCCCTGCCCTGGTCCCCGCCCTGGTCCCCGCCTCGTTCTCGGTCCTGCTCCTCTGCGTACCGCACCGCGCCGCCCCTCTCCCCCGGGCCGACCACCCGGCACGGCCCGACGCTAGCAGGTCCAGACCAATCGGCAGGCGCCCCGGTCAGGACAGGGTCTGGAAAGCCGCCGACGAGCGCGGCGAGGAGCGCAGCGGCACGGCCAGGTCGACCAGGACCCGCTCCAGCCCGTGGAGGTGCTGCAGCGCGGCCTCGGTGACGGGGTGGTGATGCGCGGCCGGCGCGGCGGCGGGCGACGCCTCCGGGGCCGCCTGCTCGGACCGCTCGGCCTGCTCGGACCGCTCGGACCGCTCGGCCCGCTCGGGCTGCTCGGACCGCTCGGCGCCCGGTGCGGGCACCACCAGCGCCTGGAGGGCGATCTCCACGCGCCAGCACGCGGCGGCGAGCCGCGCGTCGTGCGAGGCCTCCGGGTCGGCCGCGACCGACGTGAGGCCGCGCACCTCGCGGGCGCAGTCGTCCAGCAGGGCCAGGACCCGGCGGGCGCGGGCCTTGCGGGCGCGCAGCGGGCTCAGCGGGTGCACGAGCGGCGCGAGGGAGAGCCGGGCCCGCCCGAGCAGCACCTCCAGTTCGGCGGCGAGCGGCGCGGGGTCCGCGTCCGGGTCGCCCGCGAGGCGCCGCGCGGCCGAGGTGGTGCAGCCGTGGACGCAGCGCAGGGCGTGGGCGATCCAGGCGTCCGTCGTCGCGTGCGTGGTGATGGGCAGCACGAAGAGCACGGCCAGCGCGGCGCCGGCCAGCCCCACGCCGGTCTCCACGAGCCGCAGGGCCAGCAGTCCGGTGTCCAGCACGCCGAGCAGCCCGTACAGCAGGCTCGCCATCACGGTGACGGCGAGCATCATCCAGGTGTACGAGACCGCCGCCGTGTAGAAGATGCCGAAGACGCAGAGCCCGATCAGGGCGGCGGTGGCCAGGGGTTCACCGTGCAGCGGGACGGCGACGAGCAGGCCGGCGCCGATGCCGATCACCGTGCCGAGGACCCGGCGGAAGCCCCGTACCAGCGTCTCGCCGCGCGACGTCGTGTTGACGAAGATCCACCAGGCGGCGCCCACCGCCCAGTACCAGCGCTCGTGCGACAGCACCTGGCCCACGACCAGGGCGAACCCGGCCGCGACCGTCGCCTGCACCGCCTGCCGGGTGGTCGCCCGGCCCAGCCACCGCCCGCCGTCGAACGGTGTCGGTACGGCGGCGGGCGGCGCGAACCGCCGCTCGTAGCACCACAGGCCGAACCGTACGGCCGAGGAGGCGAGCAGCGACAGCAGGACGGCGGCGTACAGCTCGGGCAGCTGCCCGGGCACCGTGCCGAGGAACTGGGTCACGAAGAAGGCCATGAAGGCGAACACGCCGAGCGAGTGGCCGCGCGGCCCCCAGCGCCGGGCGTACACGCCCGCCCCCACGATGGCGAGGAACGCCAGGTCACGCGCGAGCGGCTGGTCGTGCAGCACGGCGGCCAGGGCCAGGACCGGGAGCCCGACGACGGGCAGCAGCGCGGTCGTGACCGCCTGGCCGCGCACCGTCGCGTCCGTCACGGTGAAGAGGGCGAGCAGCGCCGCGAGGCCGCCGGTGATGGCGGCGACCAACGAGTGGCCTGCCGTCCCGCACAAGCCCACCGCCAACGCGATGCCGAGGACGGCCCGCGTGGCGCTGCGCAGCCGCAGTCGCCCGGGGTCCGGAGCCACGAACACCTTCTTCAGCACGGTTTCCCGGCCCTCCTTCACGTACATGACATGGCATGAAAAAGGCGCCGCGGAGTCCGCAGCGCCATCGATGGGTCCATCACAACACTGTCTCGCCCGTTGGCTCAAGTGGCTCCTCATTCACTGAGCCAATGGCCCAGTGAGGCCGTACGAGCGTGCGCCAACGTGGAGCCAACGGCCCTCACCGGCGGCGCGGGCAGCCCGTCACCCGCGAGGCGTTCCGCAGACGCGGCCCAGCGCGGCCACCACCGTTCCGAGCAGCGAGGACGCGGCGAGCAGCCCCAGGCGGTACACGTCCGCGGAGCCGTCCCAGGTGAGCTCGCCCTGCTCGTGCACGACGAAGCCGTCGTACACCATCCACGCCACGACCGCGGCGAACGGAACCGCGCGCAGACTCGCGCGCAGGCTCACCAGGGCCGTGAGCACGCAGTACGCGGCGAGGGCGGGCACCGGGTGATGCAGCCACCGCACGGCGCCGAGTACGGGCAGGAGCCCGGCCGATCCGAGGGAGACGGACGCGCACACCACCGGCGTGGGGTACGCCGTCCAGGGCCTGGACCCGTCACGTGCCGAGTGCCTCGCGGGCATCACGCCCTCCTCGCTCGCCCCCGCATGTCGCCGACCCCCTCAGCGCAGCGGACGGCCGCGTCCAGGGCAACGCTCTTTCCAGCCGTACGCCGCGTTCAACCGGCCGTCCGTTCAACCAGCCGTCCGTTCAACCAGCCGTCCGTTCAACCGGCCGCGTGGTGAACCGGCCGTTCACTCGGTGCGGGGGCCGCGCAAGCTGTGCCGCCGCATCAGCCGCGCGATGTCCTTCGCCGTCACGATCCCGACCAGGCGCTCTCCGTCCACGACGAGGAAGCGCCCTCCGGCACCCGGGCGGAGCTTGTCGAGGGATTCGGCCAGCGGGTCGTCCGGGGCGGCGAGCACGCAGCGCGACAGCGGAGTGGCCACGTCCCGCACGCGCAGCTCGTCCCTGCGCGCCTTCGGTACCGCAGCCAGCCGGCCAACCTCCACGACCCCGCTGGGGCGGCCCTCGAAGTCGACCAGCGGCACGGCGGAGTGGCCGCACCCGGCCGCCACCTCGTCGATGAAGGCCCGCACGGTCAGCCAGTCGGCGCCGGTGACCACCGGGGCGGACATGGCGTCGGCCATCCGTACGCCGCGCAGGGCCGTACGGAAGACGGCACGCTGCCGTTCCGCACCGGCGACGACGGTGATGAAGAGGCCGATCACGACGAGCCACAGGCCGCCGGTCATCCCGCGCAGCACGGAGAACCACCCCAGGATCATGAGCAGCACGCCCATGACCTGGCCGCTGCGGCCGGCCGCCCGTTCGGCGCGGTCCCGGTCGCCGGTGCGCCACCACAGCGCCGCCTGCACCACCCGGCCGCCGTCGAGGGGGGCGGCGGGCAGCAGGTTGAACACGCCCAGCAGCAGGTTCATCCAGCCGAGCCACACCAGGACGGCGGCGGGCACGGGCCAGCCGGTCAGCCCGTGCAGTGCGACGCCCGCGCCGAGCGCGGCTCCGCCGACGGCCAGGCTGGCGAGCGGCCCGCTGACCGCGACCGCGAACGCCGCCACGGCCGTCTTCGGACTGTCCATCCGGGTGACCCCGCCCAGCGCCCAGAGGGTCACGTCGTCCACGGAGATCCGCTTCCACCGCGCCACCGCGGCGTGCGCGGCTTCGTGGAGCAGCACGCTGCCCATGAGCAGCAGCGCCCCTACGGCGCTGGCGACGGTGTAGACCGCGTCCGGGTGCCCGGGAGCCCAGGCGGGCAGGGTCCGGCGCCCCAGTCCGTACGCGAAGAGGACCGCGAGCAGCGGGACGCTCCAGTGCATCCGCAGCGGTACACCGCATACCCGTCCGACACGGAGTGAGCCCTTCATCGTCGCTCGTCTCCCCAGGGAACCGCAGGCCCGGGCGTCCGGCCGAGCGGCGCGGCGCCCTGCTTCATTGTCCTCCCCAGCGGGGGAATGGCGGCATATGTCCGGTTCATTGAGGGCAAGTGCTCGTCATGATCGGCGACGCGGATGACGACGGCACGAACGGCGACGAGCAGGCGGCCGGGCGGCGGCCGGGCGAGAGCGGGCACCGGACGGTTCCGCACACGGCGGACGTACGGATCGAGGCGTGGGGTTCGTCCCGGGAGCTGTGCCTGGCCGAGGCGGTGCTGGGGATGGTGGAGTGCTTCGCCGACCTCGGCGGCGTCCGCCCGACGGCGGTGCGGCGGGTGCGGTTCGACGAGACCGACGACGACGATCTGCTGGCCGCGCTGCTCGACGAGGTCATCTTCCGGCTGGAGGTGCACGGGGAGGTGCCCGTGGACGTCGAGGCGGAGATGACGGACGGTGGGCTGGACGTCCGGCTCGCGGTCGCGGAGCTCTCCCGGGTCCCGGTCATCGGCGCGGCCCCGAAGGCCGTCTCCTGGAGCGACCTCCACCTCGCCCCGGGCCCGTACGGCTGGACGTGTGCGGCGACCGTCGACGTCTGACCACCGGGGGTGGGGACCTGCCGTCAGCCCTTCACCACCGGGGGCGGAGGCGCGGCGTCAGCCCTTCACCACCCCCAGCGGCACCAGGCGCACCACCTTGCGGCACAGGCCCGCGCCCTCGCTCGCCTCGACCACCTCCGAGACGTCCTTGTACGCCTCCGGTGCCTCCTCGGCCAGGCCGCGCCAGGACGCCCCGCGCACCGCGATGCCCCGCGACTCCAGGCGGGCGCGCAGCTCCTCACCGCGTACCGCGCGCAGGGCCGCGTGGCGGCTCAGCACCCGGCCGGCGCCGTGACAGGTGGAGTGGAACGCGTCGCCGCCCGGCACGCCGGTCAGGACGTACGACGCGGTGCCCATGGTGCCGGGGATGAGGACCGGCTGACCGGCGGTGCGCAGGTCCTCGGGGAGGCCCGGGTGGCCGGGCGGGAGGGCGAGGGTGGCGCCCTTGCGGTGGACGCAGAGGGTGCGGGTCTCGCCGTCCAGCGCGTGGCGCTCGATCTTGGCGAGGTTGTGGGACACGTCGTACACCAGGCTCAGCCGGGCCCCGGCCATGCTGCGGAAGACGCGGCGCGCCGCCTCGCCGAGCATGTGGCGGTTCGCGCGCCCGTAGTTGGCGGCCGCGGCCATCGCCCCGAGGTAGGACTTCCCCACCGGTGAGTCGACCGGGGCGCACGCGAGCTGCCGGTCGGGCACGGTGATGCCGTAGCGCGCCATCGCCTTGTCCATCGTCCGCACATGGTCGCTGCACACCTGGTGCCCCAGCCCGCGGGAGCCGCAGTGGATCATCACGCACACCTGGCCGAGGGCAAGGCCGAAGGCGTGGGCGACCGGCCCGTCGTACACCTCGTCGACCGCCTGGACCTCCAGGAAGTGGTTGCCCCCGCCCAGACTGCCGACCTGTTCGAGGCCGCGCTGCATCGCCCGCTCGCTGACCTCGCCGACGTCCGCGTCGGGGACCGCCCCGGCGTCCTCGCAGCGCAGCAGGTCCCGCTCCTCGCCGTGGCCCTCCTCGACGGCGTACCGCGAGCCGCCCTCCAGTACCCGCCGCAGCCGCCCGGTCCCGCCGAGGTGCCAGACCGCACCCCGCCCGGGGCCGTGGGGGGCCGCCCGGCCCAGGCCGTCCATGAGCCGCGCCAGCACCGGCGCCAGGGCACGCCGGTCGCAGTCGGCGGCGAGGAGCCGCACCCCGCACGAGATGTCGAAGCCGACGCCGCCGGGTGACACCACCCCGCCGTCGTCGACGTCGGTCGCGGCGACGCCGCCGATGGGGAAGCCGTAGCCCCAGTGGATGTCCGGCATCGCGTACGAGGCGGTGACGATGCCCGGCAGGGTCGCCACGTTGACGACCTGCTCCAGTGATTTCTCGGCGTCCCGCAGCAGCCGCCGGGACGCGAACACGACCCCGGGGACCCGCATGTCGCGGTGCGGTGTGATGCGGAAGCGGTAGGGACGCTCCTACGTGATCTCCATGGTGGTGATCTCCATCGCGGCCTCCCGAGGCCTCCCGACCATCGCGCGCCGCGTACCCGCCCGCCGACCCGTCATGCCGACCCGTCATGTCGGGGCGCCGGGGGTTGTTTGCCCGGGGGCCACCGGTGCACCCGTCAGCGTGACGCAACAGAGGAGGCGAGGAAGATGACCACATCGGTCAAGGACATGCTGAACACCTACCCGGCCGACCTCGGCGGTGTGGACCGCGAGGCGATGGCCACGTGCATCGAGCAGTGCATCGCCTGTGCCCAGGCGTGTACGGCGTGCGCCGACGCCTGCCTGTCCGAGGGCATGGTCGGCGACCTGACCAAGTGCATCCGTACCGACATGGACTGCGCCGACATGTGCAACACCACCGCGTCGGTGCTCTCCCGGCACACCGGGTACGACGCCAACATCACGCGCGCGGTCGTGCGGGCGTGCGCCACCGTGTGCAAGGCGTGCGCGGACGAGTGCGAGAGCCACGCCGACATGCACGAGCACTGCCGGGTCTGCGCGGAGGCGTGCCGGCGGTGCGAGCAGGCGTGCAACGAACTGCTGGCGAGCCTCGGCTGAGGCACGCCCCCTGCCCACCCGCGGGAACGGGGTACTGTCACGTTCCGTGGCAGTGGACGAGCTCGACACCCGGATTCTGCGGCTGCTGATCGAACAGCCGCGCACGAGTGTGCGCGAGTACGCCCGGATCCTGGGCATCGCGCGCGGCACGCTCCAGGCGCGCCTGGACCGGATGGAGCGCGACGGGGTGATCACCGGCACCGGGCCGGTCCTCTCCCCCGCCGCGCTGGGGCATCCGGTGCTGGCGTTCGTGCACATCGAGGTGACGCAGGGATATCTGGACGAGGTCGGCGAGGAGCTCGCCGCCGTCCCCGAGATCGTGGAGGCGTTCTCGATCACCGGCGGCGGGGACCTGCTGACGCGTGTCGTGGCCCGGGACAACGGCCATCTGGAGGACGTCATCCAGCGGCTGATCCAGATCCCGGGCGTGGTGCGTACGCGGACGGAGATGGCGCTGCGCGAGCGCGTGCCGCACCGGCTGCTGCCCCTGGTGGAGGCGGTGGGGCGGGCCTCGCGCCCGCAGCGCCCGTGAACGCCGCGGTCGTCTTCGATCTCGACGGCACGCTGGTGGACAGCGAGCCGAACTACTACGAGGCCGGGCGCCGGCTGCTGGCGAGCCACGGCGTCGCCGGCTTCACCTGGGAGCGCCACACCGACTTCATCGGCATCGGGACGCGCGAGACGCTGGAGATCCTCAAGGAGGAGTACGGGCTCGACGCGCCGGTCGAGGAGCTGCTGGCCGCCAAGAACCGCCATTACCTGGAGCTGGCGCGCACGGCGACCGGGGTGTTTCCGCGGATGCGCACGTTCGTGGAGCTCCTGCACCGGGAGGGTGTCCCGATGGCCGTGGCGTCCGGCTCCTCACGCGCCGCGATCGAGGCGGTGCTCGACGCCACGGGCCTGGGCGCGTACATCGCCACGCTGGTCTCCGCCGAGGAGGTCGAGCGGGGCAAGCCCGCGCCGGACGTGTTCCTGGAGGCGGCGCGCCGGCTCGGCGTGGAGCCGGCGCAGTGCGTGGTCGTCGAGGACGCCCCACCCGGCGCGGCGGCGGCCCACGCGGCCGGGATGCGGTGCATCGCCGTTCCGTACGTACCGTCGACGGCCGACGACCCGGCCTTCCGGACGGCGGGGCTGCTGCTGCGCGGCGGGCAGGGGGAGTTCACGGCGGGGGCGGCGTACGACTTCTTCGTACGGGGCCGCTAGGGGGTGTGTCTTGTCGATCAGGCCGGATCAGCGAGCGGCGTCTGGTGCGGACGCGGGCCGACGGGTGCGGATCGGGACCCTGACGAAGATGTTCACCGCCGAGCTGGTCGACGCGGCGCGTCACGACCACCCTCACGGTGCTTCCGCGACCGGCTTCAGGTCGTGGATCGCAAAATGCAGCTGGGCGTCGTCCGTGGAATCCGCCCACAGGCCCTCTGCGTCGAGTACCGAGGCTGCGACCATGCGTGCTTCGGCGACGAGTTCGGGGTCGTAGTCGAAGCCTGGCCACGGCAGCACCGGAAAACCGTTCGTCTCTCCGAAACGGCGCACCTGCTCGATGTCGCCCAGGACTGCGGACGGCAGTGATGCATTGGCCCAGGCCCAGAGCCAGGTGCGCTGGGACAGGCTCACGCTGCCGATCATCGTGAGTCGTCCCGTGAGAAACGCCTTCCCGCTGCGGGACCACGTGATCCGCGCGTCGTCGAGTGACCAGTGGTACTGGACGTCCCCCGACAGACCGTAGCGCTCAACCATGAGGGCCTGCCGTGAGCGGGCTCGCTCACGAGCCGCGAGCACAGCCTCATCCCAGTCGGAATGGTCGTGCGGCGAGCCGTCCTCCACCTTGCCTCCTCGCGCAGAACTGTCGGCAAGATCCTCCCATCCCCTTCAAGCCGAGCGACGACTGCATCGGTCTCCCCAGGCCCCCGGGCACACTGCTCCCATGGCCGCTCCCATGACCGCTCCCATGACCGCACCGGATGCCAAGACCGACCTCCGCTCCTCCCTCCAGTCCGCGCGGGACGCCTTGCTGGCGAGCCGCTGCCCTGGCTGGACGAGGGCGCGGAGCCGAACGGGGACATGTGGGCCACCGCCAACGAGTCGCGCGCGTGGTTCGTGGACCTCTACCGCCGGGCGTGGGCGCACGCGGACGCCACGATCGACGCGCTGCCGCCTGACACGGTGGGCAGAGTGCCGTGGTGGCCCGACGGCCGGGACGAGGTGACGCTGCATCAGGCCGTGGTGCGCGTGCTGGCCGATACGCACCGGCACGCCGGGCACGCCGACATCCTGCGCGAACTCCTGGGCGGCGCCGTGGGGGTGAAGCAGGGCAACGACAGCATGGCACCGGGTGATTCGGCGTGGTGGGAGGAGTACCGGGGCCGGCTGGAGCGCACGGCGCTGGAGGCCGACCGGGCCGGGTGACGGCGCACCGGCCCGGTCCGCAGCCTCCCCGCGCGCTCCCGTACCCGCGGTCAGAACCGGGCGTGGGAGGTGATGTCCGCGCGGAACTGGTCGATCATCGCGGGCGTCACCGTCGGCCGGCACTGGGCGATGGCCTCCAGGTAGTCCTCGGTGCTCGCGCCCGGTGCCTGGTCGTGGTCCTGGCCGGCGCCGCCGCGCAGGTCCCGCTCGAAGGCGGCCTGGGCCGCGATCCGCGCCGCGTGCTCGATGTCGGCGGGCGTGAACAGCTCGCTCGCCGCCACCAGGACGGACACGTCGACGTCGGCCCGGCCGTGCGTGTAGCGCGACCAGATCGCCGTGCGCGCCTCCTTGTCCGGCGTACCGATCGGGATCAGGTAGTCGAAGCGGCCCGGGCGCAGGAACGCCGGGTCCAGCGAGCGGATGGAGTTGGTCGCGCAGACCAGCAGCCGCTCGTCGCCCTCCCGGAAGCGGGGGATCAGCTTCAGCAGCTCGTTGGTCACGCCGTGCATCCCGCCGGGCTGCGCGGGCTCGGTGCGTACGGGTGCGATCTCCTCGACCTCGTCGATGAAGACGAGCACCCGCTCCAGCTCCGAGATGCGGGCGAACGCGCTGCGCAGCGCCGCCGCCAGGTTGCCCTCGTCGGCCAGCCGGGACGGCAGCAGCTCCACGAAGGGCCAGCCCAGCCGGGAGGCGATGCCCCGGGCGAAGGTGGTCTTGCCCGTTCCCGGCGGTCCGAAGAGGGCGATGGCGCGCGGTGGCTGCACCCCGTGCCGGGCGGCGCGCTCCGGCTCGGCGAGCGGCAGCACGACGCGCCGCTCGATGAGGTCCTTCTCCGGCTCCATGCCGGCCACCTTGGCCCACAGGTCGGCGGGCAGGAACCGCCCGCCCAGGTCCTCCAGGAGGTTGGCGGCGGGGCCGTGCAGCGGCTCGACCTTCTCGAAGTACGCGACGGCCGGGCGCCGGGTGTAGCCGGCGTTGATCAGGCCCTCGCCGAAGAGGTCCTCCTCGGGCAGGACGTAGGCGATCCGGCCGACCCGGGCGGCGAGGAGCCGCCGCTCCAGCTCGACCAGGAGGGCGCTCGCCAGGCCCCGGCCGCGCCAGGCCGACGCGATGGCGATCCGCATCACCCAGGCGCGCTCCCCCGCCACGCAGGCGAGCGCCGCGCCGATGGGCACGCCCTGGTGGACGGCGACGACGGCCGGCTGGCGGGAGGTCAGCGCGCCGATGCACTCGGCGAGCGAGAACACGGACTCCTGGCCGAGCTCGGCCGTGGTGTCGATCAGGTGGACGACCGCCGCGAGGTCGCTCTCTCGGTAGTCGTGGATGAGCCAGTTCACGCGGTACCCCCTCGTTCGTGATGTTCCGGCGAGGCTAGGGGGCGTAAGCGGACCGGCTCCTGTGCCGGTCTGCACAAGCGCGCGGCGCCGAGTACGCCGCCGTGTCGGTGGACGGACTCCGTCGAGGTGGTGGACGCGGCGGGCCGCGACTCGCGAGGATCCGGGGGACACACGGTGCCGGGGCGAAGGGGTGGAACGCGCGCATGGGGAAACACTGGGCGGACTTCCAGTACGAGATCTACCTGAACGGCATGAAGGGCGCCGTGCCGCGCCTGCCCACCGACCTGACCCGCCTTGAGGAGCTCACCGAGCGGCGCCTCGGGCCCGGCCCGGTCGGTTACGTGGCCGGCAGCGCGGGCAACGGCAGCACCGCGGCCGCCAACCGGGCGGCGCTGGAGCGCCGGCGGATCGTGCCGCGCATGCTGCGCGACGTGCACGAGCGGGACCTGTCCGTCGGGCTCCTCGGCCGCACGCTGCCCGCGCCGCTCGCGCTCGCGCCCGTGGGCGTGCTGTCGATCCTGCACCCGGATGCGGAGCCGGCCGCCGCCCGCGCGGCCGCCGCGCACGGCGTTCCGTACATCCTGTCGTCCGCCTCCAGCACGCCGATGGAGCAGGTCGCCGAGGCGATGGGCGACGCGGAGCGGTGGTTCCAGCTGTACTGGCCCAAGGACCGCGAGGTCGCCCGCTCCTTCCTGGACCGGGCGAAGGCCGCGGGCTTCAGCGCGCTGTTCGTCACGCTGGACACCCCGCTGCTGGCGTGGCGGCCGCGCGACCTGGACCAGGCGTACCTGCCGTTCCTGCACGGCGTGGGGACCGCCAACTACTTCACGGATCCGGCGTTCCTCGCCGGTCTCGCCAAGCCGGTGCACGAGGATCCGGACGCCGCCGTCCTGCACTTCGTGAGCATGTTCGCCGACCCCGCCAAGACCTGGCCGGACCTGGCGTTCCTGCGGGAGAACTGGGACGGGCCGATCGTCCTCAAGGGCATCCTGCACCCGGACGACGCCCGGCGCGCCGCCGGCGCGGGCGTGGACGGGGTGGTCGTGTCCAACCACGGCGGCCGCCAGGTGGCCGGTTCCGTCGCCGCCGCCGATGCCCTGCCGCGCGTGGCGGAGGCGGTCGGCGACCGGCTGACCGTGCTGTTCGACAGCGGCGTCCGCACGGGCGACGACATCTTCAAAGCGCTCGCCCTGGGCGCCCAGGCGGTGCTGGTGGGGCGTCCGTACGCGTACGGGCTCGGTCTCGACGGCCAGGCGGGCGTCGAGCACGTCATCCGCTGCCTGCTCGCCGAGCTGGACCTGACCCTGGCGCTGTCCGGGCACTCCACGCCCACCACGCCGGGCCCCGACGACCTCTTCGAGGAGTAGACACCGTGAAGAACGTCCTTGCCGTCGTCCCGCCCCACGTCGGCGGCCGCACCGCCGGTGCCGCGCTCGCCGGGCTGTTCCCGGGCGAGGCCCGCGTCACCGTCGTCGAGACGGCCGACGAGGACCCGGTCGCGCTGCGCGAGGCCGACGTCCTGATCACCGCCCTCGCCCCGGTCACCGCCGGCCACCTGGCGGCCGCGCCGCGCCTGGAGCTGGTCCAGTGCGCCAGCCACGGCTACGACTGCGTCGACGTGGAAGCCGCCCGGGCGCGCGCCGTCACCGTGTGCACGATCGGCTCCAGCGACGCGGAGAAACAGAACGTCGCCGAGCAGACCTTCGCACTCATGCTGGCCCTCGCCAAGCAGCTGATCCCCGCCCACACCGCCCTCGTCGACGGCGACTGGGCGCTGCCGCGCCTCCAGCACTCCCTCACGGAACTGTCCGGCAAGACCCTCGGCATCATCGGCCTCGGCCGCATCGGCACGGAAGTCGCCCGCCGCGCGGCCGCGTTCGACATGCGCGTCCTGTACGCCGGCCCGCGGCGCGCCGCCCCGGAGACGGAGTCCCGCGCGGGCGGTGCCCGCCACACGGAGCTCGACGAGCTGCTGCGCGCCTCCGACTACGTCACGCTCCACGCCCCGCTCACCGACGCCACCCGCCATCTCCTCGACGCCGACCGCCTGGCCCTCCTCAAGCCGACCGCCTTCGTCGTCAACACCGCCCGCGGCGCCCTCATCGACCAGGAGGCCCTCGCGGACGCCCTCGAATCCGGCACCCTCGCCGGCGCGGGCCTCGACGTCTTCGACCCGGAACCACCGCCCTCGACCCTGCGGCTGCTGAAGGCTCCCCGCGTCGTGCTCTCCCCGCACGTGGGCGGCGTCACGCGCGAGACGCTGGTCCGCATCGCCCTGGCCGCGGTCGAGAACGTCACCGCCTACGTGGCGGGGAAGCCGCCGCGGGATGTGGTCGCGTGACGCCGGTTCACGGGGCCGCGACGAAGCACGGCATCTGAGCAGCCCTTGCTCGTCCTCTGCTCAGCCCAGGAAACTCAGCCGCACCTGGCGGTCCGGGTTGTCCTTGTTCGTGTCGACCACGCACACCGACTGCCAGGTGCCCAGCGCCATCTCGCCGTCGATGACCGGGATGGTCGCGTGCGGGGGCACCAGGGCGGGGAGGACGTGGTCGCGGCCGTGGCCGGGGCTGCCGTGGCGGTGTTGCCAGCGGTCGTCGGCCGGGAGGAGGGTGTGGAGGGCGGCCAGGAGGTCGTGGTCGCTGCCGGAGCCGGTCTCCAGGATGGCCACGCCGGTGGTGGCGTGCGGTGTGAAGACGTTCAGCAGGCCGTCCCGGCCCGCCGCGACCTCCCGCAGGAAGGACGCGCAGTCGCCGGTCAGGTCGTGGACCGTCTCCTTGGGGCCGGTGGTGATCCGCAGCGTACGGGTGGTGAATGCGTCGCTCATGCGTCCATGGTGTCACCGCGCGGCACGCCGTGCGGTGCCGTCGACGTGACGAGTCGTCAGTCGCCACCATGGGGGCATGGAGATCGACGGTGCGTCAGCCGAGGGGTCACTGCCGGAGGCCGCCGACGTCGTGGTCGTCGGGGGTGGGGTCATCGGGGCGAGCGTCGCGTTCCACCTCGCGGAGGCGGGGGTCGGGCGGGTGCTGCTCGTGGAGCGGGACGCGCCGGGGTCCGGGTCGTCCGGGAAGCCGATCGGCGGGGTGCGCGCGCAGTTCTCCGATCCGCTGAACGTACGGCTGGGGCAGCGCAGCCTCGCGGCGTGGCGGGCGTTCAGGGAGCGGCCGGGGGCGGAGGTGGGGCTGGAGAGCGTCGGCTATCTGTTCCTGCTGGCCGACGAGGCCGAGGTCGCGACCTTCCGGCGGGCGATGGAGGTGCAGCACGCGTACGGCGTGCCAAGCCGGCTGCTGAGCCCGCGCGCGGCGCACGGGCTGTGCCCGTACGTCGATCCGTCGTCGTTCGTGGCCGCCGCCCACTCCCCCGCCGACGGGTACGCGCTGCCCGGTGCCGCCGTCCGCGGCTACCTGCGGGCCGCCGCGTCGCTCGGCGCGACCGTACGGAGCCGGTGCGCCGTCACCGGGATCGAGACCTCCGGCGGGGCGGTCCGCGCGGTGTGCACCAGCGCCGGGACCGTGCGTACCGGGGTGGTGGTCTGCGCGGCCGGGGCCTGGTCCGGGGAGGTGGGCGCGATGGCGGGGGTGGAGCTGCCGGTCACCCCGCTGCGGCGGCAGATCGCCCTGACCGGGCCGCTGGACCCGGCGCCGCCGCGGATGCCGTTCACCCTGGACTACGGCTCCACGCTGTACTTCCACGGCGACGGCGCGGGCGGTCTCGTACTCGGGCTGTCCGATCCCCGTCAGGAGCCCGGCTTCGGGCGGGAGTTCAGCGAGGAGTGGCTGGACCTCTTCCGGGAGACCGCCGCCCGGCGCGCCCCCGCGCTCGCGGACGTGCCGGTACGCGGCGGCTGGGCGGGCCTGTACGAGATGACGCCCGACCGGGACGCGCTGATCGGTGAGGCGCGCGGCGTCAGCCGGTTCCTGTACGCGACGGGGTTCTCCGGGCACGGCTTCCTGATGGCGCCGGCGGTCGGGGAGGTGGTGCGGGACCTGTACCTCGGCAGGACGCCGTTCGTCGATGTCGCTCCGCTCGCCGCCGACCGCTTCGACGGCAATGCGTCCGGGGCCCGCTCGGAGGCGCACATCATCTGACCCGGTGGAGGGGAAGATGCGCACACCTCCCTTGGTTAGTGGAAGGGTGAACGATTTCCGGGTGTACGACGTGGTCGTGGTCGGCGCGGGGCAGGCCGGGCTCTCCGCCGCGTACCACCTGCGCCGCACCGGGCTGGAGCCGGGCCGGGACTTCGTCGTCCTGGATCACGCTCCGCGCCCCGGCGGCGCGTGGCAGTTCCGCTGGCCCTCGCTGACGTACGGCAAGGTGCACGGGATGCACCAGCTGCCCGGCATGGAACTGACCGGCGCCGATGACGGGCGTCCGTCGTCGGAGGTGATCGGCGGGTACTTCGCGCGGTACGAGGAGAGGTTCGACCTGCGCGTGCGCCGGCCGGTCGAGGTGACGGCGGTGCGGGACGGTGGCGAGGGCGGCCTGCTGCTGGTCGAGACCTCGGAGGGGACGTACGCGACGCGCGCCCTGGTCAACGCGACCGGGACCTGGGACCGGCCCTTCTGGCCGCGCTACCCCGGCCAGGAGACCTTCCGGGGGCGGCAGCTGCACACCGCGGACTATCCGGGGCCGGAGGGGTTCGCGGGTCTGCGGGTGATCGTGGTGGGCGGCGGGGCCTCCGGCACGCAGCACCTGATGGAGATCGCGGACGTCGCGGCGGAGACGACCTGGGTGACGCGCCGGGAGCCGGTGTGGCGCGAGGGTCCGTTCGGCGAGGCGGAGGGCCGGGCGGCGGTCGCGCTGGTGGAGGAGCGGGTACGGCGCGGGCTGCCGCCGCAGAGCGTGGTCAGCGTGACGGGGCTGCCGGTGACCGACGCCGTCCGGCGGGCCAGGGAGCGCGGGGTCCTGGACCGGCTGCCGATGTTCGACCGGATCACGCCCACGGGTGTGGCCTGGGAGGACGGGCGGGCGGTCGACGCCGATGTCATTCTGTGGGCGACCGGTTTCCGCGCCGCCATCGACCACCTCGCGCCGCTGCGGCTGCGTGAGCCGGGTGGCGGCATCCGCCTGGAGGGCACCCGTGCGGTACGCGACGAGCGCGTGCACCTGGTCGGGTACGGGCCGTCGGCGTCGACCATCGGCGCCAACCGGGCCGGCCGGGCCGCCGTGCGGGACATCGGGCGCCTGCTGGAACGCTCCGGCGAGCGCGCACCGATGCGGGTGCCGGCGCCGCGCGCCGTTGCGGGCCGCGCGCCCGACCGGGTGTCCGCGTGAGCGTCAGCTCGCCGCCGCGGTCCTCCGGACCTCGTTGAACTCCTGCACGTTCCGCTGGTGCTCGGCGTAGTCGGCGGTGAAGCGCGTGTCACCGGAGCGGACGGTCACGAAGTACAGCCAGTCGCCGGACGGCGGATTGATCGCCGCGTCCATCGCCTGCTCGCCCGGGTTGTCGATGGGGGTGGGGGGCAGGCCCTGGCGGTTGTAGGTGTTGTACGGGCTCTCCGTCCGGGTGTCCGCGTGCGAGGTGTCGAGGGTGGAGCGGCCCAGCGCGTAGTTGAGGGTGGAGTCCATCTGGAGGGCCATGCCCTGGGCGAGCCGGTTGTAGATCACTCGCGCCACCTTGCCCATGTCCTCCACGGTGTCGGCCTCGGCCTGCACGATGCTGGCGATGGTGACCGTCTGGTAGAGGCTCACGCCGTTGCGCTGCGCGCCCGCGCTGACGCGGTCGGCCCCGAACCGTTCGTGGGCGGTGCGCACCATGTAGTCCAGCAGGCCGCGCGCGGTCGTCTTCTCGTACACGGGGTACGTCGCCGGGAAGAGGAACCCCTCGGGGTTGCCCTGGGCGTCGGCCGGCAGCTTGAGCCTGCCGCTCTCGGCGACCTTCCGCGTGGTGCCGGGCGGGGCTTTGAGCGCCTTGTCGACGGCGGCGTACACCTGGGTGGCCCGCCAGCCCTCGGGGATGAGGAGCATCCTCGGCTTCTCGGGCGGCGGTGGGGCCGGGGCCTCGCCCCTGAGCAGCAGCAACGGCACCAGCACCGCGGCGGCCGTGGCGACCACCAGGCCTGCGGCGAGGGACAGCTTGCCCCGGCGGGTCATCCGGGACCGGCGCCGGGGCGTGCCCTGCGGGGACTCGTTCACCATGCGGGCACGCTAACCCGCGCCGTACGCCGAATCCGGCAGCCGGCCGCGCCCCGACACGTCGACCACCGAGTCGGCCCTGAACACGCGAACGCGGGATCGGATGTTCGCCTGAACGTGTGATCGCATCCGGTTTCCGGGCGGAACGCGGCTGCGGCGCATGATGCTTACGGTGCGCAAGCGACGGGCTGCAGACCTCGGTTGCGTCGTCCCACACATGCACGAAGCACAAGGAGAACGCACCACATGAACGTGCTCACCGATCTGCTGGCCGGTTTCATCCACTTCGTGGGCTGGCTCGTCTGACGATCGCTCGACCCGGCGCCGTCGCTCCCCCGTCCCACGGGAGCGGCGGCGCTTCCGTGTGCGGGCCCGGGGGTGCCGGGGGTCATGGCGTTGCCGGGGCGAGTTCCGCGTCGCCGCGGACGAGCGCGGCGTACCGGCCGTCCAGGGCGAGGAGTTCGTCGTGGGTGCCGCGTTCCGCGATGCGGCCGGCGTCGAGGACGACGATTTCGTCGGCGTCCCGGACGGTGGAGAGCCGGTGCGCGATGGTGATGGTGGTGCGGCCGGCGGAGAGCGCGTCGATGGCCTGCTGCACCGCGTGCTCGGTGCCGGTGTCGAGGGCGCTGGTCGCCTCGTCGAGGATGAGGACCGGCGGGTCGCGCAGGATGGTGCGGGCGATGGCGAGGCGCTGTTTCTCGCCGCCGGAGAAGCGGTAGCCGCGCTCGCCGACGAGGGTGTCGTACCCGTCCGGCAGGGAGGCGATGTGGTCGTGGATCTGGGCCGCTCGTGCGGCTGCCTGGATCTCCTCGTCGGTCGCGTCGGGCCGGGCGAAGCGCAGGTTGTCGGCGACGGACGCGTGGAAGAGGTAGGTCTCCTGGGAGACGACGCCGACCGCCCGGGCGAGGCTGTCGAAGTCCAGGTCGCGTACGTCGACGCCGTCGAGGGTGACGCGGCCGCCGGTGACGTCGTAGAGCCGGGGCACCAGGTAGCTGAGCGTGGACTTGCCGGAGCCGGTGGGGCCGACGACGGCGAGGCTGCCGCCCGCCGGGACGGTGATGTCGATGCCGTGGAGCGTCTCGCCGCTCTTCTCGTCGTACCGGAAGTCGACGTCCTCGAAGCGGACCTCGCCGCGGATCGTGTCGAGGCGGACCGGCTTCTCCGGCTCGGTGATGTCGACCGGCAGGTCGAGGTACTCGAAGATGCGCTGGAAGAGCGCGAGGGAGGTCTGGATCTCGACGCCCGTGGAGAGCAGGCTGACGGCGGGCCGGAACAGGCCCTGCTGGAGCGAGACGAAGGCGACGAGCGTGCCGATGGACAGGGCGGCGCCACCGGCCTGGAGCGCGAGTCCTGCGGCCCAATAGAGCAGCGCGGGCATGGCGGCCATGACGATGCCGATGGTGGACATCCGCCACCGCCCGGCCATGGAGGAGCGCACTTCGAGGTCGACGAGCCGCTCGGACTCGGCGGCGAAGGAGCGGGTGAGGGAGTCCGCGCGGCCCATGGTGCGGCCGAGCAGGATGCCGCTGACGGAGAGCGACTCGGTGACCGTGGCGGCCATCGCGGCCATCTGCTTCTGCCGCTGGGTGGTGATCGCCTTGCGCTCGCGGCCGACGCGGCGGCTGATCCACACGAACAGCGGAAGCAGCAGCAGGGAGACGACGGTGAGCCGCCAGTCCAGCGCGAGCATCGCGACGACGGTGGCCACGACGGAGGTGAGGTTGGAGACGAGGGAGGTGGCGGTGGAGGTGACGGTGGCCTGCATGCCGCCGATGTCGTTGGCGATCCGGGACTGGACCTCGCCGGTGCGTGTGCGCGTGAAGAAGGCGAGCGGCATGCGCTGGAGCTGGGCGTAGACGGCGGTGCGCAGGTCGTGCATGACGCGCTGGCCGACCGTCGTGGAGATCAGCGTCTGGAGTACGCCGAAGACGCTGGTCACCACGGCGGTGAGGATCATGCCGAACGCGAGCAGCGTGAGCAGTCCGGTGCGGCCCTGCGGGATGGCGGTGTCGAGGATCTCGCGGAGCAGGAACGGCGAGGCGACGGAGACGAGCGACGACGCCGCGACGAGCAGCCCGACGACGGCGAGCCGGGTGCGGTAGGGGCGGAAGAGCCGGAGGATGCGCCGGATCTCGGCCGGCGGTTGTTCCGGATCGGGGGGCGGTGGTGTCCAGGTGGACTCGGCGTGGATGCGCATGGGCTCCTTCGGGCTGGGCGCGCCGCCGGGCTCGGCGGGCGCGCGGGTGGGTGACGCGCGGGCGGCCACGTGGGTGGCGCCCACGCGGACGACATGGACGCCGGTGCGCCCGTGTCTGGCACCCCCGCATCGCGGGTGTCCCCTCGCGGCGCGACCGACAGCCGCGACCGACGACGCGACACCACGAACGATGCAGAGCTTAGCTCATTGTTACCTACCTTCACAATGAGCGTAGTCCTGATAGTCTTCCGTCATGAACTCCCCCGACGCCGACGGCCTGCTGGCCGAGCAGCTGCTGCGCCTGACCCGCCGGCTCCACCGCAGCCAGCAGCGCCAGCTCGAGTCGGCCGACGTCGCCATCACCCCGGCCCAGTCCCGGCTGCTGCGGATCGTCGCGCACTACGACCGCCCGCCCCGCATGGCGGACCTCGCGGCCCGGCTGGAGGTCGTGCCCCGGGCCGTGACGAGTCTGGTCGACGGCCTGGAGGCGAGCGGCCGGGTCCGGCGCGTCCCCGATCCGGACAACCGCCGGGTGATACGGATCGAGCTCACCGACACCGGCCGGGACACGCTGCGGCGGCTGCGCAGCGCGCGCCGGGCGGCCGCAGAGGACATCCTGGCTCCGTTGACCGCCGAACAGCGCGAGGTGCTCGGCGGCCTGCTGTCCGCCCTCGTGGACGGGGTGCCGGAGCGGCGGCGCTGCTGAGACGAGGCCCGACGTCGAGGGGACCGTGACATGCCGTTGCTGGAGCCGAACCCGGACACGCTGCGCCCCGGCGTGCGGCGGACACCGTCCCCCGACCGCGTACCGGATCTGGTGGCGCACGGTTCACCCGGGCGGCTGCGGGACGAGCTGCTCGCCCTCCTGGGCCCCGACAAGGTGCTGTGGCGCGTCTCCGACCTCGTGCGGTACGCGTCGGACGCCAGCCCCTACCGCTTCGTGCCGCAGATCGTCGTGGTCGCCGAGACCACCGACGACATCGCCGCCCTCCTGGCGTACGCCCACGACAAGGGCCGCGAGGTGGTCTTCCGGGCCGCCGGCACCAGCCTCAACGGCCAGGCGCAGGGCGAGGACATCCTGGTGGACGTGCGCAAGCACTGGGTGGGCGTCGAGGTGCTGGACGGCGGCGCCCGCGCCCGCATCCGGCCCGGCACCGTCGTCGCCCGGGCCAACGCCACGCTCGCCCGCTACGGCCGGGTGCTCGGTCCCGACCCGGCGAGCGCCGCCGCCTGCACCGTCGGCGGCGTCGTGGCGAACAACGCCTCCGGCATGACCGCCGGTACCGAGCGGAACTCGTACCGCACGGTCTCCTCGCTCACCGTCGTCCTGCCGTCCGGGACGGTCGTCGACACCGGCGACCCGGCCGCCGACGAGAAACTGGCACGCGCCGAGCCCAAACTGTGCGAGGAGCTCCTCGCACTGAAGGCGGAGATCGAGGCCGACACGGAGCTGACGGCCCGGATCCGCGCCAAACACCGGCTGAAGAACACCAACGGCTACCGGCTGGACGCCTTCCTGGACGGCTCGACACCCGTCGAGATCCTGCGCGGGCTGATGGTGGGGTCCCAGGGCACCTTCGGGTTCATCGCCGAGGTCGTCTTCGACACGCTGCCGCTGGACCGCGAGGTCTCCACCGCGCTGCTGTTCTTCCCGTCCCTGCCCGCCGCCGCGGCCGCCGTGCCGCGGTTCACCGAGGCCGGCGCGGTCGCCGTCGAGCTGATGGACGGCAACGCCATGCGGGCCTCCGTCAGCGTGGCGGGGGTGCCCGCCGACTGGGCGGAGCTGCCCGGGGAGACCACCGCGCTGCTGGTGGAGTTCCGGGCGCCCGACCGGGCCGCGCTGGGGGCGTACGAGCGGGCCGCCGACCGGGTGCTGGCGGGTCTGGAGCTGGTGGCGCCGGTCGCGTCGGTGACCAACCGGTTCACCCGGGACGCGGCGGTCATCGGCGGGTACTGGAAGGCGCGCAAGGCGTTCGTCACGGCGGTCGGCGGCTCCCGCCCGCCCGGTACGACCCTGATCACCGAGGACTTCGCCGTCCCTCCGGCACGCCTGGCCGAGGCGTGCGAGGCGCTCCTCGCGCTCCAGCGGGAGCACGGCTTCGAAGCGGCCGTCGCGGGCCACGCCGCCCACGGCAACCTCCACTTCCTGCTGGCCTTCGACGCGGCCGACCCGGCCGACACCGACCGCTACGCCGCCTTCATGGACGCCTTCTGCACCCTGACGGTCGAGCGGTTCGACGGCTCCCTGAAGGCCGAGCACGCCACCGGACGCAACATCGCCCCGTTCCTGGAGCGGGAGTGGGGGCCGACCGCCACCGAGCTGATGTGGCGTACGAAGCGGGCCATCGACCCGGAGGGGGTGCTCGCGCCGCGGATCGTCCTGGACCGCGACCCGCGCGCCCATCTGCGCGGCCTGAAGACGATCCCCACGGTGGAGGCGCTCGTCGACCCGTGCATCGAGTGCGGCTTCTGCGAACCGGCCTGCCCCAGCGCCGACCTGACGACCACTCCCCGCCAGCGGATCGTGCTGCGGCGCGAGATGATGCGGCAGAGCCCCGGCTCACCGGTCGAGGACGGCCTGGCGGCGGCGTACGGCTACGACGCCGTGGACACCTGCGCGGGCGACTCCGTCTGCAAGCTCGCCTGCCCCGTGGGCATCGACACCGGCGCCCTGATGAAGCGGTTGCGCCACGAGCGGCACTCCGCGCGCGAGGAGCGGGTGGCGGCGCTCGCCGCCCGCAACTTCAAGGGGGTGGAGGCGGCGGCCCGGCTCGCCCTGTCGGCCGCGGACGCGGCCGGCGACCGGCTGACCGCGTCGGTGACGGGCCTGGCGCGCCGTGTCATCCGGCCCGATCTGGTCCCCGAGTGGCTGCCGGAGGTCCCCGGCGCGGCCCGCGCCCGTCTCCCGCGTACGGAACGGACCGGCGCGGCCGCCGTCTACTACCCGGCCTGTGTGAACCGGATCTTCGGCGAACCCGACGGCTCCGAGGACCCGCCCCTCCCCCTCCCCCAGGCCATCGTCGCGCTCTCCGCGCGGGCCGGGCGGCCCGTGTGGATCCCGGACGACGTGGCGGGCACCTGCTGCGCCACGATCTGGCACTCCAAGGGGTACGAGGAGGGCGCGCGCGTGATGGCGAACCGCGTCGTGGAGGCCGCCTGGGGCTGGACCGCCGGAGGCCGCCTGCCGCTCGTCGTCGACGCGTCCTCCTGCACGCTGGGCCTCGCCCGGGACGTGGTGCCGTACCTCACCGACCGCAACCGGGCGCTGCACGGCGAGCTGACGGTCCTCGACTCGGTCGTGTGGGCCGCCGACGAGCTGCTGCCGCACCTGGAGGTACGCCGCCGGGTGCGCTCCGCCGTGGTCCACCCCACCTGCGCGATGCTCCACCTCGGCGACCAGGACCGGCTGACGGCACTCGCCGCGGCCTGTGCCGAGGAGGTGTACGTACCGGACGACGCGGGCTGCTGCGCCTTCGCGGGCGACCGCGGCATGCTGCACCCCGAGCTGACGGAGTCGGCGACGGCTCGCGAGGCGGCCGAGGTGACGGCCCGCCCCTTCGAGGCGTACCTCTCGGCCAACCGCATGTGCGAGATCGGCATGGACCACGCCACGGGCCGCCGCTACCACTCGGCGCTCCAGGAGCTGGAGCGGGCGACCCGCCCCTGAACCGGCCCCGCGCCTCCACGAAGAACCGCGAGAGCCGGCGAGAGCCCACGAGAGTCCATGGGCTCGTCCCAAGAGTCCAATCCGCGCTCTTGCGCACCCTGAGCCACGACCGCCAGGGTCCTTCCCGGGATTCATGAACCCGTCCGCGCACATCACGTAGCTACGGGAGGTTCGATGAACGACGCAGCACCCGGGAACCAGGACTCGCCCAGCCGTCGCTCCGTCCTGCGGACCACGGCGGGCGTGGCGGGGGTGGCGGGGGCCGCCGGGCTGGGGCTCGGCGCACTGGGCGGCACCGCCGCCGCCGAAGCGCCCGGGGACGTACCGGCGCCCCGGCGCCAGGGCAGCACCATGGCGGGCGTGCCCTTCGAGCGGCGGTCGACCGTACGGGTCGGGATCATCGGCCTCGGCAACCGCGGCGGCAGCATGAT
Source organism: Streptomyces sp. NPDC030862 (assembly GCF_055571835.1). Taxonomy (NCBI): domain Bacteria; kingdom Bacillati; phylum Actinomycetota; class Actinomycetes; order Kitasatosporales; family Streptomycetaceae; genus Streptomyces; species Streptomyces sp. NPDC030862. Next base: position 158,262 of record NZ_JBVIEN010000007.1, on the reverse strand, counting down.
CGACCTGTTCCTCGCCCTCCCCGGCGTACGGGTGGTGGCGGTGTGCGACCCGGTCAGGGCGAAGGCCGAACAGGCGGCCGCCAAGGTGGTGAGGGCCGGTCAGCCGTCCCCCGCCGTCTACGCGAAGGGCGAGGACGACTACGCCGACCTCTGTGCGCGCGGGGACGTCGACTTCGTCTATGTGGCGACCCCGTGGGACTCGCACTTCGAGATGGCGAAGGCGGCGATGCTGGGGGGCAAGCACGTCGGCGTCGAGTGCCCCCTCGCGATGCGCCTGGACGAGCTGTGGGCGCTGGTGGACCTGTCCGAGCGGACCCGTCGCCACTGCATGCAGTTGGAGAACTGCTGTTACGGCCGGAACGAGATGCGGGTGCTGCGCATGGCGCACGCCGGCGTGTTCGGCGAGTTGCTGCACGGCGCGGGCGCGTACAACCACGACCTGCGGGAGCTGATGTTCTCGCCCACGTACTACGAAGGCCCGTGGCGCAGGCTGTGGCACACGCGGCTGCGCGGTGATCTGTACCCGAACCACGGCTTCGGGCCGGTGGCCAACTACATGGACGTGAACCGGGGCGACCGGGTCGTCAGCATCAGCAGCTTCGGTACGCCGGCGCTCGGGCTGGCCGAGTACCGGGAGGCGAACATGCCGCCCGGGGACCCGAGCTGGAAGGAGACGTACGTCGGCAGCGACCGCACGATCAGCATGGTGACGACGGCGAAGGGCCGGGTGATCCGGCTGGAGCACGACGTGTCGACGCCGCATCCGTACAGCAGGATCAACAGCCTGGGCGGGACGAAGGGCGTCTTCGAGGACTACCCGGCGCGCATCTACGTCGAGCCGGACCACAAGGGCCACCAGTGGGGCGACTTCTCGGCGTACGCGGCGGAGTTCGACCACTGGCTGTGGAAGGAGCACGCCAATCCGCCCGGCGGGCACGGCGGCATGGACTACATCATGGTCTTCCGCCTCATGCAGTGCATGCGGCTGGGGCTGGTCCCGGACTTCGACGTGTACGACGGGGCGACCTGGACGGCGCCGGTGCCGCTCAGCCACGCCTCGATCAAGGCGAAGGGCGCGCCGCAGCAGATCCCCGACTTCACGCGGGGCGAGTGGAGGAAGCCCCGCTCCGGGATGGATTCGGTCAAGCCGGAGTGAGGGGGTGCGGGGCCCGGCGCAACGCATCGGGCCCCGCGGCCCCGAGGCGTCAGCAGCGGCGGCGGTCCACCGTCAGCGTGCCCTGGACGGCGGTCAGGGTGCGGTCGTAGCAGCCCGCCGGGCCCTGCAGCCGGTAGCGCTCGGTGGTGGTGCCCACCGCGTGCCGCTGGTCGCGCGGCACGTTGGCGGTGTACGTCGCGTCGCCCGTGTACGTGTCGTCGAGGCGCGTCCAGGCCGTCCGCTCGCCGCCGCGCAGGACGAGGGTGTCGGCGCGGTCCCCGAGCGTGAGGACGGTGCGCAGCCGGTCTCCGGCGCCGAGCGTCGTCTCGCCGTCCATGGTGTACGTGCGGTGGGTGCGGGTGACGGTCCGGCCGCTGGTGACGGTCTCGTCGTCCGTCCAGCCGGCCGTCAGCGCGTCGGTGGTCTCGCCGTCGGTCCAGCGGTGGACGGAGGTGTGGGCGAGGGACCGGGTGACGGTGGTGGCGACGCGGCCGTGCGAGGTGTCGAGGTACCCGGCGATGCCGAGCCGGTGCGCCGCCTCGGTGGCGAGGCGGTGCTCCCGGCCCGGTGTGTACGCCGTGGAGTTGGCGGGCGCGCCGGTGTCGTGGCGGGTGAGCGCGCCGGTGACGACCTCGCGTCCTTCGTCCTGCCAGAGCAGGAGGTTGGTGGGCGTGGACCAGCCGGGCGCGCCGGCGGGCACCCCGGCGACGGTGACCTCGATCCGGTGCGGCCGCCCGTCGTTCAGCAGCGCGGCGAACGGCGTCAGGTCGTACACGACGGGCTTGACGTCGAAGGCGCGCGGCGCGGGGGTGACGTACCAGAGGAAGGGGTTGGACCAGCCGCCCGTCCAGACCGTGGGGAACGGGGCGGCGATGCCCGCGAGGCGCCCGTCGACGCTGATCCGCACCTCGCGGTGCGGGCCTTCGGCGGCCTTGCAGGAGTAGGGGGTGGCCTCCGGGACGGACAGGTACCAGTACTCCTCGCAGCCGCCGCCGGAGCCGGTGGCGTACACCTCGGCGAGGATCCGTTCGGAGTTGCGCGGCAGCGTCGGTGACGGGGTGTCGAGCGGGATCACCCGGTCGGGGACGTCGGCGGCGGGGCCGGGGCCGTACGCGGGGTGTGCGTAGAAGGTGAGCGTCACCGTGACGTCGAGGACGCCGGTGTACGTGTCGTTCACGACGTTCCCGATGAGCATCTCGACGGGGCCCGGGCGGCGCAGGGTGTCGCTGTAACGGGTGATGTCCTTCTCCACCGACCAGCTGATGCCGTCCGGAGAGGGCTGCGGGGTGGAGGTCCGGAAGACCTCGACGCCGCCGACGGTGAGGTGGCCGAGGCGGTCGTACTGCCGTCCTTTCACGCTGCCGTCGAGCCGCAGGACCACCGCGCTCCAGCGGTCGCCGCACCCCTTCGGGGGCGTGTAGGCGCCCCGGTACGGGGTGAAGTCGCGGAACTGCGCCTTGGCGAGGGTCACTTCGCAGGAGTGCACGCCGGCGGGGCGCGGGACGGGCGGGGCGGCGGTGACGGGATCGTGCCAGTCGGTCCCGAACTCGGCGGGGGGATGGGGCCGTTCCGCGGCAGCAGGGGCGGCGGGGAGCAGCGCCGCCGTGACGGCCAGCAGGGTGCCGCGGACCGCAAGGCTGAGCATGCTCATGACTGTCCGTTGTCTCATGGGCCGCGAGTGAAGCGCGCGTCACGGGAGTGCGCCAGACAGCCCGGTGGACCTTGGCGCGTTTCGCTCCGTCCTGCCGGAAAATCGATTGCCGACCCCGGGTCCGGACGGCGAACCTTGCACGGTTTCCCCGCCTCCCGTCGCGAGACCCCTGGGACGTCATGCAGATTCAGCACCTTCCGTACGCCGATCCAGGTGACCCCGACGTGACGTCGGGCACGCGTTTCCTCGTCTGGCTGGGCCGCAACCAGCTGGGCGGCCAGCTCGCGTCCCTGGCCTGGGGCCTGGTGCTCCAGCTCGGCATCGCCGGACTCCCGCTCGGCGTGGGCCTCGCGGTGCAGGCGGTCGTGGACGGGTCCGCGGACCGGCTCGCGCTCGCCGGCGCGCTGCTGGCGCTGCTCGGCGCGGCCATCGCGGTGGGCGACACCATGCAGCACCGCACCGCCGTCACCAACTGGATCACCGCTGCCGCCCGGGTGCAGCAGCTGCTGTCCCGGAAGACCGCCGAGCTCGGCGCGGTGCTGACCCGGCGCGTCGCCGCCGGCGAGGTCGTCGCCGTGTCCACCAGCGACGTCGAGAAGATCGGCTGGTTCGTGGAGGTGCTGTCGCGGTTCGGCGCGTCGGCGCTCACGCTGGTCGCGGTCTGCGTCGGCCTGGTGTTCTACGCGCCCGCGCTCGGCGTCGTCGTGGCCATCGGCATCCCGCTGCTGGCGCTCGCGCCGCTGCCGCTGCTGCCGCGCGCCACCCGGCGGGCGGACGTCCAGCGTGAGAAGGCCGGCCGCGCCACCGAACTGGCGTCGGACACGGTCGCGGGCCTCCGCGTCCTGCGCGGCATCGGCGGCGAGGAACTGTTCCTCGGCCGCTACCGCGAGGCGTCCCAGGAGGTCCGGAAGGCGGCGGTGCGCAGCGCCCGCATGTGGGCGCTGATCGCGGCGGTCCAGGTGCTGCTGCCGGGACTGCTGCTGATCGGCGTGGTGCTGTACGGCGCGCGGCTGGCCCTCGACGGGCGGATCTCGGTCGGTGAACTGGTCACCGTCTACGCCGCGGTGACCCTCACCCACTACCCGCTGCGGACGGTGGAGGAGATCGCGATGGCGTTCGCCTTCTCGCGGCCCTCCGCGAAACGCGCGGCGCGCGTGCTGTCCCTGACGCGTACGACGACGGTCACCGGCGCCCACGGCGCCGGGCCCTCGCCGGGCGGCGACCTCTACGACCCGGTGACCGGGCTGCGCGCGCCCGAGGGGCTGTTCACCGCCGTGGTGTGCGGCGATCCGGACGCCGCCGGGCGGCTGGCCGACCGGCTCGGGGGGCATCCGGCCGAGGAGACCGACGGCCATGCCTCGGTGCTGCTCGGCGGGGTCCCGCTGGACGAGCTGCCGCTCGACCGGGCGCGCGCCCTCGTCCTCGTCCAGGACAAGGACCCGGTGCTGCTCTCCGGCACGCTGCGGGAGCTGCTGGATGTGCCGTCGTCGGGTGCGGTGAGCGCCGGGGAGGCGCTGGCGGCGGCGGAGTGCGGTGATGTGCTGGACGCGCTCGCGCAGGCGTCGGTGGGCGCGGACGGCGATCCGATGCGGACGCGGATCACCGAGCGCGGCCGGTCGCTCTCCGGTGGGCAGCGCCAGCGGCTGGCGCTGGCCCGTTCGCTGGTCACCGACCCCGACGTGCTGGTGCTGGACGAGCCGACGTCGGCGGTGGACTCGCACACCGAGGCGCGGGTCGCGGCGGGGGTCGCGCGGCTGCGCGCCGGGCGTACGACGGTGGTGCTGGCGTCGTCCCCGCTGCTGCTGGACCGGGCGGACCGGGTGGTGCTGGTCCACGAGGGCGCGGCGGTGGCGGTGGGCACGCACCGCGAACTGCTGCGCACGGAGCCCCGGTACCGCGCGGTCGTCACCCGCGAGACCGACGACGTACCGCCCGTGGCCGCGCCCGGACACGCGCTGGTGGATGTGGAGGAGAAGGCATGATCGGCATGGCGCCGCCGGCGTACGACCCGGCGGCTCCCGAGACCGCGACGACACTGCCGGTGGGCGGTGCCGCGACGGTCCGCGCGTACGTGGCGGAGCTGCTGCGCCGCCACCGGACGGCGTTCGCGGTGCTCGTCGCCGTCAACGCGGTCGCGGTCATCGCCTCGATGGCCGGCCCGTACCTGCTCGGTTCGCTGGTGGAGCGGCTCGCCGCCGGTACGCGCGAGCTCCATCTGCCGGTCACCGTCGCGGTGTTCGTGGTCGCGCTGGTGGTGCAGACGGTGTTCGTGCGGCTGGTGCGGCTGCGCGGGGCGATGCTGGGCGAGGAGATGCTGGCCGACCTGCGCGAGGACTTCCTCGTACGGTCGGTGGGGCTGCCGCCCGGCGTGCTGGAGCGGGCGGGGACCGGCGACCTGCTGTCCCGGATCACCACCGACATCGACCGGCTCGCCAACGCCATGCGCGAGGCGGTACCGCAGCTCGCCATCGGCGTGGTGTGGGCGGGGCTGCTGATCGGCGGGCTCGCGGTGACGGCCCCGCCGCTGGCGCTCGCGATCCTGGTGGCGGCGCCGCTGCTGATCGCGGGCTGCCGCTGGTACTTCCGGCGGGCGCCGTCGGCGTACCGCTCGGAGGCGGCGGGGTACGCGGCGGTCGCCGGGGTGCTCGCCGAGACGGTCGACGCGGGCCGCACGGTCGAGGCGCACCGGCTGGGCGCGCGGCGGATCGCGCTGTCCGACCGGCGCATCCGGGAGTGGACGGCGTGGGAGCGGTACACGCTCTTCCTGCGGTCGGTGATCTTCCCGGTGATCAGCGTCACGCACACCACGATCCTCGCCTCGGTGCTGCTGATCGGCGGGTTCTTCGTGCTGCGCGGCTGGCTGGACGTGGGCCAGCTGACGACGGGCGCGCTGCTGGCGCAGATGCTGGTGGAGCCGGTCGGGATCATCCTGCGCTGGTACGACGAGCTCCAGGTCGCGCAGGTGTCGCTGGCCCGGCTGGTGGGCGTGCGCGAGGTCGAGCCGCACGCCGGGGACCCGGCCGTACGGCCCGACGGGCGCGCGGTGCGGGCGGACGACGTGCGCTTCGGGTACCGGGACGGCGTGGACGTGCTGCACCGGGTGTCGATGGACGTCGCACCGGGCACGCGCCTCGCCCTGGTCGGCCCGTCGGGCGCGGGCAAGTCCACGCTGGGCCGGCTGCTCGCCGGGATCTACGCCCCGCGCGCCGGGCGCGTCACCCTGGGCGCGGCGGAGCTGGCGCGGATGCCCGCCGAGCGGGTCCGCGAGCACGTGGCGCTGGTCAACCAGGAACACCACGTCTTCGTCGGCACGCTCCGGGACAACCTGCGGCTCGCGCGGACGGAGGCGCGGGACGCGGAGCTGTGGGCGGCGCTGGCGGCGGTCGACGCGGACGCGTGGGCGCGGGCCCTGGCGGACGGCCTGGACACCGAGGTCGGCTCCGGCGGGCTGGCCCTGACCCCGGCGCAGGCCCAGCAGATCGCGCTGGCCCGCCTGGTGCTGGCCGACCCGCACACCCTGGTGCTGGACGAGGCGACGTCGCTGCTGGACCCGCGCGCGGCCCGGCACCTGGAGCGGTCGCTGGCGCGGGTGCTGGACGGGCGGACGGTGGTGGCCATCGCGCACCGGCTGCACACGGCGCACGACGCGGACGTGATCGCGGTCGTCGAGGACGGCCGGATCAGCGAGTTCGGCAGCCATGACGAGCTGGTCGCGGCGGACGGGGCGTACGCGGCGCTGTGGCGCTCCTGGCACGGCTGACACGGCCGATGTGGGGCCCGGTCCGGGACCGGGCCCCGGGCGTCAGCGGGCGCCGTGGACCTCCAGGGCCGCGCGGACGGCCGACTCCAGGGCGCCTTCGATCCAGGCGGGCTTGACCGAGGTGTGGCAGCCGGCGAAGTGCAGCGGGCCCTCCTGGGTGCGCATGTCCAGCAGGATCTCGGTGTGCTGGCCGGGCAGCAGGACGGACGCCTCACCGTAGGCGTACGGGTCGCGCTGCCAGCTCTGGGTGCGGCCGACGCCGGTGAAGAAGACCTCCAGCCGCTGTCCGTACACCTCCTGCATGCCGCGCAGGGCGAGCGCGTAGCGGGCCTCGTCGTCGTAGGCGTCCCAGCGCCTGGCGTCGTCCGCCCAGCTGTAGGAGGCGAGGACGACCCCGCCGGCGCTGCCGGGGACGGGGTGGGAGGGGTTGAACATGAAGCGGTTCGGGTTGTCGGTCACCGACCCGCCGCCGATGACCCCGGCCGCCTCGGGCTGGTCGCGGGAGACCCAGGCGTTCGCCGCGTAGTGCGTGCGCTGGTCCTCGGAGAGGTGGCCGCGGGGGACGGAGGGGTGCGCGCCGAGCAGCCGCCCGTCCTGCGCCACCTGCCCCTTGCGGTACCGGTCGTACAGCCCGGGCTCCATGGCGTCCAGTTCGCGGCGCCAGTCGCCCTCGTCGAACTCCCACCAGCGGCGGCTGAATTCGAGGAGCACCTTGGTGGCGCTGTCGTAGTGCACCTCGGTGACGGCACGGCGCTTGGCGTACGACAGCGGGGGCGAGACCTGGACGTGCCGGAAGCCCGAGAAGGGGATGGTGACGATCGCCGCGTCCCCGGTGAACCGCTCGTGGACCACCGTGCCGCCCCGGCCCTCGGAGACCGTGTCGACGGCCACGCGCTCCCCCTCGTCCCGGGTCTCGATCCGGGTGACGCGGCGGTCGAAGCGGACGTCGTCGCGGACCTGCTCCAGGAGCGCGTCGGCGAGGACGGCGGTGCCGCCGTTCAGCTCGTAGAAGGCGGTGCCGGGGCTGATCAGCGCCTGGCTGATGAAGCTGTGCAGGAAGGAGAGCGGCAGCCTGGAGGTCATGTTCTCCAGGGTTCCGATGAGGTCGATGGTGCGGGTGTCGAGCCCCGCGTACTCGGTCAGGAACCGGTACATCGACCAGTCGCCGAACCGCTGGACGACCCGGGCCCAGCCGTCGAGCAGCTCCGGCATCGGCTTGTCGGCCCGGGTGCCGTCGGGGCGCAGCGTGCTGTACTCGTCGCGCACGGGGTCGAGGGCACGGCGCACGATGACGGCCGCCGGGACGTCCTCGTACTTCTTCGGTACGCCGAAGGAGCGGTTGATCGCCTGGGGGTCCTTGGCGTAGTCGGCGCGGCGGGCCCTGATGCCGTTGACGCTGATCCAGGTGCGGTAGCGGGGTGTGCCGCCCGGGTCGGTGTCGACGTAGCGGAAGGGCCGCCGCTCGATGCCGAGCCGGTCGATCAGTCCGATGACGAGCGGGTGGCTGCCGGGGATGCGCATGGCGCCGGCCTCGGCGTACTGCTTCGGATCGGCGAAGGCCTGGGCGGCGTGCTCGTGGCCGCCGGTGCGGAAGGTCTTGATGCGGCCGCCGGCGCGGTTGCCGTTGGCCTCGATGACGGTGACGTGGTGGCCCGCGCGCTTGAGCAGGTGGGCCGCGACCATGCCGGCCGGTCCGGCGCCGAGGACCAGCACCTTCTTGCGGCCCGAGGCGCCCTTGGGCAGTCCGCCACCGAGCAGGATCTTCTCGTACCGCGGGACCAGGGGCTTGTCGTCCTCGTCGAGTACGAGGAGGGCGCGGGCGACGGCGAGGCAGGTCTGCCGGTCTGCGGTGGAGCGGGGCGCGGCGGCCGCCGGCGCCTGGACGGCCGGGGTGACCGGTGCGGCCGCGGCGGGTGACGCGGGGAGCAGGGAGGCGGCGGCGGCCGTGGAGGCGGCGGCGGTCAGCTGACGGCGTGTCAGGTGTGGGGAATCCATGATCAGAAGAAAGCGGATCTTGAGACTCCGCGACGGGGCTTCGCACCCGGTTCACCCGAACGGGATGATCAGATGAAGTTCAGCGCCGACGCGCCGCCCACCCCGCCCAGCAGCATGAACACCGGCATCAGCACCTTGAGCTCCACCCAGCTGCCCGCGCGGAACCGCATCCCCTTCGGCGGCCCCAGCGCGTACCAGCGCTTGCCCTTGATGGGGATCGGCCACAGGATCGGGCAGCCGGAGATGGTCAGGGCGTCGCCGATGTCGTGGACGAGGGCGCCGAGCACGATGGGCAGGCCCAGCCACAGGTAGTCCATGCCAGGCTCCGTGAAGAGCCAGTCCGAGCCGTTGCCGGGCTTGTCCAGGATGCCCGCGAGGATCCACGCGCTGGTGGCGCCCAGCAGCCACACCAGGACGTCGCTGGACATGCGGGCGGCCCGCCACAGCAGGCCCTCGACGGCGAGCACCAGGTGGACGAAGAGGATGGCGAGCACCGCCCAGCGGTCGCAGGTGACGGCCAGCGCGGACGCGCCCGCGCCGCACAGGACGGCCCACACCCAGGTGTGCGTGAGGGTGCGGTGGCCGCCGCTCCTGCGGGCGTCGGCCCGCGTCTTGGTGGCCTTGTAGACCGCGTACGACAGCTTGTCGACGATCTCGCAGAGCCCGCGCGAGATCGGGCCGAAGGCGCGCGAGATGGTCGCCGACTTGTGGTCGAGGTCGGGCGCGAGGGCCGCTCCGGCGCAGATCAGGGCGCCGACGACGAGCACCGGCCAGGGCATCGGATGCCCGGCCGCGGCGGTCGCGGCCCCCACCCCCAGCCACGCGGCCGCGCCGGAGAGTGAGTGTGCCGGTCCCATCATGTGCGTGTCCCCGCCCCGTTTGGTTCTGTCGTGCGCCCCCGTCGACGGGACAGGGTATCGCTCTGTGATCTTCGTACCGGTGGCCGGTTCCCACTCCGGGGGGTCCGCCAGGCAAGATGGGGGCGTGACCCTTATCGATCAGCTGCCGCCCGACGCCGACCCCGATGCCCTCTTCGAGGCCTTCTCGTCATGGGCCGAGGGCCAGGGCATCACGCTCTACCCGGCCCAGGAGGAGGCGCTGATCGAGGTGGTCTCCGGGGCGAACGTGATCCTCTCCACCCCCACCGGCTCCGGAAAGAGCCTGGTCGCGGCGGCTGCGCACTTCACCGCGCTCGCGAACGACCAGGTGACCTTCTACACCGCGCCGATCAAGGCCCTGGTGTCGGAGAAGTTCTTCGACCTCTGCAAGCTCTTCGGCACCGAGAACGTCGGCATGCTCACCGGCGACGCGTCCGTGAACGCCGACGCGCCCGTGATCTGCTGCACGGCCGAGGTGCTGGCGTCGATCGCGCTGCGCGACGGCAAGGACGCCGACATCGGCCAGGTCGTGATGGACGAGTTCCACTTCTACGCCGAGCCGGACCGGGGCTGGGCGTGGCAGATCCCGCTCCTGGAACTGCCGCAGGCCCAGTTCGTCCTGATGTCGGCCACCCTCGGCGACGTCTCGATGTTCGAGCAGGACCTGACCCGCCGCACCGGCCGCCCGACCTCGGTGGTCCGCTCGGCGACGCGGCCGGTGCCGCTGTCGTACGAGTACCGGATCACGCCCATCACCGAGACGCTGACCGAGCTGCTGGAGACCAAGCAGGCGCCGGTCTACATCGTGCACTTCACGCAGGCGCAGGCCGTCGAGCGGGCGCAGTCGCTGATGAGCATCAACATGTGCTCGCGCGAGGAGAAGGACAAGATCGCCGAGCTGATCGGCAACTTCCGCTTCACCACCAAGTTCGGCAAGAACCTCTCGCGGTACGTCCGGCACGGCATCGGTGTGCACCACGCGGGCATGCTGCCGAAGTACCGGCGCCTGGTGGAGAAGCTGGCGCAGGCGGGGCTGCTGAAGGTGATCTGCGGTACGGACACCCTCGGCGTCGGCGTCAACGTGCCGATCCGCACCGTGCTGTTCACGGCGCTCACCAAGTACGACGGCAGCCGCGTGCGCACGCTGCGCGCCCGTGAGTTCCACCAGATCGCGGGCCGGGCGGGGCGCGCGGGCTTCGACACGGCCGGGTTCGTGGTCGCGCAGGCGCCCGAGCACGTCATCGAGAACGAGAAGGCGCTCGCGAAGGCGGGCGACGACCCGAAGAAGCGCCGCAAGGTGGTGCGCAAGAAGGCACCGGAGGGCTTCGTCGGCTGGACCGAGAACACCTTCGAGAAGCTGATCGCCTCCGAGCCGGAGCCGCTGACCTCCCGCTTCCGGGTGACGCACACCATGCTGCTGTCGGTGATCGCCCGCCCCGGCGACGCCTTCCAGGCGATGCGCCGCCTGCTGGAGGACAACCACGAGCCGCGCAGGAACCAGCTGCGGCACATCCGCCGCGCCATCGCGATCTACCGCTCGCTCCTGGACGGCGGGGTCGTCGAGCAGCTCGACAAGCCGGACGCCGAGGGCCGCACGATCCGGCTCACCGTCGACCTCCAGCAGGACTTCGCGCTCAACCAGCCGCTGTCCACCTTCGCGCTGGCGGCGTTCGAGCTGCTGGACCCGGAGTCCCCGTCGTACGCCCTCGACATGGTGTCGGTGGTCGAGTCGACGCTGGACGACCCGCGCCAGATCCTCGCCGCCCAGCAGAACAAGGCGCGCGGCGAGGCGGTCGGCGCGATGAAGGCGGACGGCGTCGAGTACGAGGAGCGGATGGAGCGGCTCCAGGACATCTCGTACCCGAAGCCGCTCGAAGAGTTGCTGTGGCACGCGTACAACACGTACAAGAAGTCCCACCCGTGGGTCGGCGACCACCCCGTCTCGCCGAAGTCCGTCATCCGGGACATGTACGAGCGGGCGCTGTCCTTCACCGAGTTCACGTCCGTCTACGAGCTGGCGCGCACCGAGGGCATCGTGCTGCGCTACCTGGCGTCCGCGTACAAGGCGCTGGACCACACCATCCCGGACGACCTGAAGACGGAGGACCTGGAGGACCTGATCGCCTGGCTGGGCGAGATGGTGCGGCAGGTGGACTCCTCGCTGCTGGACGAGTGGGAGCAGCTGGCCAACCCGGAGGTGGAGACCGCCGAGGAGGCCCAGGAGAAGGCCGACCAGGTCAAGCCGGTCACGGCCAACTCCCGCGCCTTCCGGGTGCTTGTGCGCAACGCGCTGTTCCGCCGCGTGGAGCTGGCGGCGCTGGACCGCTTCTACGAACTCGGCGAGCTGGACGCCGAGTCCGGCTGGGACGCGGAGGCCTGGGAGGAGGCCATGGACGCGTACTGGGAGGAGTACGACGAGCTCGGCACCGGCCCCGACGCGCGCGGCCCCAAGCTGCTCTCGATCGAGGAGGACCCGGCGCACGGCCTGTGGCGCGTCCGGCAGACCTTCGCGGACCCCAAGGGCGACCATGACTGGGGCATCAGCGCGGAGGTGGACCTGGCGGCCTCGGACGAGGAGGGCCGCGCGGTCGTCCGCGTCACCGACGTCGGCCAGCTGTAGGAGGACCCCGTATGACCAACCCCGCCGAGCGACTCGTCGACCTGCTCGACCTGGAGCAGATCGAGGTGAACATCTTCCGTGGCGCGAGCCCGCAGGAGTCCCTGCAGCGGGTCTTCGGCGGCCAGGTCGCCGGCCAGGCCCTGGTCGCGGCCGGCCGCACCACGGAGGGCGACCGGCCGGTGCACTCGCTGCACGCGTACTTCCTGCGGCCGGGCATCCCGGGCCTGCCGATCGTGTACCAGGTCGAACGGGTCCGGGACGGGCGGTCGTTCACCACCCGCCGGGTCACCGCGATCCAGCGCGGTAAGACGATCTTCAATCTGACGGCCTCCTTCCACCAGCCGGAGGAGGCGGGCTTCGAGCACCAGCTGCCGCCGCGCCTGGACTTCCCGCCGCCGGAGTCCCTGCCGTCGGTCGCCGACGAGATCCGCGAGCACCTGGGGGCGCTGCCGGAGGCGTTGGAGAGAATGGCGCGGCGCCAGCCCTTCGACATCCGGTACGTGGACCGGCTGCGCTGGACGCAGGAGGAGGTCAAGGAGGCGGACCCGCGCAGCGCGGTGTGGATGCGCGCGGTGGGCCCGCTGGGCGACGACCCGCTGGTGCACACGTGCGCGCTGACGTACGCCTCCGACATGACCCTGCTCGACGCGGTGCGCATCCCCGTCGAGCCGCTGTGGGGGCCGCGCGGCTTCGACATGGCGTCGCTGGACCACGCGATGTGGTTCCACCGGCCGTTCCGCACGGACGAGTGGTTCCTGTACGACCAGGAGTCCCCGATCGCGACGGGCGGCCGGGGCCTGGCGCGCGGGCGGATCTACGACCGCGAGGGGCGGCTGCTGGTGTCGGTGGTGCAGGAAGGGCTGTTCAGGCGGCACTGAGCGCTGCGGCCCCCGTCGGCGCGGACGTTCGATGACGACGGCTTGGTGAACGACGGCTGCGTGAACGACGGCTTCGCGAGCGGCGGGTTCGGAGCGGCGGGCCTTCTGGAACGGCAGGTGTTCGAGGGCCGACACGACGCGTGATGCGCGGGCGAAACGATCACATGCGGCAGTATCGGGGCCATGGACGCAGTGGGCCGAGCCGAGCGCTCCCTCGGCCGGCCCCGGGTCCTTCCCCCCTCCCCGCTCTGGATCGTGCAGGTCATGCCGCGCAGACTCCGTGTCCTCCTCCTCGCGCTTTTCGCCTCTCTCGTGCCTCTCGCGCTCCTCGCGCTGCCGGCGTCCGCCGTCCCGGCACAGGCCGCCCAGCAACTCCCCGGCGGCAAGGCGAACTTCGTCGTCGCCGTCGGCCACATGACCGCGGGCTCCCGTGCCAACCGGGTGCGGCTGGGCACCTACTCCTTCGACACCGCCGACGGCACGGTCGCCGCCCGCATGCACCGGTGGGAACACACCGAGCCGCGCGCCCGGGCCGGCACCGGGACCGTGCCGGACGAATCGTGCTCCACCACCTCCCTCTCCACCACCGCCACGCTGGTCCGCACCTGTGAGATCCAGACGGCGGGCGGCTTCGCCGCCGATCCCACCGACCTCGGCTCGGGCCGGTACCAGCTGGAGACGGAGACGGTCGAGGGCCGGCCGACGTCCGTCCTGTGGATCTTCTGGGACACCACCCCGCCCAGGACGGAGAAATGGGCGGTGGAGACCACATCGGCGCTGGCCCGGCTGTCCTTCCTGTACGCCAGCGACGCCACGGCCGGATACGGCTACGGCAGCAACGCGCCGTTGACGACCCGTCAGGCGATGACGGCCGTGCGGGACCACCCGGCGCCGCTCCACCTCCAGTCACTGACGTGGGCCCACGACCGGGTCGACCCCGCGAGCGGCCTGTTCCAGCACCGGTCGTTCCAGACCTGCGTGCGGACGACCTGGTGCCTGACGCTGCTCCAGCCGACGTCCACGCGCGCCTGCCAGGCGACCGGCGGCTGTCCGGACTACGGCGGCGGCACCCCCGCGAACGTCACCTCCATCCAGTACTACCTGCAGTCACTGTCCCCCCAGGACCGGCGGGACACCCTGTGGCACTGGTGCACCTGCCTCGCCCTGGAGCAGGGCCGGGCCTGCTACACGGGCAACTCGCACGTGAAGCCGATACTGCAGATCATCGACGACGCGGGCGCCTTCCGCGGCTGGGTCGGCGTGGAGGCGTCCTTCTACCCGTTCGCCGACGCCGACCCGCGCTCCCACGACATGCTCGGCGTCTTCCGCCTCGCCGACTGGACGACGTGACCGGGGCGAGCAGGCCGGAGCGGGGCGGCGCCGGGCGGCCTGCTTTCATGGAGTCCGAGTCAGTCCGTACCTTTCATGCGAGGAGTCCCCATGTCCCTGTACGACATCCCGCTGCGCACCCTGTCCGGCGAGCCGACGAGCCTCGCCGAGTACAAGGACCAGGCGGTGCTGATCGTCAACGTCGCGTCCAAGTGCGGTCTGACGCCGCAGTACGAGGGGCTGGAGCGGCTGCAGCAGCGGTACGCCGGCCGGGGGTTCACGGTGCTGGGCGTGCCGTGCAACCAGTTCGCGGGCCAGGAGCCGGGCACGGCGGAGGAGATCGCGACCTTCTGCTCGGCGACGTACGGGGTGACGTTCCCGCTGCTGGAGAAGTCGGACGTCAACGGGGACGGGCGGCACCCGCTGTACGTCCAGCTGACGAAGGCGGCGGACGCGGACGGCGCGGCGGGCGACGTGCAGTGGAACTTCGAGAAGTTCCTCGTCGCGCCGGGCGGTGAGGTCAGCCGTTACCGTCCGCGCACCGAGCCGGAGGCGCCGGAACTGGTCGCGGCGATCGAGGCGGCGCTGCCGGGAGCCTGACGCGCGTCAGCGGGCCGGGGCCGGGCAGGCGGACCACAGGCCGGCACCGGCCTGGCGGGCGGCTTGTTCGGCCCTCGTCATCGTGGTCCAGTACTTGTCGTTGGGTTCGAACAACACCTTGGTGGCGTGGCCGCTGCGGACGAGGGACTCGTTGACGAAGACGTCCTTCTCGTTCCACACGTAGAGCAGGTACCGGTCGAAGCGGTCCTTGAGCTCGATGTCGCGTTCCGTGCGCAGTCTGCTGCCGATGGGGAGCAGTTCGGCGGTGCGCGCCGTGGCCTGGCGGCTGTAGCACTCGCCGCGCTCGGGGGTGTCGATCTCCAGCAGGCGTACGCGCGCGACCTCGCCGTCGGGGATGACGCGGCCGTCACCGCGTACCTCGACGGTGTCGCCGTCGATGACGCGCAGGACGACCGGTCCGCGCTGCCTGGGGTCGGGGTTGCCGGGCTGCGCCGCGGTGGGGGCCGCGGTGGCGAGGCCCAGGACGGATGCGGCCGCGGCCAGGACGGCGGTGGTCCGGCTGCGGGGCGAGGAGCGGTGCATGACGCCCCCTCTCAGCGGGGTTTCCGTCCTCCCAGTACAGCACCGTGGCGGAGGCCGGGCGACCTCGACGTTTTCGCGCAACACCATTGACTTCTCCGGTGTACCCACCAGTAACCTCCTCTCGCGCCCCCCACGCGGCCCTCTTCGAGGTAGGTCATGAAGAAGCACCTGCTTTCCGTCGCCGTCGCGGGCACTCTGCTCGGCCTGGGAACCGCCGTCCCGGCCGACGCCTCCGCCACTGCCTCCGCCTCCTCCGCCACCGCCACCGCCACCGCCACCCGGCATCCCGTGCTGTTCGTGCACGGGTACAACTCGTCCGGCTCGTACTGGAACACCATGGCGGACCGCTTCCGCGCGGACGGCTGGCCGTCCACGCACCTGCGGCAGTGGAGCTACGACTGGCGCCAGTCCAATGCCACCACCGCGCAGGAGGTCTCGGCCCAGGTCGACCGGCTGCTCGCGGAGACCGGCGCGACCCGGGTCGACGTCGTCACCCACTCCATGGGCGGGCTGTCCAGCCGCCACTACGCCAAGGAGCTCGGCGGCAGCGGGAAGACCGACGCCTGGGTGTCCCTCGGCGGCCCCAACCACGGCACCGACGCCGCCGAGTCCTGCTACGACACCTCGTGTACGGAGATGCGCATCGGCTCCGCCTTCCTCACCGCGCTCAACTCCGGCGACGAGACCCCCGAGGGGGTTCGCCATGCCACGTGGTGGTCGCCGTGTGACGGCTTCATCAACCCGGACAGCACCGTCGCCCTGAGCGGCGCGGCCAACACCCGGACGGCCTGCCTCGGGCACAGCGCCCTGGGCACCGACCCGGTGGTGTACGCGCAGGTCCGGGACTTCGTGCACCGCTGACGGCACCGCCCGGGGCCCGT
This sequence comes from Streptomyces sp. NPDC030862, assembly GCF_055571835.1. Classification (NCBI taxonomy): domain Bacteria; kingdom Bacillati; phylum Actinomycetota; class Actinomycetes; order Kitasatosporales; family Streptomycetaceae; genus Streptomyces; species Streptomyces sp. NPDC030862. The sequence goes on along the minus strand of NZ_JBVIEN010000007.1, from coordinate 141,971 downwards.
CCGCCGCTTGCGCTGCCGCGCTCAGGCCGTCGCGCTCATGCCGCCGCGCTGAGGGTGTCCGCGAGGCGGTGGCGGGCGGCGCGGGTCGCCGGGAGGGCGGTGAGGGCGATCGCGCCGAGCACGGCGGCCGCGGCGAGGGCCGCGAGGTGCGGCGGGGCCGGGGCGTGGGCGATGCCCGCGCCGATGCCGGTGGCGTGCGCCTCGTGGTCGATGAGCCAGTGCGCGAAGGGCACGCCGAGGGCGGTCGCGAGGAGTGCGGCGGCCAGGGCCGTACAGCCGATGGCCGTCACGGTGACGGCCGCGATCTGGCGCGGGGACAGACCGATGGCCTTGAGGGCCAGCAGGTCGCGTTCGCCGTCGCGCAGGCTGCCGCCGATCGCGGTGGACAGTTCGGTGAGGCCGATCAGGGCGAGCACGGCGATCAGACCGACGACGACGCCGCGCAGTGCCGAGAGGCGGTCGGCGGGGGTGGTGACCTCGTGGACGTCGAGCCGGCCTCCGGAGGCGGCGGCGAGTTCGGCGCGGACCGCGCGCGGGTCGGCGCCGGGGGCCAGCTGGAGCTGGTAGAGCGTGGGGCGCAGGGCTGGGTCGTTCTCGCGGAGGGTGTCGAGCGAGGTGGAGATGACCCTGCCGCCGTTCTCCGGCTCGATGCTGCGGCCCACCAGGTGCAGCACCTGCGGGTGGCCGCCGACCGTGACGCGGACCCAGTCGCCGACGCGTACGCCGAGGTGGTCGAGGAGCCCCTGCCCGGCCACCGCCTCGTCGGGGCCGTGCGCCGGGCGGCCCTCGGCGACGGTGTACGGGTAGGGCGCGGCGCGGGTGCCGAGGCCGCGCAGGGCGATGGTGCCGGTCTGGCCGGGCACGAGGGCGGCGACCTCCAGGCCCGGGTGCGCGGCCCGGACGGCGGGGTGCTCCGCGAGGAGCGCGGCCGCCTCGCGGTCGGTGAGACCCGCATCGGGGCGGGCGGTCAGCGCGGCGGCGAGGCCCAGCTGTTCGGGGCGGCTGTCGAAGCGCTCGATGGTCGTCCAGGCGCCGAGCGCCACGATGATCAGCAGGAGCGGCAGCGCGAGCCGGACGACCGTGGCCGGGGCCCGCCGGCCGCGCCCGAAGGCCTGGTGCCATCCGAGGACGAGCGGGGCCGGCACCCCGGCCCCGAGCGCCGCGCGGCCGGCACGCGAGAGACCGGCCCCGGGGGCCGCGCCCGCGGGCAGCACCGGTACCGGTTCCACGCGCCCCGCGCGCCACGCGGCGAGGCAGGTCGCCGCGCCGATGAAGAGCACCGCCGCGACGGGCACCGCGAGCAGCGCCGCCGTGTGGCCGGGCAGCCCCTGCCAGACCGCGACCGCGTCGCCGAGGCGCCCCGGCAGGCGGGCGCCGAGCGCCTGGATGAGCACGGTGGCGAGGACCGCGCCGAGCGCCGCGAAGGCGAGGTGCTGGACCAGGAAGACGCGTACGACCTGGCCCGGGGTGAAGCCGATGGCCTTGAGGATGGAGACGTCCCGCAGATGGCCGCGCACCCGGGTGCTGATGGCGCCGAACACGGCGAGCGCGGCGGCGATCAGGGCGCCGAGGCCGAAGAGCCCGAGGACCTGGCCGAGCAGCCGGGTGTCGCCCTGCGCCTCGCCGCGGGTCTGCTGCCAGGTGGAGACGTCGGTGACGGCTCCGGCGCCGAGGGTCGTGACGGCGCGCTGCACGGCGTAACCGGTGGCGTCGGGGTCGGCAAGCCGCAGCCCGACGACCTGGCCGCCGGTGCGGTCGGCGGGCACGGCGGACGGCGGCGCCCACACGGTGCCGGGCCGTTCGCCCGGGCGGTAGCGGGGTTCGGCGGTGTCCGCGACGCCGACGACGGTGAGGGGGGAGCCGGAGGGCAGGGTGATCCGGTCGCCCGGTTCGGCCCACAGGGCGCGGGCGAGGGTGGACTCCAGGACGACGCCGTCCGGGACGGCGGGGTCGAGCCAGCGCCCGGAGGCGAGCAGGGGGCGGCCCGTCGCGGGCGGCCGGGCGCCCGCGGCGCGCAGTTCGACGGCGGCCCGGGCGCCGCGCGAGGCGACGGTGGTCGTCGCGGTGCGGTAGGGGCCGGCGGCGGCCTCGACGCCGTCGAGCGAGGCGAGCCGGGCGGCGTCGGCGGCGGGGCCGGTGTGGATCCAGACGTGGGCGCCGCGCGACTGGGCGAAGAGCCGCTGCCAGGGGTTGGTGGCGTAGCCGAAGAGTGCGGTCGCGAGGAGCAGCGAGGCGACGATGCCGGCGGTCGCGGCGATCATGAAGAGCGCCTCGCCCCGGTGGGTGCGGAGGTCGGCGTGCGCCCAGCGCAGCATGGCCCGCACGCCGGTCAGTCCTTCAGTTCGTTGAGTTCGAGGACGCCGGACAGGCCGCGGCCGGCGGCGCGCGACGGGGTGGTGCCGAGTGCGGCGTCGTCGGCGATGCGCCCGTCGAAGAAGCTGATGACCCGGTCCGCGGCGCTGGCGAGCCGCGCGTCGTGGGTGACGAGCACGATGGTCTGGCCGGCCGCGTGGAAGCGGGTCAGCAGTCGCATGACCTCGCGGGTGCCCTTGCTGTCGAGGCTGCCGGCCGGTTCGTCGGCGAGGAGCAGCCGGGGCTGGTTGACCAGCGCGCGGGCGAGGGCGACGCGCTGCTGCTGGCCGCCGGAGAGCTCGCCGGGCATGCTGCGCTCCTTGCCCTCCAGTCCCAGTTCGGCGAGGAGCTTCTCGCGGGCGGCGCGGGCCTGCCGGGCGGAGCGGCCGGCGAGGAGCGCGGGCAGCTCGACGTTGTCGGCGACGGTGAGGTTGGAGACCAGGTTGAAGAACTGGAAGACGATGCCGATGCTGCGGCGCCGCTCCACGGCCCAGCGGGCCTCGCTGTAGCCGTCGGTGCGTTCGCCGTCGAGCCAGAGGGAGCCCTCGTCGGGGCGCTGGAGCCCGCCCAGCAGGTGCAGCAGGGTGGACTTGCCGGCGCCGGAGGGTCCGGTGACGGCGACGAACTCGCCGCGCCGGACGGTCAGGTCGACGCCGCGTACGGCGTGGGCGGGCGCGCCTTCGCCGTGGTGGGTCTTGACGAGCCCTTCGGCGCGCAGCAGGGGTATCGCGTGGGAGTCCGTCACTGCAGCTCCTCCAACTCCTCCTGGCAGCGCTCCAGCCAGTCGAGGTCCGCCTGGAGGTGGAGCATGGCGCCCTCGATCAGCAGGTGGGCGATGCGGTTGTCCCGGTCTTCGGTGGCGGCCAGCTTGGAGAGGTTGCGCATGGTGTTGAGGTACTCGCGGCGCTGTCTGTTGATGAGGGCGATCTGGTCGGCGAGACCGGTCCGGGGGGCGAGGGCGAGTTTCATGAAGAACTCGTCGCGGACCCTCGGTTCGTCCGCCGTCTCCTCGAACCAGGCGCGCAGCGCTTCCTGCCCGGCGTCGGTGAGGCGGTAGATCTTCTTGTTGGGGCGGCTCTCCTGGGCGATCTCCTCGCCCTCGATGAGCCCGGACTTCTCCAGCCGGCCGAGGGTGACGTAGATCTGGCCGACGTTGGTGGGAGGGTACGCGGCGCCCAGCAGCTGCTCAAGGTCCTGCTTGAGCTCGTAGCCGTGGGCGGGTCCGCGGGCCAGCAGGGCGAGGAGGGGAAGCCGCACCGGTGCCGTCCTCCTCCGCGTGCTCCCAATGTGATGTGAGCTCTAGTATCGCCCATGCCTAACGGGTATACATGCCCTGACGCCGGACGAAGGTGTACGGCGCCGTGCTCAAGGAGGAACCTATGCGGTGGATGCGCGCCGCCGGTAGGGGGCTCCTCGCGGTCGCCGTCGTCCTGAGCGGGTACGTGGCCTCGGCCGCGCCCGCGAGCGGCGAGCGGGCGGCCGGGGTGCGCGGCGACGGGCGCGGGCCCCTCACGCTGGCCACGGCCGGGGATCTCACGGGCTATCTCGGCCCCGTGCTGGAGGGCTGGAACCGCGACCACCCCGGCGAGCGGGTCACGCTCGTCGAGCTGCCGGACTCCGCCGACGAGACCCGCGCGCAGATGATCACGGACCTGCGCCCGGGCGGGGGCCGCTTCGACGTCCTCAACATCGACGTCGCCTCGACCTCCGAGTTCGCCGCGGCCGGGTGGATCGCGCCGCTGGAGCGCGACCGCTTCCCGCTGAAGAGCTTCCTGCCGCCCGTGGTGGACACGGCGACGTACGAGGGGAAGCTGTACGCCGTCCCGTACGTCACCAACGCCGGGATGCTCTTCTACCGCAAGGACCTCCTGGAGCGGGCGGGCGTCCGCCCGCCGCGCACCTGGGCGGAGCTGGAGCGGCAGGCGCGGACCCTCGCGCCGAGGTTCGGCGTGGGCGGGTACGCGGGACAGTTCCTGCCGTACGAGGGGCTCACGGTCAACGCCGCCGAGGCGGTGTACTCGGCGGGCGGCACGATCCTCGGCGACGAGGGCGAGCGGGTCACCGTGGACTCCGCCGCGGCCCGCGCCGGGCTCGGCTTCCTCGCGCGCGGGGTGCGCGACGGCTGGATCCCGCGCGAGGCCCTGGCGTACAAGGAGGAGGAGTCCCGGCAGGCCTTCCAGGACGGCAGGCTGCTGTTCCTGCGGAACTGGCCGTACGCGTACGCCGGCGCCTCCGGCGCGGGGTCGAAGGTGGCGGGGAGGTTCGGCGCGGTGCCGCTGCCGGGGCCCGACGGGCCGGGCACGAGCGTGCTGGGCGGCTCCAATCTGGCGGTGAGCACCCAGGCGCGCCACCCCCGGTCGGCGCGCGACCTCATCGCGTACCTGACCGGCGAGGAGGTGCAGCGCCGTGTCCTGACGGAGGGCGCGCTGCCGCCGGTGCGGGCGGAGCTGTACCGGGATCCGGCGCTGGTGCGGGAGTTCCCGTACCTGCCGACGCTGCGGGCGAGCGTGCTCGCGGCGGCGCCGCGCCCGAAGAGCCCGCACTACGAGCAGGTGAGCCTCGCGGTACAGGCGGTGGCGAACGACGTGATGGCGCAGCACCAGTCGCCCGAGGCGGCGGTGCGGCGGCTGGCCGGCGAGCTGGCGGCGATCGCCCGCCGCCGCTGACGGCACCGCCGGACCTTCTACATACCTGTTAGGTATCGCCGCCCACCATGCCCCTCCCTTCCAGGAGGGGCAAATCGGTATATACACCCCCAACTTCCTGCTGTTTGCCGCACGTTCATTGACACTCCCTCGACCTGGATACCTAACATGCATGCATAACCGCTACCCGCTCTGGGTGGCGTGCACCCCTTCACGAAGAAACAGGTCAACGGGTGATGCTCACAGCCCTCAGCAGCCGCCACTGGTGGCGCGACGCGGTGATCTACCAGGTGTACGTCCGCAGCTTCCTGGACAGCACCGGCGACGGGATCGGCGACCTCGCCGGGGTCCGGGCCGGCCTGCCGTACCTCAAGAAGCTCGGCGTCGACGGCATCTGGCTGAGCCCCTTCTACCCGTCACCGCAAGCCGACCACGGCTACGACGTCGCCGACTACTGCGACGTGGACCCGGTCTTCGGCGACCTCGACGAGTTCGAGCGGCTGGTCGCCGCCGCTCACCGCCTCGACGTCAAGGTGCTCCTCGACATCGTCCCCAACCACTGCTCCAGCGAGCACGCCTGGTTCCGCGAGGCGCTCGCCTCCGGCCCCGGCAGCGAGGCCCGCGCCCGCTTCCACTTCGCCGAGGGGCGCGGCCCGGACGGCGACGTACCGCCCAACAACTGGCACGCCATGTTCGGCGGCCCGGCCTGGAGCCGGGTGGTCGAGGCGGACGGCACGCCGGGCCAGTGGTACCTGCACATGTTCACGCCCGAGCAGCCGGACCTGAACTGGCGCAACCCCGAGGTGCCCGCGCACTTCGACGACGTCCTGCGCTTCTGGCTGGACCGGGGCGTCGACGGCTTCCGCATCGACGTGGCCGCCGGGCTCTTCAAGCACCCCGAGCTGCCCGACTCCCCCGACCCCGAGGCCGACGCCCGCACCCGCGACTCGGTCAACCCGCTCGCCTGGAACCAGCCCGAGGTGCACGACGTGTGGCGCGCCTGGCGCGCGGTGTGCGAGGAGTACACCGCCCGCGACGGCCGCGAGCGGCTGCTGGTCGGCGAGGTCTCCGTACCCACCGCCCGCGAGCACGCCAAGTACGTCCGCCCCGACGAGCTGCACCAGGCGTTCTTCTTCGACCTGCTGAGCGCGCCCTGGGACGCCGACACCTTCCGCAAGGTCATCGACGAGGCGATCCGCGACATCGCGGGCACCGGCTCCACCGTCACCTGGGTGCTCAACAACCACGACCAGGTGCGCACCGTCACCCGCTACGGCGAGTCCGGCACCGAGGGCAGCGGCCTGGGCGCCGCCCGGGCACGGGCGGCGGCGCTGCTGATGCTGGCGCTGCCGGGTGCCGCGTACATCTACCAGGGCGAGGAGCTGGGCCTGCCGGAGGTCGTGGACCTGCCGGACGAGGTGCTCACCGACCCGATCTTCCGGCGCACCGGCAGCCGGGCCCGGATCCGCGACGGCTGCCGCGTGCCGCTGCCCTGGTCGGGGCACGCCTCGCCGTTCGGCTTCTCCACCGGCGCCGAGGGGGCGCGGCCGTGGCTGCCGCAGCCGGGCTGGTTCGCCGAGCACGCCACCGAGCGGGCGCTGGCGGACACCCGCTCCTTCTGGCACCTGTACCGCGAGGGCCTGCAACTGCGGCGCGGGCTGCCGCAGTTGGGCGAGGGCTCCCTGCGCTGGCTGGACGACACGCCGCCCGGCGTCCTCGCCTTCGTACGCGGCGACGGCTTGGTCTGCGCCGTGAACTTCACCACCGCCCCGGTGGCCGCCCCGGTCGCCGGCGCCCCCCTGCTGTCCAGCGGCATCTGCCCGGACGGCTCCCTGCCCGGCTCCACCGCCGCCTGGTGGATCAGCGACGACCACACCACCACCCCGAAGGGATCACAGAGATGACGCGACGACGGACAGCGCTCGCCCGCTGCTCGGCCCTCACCCTCACCCTGGCGCTGGGCGCGACCGCCTGCGGCGGCGGCCCGGTCAGCGCGGGGGGAGGGAGCAAGGAGCTCAGCGGCCAGACCCTCAACGTGGCCGGTGTGTGGTCGGGCGCCGAGCAGAAGAACTTCCAGAAGGTGCTGGACGCCTTCACCGCGAAGACCGGCGCGAAGACGCAGTTCACCTCGACCGGCGACAACGTCTCCACCGTCGTCGGCAGCAAGATCGAGGGCGGCAACGCCCCCGACGTGGTGATGGTCCCCCAGGTGGGCGTGTTGCGGCAGTTCGCCGAGGAGAAGTGGCTGACGCCGCTCTCCCCGGCCACCGTGAAGGCCGTCGACGCCAACTACGCGCCGGTCTGGAAGGAGTACGGCTCCGTCGACGGCAAGCTCTACGGCCTGTACTTCAAGGCCGCCCACAAGTCGACCGTCTGGTACAGCCCGGAAGCCTTGGAGCAGGCGGGCGTCACGCCCCCGAAGACGTACGAGGAGATGCTGAAGGCGGGGCAGGCGGTCTCCGACTCGGGTCTGCCGGCCTTCGCGGTCGCCGGTGAGGACGGCTGGACGCTCACCGACTGGTTCGAGAACGTCTACCTCTCCCAGGCGGGCCCCGAGAAGTACGACCAGCTCGCCCGGCACGAGATCAAGTGGACCGACCCCACGGTCGTCAAGGCGCTCACCACGCTCGGCGCGCTCTTCTCCGACAAGAAGCTGATCGCGGGCGGGCAGAAGGGCGCGCTCGCCACCGACTTCCCCGGCTCCGTCGAGAAGGTCTTCGGCCCGGAGCCGGAGGCCGGGATGGTGTACGAGGGCGACTTCGTCGCCGGGATCGCCAAGGACCAGTTCGGGAGGAGGATCGGCGAGGACGCGCGGTTCTTCCCCTTCCCGGCGGTCGCGGGCGGCAAGGCGCCGGTGGTCAGCGGCGGCGACGCGGCCGTCGTCCTGAAGGACGGCAAGAACCAGAAGGCCGCCATGGCGTTCCTGGAGTTCCTCGCGACACCGGAGGCGGCCGCCGCGTGGGCCGGGGCGGGCGGCTTCCTCTCCCCCAACAAGGAGCTGGACCTCGCCTCGTACGGGGACGACACGCTGCGCGAGACCGCCAAGTCGCTGATCGCGGCCGGGGATTCGGTGCGCTTCGACATGTCGGACCAGGCCCCGGCGGCGTTCGGCGGCACGAAGGGCGCGGGCGAGTGGAAGCTGCTGCAGGACTTCCTGCGCGACCCGAAGGACCCGGCGGCCACGGCGGCGGCGCTGGAGGCCGCGGCGGCCAAGGCGTACAAGCCGAACAAGGGCTGAGGCGAGGGTCATGACCACACTCACCGCCCCTCCCCCGCCCGTCGCCAAGAGCGGGCCGGGCGCGCCCCGGCCCGCGGACGGCCGGGCCCGCGCCCGGCGGCGCCGCCGGACCATCGCCGTGGTGTTCGTCCTGCCCGCGCTGCTGCTGCTCGGCGCGCTGGTCGTCTACCCCGTGGTCTTCTCGGTCGGGCGCAGCTTCTTCGACGCGTCCGGCACCCGGTTCGTCGGCGGCGGCAACTACGCCGAGATGTTCCGTGACCCGGCGACGCTCACCGCCCTGCGCAACAGCGCGATCTGGGTGGTCGTCGCGCCGACGCTGCTGACCGGGCTCGGCCTGATGCTCGCCGTGCTGGTGGAGAAGGTCCGCTGGGCCACCGCCTTCAAGCTGCTGCTGTTCATGCCGATGGCGGTCTCCTTCCTGGCGGCGGGCATCATCTTCCGGCTGGCGTACGAGGAGGACCCCGACAAGGGCGTGCTCAACGCGGCGGTGGTCGGGGTGCACGGCGTGTTCGAGGACTCCTCCTCCTACCCGAAGGCCCGGCCCCGGGAGGGCGAGGGCCTGGACCGGGCGCCGGACGGCTCGTACCGCACCGCCGAACCGGTGTCGCCCGGCGCGACCGTGGCGCTCGGCCTCGTCGGCGTACCGCCCAAGGAACTGCCGGCGGAGGCGAAGGCCGCGGCCGCGGGGCCCGAGCCGGGCCCTCGCGAGGTGCGCGGCACCGTCTACCTGGACTTCACACCCGGCGGCGGGGGGCGCCCGGGCGTGGTGGACGCCGCCGAGCGGGGCCTGCCGGGGATGACGGTCGAGGCGGTACGGGACGGCAAGGCCGTCGCCACCGCGACCACGGCGGCCGACGGCTCCTTCCGCCTCGCGGACCTCGGGCCGGGCGCGTACACCGTGCGGCTGCCCGCGGCGAACTTCGCGCCGCCGTACGAGGGCGTCTCCTGGCTCGGCCCGGCGCTCGTCACGCCGGCGATCATCGGCGCGTACCTGTGGATCTGGACGGGCTTCGCCATGGTGCTGATCGGCGCCGGGCTGTCGTCGCTGCCGCGCGACTGCCTGGAGGCGGCGCGGATGGACGGCGCCAACGAGTGGCAGGTGTTCCGGCGGATCACCGTGCCGCTGCTGGCGCCCGTGCTGACGGTGGTCTTCGTGACGCTCGTGATCAATGTGATGAAGGTCTTCGACCTGATCTACATCATCGCGCCGGGCCCGGTGCAGGAGGACGCCACCGTGCTGGCCACCCAGATGTGGCTGGTGTCCTTCGGCGGCGGCAACGACCAGGGACTCGGCAGCGCACTGGGCGTGCTGCTCCTGCTGCTGGTGATCCCGGCGATGGTGTTCAACGTCCGCCGTTTCCGGAGGAGTCAGTCATGAGCGCGAACACCGTACCGGCACCGGCTCGGGGCGGCGGCAGGCTGCGCCGGTGGCTGGGCAGCAGCCTGGTGCAGGCGTTCCTGGCCCTGGTGGGCCTCATCTGGATCACCCCGGTCGCCGGGCTGCTGCTGTCGTCGCTGCGCTCGGCGCGGGACAGCGCGTCGAGCGGCTGGTGGACGGCGCTGGCCGAGCCGGGGCAGCTGTCGCTGGCCAACTACGCGACGCTGCTGGACAACGCGGGCATCACCCGGGCCTTCTGGAACACCGTGCTGATCTCGGTCCCGACGACCGTGCTGGTCGTGGTGGTGGCGGCGCTGGCCGGTTACGCCTTCGCCTGGCTGGAGTTCCCGGGCCGGGACTGGATCTTCCTGCTGGTGGTGGCCCTGCTGGTGGTGCCGGTGCAGGTGGGCCTGCTGCCGGTGGCGAAGCTCTTCGGGCAGCTGGGGCTGTTCGGCACGATCCCGGGCGTGGTGCTGTTTCACGTGGCGTACGGACTGCCGTTCGCGATCTTCCTGCTGCGCAACTACTTCGCCGACATCCCGCGCGAGATGCTGGAGGCGGCGCGGATGGACGGCGGCGGCGAGTGGCGCATCTTCACCCGGCTCGTCCTTCCGGTGGGCCGCCCGGCCCTCGCGAGCCTGGCGATCTTCCAGTTCCTGTGGGTGTGGAACGACATGCTGGTGGCGCTGCTCTTCGCCGACTCCTCGTCGCAGCCGCTGACGGTGGAACTGCAGTCGCAGGTGCGGCAGTTCGGCTCCAACATCGACGTGCTGGCGCCGGGGGCGTTCCTGTCGCTGGTGGTGCCGGTGGTCGTCTTCTTCGCCTTCCAGCGGCACTTCGTGCAGGGGGTGATGGCGGGTTCGGTGAAGTGACACCGCCGGGAGAACCCCGGGAGGGAATGCCCCTCCCGGGGTTCTCCGCGTCAGAAGACCGGCAGCGCGGTGAGCGTCGTGCTGTCGCGCACGAAGACGCGGTGGGCGTCGCCCACCATCCAGCAGCGATCGGGCTTCCGCAGGCCGCGGAAGCCCCAGATCGTCCCGGTGGTGTCCTCGCGGTGGCGGACCGCCACCCCGGCCTCCGTCCTGGTCCCGTCGATCTCGAACATCCAGAAGCCGTTGCCCTGGAGGACCAGCGGGGTGCGGGGGTGCCCCTCCAGGAGGAGGCCCCAGGCCCAGGTGACGGTCTTGCCCGTGCGGACGTCGAAGCGCAACGGGGATCCCAGCGCGGCCACGTAGACATGGCCGCCGTGCAGCGCCGGCGGCCCCCAGCGCATCGGCGTGCCGTCCTGCCGCGAGAGGTCCGCGATCCACTGCTGCTTGCCGGTGGTGATGTCCACGGCCCGGAAGCGGTGGCCCGAGAGGAAGAGCGTACGGCCCGACGCCAGGGTCTCCACCCGCTCGTCGGACTCCTGGCCCACCTTCCAGACCGTGCGGCCGTCGCCGGTGTCGAGGACGGTGACGTCACCGGCCTTGGTGGTGACGGCCAGATGGCCCTCGGACACCGTGCCGCGGGGCTCGGCCTGCCGCCCGAGGGCGGTGCCGAGGCGCACGGTCCAGCGGACGCGGCCGTCGGAGCGGCCGACGGCACGCACCCGGTCGTCCTCGGTGGCCACGTACACCGCGTCGTCGTCCGCGCCCAGGATCGAGGACGCCTCGGCCGGCGCCGTCCACTTCGGCCGGCCGGTGGAGGCGACGAAGGTCAGCAGCGTGCCGTCCGCGCCGATCCCCGCGACCAGCCGGTCGGAGAGCGACACGTAGCGGCGCTCGGCCCTGGCCTCGGGCGCGGTCCAGCGGCGCTTGCCGTCGACGACGCCGTACGCCGTGATGCCGCCGTCCGAGGTGCCGGCCACCACGACGTCCCCGGCCGGGAGGGGCCCCGGGGAGTCCTCGGCGAGGACGTCCTTGAGCGTCCAGAGAGGCTCGGGCGACTGCCCGAAGACGAAGTCCCCCTTCTTGGCGTCCAGCAGCCGGCCCGGGGGCGCCTTCACGGCGGGCGGGATGTCGAAGAGCTCGTCGGTGCGGCGGGGCCTCGTGCTCCACCAGACCGCCGCCGCGCCTCCCGCCGCGAGGACGGCGCCGCCCGCCGCGGCCGTCGTCAGGAGACGGCGGCGCGACACGGAGCGCGGTGCCTCCGTGGCGGTGCCCGGGGCCGTCGCGGTGAGCGTCCGCAGGCCGTGCTCGCGTGTGGTGATGTCCTGGGCGATCGGGCCGTGCCGCCACACGCGGTCCGCCCCGCGCGGCGCGGCGGCCATGCCGACGAGCTGCTGGGGGGTGGGCCGCGCCGCGGGGTCCTTGGCGAGACAGGGCTCGATCAGCGGCCGCAGGGCGGGCGGCACGCGGTCCAGGCGCGGGGCGCCGTGGACGACCTCGTACTGGACGGCGGCGATGTTGGCGCCCTCGTACGCCCGCTGCCCGCTCGCCGCGTGGACGAGGACCGCGCCGAGCGAGAAGACGTCGGCGGGCGGGCCGACCCGGTGCCCCAGGACCTGCTCGGGCGCGCCGAAGCCGGGTGTGACCGGGACCTGCCCGGTGGTGGTGAGGGTGAGGCCGTGTTCGGGGCGGGCGATGCCGAAGTCGATGACGCGGGGGCCGCCCGACGTCAGCACGATGTTCGCCGGCTTGAGGTCGCGGTGGACGAGACCGGCGGCGTGGATGTCGTGCAGGGTGCGCGCGAGCGCTTCGGCGAGGGCGCGCACGGCGGGCTCGTCGAGCGGTCCGTACGCGCGGACCGCCTGCTCCAGCGTCGGGCCGGTGAGGAACTCGCTCGCGATCCACGGGCGCCCGCCCTCCGTCCGCGCGTCGAGGACCCTGGCCACGCCGGGGCCGGTGACCGCCTGCGCCATCCGCGCCTCGCGGACGAACCGCTGGGCGAGGTTCTCGTCGTGGGACAGGTGGGGGTGCAGCACCTTGACCGCGGCGGCCCGGCCCTCACCGTCCTGGCCGACGTAGACCTTGCCCATGCCGCCCGCCCCCAGCACACCGAGCAGGCGGTACGGGCCGAGGCGGACCGGATCTCCGAATTCCAGCGGGTTCATGGCGGTGATCAGTACTCTCCGTGGTTCATCGCAGCGGGTATCCGGCTACGGAGGACGGGCCCACGGCGATGAGCCGCTGGGCGGATTCATGGGTGTAGTAGCGGGCCGGGGCGGCCTTGACCGTGCCCTTCGAGGCGCCCGTACGGAGGTCGGCGGCCAGCAGCCCGGACGGCGAAGGGCTGTAGACGGCGTCGCGGCCGACGACGGGCGCGTAGGCGAGCTCCGTCTCCGCGGTCTGACGGCCCTTCTGCGCCCACAGCGCCTTCCCGTCGGCGGCGGTGACCGCGACCAGGCCGCGCCCGCCCTCGACGGCGTACGCGACGCCGTTCTTCACGGTGGGCGGCCCGAACAGGGCCCCCGGCGCCCCTCCCTCGTGGCGCCAGACCACGTCGCCGCTCCTGAGATCGAGCGCCTGGAGGCGTCCGGTCGCCGGGTAGACGTGCTGGTCGTCCACGGTGAGGACGGCGCGGGTGAAGGGCGCTCCGGGGCCGTCGAGCGGGGTGCTCCAGCGCGCCTTCCCGGTGCCGGCGTCGCGCACGACCAGGCTCAGGTCGCCCTGCTCCGACTGCTGTACGAGCACGAGGAGTTCGCCTCTGACCTCGGCGGCGAGGAAGTGGAAGCGCTCGGTGGCGTTGGACCGCGCGGGGAGCGGGTCGGCCCAGAGCTTGCGGCCCGTACGGCTGTCGAGGGCCGCGAGGAACCACGCCTGGTCCTTGCGGAACTCCCGCACGGACTGGGGGCCGCGGCAGGCGGCCACGTACACGGCGCCGCGCCCGGCGCACAGCAGTTGCGTACCGAGGGGCACGCCGCTCAGGTCCGTGGGTCCCGCGAGCGGGTCCGTCAGTTCGCCCGTCGCGGGGTCGACGGTGGCGACGCGCAGTGGCTCGCCCTCGGAGACGAATTCCAGGGCGTGGACGTGCTCGCCGTCGGCGGCCACGCGGTGCGGGAGCACCGACGGCTCGTTCGCCCAGCGGACCTTACCGGTGCGCGGGTCCAGGCCCTGGAGGGAGCTGCCCTCGTACGGGGCGATGATCAGGTCCTTGAGGAGGATCGCCGCGGGCGGCAGGAGATCGGGGCTGCTCCGGGCCTCGACCTGCCAGAGCAGCTCCCAGCGGGGCCCGGACGCGGCGGTGTCCGCCGGCTTCGGCGCGGCGCTCCCGCCGCTCCCCTCGTCCCCCCGGCTCCCCAGCCAGGCCCACGCGCCGGCTCCCGCCGCGGCGAGGCCCGCGACGGAGCCGCCGCTCAGCGCGAGGAGTCTGCGGCGGGAGAGGCCGGTTCCACGGCCCGGCGCGGGGGCCGGGGCGGTGACGGTGGCGGCGACGGTCTCGTACGCCGGGGGTGGCAGGCGCGTGGGGCGCACGCGCCAGACCGCCGCCGAGCGGCGGGCGATCTCCATGAGGAGCGGTGCGGGGAGGCACTCGGCGAAGTACTCCGGCTCGGTACCGAGTCGGGCGGCCAGCTCCATGGTGGAGGGGCGCTGGGCGGGGTCCTTGGCGAGGCAGTGGGTGAGGGCGGGGAGCAGGGCTTCGGGGACGCCGGACAGGTCCGGTTCTGCGTACCGCACGCGGTAGAGGACGTCGGCGGGCTGCCCGGTGCCGAAGGGGCCGTGGCCCGTGGCGGCGTGGACGAGGACGCTCGCCAGGGCGAACACGTCGCCCGCCGGGGTGTGTTCCCGGCCGGTGGCCTGCTCGGGGGACATGAAGGCCGGGGTGCCGGCGGCCGCGCCCGTACGGGTCAGGTGGGCGTCGCCGATCGCCCGCGCGATGCCGAGGTCGATGACCTTGGGGCCTTCGGCGGTGACCATGATGTTGGACGGCTTGAGGTCGCGGTGGACCACTTCCGAGGCGTGCAGCCGGGCCAGCGCCCGGCACAGTCCGGCGCCGAGCGCGCGGACCGCCGGTTCGGGGAGGGGGCCGAAGGAGGCGACGGCTTCGTCGAGGGGCGGTCCCAGCAGGTACTCCGTCGCCATCCACGGCGTCGTGGCCAGCGGGTCGGCGTCGAAGACGCGGGCGCCGTGGACGCCCCCGATGACGCGCGCCGCGTCGACTTCGAGGCGGAAGCGGGTACGGAAGGCGGGGTCGCCGGCGATGTGGGCGTGCACCGTCTTGAGGGCCGCGGTGCGGCCGTTGAGGGAGCGTGCGAGGTAGACGGTGCCCATGCCGCCGCCGCCCAGGCGGGCGATGAGGCGGTAGGCGCCGAGTTGGCGCGGGTCGTCGTGCGTGAGCGGCGAGAACATACGGTGCGTCAGTCCAGGGCGGTCGCGGGCGGGGCGGGGGCGGGGGCGGCGGTCACGGTGACGGCCGCGGCGGACCCGCCCGCCGTGGAGGGGGTGGTGGTTTCGGCGGCGAGCACCTCCGCCGCCTGGCGGGCGAGGGTCACGACCACCCGGGCGGGCAGGGGCGTCAGGTGGCCCGCCGTGTCGAGGACCGTGGGCACGGGATCCGCCGGGGAGGCGGACGGTCCGGGCGACGCGAGGGCGGCGTACACCTGGTGGGCGGTCGGCCGGCCGGCGGGGTCACGGGCGAGGCAGGCCGCGATCAGCCCCCGTAGCGACGAGGGGAGTTCGGCGTTCTCGGGCACGGTGTGCCCGGTGCTCGCGTACGCCAGGACCGCGCCCAGGCCGTACAGGTCGCCAGGCGGGCGGGGCCGGCCGCCGGAGGCCTGCTCCGGCGCCAGGCTGCCGGGCTCCAGGCCGGGCAGGCCCCAGCGCCGTTCGCCGTCGGGCGCGGCCGCGCGTACGGCTCCGAAAGCGGTCAGGCGTACGCCCTCGGCGGTGATGAGCACGGCGGACGGGGAGAGCTCGGCATGGGCGACCCCCTGGTCGTGGAGGGTGGCCAGCGTCCGGGCGAGGGCGGCGCCCAGGGAGCGGACGGCCGGCTCCGGCAGCGGACCGCCGTGGGCGTCGAGTGCCGCGGGCAGCGCAAGCGCGGGCACGTACGGGGCGGCGCGCCACGGGAGTCGGCCGTCCCGGCCGGTCCAGGTGACGCCCAGCAGCCCGGGCGCGGTGTGGCGGCGCGCGTTCTCGGCCTCGGCCCACCAGCGGTCCGGGTCGGCGTCGGCTCGGGGGACGGCGAGGAGGACGGTGTCGTCCCCCGAGGTGCTGCGCGCGAGGTAGCGGCGTTCCGGGACGGTCGGCCGGGCGGTCTCGGGGTCGAGTGCTCCGAGCACCAGGTAGGGGCCGATCCGCACCGGATCATCCTGACGCAGGCGTTCCATGTGCGATCCCCCTCGTACCGTGCGCCGAGCCCGGCGAGTCTAACCGGATATCAGTTCGGCGGGGCGGAGGGGGCGGTGACGTGTGCGGTCCGTCAGCGGATCGGCATGCCCGACAGCGTGCGGGCGATGACCAGGCGCTGGATCTCGCTGGTGCCCTCGAAGATCGTGTAGATCGCCGCGTCGCGGTGCATGCGCTCCACCGGGTACTCGCGGGTGTAGCCGTTGCCGCCGAGGATCTGGACGGCCTGGGCCGTGACCTTCTTGGCGACCTCGCTGGCGTACAGCTTGGACATGGAGCCCTCGGCGGAGGTGAACGGCTTGCCGGTGGTGGCCATCCAGGAGGCGCGCCACACCAGGAGGCGGGCGGCGTCGATCTGGGTGCGCATGTCGGCGAGCTGGAAGGCGACGCCCTGGTTGTCGATGATCGGGCGGCCGAACTGCTCGCGGGTCTTGGCGTAGTCGAGCGCCACTTCGTACGCGGCGCGGGCGGTGCCGACGGCCATGGCGCCGACGGCGGGGCGGGAGGCCTCGAAGGTGGCCATGGCGGCGTTCTTCAGGCGCTCGCCCCCGTCCTTGCCGGCCGCCTGCCTGGCCTTCTCACGGGCGCGGGCGAGGCGCTCGTCCAGCTTCTCCTTGCCTCCGAGGAGGCAGGAGCCGGGGACGCGTACGCCGTCGAGGACGACCTCGGCGGTGTGGGACGCGCGGATGCCGTGCTTCTTGAACTTCTGGCCCTGGGAGAGGCCGGGGGTGTTCGGCGGGACGATGAAGGACGCGTGGCCCTTGGAGCCGAGCTCGGGGTCGACGACGGCGACGACGACGTGGACGTTGGCGATGCCACCGTTGGTGGCCCAGGTCTTGGTGCCGTCGAGGACCCACTCGTCCGCGGCCTCGTCGTAGACGGCGCGGGTACGCATCGAGGCGACGTCCGAGCCGGCGTCGGGTTCGGAGGAGCAGAAGGCGGCGACCTTGACGTCGTCGGCGTCGCCGTACATCTGCGGTATCCAGGTGCCGATCTGCTCCTCGGTGCCGTTGGCGAGGACGCCGACGGCCGCGAGGCCGGTGCCGACGATGGACAGGGCGATGCCCGCGTCGCCCCAGAAGAGCTCCTCCATCGCCATCGGGATGCCGAGGCCGGTGGGGTCGAAAAACTGCTGGGCATAGAAGTCGAGGGAGTAGATGCCGACCTTGGCCGCCTCCTGGATGATCGGCCAGGGGGTCTCCTCACGCTCGTCCCACTCGGCCGCCGCCGGGCGCATCACGTTCTCGGCGAAACCGTGCAGCCAGTCACGGACCTGCTTCTGGTCGTCGTTGAGGTCGAGCGTGAACTCGGCGGCCATGTTCCCTCCCAGGGTGTTACTAACGGTAACCGCAGTCTGTTACCGGTAAGTAGCCGCTGTCAACCGGCAGCGGCGCGCGGGTGGGTGTTACGTTGCGCAAAGCCTCAGGACATCGCACGGGCGGGGAGAAGCACTATGGACACCACACACCGGACCGACCAGCAGCGGTCGGCCGACCAGCGGCGACGCGAACTGCTCGAGGCCGCCGACCGCGTGGTGCTCCGCGACGGGCCCCAGGCGTCGATGAACGCCATCGCCGCGGAGGCGGGCATCACCAAGCCGATCCTCTACCGCCACTTCGGCGACAAGGGCGGCCTGTACCGCGCCCTCGCCAAGCGCCACACGGACGCCCTGCTGGCCGCGCTGCGCGCCGCGCTGGACGCGCCGGCCGACCGGCGCCGGCGGGTGGAGGCGACGCTCGACACCTACCTCGCCGCGATCGAGGCGCGCCCGCAGGTATACCGCTTCCTGATGCACCCGGCGGAGGAGTCCGGCCAGACGCCGGAGCAGGGCTTCGACGTCGGCCGCCACTCGGCGCCGCTGCTGCGCCGCATGGGCGAGGAGCTCGCGGAGGTCATCGCGGAGCGCATAGACCTGGGCCCGGGCAGTGAGGCGCTGGCGCGGGTGTGGGGCCACGGCATCGTCGGCATGATGCACGCGGCGGGTGACTGGTGGCTCGGCGAACGGCCGTGTTCGCGGGAGGAGTTGGTGCGGGGGCTGGCGGACCTGCTGTGGGGCCGCCTGGCGGAGGTCGACGACCGCGAGGGCGGCCCGGGGTTCTAGGGGCGGCCCGCTGCGCGGGGCTGAATGTCAGCCCGTCCGGCGTTTGAGGACACGCGCGCAGCGCGTACGGGGTCTGGGGCGAAGCCCCAGTTCGGGAAGGGGCGGGGTGGGGAACAGCCCCGCGCAGCGGGCCCCACGCGTCAGCGCTCCCGCGACCACGGCGCCCGGCGCACCGCGCGCAGGGTGCGGGCCCGGCGCCAGCCGGTGAGGCGGTCGGGGTACACCATGCCCTCCAGGTGGTCGCACTCGTGCTGCAGGCACCGGGCGAAGAAGCCCGTGCCCTCCACCCGCACCGGCGCGCCGAGCCGGTCCACGCCCTCCACCACCGCGTGGTCGTAGCGCTCCGTGCCCGCCTCCAGGCCCGGCAGCGAGAGGCAGCCCTCCGGGCCGCGGACCGTCACCCCGTCCGCCTCGACCAGCCGCGGGTTGACGACATGGCCGAGGTGCCGGACATCGTCGTCATCCGGGCAGTCGTAGACGAACACCCGCAAACCGACACCGACCTGGTTCGCCGCGAGGCCGACGCCCTCGGCGGCGTACATCGTCGCGAACATGTCCTCGACGAGCCGGGACAGCTCGGGGCCGAAGTCGGTGACGGGCTCGCAGGGCGTGTGCAGCACCGGTTCGCCGAGCAGTGTCATGGCTCGTACGCGACCGGAACTGCCGGGGATCGGGCGGTTTCGCATGGCGTCAGCGTACGTTCCGCGTGGTTTCCGCGCGGTTTCCGCATAGGTTCGGCCGTCGCCCGACCGTTTCGGCAGGTGGCGCGGTTCGGGCGCCCGGGCGGATCTCGATAGGCTGAGCCCGGACCCACGCTAGGAGGAACAAGGACGATGGCAGGCAACACGGAGCCGCTGTCGCCGCGCGCCAAGCTGGCCGTGACGGCAGGAAAGGCCGCAGCGGCGGTGTCGCGTGCTGCGGGACGCGGCAGCGGATCGGTGATCGGCGGCAAGGTGGCGCTCAAGCTCGACCCCGACCTGCTGGGGCGGCTGGCGCAGCACCTGGACGTCGTCCTGGTGTCGGCGACCAACGGCAAGACGACCACGACCCGGCTGATCGCCGAGGCCCTGCGCGCCAGCGGCCCGGTCGTCTCGAACGCGCTCGGCGCGAACATGCCCGCGGGCATCACCTCCGCGCTGGCCGGCGGCTCGGACGCCAAGTACGGCGTCATCGAGGTCGACGAGAAGTACCTGGCCGGTGTCGCGCGCGACACCGAGCCGAAGGCGGTCGCGCTGCTCAACCTCTCGCGCGACCAGCTGGACCGCGCCGCGGAGACCCGCATGCTGGCGGAGAAGTGGCGCGAGGGGCTGGCCGGCTCGAAGGCGGTCGTGATCGCCAACGCCGACGACCCGCTGGTGGTGTGGGCGGCGTCGTCCTCCGCCAACGTGGTGTGGGTGGCCGCCGGTCAGGAGTGGAAGGACGACGCCTGGTCGTGCCCCGCCTGCGGCGGTGTCATGCAGCGCCCGGGCGACGACTGGTTCTGCGGCGAGTGCGGCTTCCGCCGCCCCGCCCCCAGCTGGGCGCTGAGCGGCGACCACGTGCTCGACCCGCACGGCTCGGCCTGGCCGATCCACCTCCAGCTGCCCGGTCGCGCCAACAAGGCGAACGCCGCCACGTCGGCCGCGGTCGCCGCGGTCTTCGGCGTACCGCCGCAGGTGGCGCTGGAGCGCATGTACCAGGTGCAGGCGGTGGCCGGACGGTACGACGTGGTGTCGTTCCTCGGCCGGGACCTGCGGCTGCTGCTCGCGAAGAACCCCGCGGGCTGGCTCGAAACGTTTTCGCTGATCGACGCGCCGCCGACGCCGGTCATCCTGGCCGTCAACGCCCGCGGCGCCGACGGCACCGACACGTCCTGGCTCTGGGACGTCGACTACCCGAGGCTCGCCGGGCACCCGATCTTCGTGATCGGCGACCGCCGCCTCGACCTGGCGGTGCGCCTGGACGTCGCCGGCCTGGACTTCCGGGTGTGCGACACCATCGACGAGGCCGTCCAGCTGGCTCCGCCCGGCCGGATCGAGCTCATCGCGAACTACACCGCGTTCCAGGACGTACGCCGCCGCGTCGGCAACTGAGCACGAGCGATCGAGAGCCTCGAAGGACATGAGCATGAGCGACAGCAGTCTGCGGCTGGTGTGGGTCTACCCGGACCTGCTCAGCACGTACGGAGACCAGGGCAACGCGCTGGTGGTGGAGCGCCGCGCCCGGCAGCGCGGCCTGGACGTGCACCGGGTGGACGTCCGCAGCGACCAGCCCATCCCGACGTCCGGTGACATCTACCTGATCGGCGGCGGTGAGGACCGGCCGCAGCGGCTCGCGGCCGAGCGGCTGCGGCGTGACGGCGGGCTGAACCGCGCCGCCGAGAACGGCGCCATCATCTTCTCGGTGTGCGCCGGGTACCAGATCCTCGGCCACGAGTTCATCAACGACCTGGGCGAGCGCGAGCCCGGCCTCGGCCTCATCGACGTCATCTCGACGCGCGGCGAGGGCGAGCGGTGCGTCGGCGACGTGCTGGCCGACATCGACCCGCGCCTGGGCCTGCCCCAGCTGACGGGCTTCGAGAACCACCAGGGCATCACCCACCTCGGCCCGACGGCCCGCCCGTTCGCCCGGACCGTGTACGGCAAGGGCAACGGGACCGGGGACGGCACCGAAGGCGCGTACAACGACACCGTCTTCGGGACGTACATGCACGGGCCGGTCATGGCGCGCAACCCGCAGATCGCGGACCTGCTGCTGAAGCTGGCCCTCGATGTGAACGCGCTGCCGCCGACCGACGACCGGTGGTACGAGGCGCTGCGCGCCGAGCGGATCGCGGCGGCGAGCCAGCCCGCCTGAGCGGGCGTCCGCTCGTCTGGCGGGGGGTCAATTGTCTGTTCCTCTGAAGAACGTCCAGTGGACGGACGCACGGTTCGGCCCCGTCACCCAACGCCGGTAGGGTGACGGGGATCCAACCGGACGACGTGGTCCGGGAGTCGGCCCACGTTGCAAAGGTATTTCGGGCTATGCGCATTGGTGTGCTCACCTCCGGCGGCGACTGCCCCGGTCTGAACGCCGTCATCCGTTCCGTCGTGCACCGCGCCGTCGTCGACCACGGCGACGAGGTCATCGGTTTCCACGACGGGTGGAAGGGCCTCCTGGAGTGCGACTACCGCAAGCTCGACCTCGACGCGGTGGCCGGCATCCTGGCCCGCGGCGGCACGATCCTCGGGTCGTCCCGCGTCCAGCCGGCGCACCTCGTCGACGGTGTCGAGCGCGCCAAGGGGTACGTCGCCGAGCTCGGTCTCGACGCCATCATCCCCATCGGCGGCGAGGGCACCCTCAAGGCCGCCAACCTGCTCTCCCAGGCGGGGCTGCCCATCGTCGGCGTGCCGAAGACCATCGACAACGACATCGCGTCGACCGACGTCACCTTCGGTTTCGACACGGCCGTCGGCGTCGCCACGGAGGCGCTGGACCGGCTGAAGACGACCGCCGAGTCGCACCAGCGGGTGCTGATCGTCGAGGTCATGGGCCGGCACACCGGCTGGATCGCGCTGCACTCGGGCATGGCGGCCGGCGCCCACGCCATCGTCGTCCCCGAGCGGCCCTTCGACATCGAGGAGCTCACCGCCCGGGTCGGCGAGCGGTTCCGCGCGGGCAAGCGCTTCGCGATCGTGGTGGTGGCCGAGGGGGCCAAGCCGCGTGAGGGCACGATGGCCTTCGACGAGGGCGGCACGGACATCTACGGCCACGAGCGGTTCGCCGGTGTGGCCCAGCAGCTCGCGGGTGAGCTGGAGCGGCGCCTCGGCAAGGAGGCGCGCGCGGTGATCCTCGGCCACGTCCAGCGGGGCGGCACGCCGACGGCGTACGACCGGGTCCTCGCGACCCGCTTCGGCTGGCACGCGGTGGAGGCGGCGCACCGGGGCGAGTTCGGCATGCTGACCGCGCTGCGCGGCACGGACATCGTGATGGTGCCGCTGGCGCAGGCGGTGGAGACCCTGAAGACGGTGCCCGCCGAGCGGTACGACGAGGCCGAGACCGTCCTCTGACCCCCGCAGGGAACATGAAACCTGAACGAACCGCCCCCGGTCGCAGACGCGGCCGGGGGCGGTTCTAGTCTTGTCCCCGCAAGCGGACAACCCCGTACGAATCAGGAGCCGGCGGATGGATCATCACAGCGGGCACGGCATGCCGATGGACCTTCCGCCGTTCACGCTGGGGCGGGCGCTCGCGTACTCGCCGGACACCTTCTTCCTGGTCGGCTGCCTGCTGGTGCTCGGCCTGTACGGGTGGGGCGTCGTCCGGCTGCGCAGGCGCGGCGACTCCTGGCCGGTCGGCCGGATCGTGTTCTTCACCGTCGGTGTGCTGACCGTGGCGCTGGTGATGTGCACCAAGCTGAACGACTACGGCATGGTCATGTTCAGCGTGCACATGGTGCAGCACATGGTGATCAGCATGCTGTCGCCGATCCTGCTGCTGCTCGGCGCGCCCGTCACGCTGGCGCTGCGCGCGCTGCCGGTCGCGGCGCGGCGCGGCGGCAAGGGGCCGCGCGAGCTGCTGCTGGCCCTGCTGCACAGCCGCTACCTGCGGGTCGTCACGCACCCGGCGTTCACGATCCCGCTGTTCATCGCGAGCCTGTACGGGCTGTACTTCACGCCGCTGTTCGACTTCCTGATGGGTTCGAAGCCGGGGCACATCGCGATGATGGTGCACTTCCTCGCGGTCGGCCTGGTGTTCTTCTGGCCGATCATGGGCGTGGACCCGGGCCCGCACCGGCCGGGCTACGTGATGCGGATGCTGGAGCTGTTCGCGGGCATGCCGTTCCACGCCTTCTTCGGGATCGCGCTGATGATGGCGTCGGAGCCGATGGTCGACGCGTACCGGAACCCGCCGGCCTCGCTCGGCATCGACGCCCTCACGGACCAGAGCGCGGCGGGCGGCATCGCCTGGGCGTTCAGTGAGATCCCCTCCGTGCTGGTGCTGATCGCGCTGGTGTACCAGTGGTACCGCTCCGAGCAGCGGCAGGCGGTCCGCAAGGACCGGGCGGCCGACCGGGACGGCGGCAAGGAGCTGGAGGCGTACAACGCCTACCTGGCGTCGCTGCACGCGCGCGGTCGGTAGCGGGGGCCGCTGGGGCGCCTCCCGGCGGGTCGTGCGCGGCGGTAGCGCTGTGGGGGGCAGTGGGGCGACCATGGCCGTACGGCCCGTCGGCCCCACGGCCCAGGTCTGGAGGAGGGCACGCATGTCCAGACACACGTCCAGTCCCGCGAAGACGATGGGAGCGCTCACCATCGGCGCGCTGGTGCTGACCACGGCGTACACGGTGGCGCTCGGCAGCAACGGCTGGCTCTGGTTCGGGTGGATCGTGCTCGGCCTGCTGACGCTCGGGGTCATCGCCCTCAGGGATACCTAGAACTTCCCCGCGGGCGTCGTCCGGCGGCCCGATGCCCGTCGCCGGAGCGCCGCGGCCGCGCCCAGGACCAGGCCGACGGCGAGCACGATGAGCCCGCGCAGCCACACCTGCGCCTCGATCCGGGTGGCGAGCAGGACGCACGAGGCCGCGCCGAGGACCGGCAGGACGACCGGCGCCCGGAAGTGGCCCGGGGTGCCGCCGGTGTCCCGGCGCAGGACCAGGACGGCGGTGTTGACCAGGAAGAACACCACCAGCAGGAGCAGCACCAGCGTGGCGGCGAGGGTCTCGACGCTGCCCGTGACCGCCAGCAGCATCGACATCGCGGTGGTGGCCGCGATGGCCACCCACGGCGTACGCCGCCGGGGCAGCACCCGCGTGAGGGCGGCGGGCAGCAGCCCGTCGCGGGCCATGCCGTACGTGAGGCGCGAGGACATGATGCCGGTGAGCAGCGCGCCGTTGGCGACGGCGACGAGCGCGATCGCGCTGAACAGCCACAGCGGCACGCCGCCCGCCGCCCTGACGACTTCGAGGAGCGGGCCGCTGGACTTCGCGAGGGTGCTGGTGGGGACGGCGGCCGACGCCGCGATGCCGACGAGGACGTACACGCCGCCGGCCGTGGCGAGCGCGCCGAACAGGGCGCGTGGGTAGGAGCGGCGGGGGTCGCGGGTCTCCTCGGCGACGTTGACGGAGGTCTCGAAGCCGACGAAGGAGTAGTACGCCAGCACCGCGCCGCTCAGGACGGCCGACGCCGCGCCCTTCTCGGCGGTGCCCAGCCGGATGAGCCGGCCCGGATCGCCGTCGCCGCGCAGCAGGAGCCAGGCGCCGAGCACGATGATGATCACCAGGCCGCTCACCTCGATGAGCGTGGCGACGACGTTGGCGCGGGTGGACTCGCGGATGCCGCGTGCGTTGAGCAGGGCCAGGGCCGCCAGGAACAGGACGGCGACCAGCGCGACCGGGACGGTGGCGAAGGCGGCGAGGTAGTCGCCCGCGAAGCCCCGGGCCAGTGCGGCGACCGAGACGACACCGGCGGCGAGCATGCAGAATCCCGCGAGGAAGCCGGCGAAGGGCCCGTAGGCGCGGGTGACGTAGTGCGAGGCGCCACCGGCGCGCGGGTACTTGGTGGCGAGTTCCGCGTACGACGCCGCCGTGAGCAGGGCCAGGGCGAGCGCGACGGTCAGCGGCACCCAGACGGCGCCGCCCGACTCGGCGGCGACCTGGCCGATCAGGACGTACACCCCGGCGCCGAGGACGTCGCCGAGGATGAAGAAGTAGAGCAGCGGGGTGGTGAGCGCCCGCTGGAGCGGGGGGGGGCGGGGGGCAGGGGGCACGCGGTGTGCTTCTTTTCTCTCTGTTTGTGTGTGGTCTTCTTTTTCCCCTTTGTCGGGTGAGGGATGGCAAAC
>NZ_JBVIEN010000007.1:106593-117183 GCF_055571835.1 Streptomyces sp. NPDC030862 | reverse complement strand
GGGCAAAAAGGGACCCCCCCCAGAACGGGGGGAACGCCGAAGGGGAGGAAGAAGAGGAGGGGGGGGGGGTTGGCCCCCGGGGGGGTCTCCCGCCTCTGTTGCCCCCCCCGCGCCGTGGCTGCGTGATCCGTGGCTGTGGACATGCGGTCCGTTTTCCCTGGTGGGCCGGGAGCACGCGGGACGTTCGTCCCGTCCGCGCCGGGCCGGGCGGGCCTCACCTGCGCATGGGGCCCCAGGGGCGGCGCTGGCGCGCGACCTCGCGCTCGGCCTCCTCGATGACCTGGAGGTCGATCCAGCAGACCGGCTCGATGTCGCGGAGCAGCGGCTCGTTGTCCGGGCCGCGGGCCACCTCGCGGCCGCGCAGGGCCCAGGGGCGTACGTCGCCGTCCCGCTCTTCGCGCAGGTGGCAGTAGTCGTAGAGGCGCCGGGCCACCCACAGCCGCACGGGGCGGTCCTCCCACCACGTCTCGATCTGGAGGGGGTTCGCCGAGAGGCCGGGCATGGTGATGCCGGTGAGGTGGTCGGCGCTGTGCGTGTCCTTCACGTCGTCGGCAGGGCTGCGGGACCACCGGACGTAGAGCTCGCCGTGGCGTTCCACCAGGTCGCCCAGTTCCGCGAGGCTGCTCACCGTGGGCAGCTCGGTCACGCCGTCGGGGGCCGTCCTGCGGCCGGTCGCCGCGTCGGTGTGGTTCATGGGGGGTCACGCTCCTCGTCGTACCGAGCGTCCTACCGGGACGTCCGCCGCGTACCCCTGGTGACGACCGGTGATTCCACCGATGCCGGTGTGGCGCGGGCGCCGGGACAGTGGCACCCCAGCGAACACGGCGGTTCCGCCCGGTGGTGATCCTGTCACCGCGAGCACTCCGGGCTGCCCCGCCACGACCGAGAGGACGACTCAGTCGTGAAGAGATCCACCCTGGCGGCGTTCATCGCCACCACCTGTCTTGGCATGACCCTGACCATCACACCGGGCGCGCAGGCCGCCGAGAACCCCTACGAGCGCGGCCCGGCACCGACCACCGCGAGCATCGAAGCCGTACGCGGCCCCTACGCAGTCTCCCAGACGGAGGTCTCCTCCCTGGCGGTCACCGGATTCGGCGGGGGCACCATCTACTACCCCACCACCACCGCCGACGGCACCTTCGGAGCCGTGGCCGTCTCCCCCGGCTTCACCGGGACCCAGTCCTCCATCGCCTGGTACGGCCCCCGGCTCGCCTCGCAGGGCTTCGTGGTCTTCACCATCGACACCAACACCACCCTCGACCAGCCGGACAGCCGCGGCCGCCAGCTCCTCGCCGCGCTGGACTACCTGACGCAGCGCAGCTCCGTACGCGGCCGGATCGACGCCACCCGGCTCGGCGTGATGGGCCACTCCATGGGCGGCGGCGGCTCGCTGGAGGCCGCCAAGAGCCGGCCGTCCCTCCAGGCCGCGATACCGCTCACCGCCTGGAACACCGACAAGAGCTGGCCGGAGATCACGACGCCGACGCTGCTCATCGGCGCCGACAACGACACGGTCGCGCCGGTCTCCTCGCACTCGGAGCCGTTCTACACGAGCCTGCCGAGCACGCTCGACAAGGCCTACCTGGAGCTGAACAACGCCGGCCACTTCGCGCCGAACACCTCCGACACCACGATCGCCAAGTACAGCATTTCGTGGCTCAAGCGGTTCATCGACAACGACACCCGCTACGAGCAGTTCCTCTGCCCGATCCCGCGGCCGAGCCTGACCATCGAGGAGTACCGGGGCACCTGTCCGCACACCTCGTGACACCGGGACGCGGTGCCCGGGCACAGAGTTGGACCGGCGGCGTTGGGCGCGTGCCCAACGCCGCTTCCGGCTGTCGTTACGCGGAAGTAACGTGCCGTGTGTGACCGGGATATACGGCCGGAGCGCTGAACTCGACGCCGTGGCGGCCCTGCTGGAGCGGGTGCGGTCCGGCCACGGGGGCGCCCTCCTCGTCGCCGGAGAGCCCGGCCTCGGCCGCACCGCGCTCCTCGACCACGCCGCCGCGCGGTTCGGGGGCTGCGGGCGCGTGGCGCACACGCGGGCGGTGGCGGCCGAGCGGGGCGTTCCGTACAGCGGGGTGCACGCGCTGCTCTCCGCCGCCGGGGTCCGCGGGGCGGCCGGTGTCCTGCGCGGCGGGCTGGAGCCGGGCGGACTGGCCGAGCTGCTGCGCGGGGCCGCCCCGGAGGCACGCCCCCTGCTGGTGTGCGTCGACGACGCGCACCTGTGGGACACCCCGTCGCGCGCCGCGCTCGGCTTCGCGGCCCGGCGCCCCGGGTCGCTGCGTACCGTCGGGCTGCTGGTGTCCGTGGCCGCGCACCGGGCGCGGGACCCCGAGTTCGCGGGGGTGCCGGTGGTGCGCCTCGCGCCGCTCGCCGATCGGGCCATGGCCGCTCTGGTGGACGAGCTGGTGGACGAGCTGGTGGACGAGTCGGCGGGCGAGGTGACCGGTGGCGGTGCCGATCCGGCGGTGCGGGAGGAGCTGCTGCGGGAGCTGCGGTACGAGACCGAGGGCAATCCCGCGCTCGTCGCGGCGGTCGTCGGGTCCCTCACCCCGGCGCAGCTCACCGGGGGCGCGCCGCTGCCCCGGCCGCTCGTCGACGGCGGCACGCTCTCGCGGACGTTCGGCGGGCGGCTGTCGGGGCTGCCGCCCGACACCGGGTTCATGGTGCTGCTGGCGGCCGCCGCGCAGGAGCTCGCGCCGGGAGGCGGCGGCGCGGACGCGGCCGTGGTGCTGCGGGCCGCCCGGGCCGCCGGGATCGGGCCCGGGGCGCTGGACGCGGCCGAGGCGGCGGGCGTCCTGGGGATCGGTGAGGAGACGATCCGGTTCGAGAGCGCGCTGCTGCGGCGCACGGTCCTCGCGGGGGCCCCGCTGTCGCGGCGGCGCACCGCGCACGCACTGCTCGCCGCGGCCCTCGGCGGCGAGGACCACCGGCTGCCGCACCTCCTCCACCGCGCCCTCGCCGCCGAGGGGCCGGACGCGGACCTGGCGGCGGCGCTGGAGGCGGCCGCGGAGGCGGACGGCACGCCGCCGGAGCGGGCGTCGGCCCTGGCCCGCGCCGCCGAGCTCAGCGGCGACGACGCCGCCCGGGCGGCGCGGCTGACGGCGGCCGCCGAGCTCGCCGTGGCGGCCGGGGATCCGCGGCACGCGCGGGAGTTGCTCGCCGCCACGCGGCAAGCCGCGCACGGAGCCGTGCGCGGCCGGGCCGAGCTGGTGCGCGGCAGCCTCGCGCTGTACGACGGCCCCGTCGCCGACGCCCACGCGGAGCTGCTGGTGGCGGCCGCGCTGCTGGGCCCGTACGACCCGGAGCGCGCGCTGGCCGCGCGGCTCGCCGCCGTCGAGGCCGGGTGGGCGATGGGCGATGTGGCGGCATGCCTGGCCGCGCTCGGCGGTGAGGGAGGGCCGCCGGACCGTTCGCCCGACGAGCCCGGGGTGTCGTACGACTACCGGACCGGGCTGTACGCGGCGCTCGGCGGGCGGCTGGACCGGGCGCGGGAGCCGCTGCGCCGGGTGGTGCGCCGGGCGGCGGGGGACGACGACCCCGTACGGCTGCTGCGGGCCGGGGCCGCCGCGCTGGTGCTCGGCGACAGCGCGGGCGCCTGCCGCGCCGGTGCCCGCGCGCTGGCGCTCGCCCGGGCCCGGGGCCTGACCGCGCTGGAGCCCCGGGTGCTGGAGCACCTGGCGTACGCGGAGCTGCGGGCCGGGCGGCACGCGCTGGCGCGGGCGCACGCACGGCAGGGCCTGTGCGGGGCCCACCGGGCCGGGCTGCGCAACGTCGTCGCGCACCAGCACGCCGTACTCGCGCTGGTCGCGTCGGTGGAGGGCGACGCCGGGGCCGTGGCGCGCCACGTGGGGCACGCCCTGGCGGTCGCGCGGGCGCACGGCCTGACCCAGGCCGCCACGCTCGCCGAATGGGCGGCGGCCCGCGCCGATCTCGGACGGGGGCGGGCGGCCGACGCCGCCGCCCGGCTCGGGCCGCTGGTGCGGCCGGGGCCGCGCCGGGGCCACTTCGGCGTGCGGATGCTCGCCGTGCCGTGCTTCGTCGAGGCGGCCGTGCCGGCCGGGCTGTGCGGGGACGCGCGGGCGGCGGCCGCGGAGTTCGCCGTCTGGGCGGCGCTCGGCGCCGACGCGCAGGCCCCGGCGCAGCTGGCGCGGTGCCGGGCGCTGCTCGCGTGTGAGGCGGCGGAGGCGGACGCCCTCTTCCGGGAGGCGCTGCGCCGCCACGAGGAGGCGGGCGGCGACTTCGAGACCGCGCGCACGCTGCTGCTGTACGGCAAGTGGCTGCGGCGCCGACGCCGTCCGCGCGAGGCGCGCGGCAGGCTGCGGGACGCCCTCGTCGCCTTCGAACGGTGCGGCGCCCGCCCCTGGGCCGAGCAGACGCGGGCCGAACTCCGCGCCACCGGTGAGGCGTCGGGGCCCCGGCGCGAAGCGGCCGGGGTGCTTCCCGTACTGACGCCGCAGCAGTTGCGGATCGCGCGCTGCGTCGCCGAGGGGGCCACGAACCGCGAGGTGGCCGCCTGGCTGTCGATCAGCCCGCGCACCGTCGACCACCACCTGCGCAACGTCTTCGCGCTGCTCCAGGTGCGCTCCCGGGTCGAGCTGGCGCGGCTGATGGACCGGGCCGACGAGGTGGACGGGGCCGTGGCGTACGAGTAGGCGTGGGAGCCGCGGCTGTCCGCCCTCCGGCTGCCATCCGTCCCTCCCCGCCGGCTGTTCGTATGATGATCGCCGCCAACGGAGGGGGAGCGGGATGAGCTCGCGGCTGACCTGGATACTGATCAAGCTCGGCGTGGTGCTGGTCGTGGTCGGCGCGCTCACCGCGGGGTGCCTTTCCACCACGGGCCGCTTCCCGGGCGACTCGATGGACGTCCGCTGGAGCACCCCCGCCGACCGCACCGACTCGGACCACGGCAACGGCGTCTGGCTGTCCGGCGACACCCTCGTGCGCAGCCGCTTCGACGCCGTGACCGGCTTCGACGCCCGTACCGGCAAGCGGGCCTGGGAGTACGTGCCGCCCGGACGCTCGGAGATCTGCGGTGGCGACGCCGACGAGGCCGCGGCCGTGCTGGTGGTGGTCCGTGACGCGGACGGCGCTTCCGAGAAGCCCGGGGAGTGCGCCACCATCGTGGCGATCGACGTGAAAAACGGTCGCGAACTCTGGCACGCCGCCACGGCCTACGTTCCCGGCGATCCGAACTCCGAGCGCGAGAGGGTGGCCGTGGCCGGCGGAGTCGCCGTGCTCGGCGAGCAGGTGCCCCGCGCCCTGGACGTGCGCACCGGCCGGGTGCGGTGGACCGCGGCCGTCCCCGAGGACTGCTTCGCGAGCCGGTTCGGCACGGCCGAGCGCCGGGTCGCCGCGGTGCTCGCCTGCGGTGGCGACAAGGAAGGCTCGGACGACGCGTCCCGCCGCAACGGCGAACTGCACGCCGCCGCCTTCGACCCGGCCACCGGCAAGCTGCTCTGGTCGACCCCGCTGAGCGCCCGCCGCCCGCTGCTCGCCGGGAGCACGCCGGCCCACGTGGTGTCCGCGGACCCGTTGGTGGTGGCCGGACCGGAGGCGTACTACTCGTTCGGCAAGGACGGCCGCGCCCAGCCCGCCATCGACTACAAGGGCGACTACGGCGCCATCGGCGGGACCAGTTCGCACACCAGCCCCCTGTCGTTCGAGGTCGCGGTGGACGGCGGCAGGCTCTACGCCCTGGGCGATCACCACAGCAGGTACTACGACCACACGCTGGTCGCCTTCGACCTGGCGACCGGTGAGATCGCCTGGGGCGGCACGGACGAGCACATCGACGGCGCCAAGGCCTACGACCTGCTCGTCCAGGACGGAAAAGTCACCGTGCTCACCGAGGCGGACGAGCACATGTTCGCCGACGGCGACCTGTTCGTCTTCGACGCCGCCACCGGCGAGGAGCTCGACAACCGCGGCTTCCACGACCAGGTCGGGGGCGTGCTGTTCGACTACCGGGGGCTGTTGATCACCGGTGCGGCGGGGTACCGGTCCTCGCCCTTCACCGCGTACGAGCGGTCCTGACGGTCCCGTCGGACGGGAGGGGGGCGCACGGGCGCGCATGGGTCGCACAGGGGGCGCCCGCTGGTCCGTACCACGCGCCCCGTACGCCCCAGCGAATGGTTCCTGCGCCCGCGTCCGGGGCAGTCGCATGTGTGGCATGCGAGCGCCCGGGAGCGCCGGGCCACCATCGGGAGGGGAACCGCCATGACCAAGGTGCTTGTCCTGCACAGCGTCGCCCTGTTGCGGTCGGCGCTGGCGGCGCTGCTCACCAGGGAATCGGAGGGGTCGGAGGAGTCGTTCGAGGTCTCCACCGGCGGCTGGTGCACGGCGCTGCGGGAGACGGAGTCGTTACGGCCCGACGTGTGCGTGGTCGACCTCGACTGTCCGGGCACCGCGACGCTGTGGGAGGACGGACGCTCCGGCGGCGGTACGGGCCTCGGCTCCCGCATCGGGCTGCTGGTGCTCGCCTCGGCGGGACGCCCCGGGGCGCTGCGCAAGGCCTTCGAAGCCAGGGCGCTGGGCTACGTCGACAAGGACGGTTCTCCACGCCGCCTGGTGAGGGCCATCCGCAAAGTCGCGGCAGGCGAGCGGTTCGTCGACGAATCGCTCGCCTTCGGTTTTCTGGAGGCGTCCCGGATGCCGCTGACCGCCCGGGAGTTGAGCGTCCTGGCCCGGGCGGCGGAGGGCGAGTCCATCGCCGAGATAGCGAGAGGGCTGCATCTGTCCAACGGCACCGTGCGCAACTACATGGCGTCGGCCACGCGGAAGGTCGGCGCACGCAACCGCATTGACGCCATCCGTATCTCGCAGGGCGCGGGGTGGGTGTGAGGTCGGCCCCTCAGGGCCGGTGGGAGACGCCCGCGAGATCGCGGTAGAGCGGCGACGTGTCCAGCAGCTCCTCGTGCGGCGCGCACGCCGCCCGCGTACCGTCCAGCACCAGGACGCGGTCCGCCCGTACGGCCGACGACAGCCGGTGGGCGACGACGACCAGGGTGCCCGGGCGCGCGGCGAGCGTGCGCTCCGCGTGTTCCTCGGTCTCCGGGTCCAGGTGGCAGGTCGCCTCGTCGAGGAGGAGCAGCGGGGCCGCGGAGAGGTGGGCGCGGGCCAGGGCCAGGAGCTGCCGCTCCCCCTGCGACAGCCTGCCGGGATCCACCACCGCGTCGAGGCCGCCGAGGCGCCGCACCAGGGGTTCGATGCGGAGCGCCGCGACGGTCTCCTCCACCTCGGCGGGCCGCGCGCCGGGCCGCAGGTAGCGGAGGTTGTCCAGGACCGTGCCGCTGAAGACGTGGGCCTGCTGCGGCAGCAGGACGCGGCGCGGGTCCGGTCCGGGCGGGCCGTCGTGCGCGCGTACGGGGGCGCCGTCGACGAGGACCGTGCCCCCGGTCGGGGTGAGCAGCCCGGCCAGCACCGCCGTCAGCGTGGACTTCCCGATGCCGCTGGGGCCGACCACCGCGAGGTGCTCCCCCGGCTCGACGACCAGGTCGAGGCCGTCGAGCACGGGGCGGGCGCGGGGGCCGTACGCGAAGGTGACACCGTGCAGTTCGACGGCGGCGGCCGCACTGCCGCCGGGGCGAGGGCTTTGCCGTAGGGGCGGCACAGCGCCCGGGAGCGCCGGCTCCTCCGTGCCGAACCGGTCCAGCACCACCAGGAGCCGGGTCCCCGCCGCGCCCAGCGCCGTCATCAGCGTGTGCAGCGCGGGCAGCAGCGCCTGGACGAGGTAGGTGAGCGCGCCGAGCAGGGCCCCCGCGGTGACCCCGCGCCCGAGCAGCCACGGCGTCGCCACCAGCAGGGCCACGACCGGCAGCCGCCCCGCCGCGCCCAGCGCGAGGGTGCGCACCCCCGCCCACCGGGCGAGGCGGCGCGACAGGCGCGCCTCCGTGCCGATCAGTGCGCCCACGTCCTCGGCGACCCGGTCCTCCCCGCCGCACGCCACCACGTCGCGGAGCCCCGCCCCCACCGCGCCGACCCGGGCGGACAGGGCCTCGTCCGTGTCGAGGAAGGCCCGCTGCGCGGCGGCCATCGGCGCCAGGGTGGCGAGGAACAGCAGCAGTCCCAGCAGCAGCGGCGGCACCACCACGAGCAGCAGCGCGGGCGCCAGCGAGGCCATCCCGACCAGCGCGCCCAGCGCCGTGAAGACGAACGAGCGGGCGGTGAGGACGAGTCCCGCGAAACTGTCCCGGGCCATCTCCGTCTGGTGCACGAGCCGCGAGACCGCCGCGCTGTTCGTGGCGGCCGCGCCGTCCGACCGCGCCGGGTCGGACACCGCCGCGGCCAGGGCCTGCGACACCGCCCGGCGCACCAGCCCGTCCCGCAGCGGCTCCACCAGACCGGCGAGCCCCGCGAACACCCCGCGTACGGCGAAGCCGCCCAGCAGCGCCGCGGCCGCGGCGACCGCCAGCCACAGCAGGCCGGTGCCGGTACGCCCCGCGAGGAAACCGTCGTCCAGGGCGCGGGCGACGCCGTAACCGGTGAGGAAGGTGTGGGCCGATTCCAGCAGCGACCAGCCGGCCAGGGTGAGCAGGTCGCGCCGTCGGCGCAGCAGGAAGCGGCGCCCCTGCGGGAGGACGCGGCGCAGCGGGCCCTGGCGCGTCATGACGCGGTCGCGTCGCTCGTCGCGGTTCCGTCGGTGACCGCGGTCCCGTCGGTCGCCGCGGTCCCGTCGGTTGTCGCGGTCCCGTCGGTCGCCGCGGCGAAGACCGCCCGGTAGGCCGGGTCCCGCCACAGCTCCGGGTGCGGCCCGGTGGCGCGTACACGGCCTGCATCCAGCCAGATCACCAGGTCGGCGCGGGCCGCCGAGGAGAGCCGGTGGGCGATCACGAGCCGGGTGCCGTGGCGTACGTCGCGGGTCAGCGCCCGCTGGACCTCCCGTTCGGTGAGGGTGTCCAGGCTGGACGTGGCGTCGTCGAGGATCAGCAGCCGCCCGGCGTGCGCGAACGCGCGTGCCAGGCCCAGGCGTTGGAGCTCCCCGCCGGACAGCGGCGCATCCGGGAGCGGGGTGCCGTAACCGCCGGGCAACCGCTCGATGAAACCGTCCGCGCCCGCCGCGCGGGCCGCCGCGCGCAGGGCGTCGGCCGGCGGCGTGCGCGCGCCGAAGGCCAGGGCGTCCGCGACCGTCGCGCCGAACAGCGCCGGGCGCGCGAAGGCGTAGCCGACCTCGCGGCGGAGCTCTCCCCGGTCGAGGGAGCGCAGCGGGACGCCGTCGAGCAGGACCTCGCCGTCGTCGGGGTCGGTGAGCCGGCCCGCGACGGCCGCCAACAGCGACTTGCCCGCCCCCGAGCGGCCGACCACCGCGACCGTCGCGCCGCCGGGCACCACGACGTCGATGCCGTGCAGCACGGCCGTTCCGTCGCGTGCGACGCCGACGCCGCGCAGCACGAGCGTGCCGGGGCCGCCCGGGGGCAGGCCCCCCGTCCCGTACGCGAGGGGCGGCAGCGTCAGCGGCTCGGTCGTGCGGCGGGCGGCGGTCCGGCCCCGGACCAGGGCGCCCAGCAGCCCGGCCACCGCGCCGACGCCCGCGGCGAGCGCCGCGTACCGCGAGGCCGCCAGCAGCTCGCCGACGCCGAGGGCGCCGGACGCGAGGCGCAGCCCGCCGACGGCGAGGACGAGGCAGACGAGCAGCGGCATCAGCACACCGCTGCGGGCGACGGCGGCGCCGTACACGCGCCACATCCGCCGCCCCTCGGCGCCGAGTTCGGGCAGCGTGGACAGGACGCGCCGCCGCTCGTACGCGGCGGTCCCGGCGGCGGCGACGGTACGCGCCCCGGCGAGGGCCTCGACGAGGCGGTCCGCGATGCCCGACTGCACGCGCTGGTAACGGGCGACGCTGTCGGAGGAGTGGCGGGCGAACGCGCGCAGCAGGAGCAGGAGCAGGGGTACGCCGGCGAGGAAGGCGGCCGCCGTGCGCCAGTCGATGAGGAACAGCGCCACCAGCGCGCCCAGCGGCGGGAGCACCGACGCGGCGGCGCTCGCGGCGGTGGCGGGGACCGTGCCGGCCTCGGTGGCGTTGGCGGTGAGCCGTGTCGCCAGGTCCCCGGGCGGGAAGCGCGCGGTCGCGTGGTGCGGGGCGGTGCGCAGCAGCCGGGCGAGGACGTGCGTGCGCAGCCGGGCCGTCGTCCGGGCGTTGGTCACGCCGGTCAGCCACGCCACGGCGGCGTCGAGCACCAGGTCGGCGCTGATGAGGACGGCGCACAGCGCGACCCAGCGGGGCGCGGCGGGCGCGCCGGCGAGCAGCAGGTCGAGGGTGTGCCCGATGGCGGCGGGTTCGGCGAGGGTGGCGGAGGCGGAGGCGAGGGAGCAGAGGAGGAGCGCCGCGGCGTGGACGGCGCTGGGGCGGGCGGCGCGGAGGAGCGCGGCGTCTGCGGGGGCCGGCCTGGGCATCCGGGACGTGTCCTTCCTCGTCGGTTCCCGGCCCCGGGGCCGTGCCCGGCGGGGCGTGCGGGAGTCGGCATGGGGCCGGGGCACGCCGCGCCGCGCGCGACGGAGCCGGCCCCAGGGGGGGGGGGGGGGGGGGGGGAGGGGGGGGGGGGGGGGGGGGAGGAGGGGGGGGGGAGGGGGAGGGGAGAGGAG
>NZ_JBVIEN010000007.1:0-106583 GCF_055571835.1 Streptomyces sp. NPDC030862 | reverse complement strand
CCCTCCCTCTTCTTTTCTCGCCCTCCTTCCTTTTCTCTTTTCCCTCGTTTCCCTCCTCTCGGCTCTGGATTCTGCGCGGGGGGGGGGTTCCTCCTCCGCCCCGGGGCCGGTGGCCGCACGATGTCGGCACCGGGCGGCCGACCCGCGTCAGTTGCAGGTGGTAACGCTCAGGCTGCTGTCACCGCAGAGCAGCAGGCTCGCGCGGCTGCCCGTGGCGACGTCGCCCGTGGCCTCTTCCTTGGGGGTCTCCATCGACTGCAGGTCGAGAAGCGTCATGATCGTTTCCCTTCTGTGGGGACGGTGTGCTTCTTCACGGTCCCGGGTGGGACCGGTCCTTGGGGCCGCCGCAGCGGCGGGAGGAACGGCAGCTGCGCCACGCCGTCGGTGGCGGCGCTGCCGAGGGCGAGCAGGCAGCCGGCGGTCCCCGTGGAGAGGTCCATCGACAGCCGCATCATCTGCTCGCCGGGGAAGGCCAGATGCCCCTGGTACGGCACAGCGTGCCGGGTGAGGGCGTCGATCTGGCGGCGTACGTCGGCGGGCCGGACCCCGGGCGCGGTGGTGCGGCTGAGGTACAGCACCATGCCGGCCGCGCCGCGGAACAGCCCGGGCTGGGCGTAGAAGGTGGCCTGCGCGGCCCGTGCGATCTCGGTCCGGGCCTGTGCGAAGCGCTCGTCGTCGCGGTGGGCGGCGAAGTCGTCGAGCACCATGCCGATGCCGACACTCCCGGCACCGAGGTAGGGCATGGTCCGCCAGCCCTCGTCGACCTGGAGGGTGCCGCCCGCGCCGTGCACGCAGCGGTCGAGGTCGCGGCGGAGGGCGTCGGCGGCGAGGTCGAGGAGGCCGGTGTCGCCGGTGCGTTCGTACAGGCGCAGGTAGAGCAGGGCGGGCCCGGAGGAGCCGTGGAGGAGTCCGGCCCGGGTGGGCAGGGCGCGGGTGGTGAGGTCCGCGCAGCGCAGGGCGGCGTCGTGGAGGCCGAGCGCGTCGAGGGCGAGGCCGAGGCCCGCGAGACCGCTGTGCAGGTCGGGGGCGATGTCGTCCCAGGGGCGGGCGAGGGTGAGTTCGGCGAGTTCCAGGGCGCGTTCGGGGTGCCCGAGCCGGTGCAGGGCCCAGGCGATGCCGGAGAGGCCGTCGTAGAGGCCGAGCGGGCTGCCGGAGGGGGGCTGCTTGGTGTGTTCGAGGAGCCATTCCTCGGCGGCGGTGTGGCGGGGGGCGCCGGTCTCGGCGAGGGCGTACAGGACTCCGGCCGTGCCGTAGCCGAGGCTCATCCCGCCCGCCGCGGTGGCGAACTGGGCGATGTCGCCGGGGAAGAACCGGTCGTCCCGTTGGGGCGTCGCAGAGGCGGTGATGGCGCGGACCAGGGAGTCGCGGCTGCGGGGCCAGTCGGCCGGCTCGACGGGTAAGTACGGCGTGGGGCCCGGGCCCGGGGCGATCTCCGCGACCGCCTCGTCCAGGAAGGCACGCGGTACGGGGAAGTGGGCGGCGGCGATGTCGGCCAGGTGCCGTGCCTTGTGCGGGTCGAGCGGGAGGAGGCTGGTGAGCGGGACGAAGAGCGCCAGGCGCAGGCAGGCGAGGGCGTAGCGGTCGACGTCGAAGCCGCGCCGGTCGGCGGGGGCGACGAAGGCGGGGTTGGCGACGGTCTGCCGGCGGCCCTCGTCGATGTGCGCGGCGGCCTCGAAGTCGAGCAGGACGACGGACTGCTCGTCCTCGGCGACCATGATGTTGAACAGGTGCAGGTCGTTGAAGACGACACCGCGCGCGTGGACCGCCTCGACGGCCTCCTCCACGAGCCGGTGGATGCGCAGGGCCCACTCGGTGTAGTCGGCGAGGCTCTCAGGGGTGGGGTCGGCCTCGATGAGCGGGTGGCGGCGGGCGAAGAAGGTGTTGAGCGGCTTGCCCTCGACGTACTGCAGGGCGAGGAAGTGGTGGTCGCCGAGGGTGAAGTGGTCCCGCACCTCGGGGGTGCAGTCCAGGCCGGCCAGCCGCTGGAGCGCCTCGCGTTCGCGGTGCAGGCGGGTGACGGCGTCGGCGCCGTCGGCGGCGAGCCCGGCGTGCGGGCGGGCCTCCTTGAGGACGACCTTCTCGCCGGTGCGGGTGTCCTGGGCGACGTACACGCCCCCGCCGTTGGAGAAGTGCAGGGCGCGTTCGACGGTGTACGGCATGGAGGCGACGGTGACGTTCTGCCGCGCGTCCAGGTGCGGCCGGAGGAAGTCGGGCAGTGTGACCCAGGCGGGCGTCTGGAAGGCGGGGCCGCGCAGGTCGGGGACGAGCCGTCCGTCGGGGTCCTCGACGGCGGGACACAGCTCGCCCTTGTCGTCGTAGCAGTGGCGCTGGGTGAAGCTGCCGTAGCGCAGGTACACCGGGCCCTGGCCCCAGCGCAGGTCGCTGAGGATGTACGGGCCGGCCTCGCCGGCGAGCAGGGCGTCGAGGTCGCCGGCGATGCGGTGGCAC
The DNA here is from genome assembly GCF_055571835.1 of Streptomyces sp. NPDC030862. NCBI lineage: Bacteria > Bacillati > Actinomycetota > Actinomycetes > Kitasatosporales > Streptomycetaceae > Streptomyces > Streptomyces sp. NPDC030862. The sequence continues at coordinate 104,135 of NZ_JBVIEN010000007.1, read as the reverse complement.
TGCTCGTCGTCGGCGGGGTAGACGGTGAGGAACTTCCCGCTTGCGGCGCGGTCGGCGTACTTGGCGTTGCGGTTGTGGAGCAGGTAGCGGCTCGGGATGAACTTGAAGGCGATGCCGTGGGTGAGGCAGTAGTCGGCGGTGCGGGAGAGAATCGTTTCCGCGTTGTCGAGGCACGCCGACACGTGGATCTTCCACCCTTGCGCGGGCAGCGTGTGCCGGACGGGCCGCAGGGCCAGCCAGTCACCGCTGCGGTGCCGCTGCCAGCCCTCCGGTACGGGCGAGAGCGCCAGTGCGTACGGACCCTGGCCGTCCAGCGACAGCCGGTGCGGCGCGTCGTAGAAGTGGCGGTCCGCGTCGCAGAAGGTGGCGTACCCCTTGTTCACACCTGCTCCCTCGGTCGGCGACGAGGAAGACAGTGCCATCGGATCGGGGGCGGCCAACAGTCACAACTGTCAGCAAAGAGCCGTGCGGAACGCACGAGTAACGTGCGTCACGTGACGGACGAGCGGCCCTCCCGGGCGGCGAGGACGAAGGAGTGCCCGGCCGGGTCGGAGTACGTCCGCACGTCGCGCGGCCCGGAGTTGTCCCTGGTCTCGACGGGACGCGCGCCCAGGCTGACGGCCTCGCGCTCGGCCTCGTCCATGTCCTCCTGGGCGACCAGGATGTGCAGGTGCGCCTGCTGGGCGTCGTCGGGGCGCGGCCAGCTCGGGGGCGCGTACCCGTGGTCGCGGCGTACGGCCAGGCGTACGCCGTCGTGGTCGAGGACCTCGATGAAGTCGGGGTCGGTCCCCCGCTGGGCGTGGCCGCCCAGTAAGGACGCGTAGAACTCCGCCAGGGCCTCGGGTTCGGCACTGTCCAGGACCAGGACACTTGTCTTCGAAACGGTCATGGAGCCCTTGTGCCCCGCTCCCCCGGACCGACACCCAGGACCGACACCCCTGGCCGACACCCCGGGAGGCCCCCCGGACGGCCCAGTGAGCGGCGCGGGGACGGCCGCGTGCCGCACATCATGGAGGACCGGAGGACGGCGAGAGGAGCACCCGGTGGGCGAGGGCACGGAGCGCGCGGACGGGAGCGGTGGACCGCGGGCGTACATCGGCTCGTACACCTCGGGCGGCGGGCGCGGCATCACGGTCGCGGCCGTGGACCCGGCGACGGGGGCGCTGACCCCGGTCACGGCCGTCGACACCGTCGTGAACCCCTCGTGGCTGGCGCTCGCGCCGGACACCGGGGTGCTGTACGCCGTGAGCGAGACGGAACCGGGCCGGGCAGCGGCCTTCCGGCCGGCCACCGGGGGCCTCACCCCGCTCGGGGCCGCGGTCGAGGTGGGGGGCGCGGGCCCCACCCATCTCAGTGTGGCCGGGCGGCGGCTGCTGACCGCCAACTACGTCTCCGGGAGCGTGAGCAGCCTGCCGCTGTCGGCCGACGGCGGCCTGGGCGGGCCTCCGGCCGTGCTCGCGCACCGGGGCTCGGGTCCGGACCCCGACCGGCAGGAAGGGCCGCACGCCCACCAGGTGCTGCCCGACCCGAGCGGCCGGTGGGTGCTCACCGTGGACCTGGGGACGGACGCGGTACGCGTCTGCGCGCTCGACGCGGACACCGGGAAGCCACGCGTGCGGGCCGAGACGGTGCTGCGCGCCGGGTCGGGGCCGCGGCACCTCGCCTTCCACCCGGACGGCGAGGTCGTCTACGTACTGCACGAGCTGGAGCCGCTGCTCACCGTCTGCCAGTGGGACCCGGCGTCCGGGCGCCTGGAGCCGCTCACGGAGGTCGACGTCGACCCCGATCCCGGTCCGGACGGCGTAAGGGCCCACCCCTCGGTCGTCGCGGCCTCCTCCGACGGCCGGTTCGTACGGGCGGCGGTGCGCGGGCGGAACACGATCGTCACCTTCTCGCTCGCCGACGGGGCGGAGAAACCGCGGTTCACGGAGGCCGTGGAGTGCGGTGGCGTCTGGCCGCGCGACCTCGTGCCCGACCCGTCCGGGCGCAGGCTGTACGTGGCCAACGAGTGGTCCGGCGACGTCACCTGGTTCGACGTCGACCCGAAGAGCGGACGGCTGTCCCGCGCGGGCGCCCTGGAGGTACCGGCCGCCGCGTGCGTGGTCTTCGCCTGACGGGCGGTGACGGTCGCGGGTCAGGCAAGAGCGGGAGACGGGCCGTACCAGTCGAGGCACACCACGAGGGCGTCGTCGTCCAGCGGGCTTTCCCCGTGGTGCGCCACGAGGTCACGCAGGACGGCGGCCGGCACCTGGCTCGGGGGCAGCAGCCGGGTGGCGCCGAGCGAACGGGCCAGGGCCCGCTCTCCGTAGGGCTCGCTCGTGGAGGACGGGGCGGTGTAGACCCCGTCGCTGGCGAAGAGCAGTCTGTCGCCGGGCTCCACGGTGAAGGACTGCGTGTGGTAGGGGGTGTCCTCGAACATGCCCAGCGGCAGCTGGGCCTCGAACCTCAGCGGCTCCACGACGCCCGCGCGCATCCGCCAGGCCCGCGGTGACCCCGCGTCGACCACTTCGACCTCCCCGGTGGCCAGCGTGAAGCGCAGCAGGAGCACGGACACGTAGGTACGTCCGCTGTACTGCGCGTACACCGCTTGATCGGCCAGGGCCGCCTGTCCGGCCAGATCCAGGCCGGCCCGCCGGGCGTTGCGCAGGGCGTTGACCGCCAGATTGGTCAGGAGGGCGGCGTCGATACCCTGCCCCATGCCGTTGGTGACGGTGAGGATCAGATCGTCCGCGGAGATGGACCAGTCGTAGTTGTCGCCGAGGATGGCGTACGCGGGCTCCAGGTGCGCCCCCAGCGAGAACTCCGTGCGGGAGCAGGCCCGCCCGGGCAGGAGCTGCCACTGCATCTCCGCCGCCAGGGTGAGGCGCGCCGCGCGGCGGGCGAGGACGTAGAGGTCGGTGTCCCGTTCGGCGACGAGGATCTCGTGGCCGAGCGCCTCGCAGATGTGCCGCATCTCCGGGAGGACGGTGTCGAGGGGGGAGTCGCCGGGAAGCCGGACGGAGAGCACCCCCATCCGGTCGCCACGGATGGTGACGGGCAGGTGCACGTCGGACGCGCCGGTGGCGGTGTCCGCGATCACCACCGGTTCCTGGGATCCGAAGGCCCGCCCCTGGGGGCTGTCGTGGATGCCCACCGGTTCGGTCGTCCGGGGGCCGCGCTCGACCGCCTGGAGCGAGCGGACCGCGTAGTCGGCGAGCCGGAGCTCCACCCGCTCCGCGCCGTATTCCGTCATGAGGGCGGTCGTCACGATCTCCAGGAGCGTGTGGGGCGCGCCGGCCCTCAGGGCCCTGTCGACGGCAATGAGTCTGTCCACGTCGCGCCGTTTTTTCCCTCAGCTCGAAAGGATCCGGTGTTCATTCAGTGTAGATCGCCGGGGTGCGGGTGCCCATGGGAGTGAGTAGATCACCACCATCCGGGCATGCGGACAATTCGCATCAGACGGACAGACGGGAGGCCAAGAATGGTATCGGGGCCACTCAAGGACGACTGGGACGGAACGCGCGACGAAGTCGGCGAGGGTATGCGCACGCGATTCGAAGGAAACCTCGGAGACGTCACGGGCGCGCGGGTCGCGGCCGGCCTGTTCCTGGACACGCTCGCATACGCCGATCCCCCGGCGGAGCCCGACAGCCGGGACGACATCCTGCTGGTGGTCACGGAACTGGCCGCCAACGCCGTTCAGTACGCCCCCGGGCCGTTCACGCTGCGGGTCCGGCGCACCTTCGACGGGGTCCACGTCATGGTGGGCGACACCAATCCGCACCCGCCGAAGCCCGTGCCCCGTCGGTCCGCCCGGGTCCCCGGGGGCCTGGGCTGGCACATCGTGCGGGCGCTCGGGGAGGTCGAGGTCGTACGGGACGGGCCGGGGAAGGAGATCCACGTCTTCCTGCCGTGGTAGACCGGAGGCCCGGCCCCGGCGGTTACGGGCGGCCGTGCCAGTCCAGGCAGACGACCATGGCGTCGTCCTCCGCGTCGATGGGGCCGCGGTGACCGGCGAGTTCCTGCAGCACCGCGCGGGGCACCTGGGAGGGCGGAAGCAGGCGGGTCGCGGCCATCGCACGGGCGAGCGCCTTGTCGCTGTAGCGCTCCCCGGCCGGTGAGGCGACGTCGTAGACGCCGTCGCTGACGAAGAAGAGACGGTCGCCGCGGAGGACCCGGAACGGCTGGGCCGTGTAGAGCGTGTCCTCGAACATGCCGAGCGGCAGCTGCGCCTCCAGTTCGATCGGTTCCGGTTTGCCGTTCCTCAGCCGCCACATCTTCGGCGATCCGGCGTCCACGATCTCGGCCTCCCCGGTCGCGAGGTCGAAGCGCAGGAGAAGGACGGAGAGGTGCGCGGCTCCGTGGTAGTGGCCGTAGATGGCCTGGTCGGCGAGGCAGGCCTGGTCGGAGAGGGAGAGTCCGGCCCGGCGGGCGTTGCGGAGCGCGTTGATGGCCAGGTTCGTCAGGAGCGCGGCCTCGATGCCCTCCCCCATGCCGTTGGTGACGGTGAGGGTGAGGTGGTCGGCGGAGGCGGACCAGTCGAAGTTGTCGCCGTGGATGGCGTAGGCGGGCTCGAGCTGCGCCCCGATCTCGTACTCCGGGCGCGAACAGGCCCGGCCGGGCAGCAGCTGCCACTGCATCTCGGCCGCGAGGGTGAGGCGACTGGCCCGGCGGGCCTGGAGGTACAGGTCGGTGTCGCGTTCGGCCACGACGATCTCGTGCCCGAGGACCTCGGCGATGTTCTGCAGTTCCCGCTCGGTCTCGCGGGTGTAGCCGTCGCCGGGGAAGCGGACGGTGAGGACGCCGATGCGGTCTCCGCGCACGCTGACGGGAAAATGAGCGACCACATCGGTGCCCTGCGGCTGCCTTTCCGCATACGGTTGCTGGGACCCGAAAGCGCGTCCCGGCGCGCTGGTGTGCACCGGGACGGGCTCGGCGGTGTACGGGAGGGCGTTGACCGGTTGCAGTATGGTCATCGCGTAGTCGGCCATGAGCAGGTCGACGGAGACGGCCGCGTAGTGGGCAGTGAGCGCGTCCCGCACTGCTTCGAGAAGAGCGTGGGGCGGTGCCCCGCGCAGCGCGCGTTCCACAGCCGAGAATCTGTCCACCGTTCGAGTACCACCTGTTCGAGAGAATTGCGTAAAAGGAGTGGATGGCCTCTTATGTCGCGGAGACTGACAAGGCCGTTGCGAAGTGTCACAGTTGAGGGCATGCATTCCGAGACTTCTCCAGGCGCCGACCGGGATGCTGCCGCACACGCCGCCCGCGAGGTCATCGAGCTGCTCGAGGTGCTGTGGAACAAGGGCCGGGACATGACCTCACCCGCCCCCGTCTCCTCCTCGCAGCTGCGGGTGCTGTACATCCTCGACCGCGACCAGCCCATCAACCTGCGCACCCTCGGAGAGGTCCTGGGCTCCGCACCCTCCTCGGTCAGCAGGATGTGCGACCGCCTCGACGCCCTCGGCTTCATCGAACGCACCCCCAGCGCCGCCAGCCGCCGCGAGCTGGAACTCCGCCTCTCCAGCCGCGGCGAGAACTACCTCAAAGACCTCCGCGCCCGTCGCGAAGCGGCACTGGTGGAGGTCATCGCCGCCATGCCGGCCGCCCAGCGCGCGGCCCTCGCCTCCGGCCTGAGCGGCTTCCGCCTCGCCCTCGAGGACACCCAGGACACCGAGGAGCCCGACAAGGCCGGTGGCGCAGAGGTGACCGCATGACTTGCCGAGGGTGCCCGGCACGCCGTCCGCTTCACAGTGACCTGCCTTGTTCTTGAGCGTGCGCGCCAGGGTCGCGGCACGCGGAGGGACTTGCACAAGGCAAGAGTGTTTCCTCGGCCATACAGTTGTCAAACGGCAACTGTTTCTTCGGGGTAACCACTGGAGTACGCCCCTTCCTCTAGCTCTCCTCCCCCTTCGACATGGCGCCCCGCAGCCGGTCCCGGGCGAGGTCACAGGCCGCCTTGACCGCGAGGAGCCGGGCAGCGGAGCGTGGGAGCGCCGTCGCGAGGGCGTCCGCCCGGCGCGCCCGCCACTCCTCCACCACCTCGGCGCCGGCCGGCGTCAGCGCCAGCACCGTCTTGCGCCGGTCGTCGGCGTGGGGCCGGCGGGCCAGCAGACCCGCACCCTCCAGCCGCACGCACAGTCGACTGGCCGATGCCGTCGTGATGTCCAGCACCTTCCCCAGGTCGCTCAGCCCCAGGGGGGCGGACTCCTCGACCGCCGCCAGGGCCCGCGAGGCGAGGGAGGACAGCGGACTGGGGGCATGCAGATCCGCGAATTCCGAGAGAGCCACCAGGGCGGCGGCCGCCTCTCGGGCGTGGACCTCGCCCCGGCCCGCACCTGCGGGCGTCCGTGCTTGCGCCCCGCTCGCCCGTGTGTCGCTGTCGTTCATAGCCGCTCATGTGGAATGTGTGCCGGTTTGCCTTTCTCCTGATGCCCGGCATCGGCCGACGCATACCTCTCGAAAGCGCCTTCCGACACCCTCGCGAGGGGGCTACCTTTGCCATACGACAACTGTTGTGGAGGTGGGAAGCTCATGGATCACCCCCCTCGGCGTCCAGGGCGTGCACGCCCTGGACCGGTACCGGGCTGAAGTGCCCCAGGAAGGGGCTGCGCATGCTCCCCCACGATGACGACCTCAGCGACGCACCGCGCCTGACGGCTGCCGCTGCCGCCGCGGCGGAGGGCGAGCTGAGCATCGCCGCCGCCACCCATCCCCTGCGGAGCGAGGAGGACCTCCTCGCCCTGCGGCACGCGGTACGCACCGCGACCGTGCGGGCCGGCTTCAAGCTGGTGGACCAGACCCGCATCGTCACCGCGGCCAGCGAACTCGCCCGTAACGCCTACGTCCACGGCGGGGGCGGCGCCTGCGAGGTGAGAGTCGTCCAGCAGTCGGGCCGGCGCGGGCTGCGGGTGTCGGTGACCGACAAGGGGCCGGGCATCGCCGACCTCGACAGCTCCTTCGTCGACGGGTACTCGACCGACGCCCGCCCGGGCCACGGCCTGGGCGGCGCACGCCGGCTGATGGACGAGTTCCACGTGCAGACCGCACCGGGACAGGGCACGACCGTCGTCGCCGTACGCTGGACGTCACACCCGTGACGCGGCGGCGACGCCGACCAGCTCGGCCCCGTCCGTTACACCCGTTGCGTCCATTACGCCCGTGCGTACATCCGTGCGCCTGTCACACGCGTCACCCGTTGCCCCCTCAGTCGCTCAGATCGCGGCCGAAGTCGTCGGCGCACTCCTGCCGGGCCGACTCGGTCTGCGCCTTGTCCACGCACGCCTGGAAGTCCCGCCCGCTGTCGGAGTTGAGGATGGACACCCCCACCGCGATCAGGATCGCCGTCCCCACGACCGCGAGCGACCCGAGCACGAGACCCGTGATCGCCATACCCTTGCCGGTGGCGCGCCCCTGCCGGGCACGACGCATCGCGATGACGCCGAGCACGATGGCCGCGATGGCCAGCGGGACGCCCACGAACCAGAGCCAGAACAGCAGGAGGGACAGGACACCGGTGACGAGCGCGGCGATCGCCATCCCCCGCCCGGGTCGCTCACCACTGACCCCGGCGGAGCCGTGGGCCGGCCCGTACTCCGTGTGGGGGTACTCCGCCTGGGGTCGGGATGCGTCGGACATGACAAGCTCCTTTGCTGCCGAAGTTCTGTTCGTGACACCGGAGTTGCCGACTCGTGGAGTCACCGGGCACTGCCGCACTCCGCGTGTGCCCCGCATCCCGCCGCGCAAGCGCCGGGTCGCGCACGTGCGCCCTTAGGGCTGGATTGCCCTCACTGCGCCACTCGGGTTAGGCTGCTACGTATTTGCCGTACGGCAATGGTTAGACAGCCAAAACAATTGAGGCCCGCCCTGCCAGTGGGGCGTGCGTCTGTTCGGTCTTTTCGTCGTGGCATCTGAGGAACGAGGTTGGTCATGGCTGAGACGGTGGTCGAAGGGGCGCGTGCCGTACCGCGCACGCGGCCCGCTCGTGGAGGCGGCAAAGTGGGCGAGCCGGAGCTTCGGCAGTTGCTGGCCGGCCTGACGGCGGTCCGCGACGGAGACTTCGGCACCCGCCTGCCCGATGAGGCGGAAGGGCTGATCGGGGAGATCGCCACCGTCTTCAACGGCATGGTCGATCAGCTGTCGCTGTTCACCTCCGAGGTGACCCGGGTGGCCCGCGAGGTCGGCACCGAGGGCACCCTGGGCGGGCAGGCCGTGGTGCCCGGCGTATCGGGTACCTGGGCCGACCTGACCGACTCGGTGAACGCCATGGCGGGCAATCTGACGACCCAGGTGAGGGACATCGCCCAGGTGGCCACGGCGGTGGCCAAGGGCGACCTGTCCCAGAAGATCGACGTGGACGCGCGCGGCGAGATCCTGGAGCTGAAGGAGACCGTCAACACGATGGTCGACCAGCTCTCGGCCTTCGCCGACGAGGTCACCCGCGTCGCCCGCGAGGTCGGCAGCGAAGGCCAGCTGGGCGGACAGGCCGAGGTGCCGGGTGTCGGTGGCGTGTGGCGCGACCTGACCGACTCGGTGAACTTCATGGCCGGCAACCTGACCGACCAGGTCCGCAACATCGCGCAGGTCACCACCGCGGTGGCCAAGGGCGACCTGTCCCAGAAGATCACCGTCAACGCCCGCGGCGAGATCCTGGAGCTGAAGAACACCATCAACACGATGGTCGACCAGCTCTCCTCGTTCGCGGACGAGGTCACCCGCATGGCGCGCGAGGTCGGCACCGAAGGGATCCTCGGCGGTCAGGCCGACGTCAAGGGCGTCTCGGGTACCTGGCGGGACCTGACGGACTCGGTGAACTTCATGGCCGGGAACCTGACGGCCCAGGTGCGTTCGATCGCCCAGGTGGCCACCGCGGTGGCCAAGGGCGACCTGTCCCAGAAGATCACGGTCACCGCTCGGGGCGAGATCCTGGAGCTGAAGAACACCATCAACACGATGGTCGACCAGCTCTCCGCCTTCGCCGACGAGGTCACCCGCGTCGCCCGGGAAGTCGGCACCGAGGGCCGCCTCGGCGGCCAGGCCGACGTCAAGGGCGTCTCCGGCACGTGGAAGGACCTGACCGAGTCCGTCAACGTGATGGCCGACAACCTGACCGCCCAGGTGCGTTCCATCGCCGAGGTCACCACCGCGGTCGCCCAGGGGGACCTGTCCCAGAAGATCCGGGTCGACGCCCGCGGCGAGATCCTGGAGCTGAAGGAGACCATCAACACGATGGTCGACCAGCTCTCCGCCTTCGCCGACGAGGTCACCCGCGTCGCCCGCGAGGTCGGCACCGAGGGCAACCTCGGTGGTCAGGCGACCGTCCGGGGGGTCTCCGGCACGTGGAAGGACCTGACCGACAACGTCAACGTGATGGCCTCCAACCTGACGGGCCAGGTGCGTTCCATCGCCCAGGTGGCCACCGCGGTGGCCAAGGGCGATCTCTCACAGAAGATCACCGTCGAGGCGAAGGGCGAGGTGGCCGCGCTCGCCGGCGTGATCAACACGATGGTCGACACGCTCTCCGCGTTCGCCGACGAGGTCACCCGCGTCGCCCGCGAGGTGGGCACCGAGGGCATGCTCGGCGGTCAGGCCAGGGTCCCCAATGTGGCCGGCACCTGGAAGGACCTGACCGACAACGTCAACTCCATGGCGAACAACCTGACCAACCAGGTCCGCAACATCGCCCTCGTCACCACCGCCGTCGCCAACGGAGACCTCTCGAAGAAGATCGACGTCGACGCCCGCGGCGAGATCCTGGAACTCAAGACGACCATCAACACCATGGTCGACCAGCTGTCCGCGTTCGCCGCCGAGGTGACGCGCGTGGCGCGTGAGGTCGGCAGTGAGGGAAGGCTGGGTGGCCAGGCCGAGGTCGAGGGCGTGTCCGGCACGTGGAAGCGGCTGACCGAGAACGTCAACGAGCTCGCCGGCAACCTCACCCGCCAGGTACGGGCCATCGCCGAGGTCGCGAGCGCGGTGGCCGAGGGTGACCTGACCCGTTCCATCACGGTCGACGCCTCCGGCGAGGTCGCCGAGCTCAAGGACAACATCAACACCATGGTGGAGTCACTGCGCGAGACGACCCTGGCCAACCAGGAGCAGGACTGGCTCAAGTCCAACCTCGCCCGGATCTCCAGCCTCATGCAGGGCCACCGGGACCTGGCCGTGGTCGCGGAGCTGGTGATGGACGAGCTGACACCGCTGGTGTCGGCGCAGTACGGCGCCTTCTACCTGGCCGAGGAGACCCAGGAGGGCACGGAGCTGAGGCTCGTCGGCTCCTACGGGCGCCCGGTCGGCTTCGGTGGGCACTCCCGCTTCAAGCTCGGCGAGTCGCTGGTGGGGCAGGCCGCGCGCAGCCGGCGGACGATCGCCGTCGACAAGTTGCCCGGCGACTACCTCAGCATCTCCTCCGGACTGGGGCAGTCCACTCCGGTCAGCCTGATCGTGTTGCCGATCGTGGTCGAGGACCAGGTACTGGGTGTCATCGAGCTGGCGTCGTTCGGGCCTTTCACCCCGGTCCACCGGGACTTCCTCGAGCAGTTGATGGAGACGCTGGGCGTCAACGTCAACACCATCGTCGCCAACGCCCGCACCGACGAGCTGCTGGATGAGTCGCAGCGGCTGACCGCCGAACTGCGCGCGCGCTCCGCCGAACTGCAGGTGCAGCAGGAGGAGCTCCAGCGGTCCAACGCCGAGCTGGAGGAGAAGGCGGCGCTGCTGGTCGCCCAGAACCGCGACATCGAGACCAAGAACCTGGAGATCGAACAGGCCCGGCAGGAACTGGAAACGCGGGCCCAGCAGCTGTCCCTCGCCTCCAAGTACAAGTCGGAGTTCCTGGCCAACATGAGCCATGAGCTGCGCACCCCGCTGAACAGCCTGCTCATCCTCGCCCAGCTGCTGGCCCAGAACCCCACCCGCAATCTGACCCCCAAGCAGGTCGAGTACGCGGGCATCATCCACTCGGCCGGATCGGACCTGCTCCAGCTCATCAACGACATCCTGGACCTGTCCAAGGTCGAGGCCGGCAAGATGGACATCAACCCGGAAGTGGTGGCGCTGCGGCAGCTCCTCGACTACGTCGAGGCCACCTTCCGCCCCATGACCACGCAGAAGAACCTCGAGTTCACCATCAGCACCGCTCCGGGCGCCGCGACCGACCTGCTGACCGACGACTCGCGACTGCGCCAGGTGCTGCGCAACCTGCTCTCCAACGCGGTGAAGTTCACCGAGCGCGGCAGTGTCGAACTGCGCATCGAGATGGCCGCGGAGAGCGAGCTGCCGGGCTCGGTGCAGCGTGGTGTGCCGGTGGTGGCCTTCCGGGTCAAGGACACCGGAATCGGCATCCCCGAGCAGCACCTGGAGACGATCTTCGGTGCCTTCCAGCAGGCGGACGGCACCACCAGTCGCAAGTACGGCGGCACCGGCCTGGGGCTGTCCATCAGCCGGGAGATCGCGCACCTGCTGGGTGGCGCGCTGACCGCCGACAGTGTTCTGGGCAAGGGCAGTACGTTCACCCTGTACCTGCCGATCGCGCGGGCCGGCTGGGAGTCCAGCGCCCTCCCGGGATCCGCGCCGGCCACCGAGCAGGCGACCGCCGACCGCGCGGTCGGCGGCGTGACGGCCCGCCCCGCGTCGGTGCCGCGCCAGAAGCGGCGGCTGCTGGTGGTCGAGGAGCGCAGCCGGGGTCTGCTCTCCCTGGTCGCCGAGAGCGCGGTGGCCGACCTGTCCGGCAGCGGGGACCTTCCCAAGCACACGGCGGAGATCGAGGTCATCACCGCGGTGGGTGCCCAGGAAGCGGCCGAGAGCCTGGCCGCCGGGCCCTTCCACTGCGTCGTCCTGGAGCTCGACATGCCCAAGGGCGCGGCCATGCAGTTCCTGGACGCCATGGACGGTGACGCGGCCGCGATGACCGTGCCCGTCCTGGCGCACAACAGCCGTCGCCTGGAGCGGGCTCAGGAGGACGAGCTGCAGGCCCGTGCCGACGCACGGCCGCTGGAGCTGATCTCCAGCCTCGACGAGCTGCGTGAGCGGATCGCGCTGCACCTGTCGGCGGAGGAGCCGGGGGACGTGCTGCCGCTGGTCCGTACGGAGGAGGCACTCCCCCAGGCGTCCCAGTCCGTCGACGGCGCTCTCGCGGGCCGCAAGGTGCTGGTCGTGGACGACGACGCCCGCAACCTGTACGCCATCAGCGGCATCCTGGAGATGCACGGCATCGAGGTGCTGCACGCCGAGAACGGCCGCAAGGGGATCGAGGCGCTGCGCGAGCATCCGGAGATCGATCTCATCCTGATGGACGTGATGATGCCCGAGATGGACGGCTATGCCGCGACGTCCGCCATCAGACGGGATCCGGCCCACGCCCATCTGCCCATCATCGCGGTGACGGCGAAGGCCATGCCCGGTGACCGGGAGAAGAGCCTGGCTTCGGGAGCGAGCGACTACGTCACCAAGCCGGTGGACGCCAACGATCTCATCGCCTGCATCGGGCGCTGGATCCCCGCCTGAGCACCGGCACGGGCTCCCGGGCCCGCAGCCGCCGGTCCTCGCCCCCATACCCCCCACCGTCCGTACCGATCGAGGAGTCATCAGCGCAGTGAGCACTCCTGAGCATCCCGGACTTCAGGCCGAGGCCGAAGTGCCACAGGATCCCTCCGACGGTGAGCGGGCCACGGGGGTGGGCAGACTGGCCGCGACGGTGGAACGCCTGCGCGGCGAGATCCGCGCCGCTCAGGCGGCCGCCGACGGCCGGGCCCTGCTCGAACTGGCCAAGGGCGTGCTGATCGAGCGGCTCGGGTGCGGCCCCGCGGTGGCCGCCCAGCAGCTGGCCGCGCTGGCCGAAGAGGCGGGTGTCTCCCAGCTGGAGCTGGCGGCGGAGATCATCAACCAGGCGGCCCGGGACCACGTCACCGACATCGCCACCGAGTTCGCCAGGCGAGCGACCAGTGAGGCGATGACCGCCACCGAGGAGCGCGCCTCCATCGGTGTCCGGCTGCGCACGGCCGAAAGCGCCGCGCTGGCGGCGGGAGACACCCAGGCGGTCGCGGAGTCGCTGCTGGACCACGCGTTGACGCCGCTGGGCGCCAGCGCCGTCGCGGTGTGGACGGCGGGCTCCGACGCGTCGCTGACGCTGGCCGGTCACGCCGGGTTCCCGGCGGACGAGGCCGGCCGCTGGCGCTACGTACCTCCGGGCGTGTCCACGCTGGCACGCCAGGCGCTGAGCCGGCGGCAGGCGATCCGGGCCGCCTCCCTGCGCGCCGCTGGTCTGCCGTCCATCGGGTGGGCCCACAACCCGGGCGGCGGGCGCGTCGCCGTCCCCGCGGGAACCGGTGGCCGCATCCACGGGATTCTGGAGATCTGCTGGCCAGGTCCCCTGGAGCCCCACCCGCCGCAGATCGAGCGGCAGATCGAGGCACTGGCGGAGCTGTGCGCCCACACGCTCGAGGGCCGCCCGGGCACCACGGTCGCACCCCCGGCGGACACCTGGATCACCACGCCCGCCCTGTCCGAGCTCGCGCACCTGGCGGAAGGCCTCTACGACCCGGCGCTGGTCCTGACTCCCTTCCTCGGGCCCGACGGTGAGCTCGTCGACTTCCGTATCCACCACGTCAACAGCCACTTCGTCGACCCCGCCGGGCGCCCCCGCAACGCCGTGGACGGAGCGCTGCTGCTGGAGGCGTACCCCATGGCGGTCGGCGGCAGCGAGCTGTTCGAGAGCATCGAGCGCGTCTATGCCACCGGTGAGCCGTTCCGAGCCCGGCGCATGACCCTGACCGCCCTGGTCGATCAGGTGCCTCTCGCCTCCGTGGCCGACATCAGCGTCAGCCGCCATGGCAGCAGCGTGCTGCTGATCTGGCGCGTGGAGGACGAGGCGGCGCGTCTGGCGAATCTTCTGCAGCACGCCCAGCGCCTGGGCAGGATCGGCGGGTTCGAGGAGAACGTCGCCACCGGCGAGATCACGTGGAACGACCAGCTGTTCGACCTCTACGGCCGTCCCCACAAGACCCGGCCCGTGCCCCTGGAGGAGCTGGCCGCCCACGCCCACCCGGATGACGCCGAGGCCATCGACCATTTCCTGCGCGCCGTGCTGCACCACCGGCGGCCCGCGTCTGCGGACTTCCGCCTGCTCCGCCCCGACCGGGTCACCCGGCACATCCGGGTCATCGCCGAGCCGGTCCTCGACGCCGACCACAGGCTGCTGGCGGTACGCGGCGCCTACCAGGACATCTCCGCACAGCACTGGACCGAGGTCGCTCTGGCGGCCACCCGCGACCAACTCGCCCACACCGAGCAGCAGGCCGCCGAGCGCAACCGCCTGACGCTGCAGTTGCAGCACGCCATCATGCCGCCCACGCAGGCGCCGCTGGACAGCCCGGGACTGCAGATCGCCGTCCGCTACCGGCCGGCGGAGTCGGAGTCCATGGTGGGAGGGGACTGGTACGACGCCGTCGTGCTGCCCTCCAAGCAGGTCATGCTGTGTGTGGGCGACGTGGCCGGGCACGGCATAGAGGCCGCCACCAGCATGGTGGTGCTGCGCAACGCCATGCGCGGTCTGGCGGTCACCGGCGCCGGCCCGGGGCAGCTCCTGTCGTGGCTGAACATCGTGGCCCACCACCTGACCGAGCACGTCACCGCCACAGCGGTGTGCGGACTGTACGACCCGCACAAGGGCACGCTGCGCTGGGCCCGTGCGGGCCACCTCCCGCCCGTGCTGATCCGCGGGGAGAAGGCGACCACCCTGCGAACGGTCAGCGGGGTCCTCCTCGGCGCACTGTCGGAGGCCTCCTACGAGGAGGAGGAGCTGCCGATGTCCCCCGGCGACACCCTGCTGATGTACACCGACGGGTTGGTCGAGCGCCGGGACGAGTCCGTCCAGGACTCCCTGGCCAAGCTGCTGAGCAACGCCCGTATACCGAGCACCTCCCTTGAGCACCGTCTTGACGGTCTGCTCAAGCACAGCAAGTCGGATACCGACGACGACACCTGCCTCATCGGTATCCAGGTGGTGTGACGCGTACCTGATGTACTGAACCGCCGGCCGGGCCTGTGGTGAGGTTGTGGCTCAGGAGTACTGAGGAGGGGTCATGTCGCGGAGACTGACAAGGCCGATGCGCGATGCCGCAGTTGAGGGCATGCATTCCGAGACTCCCCCGGGCGGCGACCGGGATGCTGCCGCGCTCGCCGCCCGCGAGGTCATCGAGCTGCTCGAGGTGCTGTGGAACAAGGGCCGGGACATGGCCTCACCCGCCCCCGTCTCCTCCTCGCAGCTGCGGGTGCTGTACATCCTCGACCGCGATCAGCCCATCAACCTGCGCACCCTCGGAGAGGTCCTGGGTTCCGCGCCGTCTTCGGTGAGCAGGATGTGCGACCGCCTCGGCGCCCTCGGCTTCATCGAACGCACCCCCAGCGCCGCCAGCCGCCGCGAGCTGGAACTCCGCCTCTCCAGCCGCGGCGAGAGCTACCTCAAGAACCTCCGCGCCCGCCGCCAAGCAGCCCTGGCCGCAGTCCTCTCGGCCATGCCGGCCTCCCAGCGTGCAGCCCTCGCCACCGGCCTGAGCGGCTTCCGCCTCGCCCTCGAGTACGACGGGGCGCTGGAAGGTGAAACCGGCGGGGGCCATGAGGCCCCCGCCGAAACCGCCTGAGTCGGCGTGGGGCCCATGGCCCCGTGAAGCACCCCGTGCTCAGTGCGAGGTGAGCATCCCCGTACGCAGACGCACGAGGATACGTGTGAGCAGTCGGGAGACCTGCATCTGGGAGACGCCCAGCTGTTCACCGATCTGGGCCTGGGTGAGTTCCTCGACGAACCGCAGGTGGATGATGCGGCGTTCGCGTTCGTCGAGCTGGTGGATCAGGGGTGCCAGGGACTGGAAGTTCTCCACCAGTTCCATGCCCGGGTCTTCCGCGCCGATGAAGTCGGCGAGGGCCGTGTCGTCGTCGTCGCCGCTGTTGATCGCCCCGTCGAGGGACGTCGAGTTGTACCCGTTCGAGGCCAGCTGGGCCTCGATGACCTCGTCTTCGGAGAGGTCCATCAGGGCGGCCAGTTCGCTGACCTTGGGGGAACGGCCGAGCCGGGTGCCGAGTTCTTCGGTGGCCTTGGCCAGTTCGACGCGTGCTTCCTGCAAGCGGCGCGGCACGTGGACGGCCCACGAGGTGTCGCGGAAGAACCGCTTGATCTCGCCGACGATGTACGGCACGGCGAAGGTGGCGAACTCGACCTCCCTGGAGAGTTCGAAGCGGTCGATCGCCTTGATCAGGCCGATCATGCCGACCTGAACGATGTCTTCCATCTGGTCGCCGCGGCTGCGGAATCTGCCGGCGGCGTATCGGACGAGCGACATGTTCATCTCGATGAGGGTGTTGCGGGCGTACTGGTACTCCGGCGTGCCCTCTTCGAGAACCGTCAGCTTGTCGAAGAACATCTTCGACAGGGCTCGGGCGTCCTTCGGGGCGAGGCTGCCGGGGTCGGTGATCTCGGGCAGCGCCTCGACCCCGGCCGGCGTTTCCGTTCCCCTCGCCACAACAGTCGTCATCGCCCTGTCCCCTCCCACATCACATCAGCACACGTTGTTCGAGCTCTGGCAAGCCAGTAAGCCGCGCCTACCCCCTCCTCGGCTTCCCATGCCACCCGGAGTGGGCCGCGTTCTCGGCTCAGCTTTCCAGCGCTTCCTCCACGGTGCCGTACAGCGGGATCGCCTGGCCGAGACCGACGAGCTCGATGACTCTGAGCACGGACGGCTGGGCGCTGGCGAGCCGGAGCCAGCCGCCGGTGGAGGTGGTGGCGCGCTGTGCCCGGAGGAAGGCGTTGACCCCCGAGGAGTCCATGAACGTCAGAGGGGACAAGTCCAGGAGCAGATTGCGCAGACCTTGCGCCTGGGCGGACGTGACCGCTTGCTCCAGGACGGCGACTCCGTCGTAGTCGAGCTGGCCGCTGATGGTGACGACACCGACGCCGGCCGGCCGGGGCTCCACTCGTACCTGCACCCCAGAGGGCTCCATTCCCGCTTTCCTCCTCCGAACCGCGCTCTCGGTCACGTCACTCTCAGGCGCGCCCGCACGCGCTTCCCCGAAGGGATCGGCTCCACGTCCACGCTCTCACACAGCGCGAGGACGATCTCCAGTCCATGCTGTCCCACCCTTCCCGGGTCGGGCGCGTGGGCGATCGGGGCCACCGCGTAGGCGTCCGATACGGCGATCTCCAGCATGCCGCGGGCGAGGGCCAGCTCCACGCGGCAGGGCCCCGCCGCGTGGCGTACGACATTGGTGACCAGCTCGCTCACCACCAGCCGGGCGTCCTCCACGGTGCGCTGCCCCATCGGCACCCCCGCGTCCGCCTGCGCCACAAGGAACGACGCGGTGAAGTCCCTCGCCGCCGCGATGGCGCCGCGCGCATCGGGGAAGGTCCGTGAGGCGGAGGCGGTTTTCACCCGGACCGGTCTCGTGGCCTCGAGGGAGGCCGTGCTGTCCCTACGCATAAGCGCTGCCCCCCATGTGCTCCTGGTCCCCTCGCCGGCCTTCTTCCTCCGGCGTCTTCCCGCAGATGCGCATCCCTAACCAAGTCGTTGCCATCACCTCCTGGGCACGGCGTGCGACGCCGTCTAAGCGTGCCGGGCGTGCCGCGCCGAGTGGGCGGCCGTGGTGGCGCCACGCAGCCGCCGGGCCGCGGCCAGCACCAGTGCGCCGGAGATCAGCGCGTAGACCCCGGTGACCTGGGCGAGGGTGATCGCCCCCGCGCCGGGCCAGGCCCAGAGGAGAACCCCGGCGATCACGGAGGCCACACCGGCGACGTACAGGACCCACTCGTGGTGCAGTTCACGACGGAAGCGCGCGGCTGCCCAGATCTCCGCGACGCCGGTGACCACCGCCCACGCGCCGACCAGGACGACCAGTGCCAGCGCGGTGACGCCCGGCCAGATGATGGTGATCACACCCGCGGTGACGCCGAGCGCTCCGCCCACCGCGTGCGCCACGCGGTGTCCCCGGTCGCCCTCCCGGCGGAAGGCACCGACCAGCAGGACGACGCCGTCGACGAGCGCGTAGACGCCGAACAGCAGAGCGAGCGCCAGCACCGTCACCCCCGGCCACATCAGCGCCACCAGCCCGAACAGCAGGGCCGCCACCCCTCGCATGACCAGCGTCCACAGCAGCTGCCTTCGCACGTCCTCACCCTTCGTCGCCCGGACAGGTCCGTCCCCATGTACCCCGCTTGGCGGGTCCCACCGCCCGGACGGGCGCGGGCGCGGCCCGAACACGTCGGCGTCGACACGGGTACACGGCAGCACGGGCGAGGATCGGGTATAGGACAAGATGACTTTCCGATCCGTCATCAGGCACAGCTCCGAAGCCGTCCGGCAGAGTAGGGAGCCAACCCACGATGTTCTACTACGTGCTCAAGTACGTGTTGCTCGGGCCGGTGCTCCGGTTGCTGTTCAGGCCGAGGACCGAGGGGCTGGAGCACATTCCGCAGCACGGCCCGGCGATCGTCGCGGGGAACCACCTGTCGTTCTCGGACCACTTCCTCATGCCGGCCGTGCTGAAGCGGCGCATCACCTTCCTGGCGAAGCGGGAGTACTTCACCGGTCCCGGGCTCAAGGGCCGGCTGACCGCGGCCTTCTTCCGCAGCGCGGGGCAGATCCCGGTGGACCGCTCCGGCAAGGAGGCCGGGCGGGCGGCGATCCGCGAGGGGCTGGGCGTGCTGGCCAAGGGCGAGCTGCTCGGGATCTACCCGGAGGGCACGCGCTCGCACGACGGCCGGCTCTACAAGGGCAAGGTCGGGGTCGCGGTGATGGCCCTCAAGGCCGGGGTGCCGGTGATCCCCTGCGCGATGGTCGGGACGTTCGAGATCCAGCCGCCGGGACAGGTCGTCCCCAGGATCAAGCGCGTCACGATCCGTTTCGGCGAGCCGCTGGACTTCTCGCGGTTCGCGGGGATGGAGGACGAGAAGGCGGTGCTCCGCGCCGTCACCGACGAGATCATGTACAGCATCCTCGCCCTGTCGGGACAGGAGTACGTGGACGAGTACGCGGCCACGGTGAAGGCGCGTGAGACCGGCCAACAGGGCCGCAGGCTCCCGAGGTTGCGGCGGTGAGGAACAGCTAGGCCGGCTCCTCCGTGAGCCGGTACAGCTCGGGTACGGAGACCTTGATCGGTTCCTGTGTGGTCCGGGCGATCACGACGACCGCGGGCTCGTGCGGGTCGGGGTTCTCCTCACGGTGCGGGACGAACGGCGGGACGAGGAAGAAGTCGCCCGGGCCTCCGGCGATCCGCACCTCCCGGGTGCCGTCGTGGTAGACGAAGACCGGGTGGCCGCTGACGACGTAGATCCCGGCCTCCGAGTCCCCGTGGTGGTGGTTGTCCGTGGCGCTCAGCGGCGGGTTCACCACCATGCCCATCCAGAGCTTCTTCGACCCGACCGTGGAACCGCTGATGGCGGCGTGGCCGTCCAGCTCGCCGGCGCGGACGTGGTGGACGCGGTTGTTGGGCGTGGGCATGGTGCGGCCTCCTGGTTCTCGACGGCTTCGATGGCCCGGGCGGGCCTCGACGAGGACGAGGCTGCCGCTCAGGCCCCGGACGCGCCAACTGTTGTTGCCGTTACGGCAACACGCCCGGGCCCGCCAGGTGGGCCTGCGCCTCGTCCAGGACGCGCCGCAGGCGCAGCGCGTCCGCGGCGACGGCCGTCACCAGGGCCGCGGGCCCGGCGAGCGGGGTGAGAACGGCGGTCCCGCCCAGCGGGCACGGCTCGACCGGCCGGTCGGCGAAGGCGGGGTCCACGACGAGGAGCTGCCCGACGGCGCGGTGCCCGGCGAGGACGGCCGGCCCGTCCCAGCCGCCGGGCGCGCCGGGGCCGTACGCCAGCTCCTGGTCCAGCAGGGCGCGCCCGGCGCGGCGCACGGTGAGGCGGGTGGCGAGGGTGCCGGGGGCCTCGCCGTGGCGGCCGAGGACCTGTTCCTCGCGCAGCACCAGCCGTGCGGTGTCGGCGAGTTCGACGGTCGTGCGCATGCGGAGGACCGAGCCGTGCGCGGAGATCAGCTGCTCCGGCAGCCAGCGCAGCTCCGCGTCCCGGCCGACCGCCAGGCGGACGTCGTAGTGCGCCTCGTCGGCGACCCGGCCGGGCAGGGCCACCGTCGCGGCCGCCGAGTCCACGGTGAGCCGCGCCCCGTCCCGTACGTCCGCCTCGAGGGCGAGCCGGTCGCCGCCCAGCGGGGCGGTCATCGCGCCGACGACGGTCACCCGGTGGTACGGGCCGGCGGCCCGGGTGCGGCGCAGGGCGAGCGGCCCGTCGCTCTGGAGGACCGGCAGCCCGGCGGGGGTGGCGACGATCCGGGCGGTGGCGACGACGCGAGGGGTGGCGACGGCCCGAGGGGTGGCGTGGAGGCTCATGCGGTCCAGGCCGCGAGCCGCTCGCGCACCCAGGCGGCGACGGGCGCGACGCCCTGCTCGCCGGTGAGCGAGGTGAAGGCGACGGGGAGGTCGCCGCGTTGCTCCTTGGCGTCGCGGGCCATCCGCTCCAGGTCGGAGCCGACGTACGGGGCGAGGTCGGTCTTGTTGATGACGAGCAGGTCGGCGGTGGAGACGCCGGGGCCGCCCTTGCGGGGGATGTCGTCGCCGCCGGCGACGTCGATGACGAAGATCTGGGCGTCGACGAGGCCTTTGGAGAAGGTGGCGGTGAGGTTGTCGCCGCCGGACTCGACGAGGATCAGGTCGAGCGGGCCGACCGTGTCTTCGAGGTCCTCGACGGCTTCGAGGTTGGCGGAGATGTCGTCGCGGATCGCGGTGTGCGGGCAGGCGCCGGTCTCCACGGCCTGGATGCGCTCGGGCGGCAGGACGGCGTTGCGCAGCAGGAACTCGGCGTCCTCGCGGGTGTAGATGTCGTTGGTGACGACCGCGATGGACAGCTGGTCGCGCAGTTCGCGGCAGAGTGCGGCGACGGTGGCGGTCTTGCCGGAGCCGACGGGGCCGCCGAGGCCGATGCGCAGGGCGCGGCGGGTGCCGTCGGGGCGGTGGGCGTCGGCGCTGACGGCGGCGGGGCCGTCGTGGGTGTGGTCGAGGTGCACGGGGAGCTCCTTGTGTTTACGAGGCGAAGAGGCGTACGGGCCAGGCGGCGTGCTGTTCGGCGGTGATGTCGAGCAGCGGTGCGGAGGCGGCGGGCAGCGCGTCGATGCCCTGCCGGGCGGCGTCCGCGGCCCGGGCGGCCACCTCGTCCATGGCGGGGGCGAGGCGGGCCAGCACGGCGGTGGCGTGGAAGGGGTCGAGGCTCAGCAGGCGGACGGCGGCCGTGGCGGGGCCGCTGACCGTCTCGTACGCGACGCAGTGCGCCGCGTCCTCGGGCCCGAGCCCGGCCGCCCGCGCGGCGAGCCCCAGCACGACCGGCTGGTGCACGCCGCGCGGGAACGCACGGGCGAGCGCGTCGAGTTCGGGTCCCGGCCAGGTGGCGCGGGCGGCCCGCAGCATCTGGCGGCCGAGCTTGCGGGCGGTGGCGCGCAGCGCGGGCGAGGGGGTGCGGGCGTCGGCGGCCTCGTCCAGGGCGGCGGGGTCGAGGCCGAGGGCGGCCGCGGCGGCCACACCGGCGGAGGTGAGGCCCGTGGTGTGCAGGCGGCCGCGGCAGAAGGCCTCCAGGTCGCGGGCGTCGCGGAGGCGCCCCGCCTTGACGGCCGGTTCGGCGCCGCCGGAGTGGGCGTGGCCACCGGCGGGGAACCGGCCGTCGGCGAGGACGAGCAGAGCAGCGCGGGACATCGGCGGCGACCTCAGAAGAGGAAGTAACGCTGGGCCATGGGCAGTTCGGCGGCGGGCGCCGGGTCGACCGGGTCGCCGTCGATCGTCACCGTGAAGGTGTCGGCGTCGACCTCGACGCGCGGCAGGGCGTCGTTCTCCCGCATGTCGGCCTTGGTGACGCCCCGGGTGCTCTCGATCGCCGTGAACCCCTTGTGCAGTCCGAGCCGTTCGGGCAGGCCGTCGTCGAGGGCGCTCTGCGTGACGAAGTTGTACGAGCCCGCCGCCGCGGCCCGGCCCAGTGCGCCGAACATGGGGCGGGGCATGACCGGCTGGGGCGTGGGGATGGACGCGTTGGCGTCGCCCATCTGCGCGTACGCGATCTGCCCGCCCTTGATGACGGTCTGCGGCTTCACGCCGAAGAACGCCGGGTCCCAGAGCACCAGGTCGGCCAGCTTGCCGGTCTCGACGGAGCCGATCTGGTGGTCGAGGCCCTGCGCGACGGCCGGGTTGATCGTGTACTTGGCGACGTAGCGGCGTACGCGGTGGTTGTCGGCGCGGCCGTCGCCGGGCAGGGCGCCGCGGCGGCGCTTCATCACGTGCGCGGTCTGCCAGGTCCGCAGGATCACCTCGCCGACGCGGCCCATCGCCTGGGAGTCGGAGGAGATGATCGAGATGGCGCCCATGTCGTGCAGGATGTCCTCGGCCGCGATGGTCGAGGGCCGGATGCGGGACTCGGCGAACGCCAGGTCCTCGGGGACGGCCGGGTTGAGGTGGTGGCAGACCATCAGCATGTCGAGGTGTTCGTCGAGCGTGTTGACGGTGTGGGGGCGGGTCGGGTTGGTGGAGCTGGGCAGGACGTACGGCTCGGAGACCACGGTGATGATGTCGGGGGCGTGACCGCCGCCCGCGCCCTCGGTGTGGTACGCGTGGATGGTGCGGCCCGCGATGGCGGCGAGGGTGTCGCCGACGAATCCGGCTTCGTTGAGCGTGTCGGTGTGGATGGCCAGTTGGGCGCCGGTCTCGTCGCAGACGCGGAGGCAGGCGTCGATGACGGCCGGGGTCGCCCCCCAGTCCTCGTGGATCTTGAACCCGAGGGCGCCGCCGCGCAGCTGGGAGTGCATCGCCTCGCGCGACATCGTGTTGCCCTTGCCGAGCAGGCCGATGTTGACGGGGTACGTCTCCAGCGCCTCGAACATCCGGGCGAGGTGCCAGGGACCGGGGGTGACGGTGGTGGCCTTGCTGCCCTCGGCGGGGCCGGTGCCGCCGCCGACGAGGGTGGTGATGCCGGAGGTGAGCGCCTGTTCGACGACGGTCGGCGAGATGAAGTGGATGTGCGCGTCGACGGCGCCCGCGGTGAGGATCTTGCCGTTGCCGGCGATGATCTCGGTCTCGGGGCCGATGACGAGGTCCGGGTGGACGCCGTCCATGGTGTCGGGGTTGCCGGCCTTGCCGATGCCGGTGATGCGGCCGTCGCGGATGCCGACGTCCGCCTTGACGACGCCCCAGTGGTCGAGGACGACGGCGCCGGTGATGACGGTGTCCGGGGCGCCTTCGGCGCGGGTGGTGCGGGCCTGGCCCATGGACTCGCGGATGACCTTGCCGCCGCCGAAGACCGCCTCGTCGCCGGAGCGGCCGGGGCCGCCGGAGCGGTCCTCCTCGATCTCGACGAGCAGGTCGGTGTCGGCGAGTCGGATCCGGTCGCCGGTCGTGGGGCCGAAGAGGTCGGCGTACTGGGGGCGGGCGAGCTCAGCCATCGAGGGCACCTCCGGTCTGTCCGCGCAGGCCGGGGACGACGCGCAGGCCGGCGAGCGGGACGAGTTCCACGTCGACGGGGATGCCGGGCTCGAAGCGCACGGCGGTGCCGGCGGCGATGTTGAGCCGCAGGCCGCGGGCGGCGGGGCGGTCGAACGCGAGGCCCGGGTTGACCTCGGCGAAGTGGTAGTGGGAGCCGACCTGCACGGGGCGGTCGGCGGCGTTGAGCACGGTGAGGCGGGTGACGGGGCGGCCTTCGTTGAGGGGCACGGGCTCGTCGGCGTAGAGGATCTCTCCGGGGATCATCGGTGGCGGGCCCCGTCAGACGATCGGCTCGTGGACGGTGACGAGCTTGGTGCCGTCGGGGAAGGTCGCCTCGACCTGGACGTCGTGGATCATCTCGGGGATGCCCTCCATGACGTCGTCCCGGCTGAGCACCTTGCGCCCGGACGCCATGAGCTCGGCGACGGTCCGGCCGTCCCTGGCCCCCTCCAGGATGTGCGCGGTGATGAGGGCGACGGCCTCGGGGTGGTTGAGCCTCACCCCGCGTGCCCTGCGCTTCTCCGCCACGTCGGCAGCGACATGGATGAGCAGGCGCTCCTGCTCGTGCGGGCTCAGTTGCACGTTTCACCTCACATGTTCCCGCCCGGCACGACCCCGGGCGGCAGCGGGACCCTATCCGGCTTCAACACTCTGTTGACCTGCGGAAACATTGTGAGGGAGAGATATTTCAATCTCGGGCAGAAGTTTTTCCGGCACGTTAACTACGGCTTTGCCTGGCCATGGGACATGAGCGGCCGCCCACCGGGCCCGCAGCACGGGTCGTATACGAGGCGCGGCCGCTCGCCGGGCGGTACGGGTGCGCCCGTGCCGCCCGGCAAGCCGCGGTGCCCGCCTCAGACGGCCAGGCAGCTCGCGCCCGGGACCTCCGAGGGCAGGGCGAGCGAGGCGGGGTCGACGACGGTGGTCAGGTCGGTCGCGCTGGTGGTGACGCAGTCGACGACGGCGGTGGGGTCCGGCACCGCCACCGCCGAGGCGGTGGTGACGGTGGATCCGAGGAGTGCGATGGTTCCGAGGACGACGGCCGCGATGCGACGCATACGGATTCCCTCCCTGTGGCGGGGTGACGGGGTCTGACTCGCCGGTTGGCTCGAGTCGGCCCCTGGCTACCCACCCCCACACCCCGGGTACGCGCCCGGTCACCCGCACGAGGACGACGAAACGATCCGGCACGCTTCCCCACCCCCGGAGCGGATCAACCGGGCGCTCGCCGGGCGCACGGCCGCACCGCGGGAGGCACCGATCCCGACGCATGAGCACGAGAGGGCGAGGTGCACACCCGGACGCTGGCGCGTGCGCCGCGTGTTCTCGATGGCGAATGTCGGGCTGCGCGGGTGACGACCCCTCAGGAGCCCGCCTGATGAGGGATTTCCGCGTAGCACGGATGGGCGCAGAAGGGCCGACGAGCCACCCTCGTTCGGCGTACGCAAACGAGGGAATTACGCACTGTACGAGTTGCGCCCATGGTGTACGCATCTGGCGGAACATCACCTTCCGCCGCTGGTCCACGGATCATCAATCGGCCGTCGCGTCGCGCCAAAACGCCTCTGTCCACTCGAATGGATCAGTCGTGAGGAGCCTCACATAACTCCGTTTCGGCTCGGAATTTCGCCCTGTCATGGGTCAAGATCCCTTCGACGACAAGCCCCCGCCACCGCGGCGGGGCGGTCCGGGCGGACGCCGAGTCCTGCCGCCGTCCGGACGACTGGTCGACAGGAGTGGATCGGCAGGAGTGGAGGACCCAAGCAGTCCGGGGCGAGCGCACCATGGCCGCCCCTTGGGGTGAAGCCGCGTCAGCGGCCGGGCAACTTCGCCAGCCCGAACCCGACAGGTCATCCTTCACAGGCGGCTGACGAAGGGTTGCGCTATGACCGCGCAGATTCATGTCCCGTCTCTGCTGTCCCGAGCCGGTGCCGTCTCGGCACTGACGCTCGCCGCCGTCGGCGGCACCATGCTGGCGCCGGGCGCCGTCCCCCAGGCCGAGGCCGCCGCCGCGACGCACGCCTCGAAGGCGCTGAACGTCGCCGCGTCGAAGAAGGGCTCCCCGTACGCATACGGGGCAGCGGGCCCGTCCCGGTTCGACTGCTCCGGCCTCACGCTCTACTCGTACAAGAAGGCCGGCAAGACACTGCCGCGCACCGCGCAGCAGCAGTACAACAAGACCCGCCACATCTCCACGTCGCAGCGGCAGAAGGGTGACCTGGTCTTCTTCCACTCCGGTGGACGCGTCTACCACGTGGGCCTGTACGCCGGTGACAACAAGATCTGGCACTCACCGAAGTCGGGTTCGGTGGTCAAGCTCGACCGCATCTGGTCGAAGTCGGTCTACTACGGGCGCGTGCGCTGACACGAGGGCTCGTACGCCCCGTACCGCACGACCGGGCGGTACGGGGCCGCCGCCGTACCGGGCGTGCGCTCAGCCCCGGACGGGGACGGGCCAGGGCAGGACGATCCACACCGTCTTGCCGCCCTCGCCGGTCGGAGTGACCGTCAGGCGGCCACCGCGTTCGGCGGTGAGCCAGCGGATGATGACCATGCCGCGGCCGTTGTCCTGCTGGACGGCCGCGGGCAGGCGCTGCGGCCAGCGCGGGTGGCTGTCGGTGACACCGATGCGCAGCTGCTCGTCCCGTTCCAGCCGGATGTCCACCGTGAAGGTCGGCGACTGCCCGAAGGTGTGCTGAACGGCGTTGGTGGTGAGCTCGGAGACGATCAGCCGTACCGCGTCCGCCGTGTCGGACTCGGCCGGCAGGCCCCATTCGGTAAGAACGTCCGCCACGTATCTGCGGGCTGCGGAGACCGAGGCTGGATCGCTCGGCAGAGTGACGGATGCTTCCTGGTGGTCTGCCATGGCGACGCTGTCCCTTTCCCACCGGGGCCGGACTCCGACAGGGAGCGGATGTTGTGCGAGGACGGCCTCGGATTGCGCTTCGCGCCAGAGTGCCACTTATGTCGCCCCGGGTGGGGCCGATCCCCCAAGATATGCATATATCTGTCGCTCGAAGCGGTGAACCCTGCTACGCGAGAGCGGTTCCCGCGGGCAGACTGGCGGGTTGGTCCAGCGTTCCGGAGGGCGGGAGGTGGGGCTGTCGTGCGGGGCACGCGGCACGGTCCGGCGGTGCGGCGCCGCAAGCTCGGCGAGGAGTTGCGGCGGCTGCGCCTGAGAGCCGGGCTCACCAGCCGGGACGCGGCCCGGCTCGTCGGCTGGCACCAGTCGAAGGTGAGCCGGATCGAGACGGGTGCCAGCGGGGTGACCGGCGAGGACGTGTCACGGCTGCTCGACGCCTACGGCGTACGCGAACCGCGCCAGCGCGCGCTGCTGGAGGCCCTCTCCGGCGCGGCCGCGGACGGCGGCGGCACGGGGTGGTGGCACGCGTACCGGGGCGTGCTGCCGCCGCAGTACCAGGACTTCATCAGCCTGGAGTCGCAGGCGTGCGCGGCGCGCACACTCGAGACCTCGGTGGTGCCAGGCCTGCTGCAGACGGCCGACTACGCGCGGGCGGTGACGCGCGCGGCGCTGGACGGGCTGCCGGTGACGGCGGTCGACTCGCTGGTGGAGGTGCGGCTCGCCCGCCAGGAGGTGCTGTTCGGCGATCCGCCGCTGCGCCTGGAGGCGGTACTGGACGAGGCGGTGCTGCGGCGGGAGGTGGGCGGCCCGGGGGTGATGCGGGCGCAGCTGCGGCGTTTGCGGGAGCTGGCGGACCTTCCCCATGTGCGGCTCCAGGTGCTGCCGTTCGCGGTCGGCGGTTACGTCGGCCTCTCCGGACCTTTCATTATTTTCTCCTTCGCGAACATGTCTGATCTGGATGTGGTGGTTCTCGACCACTTGACGAGTAGCCTCTATCTCGAACGCACGGAAGACCTCGAGGCGTACAGCGCCGCGTTCCGCACCATGCAGGCGCACGCCCTGACGCCCGAGGAGTCGGAGGAACTCATCGCCGGGATCGGTGACGGCGCGTAGGGGTTCTCGCTGATCCCGCCTGATCGGCGAGAGACCCCCCAGGGAGAGGCACCCCACATGTCTGCTTACCTCGCACACCACGATGGCCCGCAGTGGCGGCGCAGCAGCCGCAGCGTGGGCATGAACAACTGCGTCGAGGCGGCCCGCCTCGACGCCGCGCGGCTGGCCGTGCGCGATTCGAAGGACACCGCCAGGCCGCCGCTGCGGTTCTCCCCGACGGCCTGGACGTCCTTCGTCAGCTCCCTGAAGCAGGCGGGCTGACCGGGGCCGGGGCCGGGGCCGTACGGAGGATCGTGGCCACGGCCGTCTCGATCTGAGCATCCGTCAGATCGGCGCGGGCGGTGAGCCGCAGGCGCGAGATCCCGTCGGGCACCGACGGCGGCCGGAAGCAGCCCACCGCCAGCCCCTCGGCGCGGCAGTCCGCGGCCCACCGCACGGCCTGCTCCGGCGACGGGGCGCGTACGGAGACGACGGCGGCGTCCGGCCGCACGGCGGTCAGGCCCGCTGCCGTCAGCCGCCCGTGCAAGGTGGCCGCGACCGTACGCGCCCGCCCGGCCAGGCCCGGCTCGGTGCGCAGCAGACGCAGGCTGGCGAGCGCGGCGCCCGCCGCGGCCGGGGCCAGGCCCGTGTCGAAGATGAAGGTCCGCGCGGCGTTGACCAGGTGGTCGATCACGCGCGCCGGGCCGAGGACCGCTCCGCCCTGGCTGCCCAGGGACTTGGAGAGCGTGAGCGTGGCGACGACGTCCGCGTCGCCCGCGAGCCCCGCCGCGTGCAGCGCCCCGCGCCCGCCGTCGCCCAGCACGCCGAGGCCGTGCGCGTCGTCGACGACCAGTGCGGCGCCGTGCGCGCGGCAGGCGGCGGCGAGTTCCGCCAGCGGCGCCGCGTCGCCGTCGACCGAGAAGACCGAGTCGGTCACGGCGAGGGCGCGGCGGCCGGGGTGGGCGCCGAGGGTCTTGTCGACGGCGTCGGGGTCGGCGTGCGGGACGACGGCGGTCTCGGCGCGCGAGAGGCGGCAGCCGTCGACGATCGAGGCGTGGTTGCCCGCGTCCGAGACGATGAGGGAGCCACGGGCGCTGAGCGCGGTGAGGGCGGCCAGGTTGGCCGCGTACCCGGAGGAGAAGACCAGGGCCGCCTCGAAGCCGCAGAAGTGCGCCAGTTCGCGCTCCAGCTCGGTGTGGAGCTCGGTGGTGCCGGTGACCAGGCGCGAGCCGGTGGCGCCGGCGCCCCAGCGGCGGGCGGCCTCGGCGGCCGCCGCCGTGATGGCGGGGTGACGGGTGAGGCCGAGGTAGTCGTTGCTCGCCAGGTCGAGCAGCTCCGGCTCGGCGGGCCGGGGGCGGAGCACGCGCACCAGACCGGCGTCCGTGCGGCGGCGCGCCTCGGCGTCGGTCCAGTCGAAGGGGTCTTCCTGCGGCATGGGTCGGGTCCCTTTTGTAGGCAGCGCACAGACCCTAGCCCGGGACAGCGGGGGGCACAGTGTGGTCATACACACACCGCTCAGCCGCTCTCTTGTCCGGTTCCTCCTTGGCCAGGGGGTGTGCCGTAGGACAGGATCGGCGCCATGGACCTGTTGAACACGCTGGTGGACAAGGGGCTTCGGCGCGAGCTGCCGACCCGCGAAGAAGCGCTCGCCGTGCTGGCGACCTCCGACGACGAGCTGCTCGATGTGGTGGCGGCGGCCGGCAAGGTGCGGCGCGCGTGGTTCGGGCGCCGGGTGAAGCTCAACTACCTGGTCAATCTGAAGTCCGGCCTGTGCCCGGAGGACTGCTCGTACTGTTCCCAGCGGCTCGGGTCCAAGGCCGAGATCCTCAAGTACACCTGGCTGAAGCCGGAGGAGGCCTCGAAGGCGGCCGCCGCGGGTGTCGCGGGCGGGGCCAAGCGGGTGTGCCTGGTCGCCAGCGGCCGCGGCCCGACGGACCGGGACGTGGACCGCGTCTCGCAGACCATCGCGGCGATCAAGGAGGAGAACGAGGGCGTCGAGGTCTGCGCCTGCCTGGGCCTGCTCTCGGACGGCCAGGCGGAGCGGCTGCGCTCGGCGGGTGCCGACGCGTACAACCACAACCTGAACACGTCCGAGGGGACGTACGGGGACATCACGACCACCCACACCTACGCGGACCGCGTCGACACGGTGCAAAAGGCGCACGCCGCGGGCCTGTCCGCCTGCTCCGGGCTCATCGCGGGCATGGGCGAGAGCGACGAGGACCTGGTGGACGTGGTCTTCGCGCTGCGCGAACTGGACCCGGACTCGGTGCCGGTGAACTTCCTCATCCCCTTCGAGGGCACGCCGCTCGCCAAGGAGTGGAACCTCACCCCGCAGCGGGCGCTGCGCATCCTGGCGATGGTCCGGTTCGTCTGCCCGGACGTCGAGGTCCGCCTCGCGGGCGGGCGCGAGGTGCACCTGCGCACGCTCCAGCCGCTGGCGCTGCACCTCGCGAACTCGATCTTCCTGGGCGACTACCTCACCAGTGAGGGCCAGGCCGGCAAGGCGGACCTGGAGATGATCGCGGACGCCGGTTTCGAGGTGGAGGGCACGGACACGACGACGCTGCCGGAGCACCGCTCGGACGCCGCGTCCTGTGGCTCCTCGGGCGGCGGCTGCGGCTCCGGCTCGGTCTGCGGCTCGGACGCGGAGGCTCCGGCGGCGGTTCCGGCGACGGCACCGGCCGCGGCACCCGCGGCGGCCGAGCCCCAGACGGCCCGCCCCGACCTGGTCGCGGTGCGCCGCCGTGGCGCCGGTACGGATCTCGCGCCCAATGCCTGAGCCGCTCCCCCACCGCGAACTGGTCGCGCTGGACCGGGCGCACGTGTGGCACCCGTACGGCCCGATGCCGGGCCGTACCGACCCGCTGGTCGTCGAGTCCGCCTCCGGGGTACGGCTGCGGCTCGCGGAGCCGGCGCACGGGCACCGCGAGTTGGTCGACGGCATGTCGTCCTGGTGGTCGGCGATCCACGGCTACAACCACCCGGTGCTCAACGAGGCCGCGAGCGGGCAGCTCGGCCGGATGAGCCACGTCATGTTCGGCGGGCTCACCCACGAGCCCGCCGTGCGGCTGGCCACCCGGCTGGTCGAGATCACGCCCGAGCCTCTGCGCCACGTGTTCCTGTGCGACTCGGGCTCGGTGGCGGTCGAGGTCGCCGTCAAGATGTGCCTGCAGTACTGGCGCTCCATCGGCCGCCCGGCCAAGCAGCGGCTGCTGACCTGGCGCGGCGGCTACCACGGCGACACCTGGCAGCCGATGTCGGTGTGCGACCCCGAGGGCGGCATGCACGAGCTGTGGTCCGGGGTGCTCCCCCGCCAGCTCTTCGCGGGGCCGCCGCCGTCCGCGTACGACGAGACGTACGCGGACGGGCTCAGGGAGCTGATCGCGCGCCACGCCGACGAGCTGGCCGCGGTGATCGTGGAGCCGGTGGTGCAGGGCGCGGGCGGGATGCGCTTCCACGACCCGGCGTATCTGCGGGTGCTGCGGGAGGCGTGCGACGCGCACGACGTGCTGCTCGTCTTCGACGAGATCGCGACCGGCTTCGGGCGGACGGGCACCCTGTTCGCGGCCGAGCAGGCGGGCGTGGCGCCGGACGTCATGTGTCTGGGCAAGGCGCTGACCGGCGGCTATCTGTCGCTCGCGGCGACGCTGTGCACCCCGCGCGTGGCAGACGGCATCTCGCAGGGCGAGGTGCCGGTGCTGGCGCACGGGCCGACGTTCATGGGCAACCCCCTCGCCACCGCCGTCGCCTCCGCCTCGATCGACCTGCTCCTGGAGCAGGACTGGGCACGGGAGGTCAAGCGCATCGAGGCGGGCCTGCTGGACGGGCTGGCGGAGGCGCGCGAACTGCCGGGCGTGCACGAGGTGCGGGTGCTCGGCGCCATCGGCGTCGTACAGCTGGACCATCCGGTGGACATGGCGGCCGCGACGGCGGCGGCGGTGCGCGAGGGCGTGTGGCTGCGTCCGTTCCGGGACCTGGTGTACGTGATGCCGCCGTACGTCACCGGGGCGGAGGACCTGGCACGGATCTGCCGCGGGGTGTGCGCGGCGGCACGGGAGGGCTGAGATGACGGTACTGGTGGTCAGCGGGACGGGCACGGAGATCGGCAAGACCGTCGTCACGGCGGCCGTCGCCGCGGTGGCGCGGGCGGCGGGCCGGTCGGTGGCCGTGCTGAAGCCCGCGCAGACGGGCGTCGGCCCCGGCGAGCTCGGCGACGCGGACGAGGTCGTACGCCTCGCCGGCGACGGCGTCACGCCCGTCGAACTGGTCCGCTTCCCCGAGCCCCTGGCCCCGGCGACGGCCGCG
Source organism: Streptomyces sp. NPDC030862 (assembly GCF_055571835.1). Lineage (NCBI taxonomy): Bacteria > Bacillati > Actinomycetota > Actinomycetes > Kitasatosporales > Streptomycetaceae > Streptomyces > Streptomyces sp. NPDC030862. The sequence goes on along the minus strand of NZ_JBVIEN010000007.1, from coordinate 72,397 downwards.
CGGCGCGCCGGGATGGCGCCGGTGGCGCCGGAGGAAGTGGCGCGGGCCGCGCGGAAGCTGGATGAGGAGTACGACCTGGTCCTGGTCGAGGGCGCCGGCGGGCTGCTCGTACGGTACGACGCCGAGGGCGGCACCCTCGCGGACGCGGCGCGCCTGCTGGACGCGCCGGTCCTGGTCGTGGCACCCGCCGGGCTCGGCACGCTCAACATGGCGACGCTGACGGGCGAGGCGCTGCGGGCGCGCGGCCTGGCCCAGCTGGGCGTGGTCGTCGGCAGCTGGCCGGACGAGCCCGGCCTGGCCGAGCGCTGCAACGTCACGGACCTGCCGGAATGCGCCGGGGCGCCGCTGCTGGGCGCGGTGCCCGCGGGCGCGGGGGCACTGCCGGTGGACGCCTTCCGGGAGCGGGCGGCGACGTGGCTGGCCCCGGCGCTCGGGGGTGTCTGGGACGCGGATGCGTTCGCCGCGGCCGTGGGCGGCTGAGCGGCCGTACGCTCCTAGGTCCCTACGCTTCCGAGCCCGTAGGCTCCTGCGCATGCCCGCTCGAGTGAACGAAATCGTGTTCGACTGCGCCGACCCGGCCGCGCTGGTCCGCTTCTGGGCCGCGCTGCTGGGCGGCGAGCCGGTGGACCGCAGTCCCGGCTGGTCGTACGTGGAGCCGCCGGGGTTCGTACGCATCGCCTTCCAGCGCGTACCGGAGGGCAAGGCGGCGAAGAACCGGCTCCACCTCGACCTGGCGGGCGGAGACGTGGGGGCGGCGGCCGACGAGGCGGTACGGCTCGGCGCGGTGCGGGTCGACGAGATCGTGACGGACGACCACGGCCGCTTCCAGGTGCTGCGGGACCCCGAGGGCAACGAGTTCTGCTTCGTCGGCGGCTGACGGGGGGACACTGACGGTGTCCGCCCACCCCCTCTCGCCGGGAGGTCCGCGATGCGGGACACCGTGCACCACCCCCTCTTCGCCCGCTTCTACGCGCGCATGAGCGTCGCGATGGACACGAAGGGCGGGGTGGCCGCGTACCGCGACGAGCTGCTGGCCGGGCTCTCCGGCCGCGTCATCGAGATCGGCGCCGGGAACGGCCTGAACTTCGCCCACTACCCGGGAGCCGTCTCCGAGGTCGTCGCCATCGAACCGGAACGGCGGCTGCGGCAGTTGGCGGTCAGCGCGGCGCTGCGCTCCGACGTACCGGTGGACGTGGTGCCGGGCGTGGCGGAGGCGCTGCCGGTCAAGAGCGAGGCCTTCGACGCGGCGGTGGCGTCGCTGGTGCTGTGTACGGTACGGGACCTGCCGCGCGCCCTCGCGGAGCTGCGGCGGGTCCTGCGGCCGGGCGGTGAGCTGCGGTTCTTCGAACACGGGCGGGCGGAGGGCCGGGCCCTGGCGACGGCGCAGCGGGCCCTGGACCGCACGGTGTGGCCGGCGCTCTTCGGCGGGTGCCACACGGCGCGCGACCCGCTGGCGGCGCTCGGGGCGGCGGGGTTCGAGGTCGTCTCGTACCGCCGGTTCCGCCTCCCGGAGAAGGGGCCGCAGCTGCCGTCGTCACCGTGCGTGCTGGGGGTGGCCCGGTGCCCGGGCGGCTGACGTTAGGGTGACCGTGTGTCTGATGAGCAGGAGCAGCTGTTCGCAGCGGTCGACGCGCTGCTGGAGCAGGTGGCGGCCCTCCCCGCCCCGGCCGAGCGCCGCCGCCTGCGCGAGGCGGCGGGGCTGAGCCGGGACCAGATCGCCCAGGCGCTGTCCGTCCGCCGCGAGACCATCACGTCCTGGGAAACCGGCCGCTCGGACCCGCGCCCGCCGAAGCGGGCGGCGTACGCACGGCTGCTGTCGGGGCTGGCGGAACGGCACCCGGACCCCGCGGCGCCGGACCCGGCGGCGGAGGCTCCGGCACCGGCGGAGGATCACGCTCCGGCAGAAGGTCCGGCCGCGGCTCCGGCGGAGGAGGTTCCGGCGCGGGCGGAGGTTCCCGCTCCGGCGGAGGCTCCGGCTCCCATTCCCGCTCCTGGTCCGGCCGCGGCGCCGTACGGTGCCGACGGCAGCGGCAGCGGCAGCGGCAACAGCCCCGCCGGGCGGGTGCCCGCGCCGCAGGGGCGGCGCGCGGCGGGGACGGTGACCGGTCGCGTCCGTACACCGGCGGCGCGGAGCGAGGGCCCCGCGCCGGAGGCGGTCGACGAGCGCTTCGCGCACGGCCCGGTGGCCGTGCTGGACGGGGACGGCAGCGCGTACTGCGCCGCGGGGCTCGTCCTCGACTGCCCGGCCACCGACATCCCCTCGCTCGTCGAGTGGGCCTTGGGCGAGGCGCGGCTGGGCGCGCCCCGGCTGCACCGCAACGGGCAGGACGCCGACCCGCTCGTGGTGCTGACGGAGTCGGCGGCCGTACGGTTCGGGCTGCCGGCCGAGCTGGCGGACCGGCGCGGGCTGCGGCTCCCCGACGACCACGAGGTCGTACGGCGGCTCAGGAAGGCCGACTGGCTGCTGACGCGCCGCGGGTTCGGGCCCTGGGCCTGGGTGTACCGCCCGGCGCAGGGCAGTCGCCGCCGGTGCGTGCAGTTCGCCGTCCTGCCGTGGGGGGCGCTGGACGGCCGTACGTGGGGCGGGGCCGCCGGGCTGCCCCCGGCCGAGCTGGCCGACACGCTCGCGACGTACGCCGCCCGGGTCATCACGCCGCGCGGGACCACCGCCGTCTGCGGTCTGCAGCTGATGACCGCGCTGCGCCCGCCGACGCGCGCGGTGAAGGACGAGGCCACCGGCTCATGGGTGTCCGCGCCCAGCCCCGGCACCCTCACCGAGGCCGTCGACCCGGCGCCGCCGGAGGCCCCGGACGAGCACCCGGTCGTCGCGGCCCTGTACCCGCGCGGGCACCAGCGCACGCCCGACCAGGTGCTCGACGAGGAGGCGTACGACTGGATCCGCGATCCGGAGCTGCTTACCGACGCGGAGTGCGCCCGGCAATACGCCGTCGGCATCGACGTGAACATGGCGTTCGCGGCGGCCGCGAACCGCCTCACGGTGGGGCTGGGCGCCCCGGTCCACGTCACGTCGCCGGTCTTCGACAAGAAGGTGCCCGGCTCCTGGCTGGTGGACCTGTCCTCGGTCGAGGTGGACCCGCGGCTGCCGAACCCGTTCACGCCGCACGGCGCACGGCCGGAGGGGCCGGCGTGGTACGCCACCCCGACCGTCGCGTACGCCGCCGAGCTCGGCCACGAGGTCGCGCCCGTCGAGGCGTACGTACGCCCTTCGAGCGGCGCCTACCTGGACGCCTGGTACACGCGGCTGCGCGACGCATACCTGGCGACGATGGAGGAGTTCGGCGTGCGCGCGGGGATGCCGGAGGCGGAGTTCCTCGCGGCGATGGAGGCGGCCGAGGGATACAAGGCGAAGGAACCGGGCCGGGCCGCGCTCCTGTCGGCCGTCAAAGCGACGGTCAAGGGCGGCATCGGCAAGCTCCGGGAGCGTCCGCAGGGCGCCGGCTACCGCCCCGGCGAGCGGTGGCCCGCGCTGGAACGCCCCACCTGGCGCCCGGACATCCGGGCGGCCGTGATCGCGGCCGCCCGGGTCAACATGCACCGCAAGATGCTGCGGCTCGCGGAGGGGGCGGGGCTGTTCCCGATCGCGGTGCTGTCCGACTGCGCCGTGTACCTGTCCGACGGCCCCAGCCCGCTGGACTTCCTGCCGCGCACCCCGGACGGCAAGCCGCTGCCGGGCGGCTTCCGGCTCGGCGTATCGCCGGGCATGGTCAAGCACGAGGGCACACAGTCCCTGATGTGGGCGGTGCGCCTGCTGGACGAGGGCCACAATCCGGCCCGGCACATCAAGGGCACGGACGCCGTGGCGGACGGGGAGTAGGACCGAGCGATGGGCATCCTGGGCGACAGCCTCGAACGGGCGGCGGAGCACACCTTCACGCGGCCCCTCCCCAAGTCCGCTCCGGCGCAGGTGCGGTTCCTCGTCCGGAGCGAGAAGGGCTCCACGCGCGCGGTGGCGCGGCGCCTGGGCGTCTCGCAGCGCACGGTGGAGCGGTACGTCAAGGGTCAGATCAAGCACCCGCGGCCGGAGCTGGCGGCGCGGCTGCTCGCCGAGGTCCGCACGTCCTGGCAGCCGCGCGTCCGGCAGCGGGCCCGCGAGGCGGCCGCGACGACCGGCGGCATCGTGATCGAGACGCGCGCCCGCTTCGGCTTCACGGCCGCCCCCGGCTCGACCGACGACAGCCGCCTGCGCCTGATCACCCAGCACCTTCCCCCCGCCTACGCGGCCCGCCTCTTCGACGCCCAGGCGGCGGGCGCGGCCGAACAGGAACTGCGCGCCATCGCCGCCGAGGCCCTTCAGGAGCAGTACTTCAAGGACCGTGGACGGCGGGCGTCAGGCCTCCAGGTGGAGTTCACGGACATCGACTACGTGGAGCTCGACTACTGAGACACGGCCTCCGCGATCTGCCGGGCGGCCTGGGCGGGGGTGAGGTGCGTGGTGTCGACGACCTCGGCCTCGGCGTGCAGCCACGCGCGGGCCGCCTCGGCGTAGGGCTCGAGGTACTGGAGACGGAACGGGGAGTCGGGGCCGAGAACGGTGTCGCCCGCGATGCGCGCGCGGAGGGTGTCCTGGTCGGCATGGAGGACGAAGTGCCGGACCGGAATGCCATGCTGGGCAAGGCCCGAGCTGATCTCGCGCCAGTACTGCTCGACCAGGACGGTCATGGGCATCACCAGAGTTCCGCCGGTGTAGTCGAGGACGCGCCGGGCGGTGTCGACCACGAGGGGCCGCCATGGTGGCCAGTGCTGGAAGTTGTCCGTCGCGGGTAGCCCTGGCGTGATGTCCATGAGTGTCTCGCCGACCTTCTCGGCGTCGAACACCCGCGAGTCCGGGATCAGCTGCTGCACGAGCGCGCTGGTCGTCGTCTTGCCTGCGCCGTGGGTGCCGTTGAGCCATACGATCACGAAGTTGACGCTAGCGTCGTGCGGGCCACGTGGACAGGCGGAGGAGAAGATCCGGTGCGGTCGATCGCCGTGGCTGGTGGGTGAGCCTGGGATGATCGACGTATGTCCCGCTTTCCCATTGAGCCCCGTCCGCTGAGCGCCTCCGAGCGAGCCGTGCTGGAGCACATCCTCTCCGTCGGCTTCGCCGGTGCTCGCGAGCTGCGCGGCCAACTGGACCTGGCGGAGGTCGTCGCTCTCTGGGCACCTGGGTCCGTCAGCGTCGACCTCCAGGTCCGGGAACCGGTGCAGCGCGCGACCATGACCTCCGAACTGGTGCCCGTCGACGCTCACGTCTACGACCACTCGGGCGAGTACACCGGCGAACTGCTCGTGTGGACCGACAAGGGCGCCACCCTGGCGGCCCTGGAGTACGCCTGGATCACCGACGAGATGCCCGGCTCCCTGCCGACCGTCGACCAGGTGAGGGCCGCCGTCGCTCGCTGATCACGTGTACGCCGGGCAGGTGTCGTCCCGGGTGCTGATCCCGAGGAACGGGGCGGCGGCTTCGTCCAGGCCCCGCCGCGTGCGCGCCGGACCAGGCAGGCCGAGGGGTAAACACGCGGGGACGTGTTCGGGCCGCAGGCCGACACCGGTGGTGGGGAGGCGGAGTCCGCCTTCGCCACCGCTGGGCAGTAGCCACTTTTTTGTGGGTACTTGGCGGCGCACGGCGGCCGGGCGAACCTGGTGGAGCGCGGCCGGAGGGCCGTCTGATCCAGGTGGGACGGGGAGGTGCGATGCGTTAGGAGGCCGGCCGCTCCTGTGCGGACTGCTCCGCGGTGAGCATGTCCAGGCGGCGGTGGCCCCAGTCGGAGAGGGGAGCCAGGGCCTCGGAAAGCTCCCGGCCGAACTCCGTCAGGGAGTACTCCGTCTTCAGCGGCAGGACGTCGTGCACCTCGCGGTGCACGAGGCCGTCGGCCGCCATCTCGCGGAGCGCCTGAGTCAGCACCTTCTCGCTCAGCCCCGGCAGCAGCCGGCGCAGCTCGCCCGGCCGGTGGGGACCGGATTCGAGTACCCAGAGCAGAGCCGTCTTCCACTTGCCGTCGATCACCGCGATCGCGGCGGTCACCCCACAGACATTCGGGTCCTGCGCCCGCTTGCGCCCCATCTCCACCGCCCCATTCATCCAGAATTTCCGATTCATACGGGAGTCGAGCCATGCCCCCATACGCTGAGCACACCCCCCAGTCTGCCGTCACCGTGATCGGTCTCGGCCCGATGGGCCGGGCCCTGGCGAGCGCCTTCCTGGACGCCGGGCTGCCCACCACGGTCTGGAACCGCACACCGGGTCGGGACCACGACCTCGTGGCACGCGGCGCGGTCAGCGTCAGCTCGGCCGAAGAGGCCGTCGCGGCCGGCGGTTTGACCGTCGTGTGCGTGGTCAACTACGACGCCGCGGATTCCATACTGCGGCGCCCCGAGGTCACCACCGCGCTCAAGGGCCGCACGGTCGTCAACCTGTCCGCCGACACCCCCGGGCGCGCCCGGGAGGCCGGGGCGTGGGCGGCCGAGCACGGCATCCGCTACCTGGACGGCGCGATCATGACGCCGACCACGACCATCGGCACGCCGCACGGCGTCTTCATCCACAGTGGCCCGCGGGAGCTCTACCTCGAGCACAAGCCGGTGCTCGACGTGCTCGGCGGCACCCACACCCACTTGGGCGAGGACATCGGCCGGGCGGCCGCGTACGACATCGCGCTGCTCGACATCTGGTGGACCGCGATGACCGGCTACCTGCACGCCCTGGCCGTCGCCCGGGCGGAGGGCATCAGCGCACGGGAGCTGGTCCCGTTCGCCAAGGGCATCGGCGAGATCCTGCCGGACGCCTTCGAGGAGGCCGCGGTCGAGGTGGACAACGGCACGTACGCCGCCACGGTCAACCCGATCACCTCGGCGGCGTCGACGATGACCCACATCGTCCACACCTCGGAGGCGCACGGCATCGACGCGAGCCTGATCCGCGCGGCGGAGGGCCTGGCCCGCCGCGCCATCGGACTCGGCCACGGCTCCGACGAGCTGACCCGGCTCGCGGAGCTCATGGGGCGCCGCAGCTGAGAAGCACCGCGTCTCGGGTGGCACGTTCCGCGGGGGCAGTGGGAATCATCGCGAGTACCGGGGGGCGCGCAGGCCGCCTCGGCGGGGCGTCTTCCGGGGCCCGGGGGACACTGGACGCGTGATTGTCGAACGCGCGTATGCCCCTCTCTCCTCGTACGACGAGGGCACCTGGCCCTGGTCGGTGCCCTGCGTCCGCCAGCTGGTCGACGAAGGACTGAGCTTCACCGCACCGGTGACCTTCCTGGTCGGTGAGAACGGCTCGGGGAAGTCGACCCTGGTCGAGGCGCTGGCCGAGGGCTTCGGTCTGGACTCCTACGGCGGCTCCCACGACTGGCGTTACTCCTCCCCGCGCGGCAAGTCGACACTCGGCGAGCGGATGAGGTTCGACGCGGCATCGGGGCGCGGGCGCCGTATGGCCACCAGCTGGTCGGCCCGCAAGGGTTTCTTCCTGCGGGCCGAGACCGCGCTGGACGCCCTGGACAGGGAGGGTTTCTCGCCCGACTCCGTCAGCCACGGCGAGGGCTTTCTCGCGGCGTTCCGCGGGAAGTTCCTCCACGCCGGGCTCTACATTCTGGACGAGCCGGAGGCGGCGCTCTCCTTCTCCTCCTGCCTGGAGCTGATCGGGCACATCGACCGGTTGGCCAAGGAGGGCGGCCAGGTCATCTGTGCCACGCACTCGCCGTTGCTCACCGCCCTGCCGGGCGCGGACATCCTGGAGGTCGGCGAGCACGGCATACGGCGGGTCGCGTGGCGCGAGCTCGGCGTCGTGGACCACTGGCGCCGCTACCTCGCCGACCCACACGCCTATCTCCGGCACGTTCTCGAACCGTAAAGCCGCGCGCAAAAAGCAAAGGCAAGGAGGTTACCCACTCCTTGCCACTCTCAACATATAGCGCACCGGGGGCCTTGCGGCAAGGCCCCCGTGATGCTGCAGAATCCCCCACCTGAGCCGGAACCTGCGGAAATCAGGGATTCGCGAAGTACGGGTGCTTTGCCGGTCCGCGCAGGTACCAGCTCGTCTCGCTGAATGGGGGATTCATTTCATGATCGACGTGATCATCGCCGGGGGCGGACCGACCGGTCTCATGCTGGCCGGCGAACTGCGGTTGCACGGTGTCCACGTGGTGGTGCTGGACAAGCTGGCGGAGCCGAGCAGGCAGGCCCGCGCGCTCGGCCTCCACGTGCGCAGCATCGAGGTGCTGGACCAGCGCGGCCTGCTGGAGCGGTTCCTCCCGCTCGGCCGGAAGTACGAGACCGGCGGGTTCTTCGCGGGCATCGGCACCTCGTGGCCCGCCGGGCTGGACACAGCACATTCGTACGTCCTCGGCATCCCGCAGAGCACCACCGAGCGGTTGCTGGCCGAGCGCGCCACCGAGCTCGGCGCCGACGTCCGGCGCGGCTGCGAGCTGGTGGGGCTGACCCAGGACGCAGACGGGGTGACCGCCGAGCTGGCCAGTGGGGGCGCCCCCGGCAAGGAGGGCGTAGCCGCCGGGGGAGGCACGCGGCTGCGGGCGCGGTACCTCGTCGGCTGCGACGGCGGCCGCAGCACCGTGCGCAAGCTGCTCGGCGTGGGCTTCCCCGGAGAGCCCGCCAGGGTCGAGACGCTGCTCGGGGAGATGGAAGTGGCCGTGGCGCCGGAGGAGATGGCGGCCGTGGTGGCGGAGGTCCGCAAGACAGAGTGGCGGTTCGGCACCATGCCCCTCGAAGGCGGGACGTACCGCGTGATCGTGCCCGCCGAGGGGGTGGCGGAGGACCGCACGGTCCCGCCGGCCTTCGAGGAGTTCAAGCGGCGGCTGCGGGACGTCGCCGGCACCGACTTCGGGGTGCACTCGCCCCGCTGGCTGTCCCGGTTCGGCGACGCCACCCGGCTGGCCGAGCGTTACCGCGTCGGCCGGGTGCTGCTGGCCGGTGACGCGGCGCACGTCCACCCGCCGACCGGCGGGCAGGGGCTCAACCTCGGTATCCAGGACGCGTTCAACCTCGGCTGGAAGCTGGCCGCCGAGGTGCGCGGCTGGGCGCCGGAGGGGCTGCTGGACAGTTACCAGACGGAGCGGCGCCCGGTGGCCGCCGACGTCCTCGACAACACCCGCGCGCAGACCGAGCTGCTGTCCTCCGAGCCGGGCGCCCGGGCCGTGCGCCGGCTGATGGGGGAACTGATGGAGTTCGAGGAGGTGAACCGCTACCTGATCGAGAAGATCACCGCGATCGCGGTCCGCTACGACCTCGGCGAGGGGCACGCACTCGTCGGCCGGCGGCTGCGGGACCTGAAGCTGAAGCGGGGGCGCCTCTACGACCGGATGCGCGGCGGCCGCGGGCTGCTGCTGGACCAGACCGGCCGCCTGTCCGCCGCGGGCTGGGCGGACCGGGTCGACCACGTCGTGGAGGTCAGCGAGGAACTGGACGTCCCCGCGGTGCTGCTGCGTCCGGACGGCCACGTGGCCTGGGTCGGGGACGATCAGCAGAGCCTGCTCGGCCATCTGCCCAGGTGGTTCGGCGACGCCGCCGGCTGAGCGGCGACGCCGGGGGCGTGACCGGGCACGGTCCTCCCGTCGCGCTCGTCCCGCCCGTCAGGCCGCGAGGAGGATGGCCGCCGCGCCGAGGAGGTCCACCACGCAGCACCACTCCGACCAGGCGCGGGGGGCCACCCGGTCGGCGCGGTGGTGGGCGAAGTCCCAGACCGCGTGGGCGAACCAGCCGGCCGCCAGGAGGTAGTGCGCGGTCGTCCGGTCGGCCGTCAGCGCCACCAGCGCGACCGCGGCGAAGAGCAGCAGCCCGGCGATCTGGAGGGCGAGGACACGGGGGCCGCGCAGGTGGCCGCGCAACGCGCCGAAGGCCAGGTAGAAGAGGGGCATCAGGGCGAGCAGGGCCGCCAGGCGTGCCACGGGCGGGGCCCCGTCGAGGAACGTCGCGGCCACCACGGCGAGTGCGAGCCAGGTGGGCCAGCGGTGCCCGAGGAGGCGCAGGACTCCGGAGAGCCGGGAAGACGGGGAAGACGTGGAAGAGGTGGAAGGCCGGGAGAGCCGGGGAGGCTGGACGGGCTGATCGGGGCGTACGGGCGCGGGCGCGGGCGCGTTCGGTGTCGGATCGGCCCCGGTTCCGGTTCCGCGGGTGGCGTCAGTGGTCATGAGGTTTCTCCCGGAGCGGCGAGGCGGCGGTCGTGGACGAGTCCACTCTCCGGCCCGCCGGCCCCCGTCCACGTACGGTCCGCGCGGTCATGTCCCGAACCTTGGGGTACCGGTCCTTCCGGCATAGGGTCCTCGCATGACGGATCGGCGAGTGGCCGTGGTCGGCTTCGACACGGCCGAGCTGCTGGACATCGCGTGCGTGACCACCACCCTCGTCATGGCGAACCACCTCGGCTCCCTGGCCCGCCCGTACGACGTGGTCCTGGTGGCGCCGGGCGGCGGGCCGATCGTCTGCGGCTCGGGGTTCACGCTGCTCAGCCAGCAGTCCCTGGAGCGGCTCATCGGCCCGCTCGACACGCTCGTCGTCTCGGGCGGCCTGGACGTCGAGCGGGCGGCCGCCGACCCGCGGCTCGTGGGGCATGTCCGCCGCCTGGCCAAGGAGAGCCGGCGCGTGGCCTCCGTGTGCACCGGGGCCGCGATCCTGGCCGCCACCGGGCTGCTGGACGGCCACCGCGCCACCACGCACTGGCAGTTCGCGGCCCGGCTGGCCGCCCGCCACCCCGAGGTCACCGTGGACCCGAGCCCCCTCTACATCCGCGAGGGCAACATCTCCACGGCGGCGGGCATCACGAGCGCGCTCGACCTCACGCTCGCCTTCATCGAGGAGGACCACGGCGCCGAGCTGGCCCGCCAGGTCGCCCGCCACCTGGTCACGTACCTGCAACGCCCGGGCAACCAGGCCCAGATGAGCCTCTTCATGGCCGCTCCCCCGCCCCGCGACGACCTGGTGCGGCGGCTCGTCGACCACATCACCGGCCGCCCGGACGGCGACCTGAGCACGGTGGCGCTGGCCGCGCTCGCGGGCGTGACCCCGCGCCACCTCACCCGGCTGTTCCTGGAGCACCTCGGTCAGACGCCGGGCCGGTTCGTACGCCAGGCCCGTACGGAAGCCGCCGCGCACCTCCTCGCGTCCACCGCGCTACCGCTGGCGAGCGTGGCCGCCCGGTGCGGCTTCGGGTCGGCCGAGACCCTGCGCCAGGCCTTCACCAGCCGCTACGGCATCCCGCCCTCGCGCTACCGGGAGGCGCATGCGACGCGGCGCCCCCTCCCGTAGCGGGTTCACAGGCTCCACTGCCGCAGCTCCGCCGCGATGGCGCGGACGTCCGCCTCGCCCGCCTTGACCAGGCGCGCGAGGTCCCGCACCTGCTCGGGCGAGGTGACCACCTTGAGGCCGCAGGCGACGAGGTAGCCGTACGCGACGGCGGACGCGAACATCGCGTTGGAGTGCTCCAGGGCCGGGACGTGCAGCAGCAGTTGGAGCAGCGCGGCGGCCCGCGCGGGCGGGTCCGCGTAGACGGCCGTACCGAAGATCTCGGCGTCGTGCCGCGCGACGGCCGCGACGAGCGCGCCCCAGTCGATGACCTGGGGGTCGCCGGGGGTCTTGTGCTCGGCGACCATGAGGAGCCAGGCGAGGTCGATGGAGAGGCTCATCCGGGGACGGCGCCCGCCCTCGGCACCGCCGGACGCCCCCGGCCGTGCGCCGCTCGACGCGGATCACTCACCGCTTGCCCTTGGCGCGCTTGCCGCCGCCCTTCGCCGGACGGTCCTCCGGCGGCCGGTGCTCCGCGGCGCCGAACTCCTCCGCGAAGACGGCTTCGTACTGCTTCATGAAGTCGGCCGCCGCCTCGACGAAGGTGCGTCCCACTTCCCCGGCGTCCTGCTGGACGAGTTCCTCGATGTAGCGGTTCACGCTGACACCCCGCTGCTGCGCCCGGCGGCGGGCGGCTTCGGCGGTGGATTCGTCCACGCGAACGTTCAGCTGGGTCTTGGCCACACTTCACGCTAGCGCGGCCGCGCTAGCAGCGACAAGGGACGTGTACCGGCCGCGGGGCATCGTGGAGGATGGAGCGCATGAACGATCTTCGGATACGGGCCGCCCGACCGGCCGACCTCGACGCCGTCCTCGCCTTCTGGAAGATCGCCGCCGAGGGCACCAGCATCAGCGACGACCGCGACGGCGTCGAGCGCCTGGTCGCCCGCGACCCGGACGCACTCCTCCTCGCCGAGCGGAACGGCGAGCTCGCGGGCACGGTGATCGCCGGCTTCGACGGCTGGCGCTGCCACCTGTACCGGCTCGCCGTCCATCCGGACCATCGCCGCCAGGGCGTCGGCGGGGCGCTGCTCGCGGCCGCCGAGGAGCGTTTCGTACGCCTCGGGGGGCGGCGCGGTGACGCCATGGTCCTCGACCGGAACACGCCGGCGCACCACGCGTGGCGGGCCGCCGGCTACACCCGGGAGCCGCACTGGAGCCGCTGGGTGAAGCCGCTGGGCGGCGAGTCGCCGACGAGTGACCCCCTGGAAGCCTGAGCGCTTTACCATTCCTTTACCATTGGTGGGCACCCGCCGGAGAAGACTCCGACCCGACCGACGACCCGACCGACCGAAAGGTGTGAGCGTCCGCCCATGGGCGAGCCCCCCGGTACGCGACATCGCGCATTCCTCCGCTCCCTGTCCGACCATGGGACGGAGGTGAAGCGATGACCGAAGTCCTTCTGCTCGTCGTGGCACTGCTGCTCTGCGTGGCCTGCGGCGGGTTCGTCGCGGCCGAGTTCTCCCTCACCACCATCGAGCGGAGCGAGCTCGAACGGGCGGTCGAGCGGGGTGAGCGCGGCGCGCCCGGCGCCCTCAAGGCCGTACGCTCCCTCACCTTCCAGCTCTCCGGGGCGCAGCTCGGCATCACCGTCACCAATCTGATCGTGGGCATGCTCTCCGAGCCGTCGATCGCCAAGCTGATCCGGGGACCGATCCAGGGCATGGGGCTGTCGGCGTCGGCCGCGTCGTCGATCGCGCTCGTCATCGGCACGGGTCTGTCGACGGTGGTCCTGATGGTCGTCGGCGAGCTGGTCCCCAAGAACTGGGCGATCTCCTCCCCGCTGGGCGTCGCCAAGGTCGTCGCCACTCCGCAGCGGATCTTCAGCGCCGCCTTCAGGCCGCTGATCGGCCACCTCAACAACACCGCGAACCGGCTGGTGCGCCGGCTCGGCCTGGAGCCGGCCGAGGAGCTGGCCTCCGCGCGCAGCCCGCAGGAGCTGGTGGCCCTGGCCCGCCACTCCGCGAAGCAGGGCGCCCTGGAGGCGGACACGGCCGAGCTGTTCGTCCGCACCCTGAACCTCTCCGAGCTGACCGCCGAGAACGTCATGACCCCGCGCGTGCAGGTGACCGCTCTGGAAGCGCAGGCCACCGCGGAGGACGTCGCCAACGCCACGCGCGCCACCGGCCTGTCGCGGTTCCCGGTCTACCGGGGCGGTCTCGACACGGTGATCGGCACCGCGCACATCAAGGACGTCCTGGCCATCCCGGCCGAGCGGCGGCCGCGTACGCCGGTCACCGAGATCCTGCGGGAGCCGCTGCTCGTACCGGAGTCACTCACGGTGGACCGGCTGCTCGACCGGCTCTCCGGCAAGCGGACGATGGCGGTCATCATCGACGAGTACGGCGGCACGGCCGGTGTCGTGACGCTGGAGGACATCGTCGAGGAGGTCGTCGGGGAGGTGCGCGACGAGCACGACCCGCACGAGACGTCGGACCTCGCGCGGGTGGGCGAGGGCGCCGACGGCCGGCTGCTGTGGTCGGCGGACGGCGCCGCCCGGACCGACCAGCTGGAGACGATCGGGCTGCGCGTGCCGGAGGGGCCGTACGAGACGCTCGCCGGGCTCATCGCGACGGAGCTGGGCCGCATACCGGTCGTCGGCGACCGGATCGAGCTCGCGGGGTGGCGGCTCGACGTGGTGGACGCCTCCGGGCGCCGGGCTGCGCGGGTGCTGCTGCACGCGCCCACGGATCCCCTGGGCGGGGCGCATGACCGCCACGGGTCACCTGACCACGAGGACGGCGGCCGCCGCGCCGGTGGCTCCGGGGAGGCCGGCCGATGACCGCGATCCAGCTCCTGATCGGTTTCCTGACGCTCGTCGTCAACGCCTTCTTCGTCGGCGCCGAGTTCGCCCTGATCTCGGTGCGCCGCAGCCAGATCGAGCCGTACGCCGAGGCCGGGGACCGGCGGGCGCGCAGCGTCATCTGGGGCCTGGAGCACGTCTCCGCGGTGCTCGCGGCGGCTCAGCTGGGCATCACGCTCTCCACGCTGGTGCTCGGTGTGGTCGCCGAGCCGGCGATCGCCCACCTGCTGGAGCCGGTCTTCGACGCGGTGGGCGTGCCGCACGGGCTGGTGCACCCGATCTCGTTCGTGATCGCGCTGTCGGTGGCCACGTACCTGCACATGCTGCTGGGCGAGATGGTGCCGAAGAACGTCGCGCTGGCCGAGCCGACGCGGCTCGCGCTGCTCCTCGGGCCGCCGCTGGTGGCGCTGACCCGGGCGCTGCGTCCGGTGATCTTCACGATCAACGCGTTCGCCAACGCGCTGCTGAAGCTGCTCCGCGTGGAGGTGCGGGACGAGGTCTCGGCGACGTTCTCGGACGACGAGCTGGCGCGGATGGTGACGGACGCGGCGCATGCGGGTCTGCTGGACGACCGGGCGACGGAGCGGCTGCACGACGCGCTGGAGCTGGGCCGCCGGCCGGTGCGCGACGTCGTGATGCCGGTGGAGCGGGTGGTGTACGCGCGGGTCGGCACGACGCCCGCCGAGCTGGAGGAGCTGTCGGCGCGGTCCGGGTTCTCGCGCTTCCCGGTGGTGGACGCCACCCGGGGCATCCTCGGATACCTCCATGTGAAGGACGCGCTGGACGTGTTCCCGCGCGACCTGCCGTTCCCGGTGTCGGCGATGCGGCCGATCGCCCGGGTGCGGGCGGCCACGCCGCTGGACGACGTCCTGACGGCGATGCGCCGAAGCCGTACCCACCTGGCGGCGGTCCTGGACGACAACGGCAAACTGGCCGGGCTCGTCACGATGGAGGACGTGCTGCGGGAGCTGGTGGGCCGCCCTCGGACGGGTTAGAGCCTGGCGATACGATCACCCCGCCATGGAGATGAATGCCACCTACACCAGTTTCGTCGCGGTGGGCGACAGTTTCACCGAGGGCATGTCGGACCTCCTCCCCGACGGCTCCTACCGGGGCTGGGCCGACGTCCTGGCGGGCCGCCTCGCCGCCCGTACGCCCGGGTTCCGGTACGCGAACCTCGCCGTGCGCGGCAAGCTGATCGGCCAGATCGTCGAGGAGCAGGTGGGCCTCGCGGCGGCCATGAAGGCGGACGTCGTCACGTTGGTCGGCGGGCTCAACGACACGCTGCGCCCGAAGTGCGACATGGGGCGGGTGCGCGGCCTGCTGGAGGAGGCGGTGGAGCGCCTCGCCCCGTCGTGCGGCCGGCTGGTGCTCATGCGCAGCCCCGGCCGCAACGGCCCGGTGATGCAGCGCTTCCGGCCCCGCATGGAGGAGCTCTTCGCGTACGTCGACGAGCTCGCGGCCCGGCACGGCGCGCTGGTGGTCGACCTGTACGGCGCCGAGGTGCTGGGCGACCAGCGGCTGTGGGACGTGGACCGGCTGCACCTGACGGCGGAGGGGCACCGGCGGGTGGCGGAGGCCGTGTGGCAGGCGCTGGGGCTGGAGGCCGAGGAGGACTGGCGGGCGCCGCTGCCCCCTGCCGTGCGGCCGGGCTGGGCGGCCCGGCGGCTGAGCGACGCCCGGTTCGCGCGGCAGCACCTCGGGCCGTGGATCGGGCGGCGGCTGACGGGCCGCTCGTCGGGCGACGGCCGCCCGGCGAAGCGGCCGGAGCTGCTGCCGTACGAGGTGCTGACCGGTGTGCGGCGCGAGCCGCCGACCGAGGCACCGTCCGAGGCACCGTCCGAGGTGCGGTCACCGGCGTCGCGCGGGGCGCGGTCCGGGGTACGGTCCGAGGCGTCGGGCACCAGGCACTCGCCGGAGCTCCCGGCTCCGGGGGGCGACGCCGTTCCGCGGGGCGAGGCCGTTCCGCGGGGCGACGCCGTCTCGTAGCATCCGACGAACCGGACCGTGGCGCTGGCCTGCACAAACCGCCAGCTAGAATCTGGTCACGTGACTGCTGCGTCTGCGAAGCCTCGCATCCCCAATGTCCTCGCCGGCCGCTACGCCTCCGCGGAGCTCGCCGTCCTCTGGTCCCCCGAACAGAAGGTGAAGCTGGAGCGCCGGCTGTGGCTCGCCGTGCTGCGCGCCCAGAAGGACCTCGGGATCGAGGTGCCGGACGCCGCCCTCGCCGACTACGAGCGGGTGCTCGACCAGGTCGACCTGGCGTCGATCGCCGAGCGCGAGAAGATCACGCGCCACGACGTGAAGGCGCGGATCGAGGAGTTCAACGCGCTGGCGGGCCACGAGCAGGTCCACAAGGGCATGACCTCCCGCGACCTCACCGAGAACGTCGAGCAGCTGCAGATCCGGCTCTCGCTGGAACTGATGCGCGACCGCACGGTGGCGGTGCTCGCCCGGCTGGGCAAGCTGGCGGGCGAGTACGGCGAGCTGGTCATGGCGGGTCGCTCGCACAACGTCGCCGCGCAGGCCACGACCCTCGGCAAGCGCTTCGCGACCGCGGCCGACGAGCTGCTGGTGGCGTACGCCCGGGTGGAGGAGCTGCTGGGCCGTTACCCGCTGCGCGGCATCAAGGGCCCGGTGGGGACCGCGCAGGACATGCTGGACCTGCTGGGCGGCGACGCCGAGAAGCTGGCGGAGCTGGAGCGGCGGATCGCCCACCACCTGGGCTTCGGGCACGCCTTCACCTCGGTCGGCCAGGTCTACCCGCGCTCGCTCGACTACGAGGTCGTCACGGCGCTCGTCCAGCTGGCCGCCGCGCCGTCGTCGCTGGCGAAGACGATCCGGCTGATGGCCGGGCACGAGCTGGTCACCGAGGGCTTCAAGCCCGGCCAGGTCGGCTCGTCGGCGATGCCGCACAAGATGAACACCCGCTCCTGCGAGCGTGTCAACGGCCTGATGGTCATCCTGCGCGGCTACGCCTCGATGACCGGCGAGCTCGCCGGGGACCAGTGGAACGAAGGCGACGTCTCCTGCTCGGTGGTGCGCCGCGTGGCGCTGCCCGACGCGTTCTTCGCGCTGGACGGCCTGCTGGAGACCTTCCTGACGGTGCTCGACGAGTTCGGCGCCTTCCCGGCGGTCGTCGCCCGCGAGCTGGACCGCTACCTGCCGTTCCTGGCGACCACCAAGGTGCTGATGGCGTCGGTGCGCGCCGGGGTGGGCCGCGAGGTCGCGCACGAGGCCATCAAGGAGAACGCCGTCGCCTCCGCGCTGGCCATGCGGGAGCAGGGCGCCGAGCGCAACGAGCTGCTGGACAAGCTCGCGGCCGACGACCGCATCCCGCTGGACCGGGCGCAGCTGGACGCGGCGATGGCGGACAAGCTGTCGTTCACGGGCGCGGCGGCCGACCAGGTCGGTGCCGTGGTGGCCCGGATCGAGGAGATCGCCAAGCAGCACCCGGACGCCGCCGGGTACGCGCCCGGTGCGATCCTCTGACCTCGGGGCACACGACCCGTATGACACCTGAGGAACTGGAAGCCGCTCGCGACCGCATCGTGCCCGATGTGATCGCGGGCGGCTTGTCCGTGCTGTTCTGCGGCATCAACCCCGGGCTGATGTCGGCCGCCACGGGCCACCACTTCGCCCGGCCCGGCAACCGCTTCTGGCCCGTGCTTCACCGGTCGGGCTTCACGCCCCGCCGCTTGAAGCCGGCGGAGCAGCACGAACTCCTCTCGTACGGCCTCGGCATCACCAACGTGGTCGCCCGGGCGAGCGCGCGCGCCGACGAGCTGAGCGAGGAGGAGTTCCGCGAGGGCGGCCGGCTGCTGGCGCTGAAGGTGGCGCGGCTGCGCCCGCGCTGGCTCGCGGTGGCCGGTGTCACCGCGTACCGCACGGCCTTCCACGACCGCAAGGCCCGGATAGGCCCGCAGGAGCGGACGATCGGCGACACCCGGATCTGGGTGCTGCCCAACCCCAGCGGCCTCAACGCCCACTGGACGCTGGAGACGATGGCGGAGGAGTTCGCCCGGCTGCGGGAAGCGGCGCAGGAGAGCCCCGGCCAGGACGGCTAGGGCCCACCCTAGGGCGGGTCCGTCTCCGTGACGACGGCGAGCAGCTGGAACGGCAGCTCCTTGTCCCAGTGCGAGACCCCCAGGGCTATCCAGAGCCCGTGCGCGCGCCAGAGGTGGACGTCGGGCACGGAGCTGCTGAGGATGTCCCAGGGGTCCGGTATCTCCTCGCCCGCCATGCCCCGGTCGAAGACCGACCACAGGCTGAAGCTCTGCGGCTCGCCCCAGCGCGCGGTCAGCAGCACCGCCAGCGCGTCGCGCTCCGCCTCGTACTGCTCCTCGACGAGCGCGCGCCGCGTGCCGTCGTCGTCCCAGAACTCCTCGCTCGTGGCGAGCTCGGCGATGTGGTAGCCGGGGCCGCTGTCGCCCGCGTCCGATCTGCCGCGCTGCCCGGGGAAGGGGCGGGAGCGCAGCCGATCGATGGTCGCCAGGTGCCGAGCGGTGGTCATGGGTCCAGTAAAGCCGCAGCCACTGACAATTGGCGTTCCGTCAGGCATCCCTGAGGGGGAGCCGGCTCCGGCGGCGCTGAGCACCTGGGGATACACGGCGGAGAGACCCAGACCCCTCAGGACAACCGGAGCACCCAGGTGGGCCGCGTCGTAGAAGTTCCGGCCGGTATGCCATGGAACGGTGGGGGCCTGGTTGCCCACGACGTTTCGGGGCAGGCGGGTGGGTAACGTTCCGTGCAAGCCCCCGCCCGGAGGTGGGAGATGCCCGACCTCGCAGAGCTGCTGCGTGACACCATGCGCCGACGCCATCTGAACGCCCAGGCGCTCGCGGAGCTGACCGGAATCCGCACCCCACGTATCAGGGTGTTCGCCGTTGACGGCGCCACCGGCCCGATCCGCCCCACCGAGCAGGAGCTGCACGAGCTGGCTCACGCGCTCTCCCTGCCCGCGTCAACCGTGCTCGATGCCGCAGGTCTCCTGCCGGTGGGTACGCCAGGCTCGTGACGCCCGGCCGTTGCGGACGGTCACGTTGTTGGTCTCCACCGCGATGTTCTCGCCGACGAGCAGCCTGCTCACGGTGGCCTTCAAGCGATTGCCGTCCTTCAGGTCCTCCTGCTGGGCGGCCATCGCCCGGGACTGCAGGAGCTCCATGGTGGCGAGGTCGGTCGAGTAGCCGGCGCCGTCGACGGTGTGCGGGTGCACCCCAGCCAGTCGCGTGAACATGCTAGGCAAGATCGATCTTGTGGGGCCGACCTTCCGTGAGCCGGGCGCCGCTCGCCGGCCGTCCGGGCATTGAGTACGATCCGCAGACACGCGTTCGAGCTGGGAGGACACACGGTGGGCCGGCTGACCGGCGGAGATCCGTCGCTGTTGCGGCGGATCAACTCCGCGGTGGTACTCCATGCGCTGCGGGGCTCCGACGCGCGTACGCTCACGGACCTCACCCGCATCACGGGCCTGTCCCGGCCCACCGTCGAGGGCGTGGTCGAAGGGCTCATCGAGACCGGTCTGGTGGTCGAGGCCGCGGCCGAGGAGGGCGAGACCCGGCGCCAGGGGCGGCCGGCGCGGCGTTTCCGGTTCCGCGCGGAGGCCGGGCACCTGATGGGCGTCGAGATCGGCCCACACCGGGTGGCCGCGCTCATCTCGGGGCTGGACGGCCGGATCATAGGAGCGGGGTCCCGGGAGGTCTCGGAGACGGCTTCGGCGGACGAGCGGCTGGAGCGCGTGCGGACGGTCGTCGCCGATGTGCTCCGGCGCACGGGCGTGCCGCGCAGCAATCTGCGCGCCGTCGGCGTCGGCACGCCCGGCATCGTGGAGGCGGACGGGACGGTACGGCTCGGCACGGCGCTGCCCGGCTGGACCGGACTGGCGCTGGGCGAGCGGCTGCGGCGTTCGTTCCGCTGCCCGGTGCTGGTGGAGAACGACGCGAACGCGGCTGCGGTGGCCGAGCAGTGGAAGGGCGCCGCCACCGATTCGGACGACATCGTTTTCGTGCTCGCCGGGCTGAGTCCCGGGGCCGGCTCGCTGATCGGCGGGCGGCTGCACCGGGGCTTCGGCGGGGCCGCCGGGGAGATCGGCGCGCTGCACCTGCTGGGGCGGGGGGCGACGCCGGAGAAGCTGCTGTCGACGACCGACGAGCCGCTGCACCCACTGGACGAGCAGGCGGTGGCGGAGGTGTTCGCGCTGGCCCGGAAGGGCGACGCGCGGGCACGGGCGGCGGTGGAGCGGTTCATCCAGCGGCTGGTGCACGACGTGGGGGCGCTGGTGCTGGCGCTGGACCCGGAGGTCGTGGTGATCGGCGGCTGGGCGGCCGGTCTGGACGGGATACTCCCGCCGCTGCGGGAGGAGTTGGCGCGGTTCTGCCTGCGTCCGCCGCGGGTGGTGCTGTCGATGCTGGGCGAGGCGGCGGTGGCGACGGGTGCGCTGCGGCTGGCGCTGGAGCACGTGGAGGAGCAGCTCTTCGCGGTGGAGGGCACGGTGACGGCCCGCCGCTGAAGAGCGGGACGGCGGGCCGGTATCCCCTGACCCGTGCGCGCCGTGGGCCCGTACACGCGTGGCCCGTACACACCATGGCCGGAACGCGCCCTGGTCAGGAGACGGCGCGGTCCGGCACGACGTGGTCAGGAGACCACGCGGGTGAGGGCACGGCGTGGTCGGGTGACGCCGTCAGGACGCGATCTGGAAGTCGCCCGCGTCGCCGAAGGTGAGCCGGCAGGTGTCGGCGCGGTACGTGGCCACCGAGACCGCCGCCGTACGGCCCTCGGAGAAGTACCGCGTGGTGACGACGAGCACCGGGGCGCCGGGCAGCCGGTCGAGCTCCCTGGCGTCGTCCGCGCGGGCGGAGCCCAGCTCGACGGCGCGCTCCTGGCCCTCCAGGGTGAGGCGCTGCAGCTCGCGCAGGACGGTACGGGCGCGGGCCGGGCCGGAGGGCGCCTGGATGGCGGTGAGGTCCGGCACCGAGGCGGTGGGGACGTACAGCTGCTCGGCGGCGACCGGCTGGCCGTGCGTCACGCGCAGGCGGCGTACGGAGTGGACCGCCTCGTCGGCGTCGGGGGCGAGGTCGAGGAGGCGCGCGACGGCGGCGGGCGGCACGGTGGAGACACAGTCGACCGGCTCCCAGGCCTCGTCGCCCGGGCCGGGCCACTGGTGCTGGGTGGTGGAGACGTCGACGCCCACGCGCGGCGGGGCCACGGTGGTGCCGACCCCGCGGCGGCGCTGGAGGCGGCCTTCGAGTTCGAGCTGTTCGAGCGCCTGGCGCAGCGTGGCACGGGCGACGCCGAAACGGGCGGCCAGTTCACGCTCGTTGGGCAGGATCTCCCCCACCGCGAAATCCGAGTCCAGCGCCTCGCTGATCACGGTCTTGAGGTGCCAGTACTTGGGCTCCGGCACCGATTCCAGCTGCGTGGTCCCCACCCTGATCCTCCGCGATCGCCCTGCCCCGGCGGCTTTCCGTGCCTTGTTTATTAAAGGTTCCTGCACTAACCCTCCGACCGACCATAAGGGGGCGCTCCCCCTTGGTCAAGACCAATGCGCGCCGGACGCGAGCGCGGGAACGCGCCGGCCCCGCGTCCGGGAGGGGAGCGCGGGGCCGGTGGGAAAAGGAGCGGACCGGCCTCCTACGGCAGCGGTCGCGGCAGCGTGAGCGCGGCCAGCTTGTCCGGGTTGCGGATGACGTAGACGGTGTGGATCCGGCCGTCGACCGCTTCCACCTGGATGAGGGTTTCGGGCTTTCCGTCCACGTGTACGACCAGCGCGGGGGCGCCGTTGATCTCGGTGTAGCAGTACTCCGAGCCCGGCAGGGGCGCCTTGGCGATGGCGAAGAAGAAGCGGCCCACCTTGTCGGCGCTTTCGATGACGCGCAGCGGCGCCTTGGCCTTGCCGCCGCTGTCGCCGACCAGCCGGACGTCGGGGGCCAGCAGGGCGAGCAGCTCGCCCAGATCGCCGCCGGCGGCCGCGTCCAGGAAGCGCTCGGTGAGGTCACGGCGCTCGGCCGGGTCCACGTCGTACCGGCGCCGGCCCTCGTCCACGTGGCGCCGGGCGCGGCCGGCGAGCTGGCGCACCGCCGCCTCGGACCGGTCGAGGGTGGTGGCTATCTCCGCGAACGGGAAGCCGAACGCCTCGCGCAGCACGAACACGGCGCGCTCCAGCGGCGAGAGGGACTCCAGGACGACCAGGACGGCGAGCGAGACGGAGTCGGCGAGCACGGCGCGCTCGGCGGTGTCCGGGACGGTGGGCCCGAAGTCCGTGGTGACGGGCTCGGGGAGCCACGGCCCGACGTACGACTCGCGCCGCGCCTGCGCCTGGCGTAGCCGGTCGATGGCGAGCCGGGTGGTGATCCGTACGAGGAAGGCGCGTGCGTCGCGGACGGCGGCGTGGTCGGCGCCCGACCAGCGGAGCCATGCCTCCTGGACCACGTCCTCGGCGTCGGCGACACGGCCGAGCATCCGGTAGGCCACGCCGGTCAGGACGGGCCGGTGCGCTTCGAAGACCTCGGCGATGCCGGTGACGTCGGAGACGTCTGACTGGGTATCAGTTGCCACGCGTCCATCCCAGCCGACGAGGAAGGGCGTGTCCAGGTGAGAAGGATGCGGTTCTGACCACATGTGGACGGCCGTGCCCCTTGAACTGAACACTACCGAACGGTAATGGTTGCTGACAGAGCGTCTTAAACAGGGCGCCCACGGCAGGGAGCAGGTGCAGCCAGCATGGCCGGACAGGTCTCGTTCACCGTCGAGTCCCTCCAGGGGCCCCGCACACTGACGCTCGAATACGAACGGGCCGGTTCGGGCCGGCCGCTGCTCCTGCTCCACGGCATCGGGCACCACTGGCAGGCGTGGCAGCCGGTGCTCGACATCCTGGCCGCCGAACGGGACGTGATCGCCGTCGACCTGCCGGGGTTCGGTTCCTCGCCCGCGCTGCCCGACGGGCTGCCGTACGACCTGCCCACGGTGGGCCGGGTGCTGGGCATGCTGTGCGAGACCCTGGACGTCGACCGTCCGCACGTGGCGGGCAACTCCCTCGGCGGGCTGCTCGCCCTGGAGCTGGGGCGCGAGAGGCGCGTGCGGTCCGTGACGGCGCTGGCCCCGGCGGGCTTCTGGAACGAGAGCGAACGCCGGTACGCCTTCGGGACGCTGCGCGCGATGCGGACGGGCGCCGAGTCCCTCCCCCTGCCGGTGATCGAACGGATGTCACGGTCCGCTGCCGGGCGGGCGGCACTGACCAGCACCGTCTACGCCCACCCGGGGCGGCGGTCACCGGAGGCGGTCGTCGCCGAGACACTGGCGTTGCGTCATGCGACCGGCTTCCACCCGACGCTCACCGCGGGGCGCGACGTCCTGTTCACCCACGACGTGCCGGATGTGCCGGTCACCATCGCCTGGGGCACCCGCGACCGGCTGCTGCTGCGCCGGCAGGGCGTCCGCGCCAAGCGCGCCATCACCGACGCCCGGCTGGTGAGCCTGCCGGGGTGCGGGCACGTGCCGATGAGCGACGACCCGGCCCTGGTCGCACGCGTCCTGCTGGACGGGAGCCGCCGCTGAGCCGCCCCGCGAGAACGCCGACGGCGGACGGGCGTTGGCGGAGGGGGTCCGCTCACCGCGTCGGCGCTGAGGCCTGGACCGGGGGCGGGAGCTCGGCCCGGGGCGATTGTCAGTGGTGGGTCCTACCGTCTTTTCCATGACGCGATCCGTGCAGGCACTCGCCTATTCCCGTCCGTCCGCCCTGGAGTCCTCGCAGGCCGGACGGCTACTCGGCCTGGAGACGTCCGGCGGGCTGACGCCCGCCGGCGCCGAGGCCCATCCCCGTTTCTTCTCCGGTTTCGTGACGTCGCCGCAGATAGCGGCGCGCGGCCTGCTGGCGGTCGCGGACGTCGCGGCCGCCCGGTACTTCCAGCGGCTGCGACCGGCGTCGCTGGACCCGGTGGTGACGGGGAACGGCGACCGGCTGCGCTTTGAGTCGTTCTCGGGCTGCGGCGGGGTGTACGCGCGGCTGGACGTGCTGAGCGAGGGCCTCGACGGCGCCGAGACCGGGCACGGCACGACCAATGTGGACGTCAACAACCCGCTGCGTGAGGCGCTCTCCCGGCTGACCGGTGGGGACCCGCTGCACCTGCGCGTCGGGCCCGAGGAGTTGGCCGTGACGACGCTCGGTGGCGCGGTGGTGGAGAAGAAGGTGCCGTTGCCGGACCGCTGGCTGCGGGGCTTCGCCGAGGCCCAGGTGGCGTGCGCCGGGTTCGACCTGCGCGCGGAGCTGTCCGCCGCCGAGGCCGTACGGTTCCTGCGGGCGCTGCCGCGGACGGCGGGCGGCTCCGGGCGCGGGCCGCTGTGGGTGGTGCCGGCCGGGAAGACCCTGCGGCCGACGACGCGGCCGGTGCCGGGCGCGGTGTGCCTGCCGGGTCCGGAGCGGCTGGTCGCGCTCCAGCGGGTGCTGCGGCACGCGACGGCGCTGCGCGTGTACGGGCCGGTGGTGGACGGGGCGGCGACGGCGAGCGCCTGGGAGGTGGCGCTGCCCGGGATGCGGCTGACGCTCACACTGTCCCCGGACGCTTCGCGCGGCTTCTCCGGCGAGGGCGGGGTGCTGGAGGCGCTCGCCACGGAGGAGGCGGCGCAGGACGCCGAGCTGGTGTCGGTGCTGCTGGCGTGGGAGCCGCGGATCGACCTCGCCGACCTGGCCGCGCAGGCCGGGCTGTCGGTGGAGCGGGTGCGGGCGGCGCTGACCCGGCTGGGCACGGCGGGCCGCGTGGGCTACGACGTGGCGGACGCCGCGTACTTCCACCGTGAGCTGCCGTACGACGCCGACCGCGCGGAGCGGCACAACCCGCGGCTGGTGGCGGCGCGGGCCCTGGTCGCGTCGGGTTCGGTCGAGCTCTCCGGGGACGAGGGCCTGGCGCTGGTGTCCTCGGGTGAACGCCGCTACCAGGTGCGGTGGTCGGAGGGCGGGGTGCTGAGCTGTACGTGCCAGTGGTGGGCGGACTACCGGGGCAGGCGGGGGCCGTGCAAACACGCGCTGGCGGTCAGGATGGTCCGCCGTGGCGCCCTGGCGGTCGCCGGAGGTGCCCGATGATCGCGGCGGAGGAGCTGCTGAAGGCCGTGCGCGAGGGGCGGCGGGACGATGTGCCGGCCCTGGTGCAGGAGCTGGACCCCGCCGGGCGCAAGGTGGCGCTCGCGGAACTGAAGGAGCTGCGCAAGGAGCTGCGCGGCTGGGACTGGGACCGCTGGGAGGAACGGCGGAGCATCTCGCGTGCGCTGCTGGTGGCGGGTGCGGGCTGCCACACGGGGGCCGCGGCGGCGGCCGCGTGGATCGGCGCCCGCGATCTGCGGGACTGGGAGCGGCTGCCGACGGGGATGCTGCTGGACCTGCTCGCGGACCGGGAGGCGGGGTGGCTGGGCGATGTGGCGCACCGGCTCGCCGGGAGGCCCGCCACGGCCGAGGAGGACTACCCGCTGGTCCACGAGCTCGTCCGGCTCTCGGACTGCCCGGTGCCGGTGACGGACGGGTACGTCCACGGCTGGGCGGACGCGGTGGCCCGGCAGGGCATCCTGCCCGCGCTGCGCACCGACCCGTATGCGCCGGCGCTGGTTCCCCGCCTCTTCGAGACCACGGAGCTGCCGAGCACGCTGACGTGGTGCTCCGACGACTGGCAGGCCGGGCTCGTGGCGCTGGCCGACGAGGGCGTGGTGGAGCGGGGCGTGCTCGTCGACGCCTGTGTGGCGCGGCTGCTGCGCGGGGCCAAGCCGGGGGCCGTCCGGTTCTTCCTCGACCTGCTGCGGCGGCTGCGGCTGACGGCCGATGAGGAGCGGGTGCGCAAGGCCGACTGGATGGGCATGGCGGCCGACGGCCCGTCGATCGTGGCGGCGCACGCCCAGGAGGTGCTGGCGCGGCTGTCCGCGGCGGGGGACCTGTCGGCGCGGGAGCTGGCCGAGGTGTCGGGGTCGGTGCTGTTCCGTACGGAGAAGAAGCTGGTGCGGGCGCAACTGGTCCTGCTGGGCAAGGCGCTGCGGCAGGGCGGCGCGGACGCGGCGGCGGAGCTGCTGCCCGCGGTCACCGAGGCGTTCGGCCATGCGGACACCGGGGTGCAGGAGCGGGCGCTGAAGCTCGTCGGGCGCCATCTGTCCGGCGTGGGCGAGGAGACGCGTACCGAGCTGGCCGGGGCGGCCGCTCTGCTGAGCCCGGTGCACCGGGCCGCGGCGGCCGAGGTGTTCGGCGAGGCGCTCCCGGCGGAGGGGGACGGGGAGGCGGAGCCGTACGAGGAGTTCCTGCCTCCGGCGCCGGAGGCGCGGCGCGTGGCCCCGGCGGCGGACAGCCTGCCGGAGCTGGTGGAGGACGTGGCGGTCCTGCTGAAGGCGGGCGACGACGTCCTGGGCGTCGAGCGCGCGCTGGACGGCCTGGTGCGGTTCGCGTACCGGGACCTCGACGCGCTGCGTGAGGCGCTGCTGCCGCTGGTCGCGGATCTGCGGTGGTACGGGCGCGACGCGAACTTCATGCAGTACCTCCAGCCGCTGGACATCGTCGTGGGGACGGTGGTCGGCAAGGTGACGACGGGACATCTGCACGCGGCGTTGCGGGCGGAACCCTCACACGGCTGTGTGCACCGCGCCCTGGACCGGCTCCCGCTGGTGCGGGCCCAGGAGGCGGCGGTGACGCTGCTCAAGGGGTCGACTCCGTATCTGCTGGCCACGCCGACCTGGCACGCGGGGGCGGTGGATCCGGGTGAGCTGGTGGAGCGACTGCGCGGCTACGAGCAGCTCGGTGTCACGCCGGGGGAGATCGATTTCGCGCAGGCGCTGCTGCGGGTGCGAAGGGCCGGGCCCAAGGCGGCCCGGGCCGCCGAGGACGCCGCCCGGATGGGCACGCCGGCCGGGGAGCGCCTCGCGCGGTGGCTCACCGCCCCCGAGCTGTGGGCGCCCGCCGTACGCGGGGTCGCCGAGCCCACGGCACCGGCGGACCACTGGCCCGCCTGGACACGTCAGCTGCCGCGGCGGATCGTGATGACCACCGACCAGACCCCCGGGTCGCTGCGGGACTTCCCGCGCGCGTTCCGTGCCCTGGGCGCGGCTTCGACCGACGACGGCCGGGGCTGCTACCACTGGTCGGGTGCGGCGCCCCACTGGACCGCCGTACTGCCGGAGGATCGCGAGCGGCTCGCGACGTGGCTGCTGCCGCTGGCCACGGCCGCTGCCGACGACATACGCGGCGGCACGTCATTCCTCGCGCCGCTCGCCGAGGCGGGCGGCGAGGCCGGGCCCTCGCTGCACCTCGCGCTGGCCACCGGGATGGGTGCGCGGCACGCGGAGGACCGGCTCGTCGCGGTCGACGCCCTCCTGGTGCTGGCGGCGCGCGGCGAGCTGGACGCGGCGCGGCTCGGCCAGGACCTGGCGGAGCTGGTGCGCATCGGCACGGTCAAGCCCAACCGGCTGGCCGACTCGGCGCGTACGGCCGCGGCGACCGGGGCGTACGCCACCACATGGGCGGTGCTCGCGAGCGCGCTGCCCGGGCTGGTCGAGGGTGGTGAACCGGTGCGCGGGCTGGGCGAGATACTGGCGGTCGCCGCCGACTGCGTCGAGCGGTGCGGTGCGGTGTCGGCCCCCGTCCGCCCGATCCCGGGGCTGGACGCGCTGGCGGCCCGCCGCGGCTCGTCGCAGCTCGTCGCGCAGGCGAAGCGGCTCGCGCAGGCCCTGGCGAGGACGCCCGACTCCCCCGTACGTCCGGTCGAACAGTCCACGCCAGAAACGGCGGAAAATGGTCGTTAAAGCACCAGACCCATGCTTAACCCATCAGTCACAAAGGGTTCGTGATCACGCAACACCGCTGGGTCACAGTGATGCCATGACTGATGTGACCGCTACGAAGAGCGCCCGCCGCCACCAGCACCGCCACCACCACTGGCGGCGGGACCTCGTCGAACTGGCCGCCCTGTTCACCGCCGTGGCCGTCGCGGACGCGGTGGCGAACACCATCGCGCACGGCCCCGAAGGGCCGTACCTCCTCGGTGTCTCGGCGGTCGTCCTGATCGCCACGGCGGCGTTCCACACCTGGTGGGCACGGCGCCACAGCCATGCGCCGCCGGCCGAAGACGGCCTTGATACCGGCGGCGGCACGGCGCCCGCCACGTCCGCCGTGTCCGCCGCCCCGGAACCGGCCGGGGCGACGGCGCCCGAGGATTCCGCGCTGTGGCGGATGCGCACCACCGTGCGCGACGAGCCGGGCAGCCTCGCCGCCCTGTGCACGGCGCTCGCCCGGCTGCGCGTCGACATCCTCACCCTGCAGACGCACCCGCTGGCCGAGGGCACGGTGGACGAGTTCCTGCTCCGCGCCCCCGCCTCGCTCCCGGCGGCCGAGCTCACCCGGGAGGCCGCCGCGGCGGGCGGCACCTCCACGTGGATCGAGCGCGCCGACGCGCACGACCTGGTCGACACCCCGACGCGGGTGCTGGGCCTGGCCACCCGTACCGCGCTCGACGCCGCCGAACTGCCCCTCGCCCTGCGCCGGCTGCTCGGCCGGTGCACCATCCACTCCGTACCCGCCGTCTCGCTGTCCGGCCGCCCCACCGGCGCGACCGCCCCGGTGGAAGGAGCGCTGGAGGACGGCGAGAGGGTGATGCGGCTGCGTGACCCGAACGGCGGGGTGATCACGATCGAGCGCCCCTACCTGCCGTTCACGCCCACCGAGTTCGCCCGCGCCCGCGCGCTCGTGGAGCTCGACGCCCGCCTCGGCCCGCGCATCCCCCACGGGCAGGACGTGCTGACGCTCCCGGAGGGCAACGAGATCACCGTCCGCCGCGCCGACCGGCGCGACCTGCGGGCCGCGCGCGCCATGCACGACCGCTGCTCGGACCGCACGCTCGGGCTGCGCTACCACGGTCCGGTCGGCGACGCCGACCGCTATCTCGACCACCTCCTCAGCCCCCGCTTCGGCCGCACCCTCGCCGTCGAGACGGCGTCCGGCCGCCTCGTCGCCCTCGGCCACCTGCTGTGGGACGGCGACGAGACGGAGGTCGCCCTGCTCGTCGAGGACGAGTGGCAGCACCGCGGCATCGGCTCCGAGCTGCTGCGCCGCCTGGTGGAGCTCGCCGTCGAAGCCGGCTGCGCGAGCGTGTACGCCGTGACGCAGTCGTCCAACACCGGCATGGTCGCCGCCATGCGGGGGCTGAACCTTCCCCTCGACTACCAGATCGAGGAAGGAACCCTGGTGATCACCGCGCGGCTGGACGCCCCGGGCGCCCCGAACGGCGCTCCGGGCTCCGCTCCCGTCCACCGCTCCGGCGAGGGCCACGGACAGGCGCGGCGCTGAGCGCCTCCGTCAGGTCCCGCCACAGGTCCTCGACGTCCTCCAGGCCGACCGACATCCGCAGCAGCCGGTCACTCACCCCGGCCGCGCGCCGGTCCGTCTCGTCCACCACGCGGTGGCTGATGGACGCCGGGTGCTGGATCAGCGTGTCGACGCTGCCGAGGCTCACCGCGGGCGTGATCAGCCGCACTCCGGCGATCACGTCCCGCGGGTCCCCGTACACCTCGAAGGAGACCATGGCGCCGCCGATCTCCGGGTAGTGCACCCGAGCGATCCGCGGATCGACCGCCAGCCGGCGCGCCAGTTCGGCGGCGGACACCGACGCGGCCCGCATGCGCACCGGCAGCGTGGACAGCCCCCGCAGCAGCAGATAGGCGGCCAGCGGGTGCAGTACGCCCCCGGTGGCGAACCGGATCCGCCGCAGCTGGCCGGCGAACTCCTCGTCGCAGGCCACCACACCCGCGAGCACGTCGCCGTGACCGCCCAGGTACTTGGTCGCGCTGTGCAGCACGATCCGCGCCCCGTGCTCGGCGGGCCGCTGGAGGACGGGAGTGGCGAAGGTGGAGTCGACGAGGAGCGGCACCTCTCCGCAGGCGTGGGCGACGGCGCGGACGTCGACCTCGGCGAGCGTGGGGTTGGCGGGGGTCTCGACCATCACCAGACCGGTGTCGGGCCGGATCGCGTCGCCGATGCCGGCGGGGTCCGTCCAGGTCACCTCCGTCCCGAGCAGCCCCGCCGTGAGCAGGTGATCGCTGCACCCGTACAGGGGCCGTACGGCGACCACATGGCGCAGGCCCGCGCTCGCCCGGGCGAGCAGGACGGCGGTGAGGGCCGCCATGCCGCTGGCGAACGCCACGGCGCTCTGCGTGCCCTCCAGCCGGGCGAGCGCCGTCTCGAAGCGCGCGGTGGTGGGGTTGTCGAGGCGGGCGTAGACCGGCGGTCCCTCCGGGAGGGCGCCGGTGGCGGCGAACTCGTCGATCCGCGCGGCCTCCGCCCTCGCGTCGTACGAGGGGTACGTGGTGGACAGGTCGAGGGGGACGGCGTGCAGGCCCAGAGCGGCGAGGTCTTCGCGCCCGGCGTGCACGGCTTGGGTGGCCGGCGCCCACGGGGTGCGGGGCTCGATCGCGGCGGTGCGGTCCATGGCATCCATGGACCGCACTGTGAACACATTCCGGGGAGGCGGCGGATAACCCCGTGCTACGTTCGCCGCATGGCCGAATCTGTCGTACTGGACACGGTCGATCTGCACATACTTCGCCTTTTGCAGAACGACGCCCGGACCACGTACCGCGAACTCGCCGCCGAGGTGGGCGTCGCCCCCTCCACCTGCCTCGACCGGGTGGCGCGGCTGCGCCGCACCGGCGTCATCCTGGGGCACCGGCTGCGACTCGATCCGGCCAAACTCGGACGCGGCCTGGAAGCGCTCCTGCTGGTGCAGGTGCGCCCGCACCGGCGGGAGTTGATCGGCCCGTTCGTCGAGCGGATCCGCGCCCTGCCGGAGTCCCGGGCGCTGTTCCATCTGACGGGACCGGACGACTACCTGGTGCACGTGGCCGTCGCGGGCCCCGCTGACCTGCAGCGACTCGTACTGGACGAGTTCACGTCGCGGCGCGAGGTGGCGCGGGTGGAGACGCGGCTGATCTTCCAGCAGTGGGAGTGCGGGCCGCTGCTGCCGGCCGCCGCGGGCGCTCATGTGTCAGCCGACTAGCCACGGATGAGGGTGACGCCGAGACCCGTGGCATACCAGGATGGCCTCATGCCAGAGACCTCCAGCAGCGCTCTCCCCCGCCAGGTGGCCGACGCGTATGTCGACGCCCTGGTCGCACTCGATCCGATCACCGGTACGTACCTGGGCGTCAGGGAAAGCGCCGGACTCCTCCCGGACTTCACGCCCGCCGGACAGGAGGAGCGCGCCGCGCTGGCCCGTGCCACGCTCGCCCGGCTCGACGAGGCAGAACGCCGGCCCGGCGCGGACAGCGACGCCGAGCGGCGCTGCGCGCGCCTCCTGCGCGAGCGGCTCACCGCGGAGCTCGCCGTCCACGAGGCCGGGGAGGGGCTGTGCGCGGTCAGCAACCTGCGCTCGCCCGCGCACAGCGTCCGCATCGCCTTCACGGTGATGGCGACGGAGACGGACGAGGACTGGGCGGCGGTCGCCGAGCGGCTGCGCGCCGTGCCCGCCGCGCTGGACGGCTACCGCGCGTCGCTCCGGGCAGGGCTGGACCGGGGCCTGAAGGGCGGTCCGCGCGCCACGGCCACCGTCGTCGGGCAGCTCACCGAGTGGACGGGCCACGGCGGGGCCCGGACCGGCTGGTTCGAGGAGTTCGTCACCGCCGGACCCACCGCGCTGCGCACGGAGCTGGACGCGGCGGCGCGCGGCGCCACCCGGGCCCTGGCCGAGCTGCGCGACTGGATGCGCGACGTGTATGCCCCCGCGGTGGAGGGCGCGCCCGACACCGTGGGCCGCGAGCGCTACGCCCGCTGGGCCCGCTACTTCACCGGCGCCGACTTCGACCTGGACGAGGCGTACGCGTACGGCTGGGCCGAGTACCACCGGCTCCTCGCCGAGATGCGGACCGAGGCGGAGAAGATCCTGCCGGGCGCCGGCCCGTGGGAGGCGCTCGCCCACCTCGACAAGCACGGCTCCCACGTGGGCGTCGAGGAGGTACGGGTCTGGCTGCAGGAGCTGATGGACGAGGCGATCGAGGCGCTGGACGGCACCCACTTCGAACTCGCCGAACGGGTACGGAGGGTGGAGTCGCGGATCGCTCCGCCCGGCAGCGCCGCCGCGGCGTACTACACGGGTCCGTCCGAGGACTTCTCACGCCCCGGCCGCACCTGGCTGCCGGTCGACGGCGAGACCCGGTTCCCGGTGTACGACCTGGTGTCCACCTGGTACCACGAGGGCGTCCCGGGCCACCACCTCCAGATCGCGCAGTGGGCGCACGTGGCCGACCAGCTCTCGCGCTACCAGGCGACGGTCGGCGGGGTGAGCGCCAACCTGGAGGGGTGGGCGCTGTACGCGGAGCGGCTCATGGACGAGCTGGGTTTCCTGCCGGACCCGGAGCGGCGGCTCGGCTACCTGGACGGGCAGATGATGCGGGCGTGCCGTGTGATCGTGGACATCGGCATGCACCTGGAGCTGGAGATTCCGGCGGATTCGCCGTTCCACCCGGGTGAGCGGTGGACGCCGGAGCTGGCGCAGGAGTTCTTCCGGCGCCACAGCAGCAGGTCACCGGCGTTCGTGGAGAGCGAGTTCACCCGCTATCTGTCGGTGCCCGCGCAGGCCATCGGCTACAAGCTGGGCGAGCGGGCGTGGCTGCGGGGCCGGGAGAACGCCCGCAGAGCGCACGGTGCCGCCTTCGACGCGAAGAAGTGGCACATGGCGGCGCTGTCGCAGGGGCCGCTGGGCCTGGACGACCTGGTGGACGAGCTGTCCCGGCTCTAAACTCCGCCCGGCTCTGAGCTCCGCCCGGCCCCGGCGCCCTCCGTGAACGCGGGGCGTCGGGGCCGCAGGCCGGGCCTGCGGGCGCGCGGGTGGGGTGCTCGGCGCGAACAGCGGTCAGCAGCCGCAGTCGCCGTCGACCGGGGCGGTCAGCGGGTCGGCGTCGCGCCGCTCGCGCCCCTCCCAGGTCTCGAACTCGAAGCCCTCGCGCGCCCAGTACTCGAAGCCGCCGAGCATCTCCTTGACCTGGTAGCCGAGTTCGGCGAGGGCGAGCGCCGCCCGCGTGGCGCCGTTGCAGCCGGGGCCCCAGCAGTACGTGACCACCGGCACGGACTTGTCGAGCAGCTGCTCGGCCTGCTCGGGGATGAGCGCCGTCGGCAGGTGCACCGCGCCGGGGATGTGGCCCTGGTTCCAGGACTCGGTGGAGCGGGAGTCCAGGACGACGAAGCCGGGGTCACCGCCGGCCGCGAGCGCCGAGGCGACGTCCGAGACGTCGGCGTGGAAGGCGAGGCTGGCCGAGAAGTACGCGGCCGCGGCGGCGGGCGAGGCCGGGGGGACCCGCAGGACGGGGTTGGCGGCGGCGGACGCGGGGGCGCTGGTGGTCTGGATCGTCGTCATGGCAGAAAATCTACGGCGCGATGATCATTGCAATGAAGTGACAATCCCCGGAGGTTGCCTTGATCAGCCGGTGATTCCCCTGTTATTCGTCATCCATGACGGGATATTCACCGGACGCCACCGACTGGCGCATACTGACGGCTCTTCAGGACCAGGGCCGGGCGACCTTCGCCGAGCTCGCCCGTACCGTTTCCATGTCCGCCAGCGCCGTCACCGAGCGGGTGCGCCGACTGGAGGAGGCCGGGGTGATCAGCGGCTACACGGCGGTGGTCGACCGCGAGAGGCTCGGACTCCCCATCCTGGCCTTCGTCCGGCTCCGGTATCCGCACGGGAACTACAAGCCGTTCCACGACCTGCTGGACACGACGCCGGAGGTCCTGGAGGCCCACCACGTCACGGGCGACGACTGCTTCGTACTGAAGGTGGCCGCCCGGTCCATGACGCACCTGGAGGAGATCTCGGGCAAGATCGCGGCGCTGGGGTCGGTGACGACGAGCGTCGTCTACTCGTCGCCGCTGCCGCGCCGCCCGATCAGCCGCTGACACCTCAGCCGCCGAGGCCGCTTCCGCCGGTGTGGAGCCTCACCCGGGAGCCCGCCCTCTCCTTGACGACCTCCAGCTGGACCGGGACGCGGCGGCGCAGGTCGCCGACGTGGCTGACGATGCCGACGCTGCGGTCCCGCTCCCGCAGGGAGTCGAGGACGTCCAGCACCTCGTCGAGGGTCTGGTCGTCGAGGCTGCCGAAGCCCTCGTCGATGAAGAGCGTGTCGAGGCGCACGCCGCCGGCCTCGTCCGTGACGACGTCGGCGAGGCCCAGCGCCAGGGCGAGCGAGGCGAAGAACGTCTCGCCGCCGGAGAGGGTGGCCGTGTCGCGCTCGCGGCCCGTCCAGGCGTCGACCACATGCAGCCCGAGGCCGGACCGCTTGCCGCCGGCGCGGGCGTCGGAGTGGACCAGGGTGTAGCGGCCGGCGGACATGCGCTGGAGGCGGGCGGTCGCGGCGGCCGCGACCTGTTCGAGCCGGGCCGCGAGCACGTAGGACTCCAGCCGCATCCTGCGCTCGTTCTCCGCGGACGTACCGGCGGTGAGTCCGGCGAGCCGCGCGACGCGGTCGTACTCCTCGCGCAGCGGTCCCAGCCTGCGGACCTCGGCGTCCGCCTCCCGGGACAGCCGGGCCAGCTGGGCGCACCGGTCGCGGTGCGCGTCGAGCGTGGAGGCGGCGTCGCGCAGGGCGCGGTCGGCGGCGGCCAGCGCGGCCAGCGCCGCGTCCGGGTCGGCGGGTGGGCGCTCGGCCGCGGCGCGCGTCCCCGGCTCGGCGAGCCGGTCGGCGACCGCGGCGGCCGCAGCCTGCCAGTCGTCCAGCCGGTGCTGGAGGTCCCGCTGCCGTACGTCGTCGAGCAGCGCGGCGGCCGCGGCGTCCGGGGTGTCGAACCCGGCGCGGAACGCCGCGTCGGCGAGCCGGTCGTCGGCCTCCTTGAGGCGCCGGGCGGTGTCCTCGGCGGCCCGTACGGCCTCGGCGGCCTCGGTGAGGCGGGCGATCCTGAGCTCCAGGAGGGTGGCGTACTCGGCGACGCCGCCGGTGCCGTCGACGCCGCGCACGCGCGCGAGTTCGGCGTCGACGTCGGCCTGCGCGCGGTCGAGGGCCTCGCGCTGCGCGGTACGCGCGGCGGCGCGGCGCTCCACCTGGCGGCGTACGTCGAGGCGCCGCCGGTGCTCCGCCTCCTCCCGGTCGAGCCTCTCGCGGGCGGCGTGCATGCCGCCGGCCACGGCCCGGGCCTCGTCGTACGCGCGCTCCAGCCGCTCGACCGCCGTGGCGAGCTCGCCGACCGTGGGCTGGGCGTCGCCCTCCGCGCCCGCCAGGGCTTCGGCGCGGGCGGCCGTCAGCGCCTCCCGCACCACGGCGAGATCGCGCTCCGCGGCGGAGCGGTTCTCGTCCGCGTGGGTGTACGCCGCGTAGGCGCGGTCCTCCGCCGCGCGGTCGACGTGGTCGTCGGCGGCGCGGGCGGGCGCGGGGTGGTCGGGCGAGCCGCAGACGGCACAGGGGTCGCCGTCCACGAGCTCCGCGGCGAGTTCGGCGGCGATGCCCCGCAGGCGGCGCTCGCGCAGGTCGAGCCACGTCTCGTGGGCGTCGTTCGCCTGCTCGCGCGCGGCCGCGAGGCGGGACTCGGCTGCCTCGGCGTCGCGTATGAGGGCGTCGCGGCGGTGCGCGGCGGCGAGGCGGCGGCGCGCGGGGTCGAGGCGGCCCGCGAGGTGCTCGGCGCGGGTGGCGGCCTCCTGGGCGGCCTCGACGCCGTCCTGGAGGGTGCGGCGCAGGGTGTCCCAGCCGGCCAGCCAGGCGTCCGCGTCGTGCAGGGTGTCCTCGTCGGCGCGGGCCTGGCGCTCCAGCTCGGCGCGCTCGCGGGCGATCTCGGCGCCGCGCCGCTCGGCCAGGCGGGCGTGCTCCAGTCCCCCGAGCTCCTGGCTCAGGTGTCCGGCCAGCGCCGTGAGGTGTTCGGTGCCCGTGTCGGCGAGGTCCGGCGCCAGTCCGGCGGCGGAGAGTGAGGCCGCGGCCCGCGCGTGGGCGGCGTGCGCGGCCCGGTGCGCCCGCTCGGCGTCGTCGCGCAGGCTCAGCGGCCCGGCCACCCGCTCGGCCTTGCGGGCCCGGTCGAGCCGGGCCTGCCAGGCATCGCGCTCGGCACGCCGCAGTTCGAGCTCCTCGCGGCGGCGCACGGCGTCCTCGTACCGCCGCTGTCGTGCTGCGAGCTCGCGCTCCTCGTCGAGGGCGCGGCGCGCGGCGGCCTGCCTGCTCTCGGCCGCGGCGAGCGCGCACGCGGCCACGTCCAGCGCCTCGCGGGCCCCCGCGCGGGCGACGGCGGCCCAGGCGAGCACGGAGTCGGCGAGCCCCGGGTCGCCGGGTTTGCCGTCGGGCGCGGGCCAGTCCGCGGCGGCGGGTCCCGCCGCCTGCGCCATCCGGTGGGCGAGGCCCAGGAGCCGCTCGTCGCCGTCCCGCACCTGCTGCTCGGCGACGCGCCGCAGTCCGGCGAGGTGCTCCTCGACGGCGGCGAAGCGCCGGGTGTCGAAGAGCCGGCCGAGGAGCTTGCCGCGCGCCTCGGCGTCGGCGCGCAGGAAGCGCGCGAAGTCGCCCTGCGGCAGGAGCACCACCTGGCAGAACTGCTCCCGGCTCATGCCGATGAGCTGGGTGATCTCCTCGCCGATCTCCTGGTGGGAGCGGCTGAGCGCCTGCCAGGCGCCGCGCTCGGGGTCGTATTCACGCAGCCAGGACTGGGCCTTGTCCTTGGTGAAGCCGGAGCCGCGCTTCTTGGGGCGGAGCTGTTCGGGCCTGCGGGTGATCTCCAGCCTGCGGCCGCCGACGGTGAGGTCGAGCACGACCTCGGTGGCCGTCCCGGCCGGGGCGTGGTCGCTGCGCAGCGAGGTGCCGGGGCCTTGACGGGCGCCGGGCACCGCGCCGTACAGGGCGTAGCAGACGGCGTCGAGGACGGAGGTCTTGCCGGCGCCCGTCGGTCCGTGGAGCAGGAACAGTCCCGCCTCGGTGAGGGCGTCGAAGTCGACGGTCTGGGTGGTGCCGAAGGGGCCGAAGCCGGTGATGTCCAGCCGGTGCAGCCTCATGCGGTCACCTCGCGCCGCTCCATGTCGACCCGTACGTCCTCGAAGGCACGCTGCAGCGCCTCCCTCTCCGGTGCGTCGGGGCCCGCTCCGCCGCGTACGTGCGCCACGAAGTCCTCGGCGATCTGCTGGTCGCTGCGGCCGCGCAGGCGCTGGGCGTAGGAGGTGGTGGGCTCGTCGTCGGGCCGGTCGGGGTCGAAGACGAGGCTGAGGGTGTGGGGGAAGCGCGCGGCGAGCCGGGCCATGGGCTCGGCCGGGCGGACCGGGTCGGTGAGGGTGGCCTCGATCCAGGACCGCTCGTGGCGGGCGAGCGCCGGGTCGTCGAGCAGGTCGTCGAGGCGGCCACGGATGCGGGCGAGGGGGCGCGGTACCGGGCAGTCGATCCGCTCGGCGGCGGTGATCCCCCCGTCCGGGCCGAGGTCGATGAGCCACATCGTCTTGCGGTGGTCGGTCTCGGAGAAGGAGTACGCGAGCGGCGAGCCGGAGTACCGCACGCGCGGGGTGATCGTCTGGCTGCCGTGCAGGTGCCCGAGGGCGGTGTAGTCGACGCCGTCGAAGACGGCGGCCGGGACGGCCGCCACTCCCCCGACGGTGATGTCCCGCTCGCTGTCGCTCGGCTCGCCGCCCGCGACGAAGGCGTGGGCGAGGACGACGGAGCGCGTGCCGGCGGGCCGCCCGGCGAGGTCGGCGCGGACCCGCTCCATGGCGGCCGACAGGACGGCCTCGTGGCCGGCCTTCTTCGCCCCGAACTCGTCCCGTACGAGGGCCGGTTCCAGGTACGGCAGCCCGTAGAAGGCGACGTCGCCGTGCGCGTCGGCCAGCACCACCGGGGTGCCGACCCCGGCCGGGTCGGTCCTCAGGTGGATCCCGGCGCGCCCGATGAGTCCCGCGCCGACGCCGAGTCTGCGCCCCGAGTCGTGGTTCCCGGAGATCATCACGGTCGGTACGCCGGCCTCGGCGAGCCGGTGCAGCGCCGTGTCGAACAGCTCGACGGCCGGCAGCGGCGGCACCGCCCGGTCGTAGATGTCCCCCGCCACCAGCACCGCGTCCACGTCGCGGTCGCGCACCGTCGCCACCAGGTGGTCGAGGAACGCCGCCTGGGCGTCGAGCAGGCCGACGCGGTGGAAGGACCGCCCCAGGTGCCAGTCCGACGTGTGCAGGAGTCTCATGGGCCCTGAGATTAACGGTGTGCTCTGACAACGCGTGCCGCTTCAGGCATCTCCGTACGCCTCGCCGCCCAGTTCCAGCGCCGCCGTCCCGGCCGTCGCATCCGCGAGCCAGGCACGGAAGTTGCCGACGTCGGTGTCCGGCAGGCCGACCTCGATGGTGACGGCCTCGGCGTAACGCACGTCACGCACCGCCCGCCCGGTCGCCCGCAGGTCGTTCTCCAGCTTCCCGGCCCGCTGGTGGTCGACGGTGACGGTGGCGAGCCGGTAGCGGCGCCGGGTGACGGTGCCGAGGGCGTCCAGTGCTTCACCGACGACACCGCCGTACGCCCTGATCAGTCCGCCGGCGCCGAGCTTGACCCCGCCGTAGTAGCGGGTGACGACGGCGGCGACGTACCGCACGTCCCGGCGCAGCAGCATCTGGAGCATGGGCACACCGGCGGTGCCGCCCGGTTCGCCGTCGTCACTGGCCTTCTGTACGGCGGCGTCGGCGCCGATGACGTACGCGAAGCAGTTGTGGGTGGCGGTCGGGTGCTCCCTGCGGACGCGTGCGACGAAGTCCTGCGCCTCCTGCTCGGTCGCGGCGGGCGCGAGCGCGCAGAGGAAGCGCGAGCGGTTGATCTCGGTCTCGTGCACGCCTTCGCGGGCGACCGTCCGATACTGCTCCTGCATCCCGCCACCCTATGCGGGGCCGTCCGCGGGGAAGGAATCGCACCGGAGGGCGGTTGGCGCACTCACAGAGGGACACACCGAGGCATACACAGGAGGCAGAGCGTGCAGAGCCAGTCCGGGGCCGCGTCCGAGGCCGAGACCATCCGCAGGATCCTGACCGAGTCCGGGGACACGTGGGCGGTGGTCGGGCTGTCCAACAACCGCTCGCGCGCGGCGTACGGGGTCGCGGCCGTTCTCCAGCGCTTCGGGAAGCGGATCGTGCCCGTCCATCCGAAGGCGGAGACGGTCCACGGGGAGCAGGGGTACGCGTCGCTCGCGGACATCCCCTTCCCCGTGGACGTCGTGGACGTCTTCGTCAACAGCGACCTCGCCGGGGGCATCGCCGACGAGGCCGTGGCCAAGGGCGCCAAGGCGGTCTGGTTCCAGCTGGACGTGATCGACCGGGAGGCTTACGCGCGCACGCGCGCCGCCGGGCTCGACATGGTGATGGACCGCTGCCCGGCCATCGAGATCCCGAAGCTCGGCTGAGGGCGGGGGGCTCGGCTCGCGGCGGGGGCTCAGCTCGCGGCGGGGGCCGCCCCGAGCCCCTCCAGGACCACCGCGCCCGGCAGGTCGGCGAGGGCCTTGCCGGGCACGATGAGCTTGCCGCGGCGGCGGCCGCTGCCGAGCAGCACCCACTCGCGGTCGACGACGGCGGAGTCGATCAGGAGCGGCCAGTCGCCGGGCAGGCCGATGGGCGTGATCCCGCCGTACTCCATGCCGGTCCCGCCCGTCGCGGTGTCCATGGGCGCGAAGGACGCCTTGCGGACGCCCAGGTGCCTGCGGACGACGCCGTTGACGTCGACGCGCGTCCAGGACAGCACCACGCAGGCCGCGAGCGAGCTCTCGCCGCCCCGCTTGCCCGCCACGACCACGCAGTTGGCGGAGGCGTCGAGCAGGTCCTGCCCGTGGTGCTCGACGAAGGCGGCGGTGTCGGCGATGGCCGGGTCGGTGTCCACGTACAGCAGCCGCTCGGCGGGCACGTGCCCCCGCCACGCGCGTACGGCGGCGGCGACGGGTGCGGTGAGCTCGTCGAGGCAGTCGGGGGCGGGGCGGGCGTGGTCGAAGTCTCCGATGGGTGCGCGCATGCGCCGCACGCTAACAGCGGTGCGGCGAGGGACGTTTGAGCGTCTCAGAGGACGGGCTCAGCGGACGGGCGGGACGGAGACGGCCATCGTCATCTCGACCGCCTCGTCCCCGTCGTTGCGGTACGCGTGCGGGACGTTGGACTCGAAGACGGCGGAGGTTCCGGCCGGTACGCGGTGCTCGACGGCGTCGACGACCAGGGTGAGCTCCCCGGCCGTGACGTGCAGCAGCTCGGTGGTCCCGCCCGGATGCGGGTCGGAGGCGTGGACGTCGCCCGGCATCAGGACCCACGCCCACAGCTCCAGCGGCCCCCGCGCCTCGGTGCCGGCCAGCAGCGTGGTGTGACTGCCCTTGTCCGTGGACCACATGCGCACGGCCTGCTCCTGGGGCACGAGGCGTACGTGCGGGCCCTGTTCGTAGTCGAGCAGCGTGGTGATGGAGATGCCTAGCGCGTCGGCGAGCTTCACGGTCGTGCCGACGCTCGGGTTCGTACGCGCCTGCTCGATCTGGATGATCATGCCGCGGCTGACCCCCGAGCGGGCCGCGAGCGCGTCGAGGGTGAAGCCCCGCTCTCCCCGCCAGCGCTTCAGGTTGCGGGCGAGCGACTGCGTGAGCTGATCGAGGTCCGACACATTCCGTCCAATATTCTGGATGACAGAGTTCAACAGGCTGCACTACGGTGTGGTGCACTTCCTTGTTCACCGCACTGTACTGCGAGGCGACGACACCATGACAGCGCTGTTCGCCCTGGCCACCAGCCTCCTGTGGGGGCTGGCCGATTTCGGCGGCGGGCTGCTCACCCGGCGCACCCCCGCCCTCACCGTGGTCGTCGTCTCCCAGACGATCGCGGTCGTCGTCCTCGGCGCACTCGTCGTCGCGACCGGCGGCTGGAGCGAGGCGGGGCCGCGGCTCTGGTACGCGGTGGCCGCCGGCGCCGTCGGCCCGGTGGCGATGCTCGCCTTCTACAAGGCGCTGGCGCTCGGCCCGATGGGCGTGGTGTCCCCGCTCGGCTCCCTCGGCGTGGTCGTGCCCGTCTCGGTCGGCCTCCTGCTGGGCGACCGGCCGGGGGTGCTGCAGTTCGCCGGGATCGGCGTGGCCGTCGCGGGCGTGGTGCTGGCGGGCGGGCCCGAGCTGCGCGGTGCGCCGGTGCGGCGGCAGGCCGTGCTGCTGACGCTGGTGGCGGCGTTCGGCTTCGGCGCGGTGATGGCGCTGATCTCCGAGGCCTCCACCACCCTCACCGGGCTCTTCCTCGCGCTGTTCGTGCAGCGCGTCACCAATGTGGCCGTCGGCGGCGCGGCCCTGTACGCCTCCGTGAAGCGGGGCGGGCGCGCCCTTCCGGAGGACGGCGGCATAGGCGTGGTCGTGGGCGCCCTGCCCGCCCTCGCCTTCGTGGGGCTCGCGGACGTCGCCGCCAACGGCACGTACGCCCTCGCCGCACAGCACGGCCCCGTCACCGTGGCCGCCGTGCTGGCCAGCCTCTACCCGGTGGTGACGGCGC
The DNA here is from genome assembly GCF_055571835.1 of Streptomyces sp. NPDC030862. NCBI lineage: Bacteria > Bacillati > Actinomycetota > Actinomycetes > Kitasatosporales > Streptomycetaceae > Streptomyces > Streptomyces sp. NPDC030862. The sequence continues at coordinate 30,886 of NZ_JBVIEN010000007.1, read as the reverse complement.
TCGCCGCGCGCGGTGTGCTCAAGGAGCGGCTGCGGGCGGTGCAGGCGGCCGGCGCCGGGCTGGCGCTGGTGGGGACGGTGCTGCTGGCCGCCGGCTGATCAGCGCCCCTCCGCTTCGGCCGGCGCCGCCACTTCCGCGAGTTCCTCCAGTTTCCCCAGCTCCCCCAGTTCCGCCAGTTCCGCGAGCGCCTCCAGCTGCTCCGGCGTGACGCCGTCCGGTATCGGCCGGGGCGTGGGCGTACGCAGCGGCGGCTGCCAGCCCTTTTCGGCGTCCCAGCTGCGTACGACGCGGGCAGGCGCCCCCGCCACCACCGCGTGGTCGGGCACCTCGCCGCGGACGACCGCGCCCGCGGCGACCACGACGTTGCGGCCGAGCCTGGCGCCGGGCAGGATCACCGCCCCGGTGCCGAGCCAGCAGCCGGGGCCGATCTCCACGGGCTCGCTGCGCGGCCACTGCCGGCCGATCGGCTCGTGCGGGTCGTCGTAACTGTGGTTGGTCGAGGTGATGTAGACGTACGGGCCGCAGAAGGTGTCCGCGCCGATCGTCACCCGGGCGTCGGCGATGACATGGCTGCCGCGGCCGAGGACGACGCCGTTGCCGAGGGTCAGGACGGGGTCGGGGCCCAGGTCGAGACCGGGCATCATGCCGGCGGTGAGGGTCACCTGCTCCGCGATGATGCAGCACTCGCCGAGCTCGATCCACCCCTCGCCGAAGACGGTGCCCTGGGGGAAGGCGAGCCGGGTCCCGGCGCCGAGCGCGCGGAACCGCAGCCGCCCGGGGTGCTCCGCGGTGACGGCCCCGGCCTCCTGCAGCCGGCGCCAGCCGGCGTGAGCCGCGCGGGAGAGGAGCTTTCGCCACCAGGCGGCCGGCGATGAGAACGTGTTTCTGTTCTTCGGCACCCGCACACGGTAGTCCGCGAGGTCACGGCCGACCGGCGCGCGGGCCTGTGATGTTCGCCCCACCGTCGTCCCGGGCCGGGCCGTCGCTTACGGTTCCCCCTGGCGCGACCCACAGCACATGAGCATCCGAGGGAGCAGGCGATGGCAGAGCGGGCCTTGATCACGGGCGTCGGCGGCAAGGAACCGAAGGTCGACCCGGAGGCCTTCGCCGCACCGACGTCCGTCGTGGTCGGCGAGGTGACGATGGCCCGCGGGTCGAGCGTCTGGTACCACGCCGTGCTGCGCGCGGACCTCGGGCCGATCACGCTGGGCGCCGACAGCAACGTCCAAGATAATTGCACGGTACATGTGGATCCCGGTTTCCCGGTCACCGTCGGCGAGCGGGTCTCGGTCGGCCACAACGCCGTCCTGCACGGCTGCACGGTCGAGGACGACGTCCTCGTCGGCATGGGCGCCACCGTCCTGAACGGGGCCCACATCGGCGCCGGCTCGCTGATCGCGGCCCAGGCGCTGGTCCCCCAGGGGATGCGGGTCCCGCCCGGCTCCCTGGTCGCGGGGGTCCCGGCGAAGGTCAAGCGGGAGCTGACGGCCGAGGAGCGGGAGGGCATCAAGCTCAACGCCGCGATGTACCTGGAGCTGGCGCGGGCCCACCGTGAGGTCCCGGAGGACTGAGCCCCCGCGGGCGGCCCGGCGCGCCGGGCCCGACCGGTCCGCCGGGCCCACCCGATCGCGCCGGCCCAGCGGACCCGCCCGGTCGAGCCGGCCCAGCGGACCCTCCTGGTCGAGCCGGCCCACCCGGTCACGCGGGCCTGGAGCGGCCGGTCAGTCGACGGCGACCGGTTCCGGGGCCACCGGAGTCGCCGGAGCCGCCGGGCCCTCGGCGGCGGCGCGGGCCTCCGCCTGGGCCGCCGCCTTCTTGGCGCGGCTCTTGAGGATCAGCATCGACGTCAGGCCGATGACGACGGCGAGGACGAGTCCCACCCACGAGAACCGCTTGAGCCAGGCCTCGGCGACGACGCCGACCGAGTAGATGACGGCCGTGGTGCCGCCCGCCCAGAGGATGCCGCCGAAGACGTTGGCGATGGCGAACTTCCAGTACGGCATGCGCAGCACACCGGCCAGCGGCCCCGCGAAGATCCGCAGCAGTGCCACGAAGCGGCCGAAGAAGACGGCCCACATGCCCCACTTCTCGAAGGACCGTTCCGCCAGGGCGATGTTGGCTTCGCTGAAGTGCTTGGGGAACTTGCCGCCGAGCCAGGCGAGCAGCGGACGGCCGCCCTTGCGGCCGATCGCGTACCCGATCGAGTCGCCGATGATCGCTCCGGCGGTGGCGCACGCGCCCAGGACGTACGGGTTGATGTCGCCGTGCTGCGAGGCCAGCAGCGCCGAGCTGACGAGGACGATCTCACCCGGCAGCGGGATACCGAGGCTTTCGAGCCCGATCACCACCCCTACCAGGAGGTAGATACTGAGCGGTGGAACGGTCTCGAGCCACTCCTGGACGTGCAACGCCGGCTCCTCCGTGTGGATCTGTGGATCGTGGACCCGCGGATCGTGCGTCCGCGGATCGTGGATCTGCTGATGGGCTGCGGCGGCCTCGATCGGGCTGCCCGGGGCGTGCGGCGCGGCGCGGCGGCGGCGCACGCCCGGGCAGCCTACCGCCTCACAGGGCGAGCACCCTCGCGCGCACGGTGAGCCGGAGGTCCCGGGCCGACGCCCCGAGCCGTACGGTGCGGGTTCCGGTTCCGAGGACCCAGGCGTGCCGCGCCGGGTCCCAGCAGGACAGGGTGCGGGGGGCGATGGGGATGGTGACGCGGCGGACCTGGCCGGGCCGCAGCTCCAGGCGCCGGTAGCCCGCCAGCACCAGCGGAGCCTGGTCCAGGGCCAGGTCGGGCGAGGGCCCGACGTACAGCTGGGGGACGGCGACGCCGGTGCGCGAGCCGGTGTTGCGGACGGTGAAGCTCGCCGTCAGGCCGCCCCCGCGCGCGGGCGTCACCACGAGTCCCGCGTACGCGAAGGTGGTGTACGAGAGCCCGTGCCCGAAGGGGAACAGCGGCTCCACGCCCTCCGCGTCGTACCAGCGGTACCCCGTCCTGACCCCCTCCGTGTACTCGGCGACGCCGTCGGCGCCGGGGTAGCGGCGCGGGTCGCCGGCGGTCGGGTGGCGTGAGTCGGAGGCGGGGAAGGTCTGGGTGAGCCGGCCGCCGGGGTCGGTGTCGCCGAACAGGACGGCGGCGGTCGCGGCGGCCCCCTCCTGGCCGGGGTAGTACATCTGCAGCACCGCCCCCGTCCTCTCCAGCCACGGCATGGTGACGGCGGACGAGGTGTTGAGGACGACGGTGGTACGGGGGTTGGCGGCGGTGACCGCGCCGATCAGGGCCTCCTGGTGGCCGGGCAGCGCCAGCGTCGTACGGTCGCGCCCCTCGATGGCGTCCTCGTACGCGAACAGCACCACGCTGTGCGCGGCGCGGGCGGTGCGCACGGCTTCGGCCACGTCCGCCGCGCGCGTGGCGCCCGTGATCCGGCGGAGCCGGAAGGCCTGCCCCTTCGCACCGCCCTTCGCGGTGACGTGGAGGGAGTGGCGCCCGGGGGCGAGGGTGCGGGTGGTACGCCGCACCTTGAGGCCGTCCGGAGCGGTGGCCGCCAGGCCGAAGCCGTCGAAGAGCTCGGCCATGGCGTCCCGGCGCGGGAAGAGTTCGCGGCCGTCCAGCACGACCCGGGGCCGCTCGCCGCTGTAGTGGACGAGGAGCGTCCACTCGTCGGGCTCGTCGACCGTGAGCGTCCCTTCGTACGTCCACGTCTCGCCGGCCCGGACGCTCTGGCGCTCGAAGCGGGCGCCCGGGGACGTGGCGGGCAGCGGCTTGCCGTAGAGGTCCTCGCCGAGGGCGTACGTCACGCGTGCGCCCCGTCCCGCGCGGGCGGTGAGGGCTTCGAGCGGGCTCACGGCCCGGTCGGGCACGACGTGGGCGCTGCCGCCGCCGCTGGAGAGGGGCAGCGCGCCGGTGGGGCCGATGACGGCGAGGGAGCGGGTGGCGGGGCCGGCGAGCGGGAGGGTGGCGCTCCCGTCGCGCGGGGCGTTGCGCAGCAGGGTCGCGCCCGCCACGGCGACGCGGTACGCGACCCGGGCGCCGGCCTCGGCGTCCCGGGCGGGGCGGGCGGGGGCCGTGCCGTCGAGGAGTCCGAACCGCTCCATGATGGTGAGGATCCGCCGTACGGCGCGGTCGACGGTGGCCTCGGGCACGGTGCCGTCGCGCACCGCGCGGCGCAGGGGTTCGCCGAACCAGCGACCTGCGGGCATCTCCATGTCGAGGCCCGCGCGGAGGGCGGGGGCGGCGCTGTGGGTGGCGTCCCAGTCGCTCATCACCCAGCCGTCGAAGCCCCAGCCTTCGCGCAGGATGCCGGTGAGCAGGGCCGGGTTCTCGCACGCGTGGAGGCCGTCGACCTTGTTGTAGGCGCCCATCACCGCTCCGGCCCCGGCGGCGACGGCGGCCTCGAAGCCGCGCAGTTCGGTCTCGTACAGGGCCTGTTCGCCGATCCGTACGTCGACGGTGGTGCGGTCGGTCTCCTGGTTGTTGAGGGCGAAGTGCTTGACCGTGGCGATCAGGCCCTCGCCCTGGATGCCGCGGATCTCCTCGGCGACGAGGTCGGCGGAGAGGAGCGGGTCCTCGGAGAAGGTCTCGAAGTTCCGTCCGGCGTACGGGGTGCGGATCAGGTTGACCATGGGCGACAGCAGGACGTCCTGGCCCAGCGCCCGCCCTTCGTGGCCGATGACCCGGCCGTACTCCCGGGCGAGGGCGGGGTCGAAGGTGCTCGCGAGCATGACGGGCGCGGGCAGGGCGGTGGCGCGGGCCGTTCTGAGGCGTACGCCGGCGGGGCCGTCGGCCAGCCGCAGCGGGGGGATGCCGAGGCGCGGGACGCCGGGGACGTAACCGGCCTGTCCGAGGTTCTCCGGGTCCTTCGCGCCGTGCAGGAGGCCGAGTTTCTCGTCGAGGCCCAGCCGGGCGAGCAGCTCGTCGACGCGGCTGTGCCGGGGGGTGGCCCGGGCCTCGGGGGCCGGTCCGGGGAGGGGCGTTCCGGTGGTGACGGCCGCGGCGGTGACGGCTCCGGTGAGCAGGCGGAGGGTGGTTCTCCGGGTGACGGTTTCCGACTCTTGTGACATAAGCGCACTATGCGGGACGACTCGCCTGACACCGGGTCAGACAGGGCCGCCCCCGCACCCGAAGAGGGGTGTGGGGGCGGCCGCACGCGCGCGCGTGCGCACGCGTGAAGGTGCTTTACGCGTTCGGGCGCAGGGTCCAGGTGATGGTCATCTCGCCGGTGACGGCGCCGTCCTCGCGCGTGATCTCTACGTTGACCGGGAACTCGGGGCGCTGACCGGCGTCCAGCTCGGCGACGACCTCGGCCTTGGTGCGGCCCAGCGTGGCGGTGGCGGTGACGGGGCCCATCGCGAGCTTCTTGTAGGCGATCTCGGCCTTGACGGCGAGCGGCACGGCCCGGCCCAGCTGGTCGCCGAAGGCGCCGATGACGATGGCGCCGCTCGCGGACTCGCCGAGCGTGAACATCGCCCCCGCGTGCGGGCCGCCGACGTGGTTGTGGAAGTCGCTCTGGTCGGGAAGCCGCAGCACAGCGCGCTCGGTGGTCGCCTCGACGACCTCGAGGTTCAGGGTCTTGGCCATGGGAACAGTGGCCAGCAGCATCTCGCCGATGTTCGGCTGGGTCTCGGACATGAGCCGAAGTTACCAGGCGGTAGCAAGTACGGGAACCCATGGCCGGGGGGCGCGCGTGGCAGCCGGCACCCCGGCCCCTCTATGGTTACTCGCCATGTGGCCAGGACAGCAGCCGCCCGGGGGCGAGCAGAACCCGCAGGACCAGAACCCGTACCAGCAGCCGGGGTATCCGCAGCAGAACCCGTGCCAGCAGCCGGGTTATCCGCAGCAGCCGCCGCAGGCGCAACCCCCGCAGGGGCAGCCGCCGCAGGCCAACCCGTACCAGCAGCCGGCACAGCCGATGCAGCCGAACGCGTACCCGCAGCCCAACCCTTACCAGCAGCCGACCGCGCCGCAGTACGCCGTGCCCGGGCAGCCGCCCGGTGCGCCCGTGCCGCCTCCTGCCGACGACAAGAAGAAGACGACGGTCATCGCGATCGTCGCCGCGACCGCCGTCGTCGTGGCCGCCGGCGTCACGGGCTTCCTGGTGCTGCAGGACGACGACAAGAAGGTGAGGGGCGGCGGGGACTCCAAGCCCTCGCAGAGCGCGCCCGCCGCCTCCAGCCCGTCGGCGATCGAGAATCCGCGCGACGGCTCCTCCGCGGCCAAGCCCACCATCCCCGGCTGGAAGGTCGTCTCCAACCCCAAGTACGGCACGCTCTTCGACGTCCCGCCGGAGTGGGAGGTCTCGAAGGTCGGCGCCATCTCCTCCTTCGACGACGTGCAGAAGGGCGACGGCAGCCCGGCGGTGGTGATGACCTCGCCCGCGTACTTCAAGAGCGAGTGGTGCACGGACGACACCGACAAGGACGGCCGCCAGGAGACCTGGACCCTGAGCGGCACCGGCACCAAGGGGGCGCAGGGCGCCAAGGACACCGCGGACGCGGCGTACAACGCGGCCGGCATGTGGGTGTGGGCGGCGTACGCCCAGACCGAGCCCAAGGGCACGGTCAAGGCGACCAAGGCGGTGCCCTACACCAGCACGTCCGGGCTCACCGGGCACATGGCGACGGCCACCGCGCTGGGCGTGAAGAAGACCGGCAAGTGCACGACGGACGGCAAGTCCATCGCCTTCTCCTTCAAGAACGACAAGGGCGACTTCGTCAGCTGGGTCCTGTACGGCGCCGAGGGCGTCGGTGACGAGCTGTCGGACGCGACGATCCAGAAGATCATGAGCACGGTCCGGCTGGCCGACTCCACGTCGTAGCCCGCCGCGGCCGCGGTGACGGAGAAACCGTTTTGCATCGGGGCGGGGTGTTGGCGATAGTCCCGGAGTGAGAACTCCCGCCGCCCCGCCCCACCCCCCGCGCCGGCTGCGCCGCCCCGCGTGGGCCGGCCGCAACTACACCCTGCTGACCGCCGCCGCGTTCGTCACCAACCTGGGCACCCACGGCGCCCTGATCGCGGCGGCGTTCGCGGTGCTGGAGTCCGGCGGGGACGGCGGCGACGTGGGCCTGGTGACGGCGGCCCGCACACTGCCGCTGGTGCTCTTCCTGCTCATCGGCGGCGCGGTGGCCGACCGGCTGCCCCGCCACCGGGTGATGGTGGCGGCCAACGCCCTCAACTGCGTCTCCCAGGGGCTCTTCGCCCTCCTCGTCCTCACCGGCGACGCGCGGCTGTGGCAGATGATGCTGCTGTCCGCGCTCGGCGGCACCGGGCACGCGTTCTTCAGCCCGGCCGCCGAAGGCATGCTGCTGTCGAGTGTCGGCGGCGAGCAGGTCAGCCGGGCCTTCGCGCTCTTCCGCATGGCCATGAACGGCGCGAGCATCGGCGGTGCCGCGCTCGGCGGCGCGATGGTCGCGGCGATCGGTCCGGGCTGGGTGCTCGCGGTCGACGCGGTGGCGTTCGCGGTGGCGGGGGCTCTGCGCGCCTTCCTCGACGTCGGGCACATCAAGGAGCGGGCGCCCGGTGGCGGGCTGCTGAAGGACCTGCGGGAGGGGTGGACCGAGGTCGCGAGCCGGCCCTGGCTCTGGTCGATCATCGCCCAGTTCGCGGTGGTCGTGGCGGTGGTGGGCGCGGCGGAGTCCGTGTACGGGCCGCTGGTCGCCAAGGAGGAGCTGGGCGGGGCGCGGCCCTGGGGCCTGGCGCTGGCCGCGTTCGGCGTGGGCACCCTGGGCGGGGCGGTGCTGATGATGCGCTGGAAGCCGCGGCGGATGCTGCTCGTCGGGACCCTGTGCGTCTTCCCGCTGGCGCTGCCGTCGGCGGCGCTGGCCGTGCCGCTTCCGCTGGGCGGCCTGGCGGCGGTGATGTTCTTCAGCGGCGTCACGCTGGAGGTGTTCGGGGTGGCGTGGATGACCGCGCTGCACCAGGAGATCCCGGAGGAGAAGCTGTCGCGCGTCTCGGCGTACGACTGGTTCGGCTCGACGGCCATGCTGCCGGTGTCGACGGCGCTGGCGGGGCCGGCGGAGAACCTGTTCGGGCGGCAGACGGCGCTGTGGGGGTGTGCCGGGCTGGTCGTCCTGGTGACGGCGCTGGTGCTGCTGGTGCCGGACGTACGCAACCTGACGCGGCGCACGAAGGAGGTCACGGCGGGGCCGGCCGCTCCCGCGCGGGCCGACGGCGCGTCGGCCCGAAGGCCCGTCAGCCGGTGACGGGCCGGCCGGGGGTCGGCCGGCCGACGGGCGGTCAGCCGATACCAAAGGCCCCGTCGGGCGGCTCGGGTGACGCGACCGCGTCCTCGTCGCGTACCGGGCGCGCGTCGCCCGTGAAGCGGGCCAGCGACGGGCCGTGCTCCACGCGCGCCGGGAAGGCGTCGGCGGCGGCCCGGCGGGCCAGCCCCGCCGTGTCGATCTCCCGGTGTGAGGCGACCAGCACCGCGTTGCCGAACCGCCGGCCGCGCAGCACGGCGGGTTCGGCGATCAGCGCGAGCTCCTCGAAGACGGTGGCGAAGGTGGCGAGCTGCGAGCGCAGGAAGGCGAAGGGCGCGCCGTCCGCGAGGTTGGCGATGTAGGTCCCGCCCGGCCGCAGCGCGCGCTCGGCGGCTCGCGCGTACGCGACGGACGTCAGGTGCGCGGGGACGCGTGAGCCTCCGAAGACGTCCGCGATGAGCACGTCCGCCGACCGCGCGGGCGCCGCCTCCAGCCAGGCGCGGGCGTCCGCGGCGTGCACGGTGATCCCCGCGCCGGGCGGCAGCGGCAGGTGCCGCTCGACAAGCGCGATGAGCCCCCGGTCCGCCTCCACGACGTCCTGCCGCGAGCCCGGCCGGGTCACCGCGATCCAGCGCGGCAGCGTGAGCGCGCCGCCGCCGAGGTGCAGCACGTCCAGCGGCTCGCCGGGCTCCCCGGCGGCACAGTCCACGGCATGGGCGAGCCGCCGCGCGTACTCGAACTCCAGGTACGCCGGGTCGTCGAGGTCGACGTACGACTGCGGCGCCCCGTCGACCGTCAGCAGCCAGGCCCGCTCCCGGTCCACGTCGGGCATGAGCTTGGCGGTGCCGTGGTCGACCTCGCGGAGTACGGGAAGCTGCTCGTTCACCTGGCCAGCCTAGGGGGTGTCTTGTCGATCAGGCCGCCCGGCAAGATCGGCGAAACACCTCCTCGTGACCTGAGTCAGAGATCTCCCGTCTGTTCTGGCAGCACAATGAACCATGAACCATCTGCTGCACCTCGACCGCACACTCGATGCGCTGGACCCACCTCGCTGGGCGCCTCCTGCCTCCGACGCGACCCACTTGGTCCGCAAGGTGCATGAGTTGCGGAGCGTTCCGCTGGGCGAACTGGGTCCGGCCGATCTGCGCACCCTCGTCTCCCAGCAGGTCGCGCTGCCGTACGTTCTTCCGCTCGCGGTGCGATTGCTGCTTGATGAGCCGATGCTCGACGCCTACTTCTACGAGGGTGACCTGCTGCTTGCCGCTGTGAACGTTCCGGCGTCGGCATGGGTCCCGTTCCCGGACCTCGCAATACGGTTGCGCACCGTGGTCATGACCCTGCCGGAGGCAGCGGCGGCCAGCCTGCCTCGCGGCGCCACCGAGGAGCTCGCCCACTTCGTCGCCCAGACCGCATCGCTTCGCTGATCAGATGCAGGAACCCGAGGAGGGCTCCGGACGGGGCTAGGGCCTGTCTTTCGGATCTTGCCGGGCTCGCGGGGTCTGGCCTGATCCGGAAGACGGGCCCTAGGCCGTCACAGCACGCCGCCCGCCTCGTCGTGGAAGACCTCCGGCCAGTACCGGTAGTCGTCGGGGCCCTCGGCGGGGCGGCAGGCTATCGGGTCGACCGAGGACAGCACCTCGATCATGGTGTCGGCGAGCTGGTGGTAGAAGTCGTCGGTGAAGTCGTGCTCTTCGTTCAGGGCTTGCTCCCGCTGGTGCAGCCAGAGGGTGAAGGCGAGCGTGGAGAGGTCGGCGTTAACCGGGACGACGTGGTCGGCGCCGGTCTCCGTGTAGAAGAGGGCACCGGTCCGGCCGTCGATGAGGACGGTGAAGTCGTGGACAAGCCCGCCGAGCACGACCAGGTGCTCCGCGTCGGGCGGCAACTGCTTGTCGCCGTGCCACAGGTGCGCGTGCTGGGGGTTGCTCTGCGACTCGGCCCAGTCCTGCGGGAGAGTGGGCAGCGGCTCCGGTTCGGGACCGTAGAACATGAATCCGTCGGAGGGCAGGCCCACGTCGGTCAGGAAACGGCGCGTCGGCGCGTGGACGAGGGCCGACGGCAGCTGGTCCTCCGTCAGCCGCACCATGTTCTCGGCGCCGAACACCCCTTCCAGCAGGCCTTCCGGCAGTGCCAGGGCAAGCTCCCGCCCGGGCCCGGCGATGAGGCCGAGGGGACGGATCGCCGCCGCGATCCGCCAGAACGCCGGTATCGGCTGGTCCCAGCCGGACCGCGGGCCGGCCTGACCCCAGCCGTCCTCGCCCCACACCTCCTCGGTGAACACCGCGGTCAGCGCCTGCTCGGCCGCCCGCACCGCTTCGGGCCCCGTCCGCCCGGCCAGGGCGGCGAACCTGCCACGCAGGCTCCGGAAGTCCTCCACCGCACCGAGGAAGCGGAGCAGCGCTCCGACCGACGGTGCCAGCGGGAACAGCTCGGCTCCGTCCGGCGACTTCTCGTAGAGCCACATGCTGAACACCCGCCCGGTGGCACCGTCGAGGACCACCTCCTCGGCCTCCTCCCCGTCCACGATCAGATGGCCGATCAGCAGCAGTTCCGCGAGGTCCGGATCGAGTTGCGCCGGATCGCCGCCCCGCACGATCAGATGTTCACGGACCGACAGCAGCGACGGCGCGGTGAGCGGGCGGAAGCTGACCAGGCCTTGGCCGTCCAGCCGCTCCCCCGGCGCCAGGGCGCGGCGGCTCGGCTCGTGGACGATCGACGGATGCAGCGCGTGCCCCGGCATGACGATGCTGGTCTCGGACATGGTCCCCCCTGTGCTGAGTTCGAGCGACAACCACCATAAGAGCCACCACTGACAAAGCCCTGGCCCGCCGGCCCTGGCCGAAGACGAGGACGGTCCCTGCCGATTCGAGGCTGGTGACTCCGAGGGGCGACTCGGCTGGGCCACGCTGGTGAGCATCACGGGTAGCGGCGCCTGGTGCCGCGGCAGGCGACGTTCGCCCTGAGCGGTCTGCGACGATGGCGCCATGGACGAGGAAGTCATCCCCATTCTTCGCGTCGAGGACGCCGCGGCGGCGGTCGCGTGGTACCAGCGGCTGGGCTTCGCCAAGCAGTGGGAACATCGCTTCGAACCGGGACTTCCCACGTTCGTCGAGGTCGCCCGGGGCGGGGTGCGGTTGTTCTTGTCGGAGCACACGGGAGACGCCCGCCCTGACACGTTGGTCTACCTCCGCGTTCGTGATGTCGAGGCCATCGCCACCGAGTTCGGTGCGCAGGCGAAGGACGCTCCGTGGGCGCGTGAGATCGAGCTGCGCGACCCTGACGGCAACCGGCTTCGGATCGGCACGCCGACGGAATGACACGCGCCGGCAGCGCGCGGCAGGGAAGCTGCCCCGGCCTGTCGGAAGGAACGGCTCGATCCACGCCACCTGCGCGTCAGTCAACGGCACCACCAGACCGACGATCGGATGATCCGAACGAAACGGCCGAGGGCCCCGGCCCCAGGCCCGGGGCCCGCCCACCGGGCAGGCCCCGGACCGTCCCCGCGGGGCGGGTGTCCGGTGCTCAGGCGGGGGCGGTGACCTCCGTCACCGTCCCGGCGCCGACGGTGCGGCCGCCCTCGCGGATCGCGAAGCCGAGCCCCGGCTCCAGGGGTACGTCCCGGCCCAGCTCGACCGTCATGGTGACCGTGTCGCCCGGGCGCGCGACGGCCGCCTCGCCGAGGTCGACGTCACCGACGACGTCCGCGGTGCGGATGTAGAACTGCGGCCGGTACCCCGTCGAGACCGGCGTCGTACGGCCGCCCTCGCGCGCCGACAGGACGTACACCTGGGCGGTGAAACGGCGGCGCGGCACGACGCTGCCGGGCGCCGCCACGACATGGCCGCGGCGGACCGTGTCGCGCGGCACGCCGCGCAGCAGCAGGGCGACGTTGTCGCCGGCCTGGGCGGACTCCATCGGCTTGCCGAAGGTCTCCAGGCCGGTGACGACCGTCTCCGTGTCCGCTCCCAGGACCTGCACCCGGTCGCCGACCCGCACGGTGCCGCGCTCGACGGCACCGGTGACGACCGTGCCGCGGCCGGTGATGGTGAGGACGTTCTCCACGGGCAGCAGGAACGGCGCGTCCACGTACCGCACGGGCATGGGCACGTACGTGTCCACGGCGTCCAGCAGCGCCTCGATGGCGCCGGTCCACCGCGGGTCGCCCTCCAGGGCCTTGAGCCCGGAGACCCGTACGACGGGCACGGAGTCGCCGCCGTAGCCGTGGGCGGAGAGCAGCTCCCGCACCTCCAGCTCCACGAGGTCGGTGAGCTCGTCATCGCCCGCGTCGGCCTTGTTGAGTGCGACGACGATGTGGTCGACGCCGACCTGACGGGCCAGCAGGACGTGCTCGGCGGTCTGCGGCATGATCCCGTCGAGCGCGGAGACGACGAGGATCGCCCCGTCGAGCTGCGCGGCTCCGGTGACCATGTTCTTGATGTAGTCGGCGTGGCCGGGCATGTCGACGTGCGCGTAGTGCCGGGTGTCGGTCTCGTACTCGACGTGCGCGATGTTGATGGTGATGCCCCGCTGCGCCTCCTCGGGCGCCCGGTCGATCCGGTCGAACGAAACATACGAGGTGCCGCTGCCGGTGCGCTCGCTGAGGACCTTGGTGATGGCGGCGGTCAAGGTGGTCTTGCCGTGGTCGACGTGGCCCATGGTGCCGATGTTGAGATGCGGTTTGGTGCGGACGTATGCCGTCTTGGACATGGCGACGTGGTTCCTTCCCGGAACGCGAAGCGGTGAGAGGGGACCCCTGGGCCTTGCCGACCCTCCCCCTGTGGGGTCCGCCGGACTGTCCGGGAAGGGTCAGCTTCGGGCGCCGTCGAGGGCGGCCGGGAAGTGGGAAGCGGCAGCCTTCGGCGCGTCCGCGACTGCGGACGGCGCTGCGGGGAAGGCGTACCGGGACATGCCGTCGATGATCGCGCGGCGGGTGGGTGCGCGTCGAACGGTTTTCGGCGGGGACGCACGTTACGGCGATCACCGGGCTCCGTCGGTTAGTCTCCCCGGATGCTCGACCCCGTCACGCGGCCCCAGGCCCCCGCCTTCGCCCTCCGCTGCTCGCGGGCGCTCGTCTCCCCGTGGTCGCGCCTGTCCCTGCTCCTGCTGCTGCTCGTGTCGGCGGCGGCGACCGTGGTCCTGTACGAGCCGCAGCGGCTGCTCTCGGCCGGCTGGCCGCCGCAGATCGGCGGCGCGGGCGCGGTGGTGCTGTTCGCGCTGGCGTACGGGCTGTGCACCGCCGCCTTCGTGCCGCGGCCGATCCTGAACCTGGCCGCCGGGGCGCTGTTCGGCTCCCAGGCCGGGCTCGGCGCGGCGGTCGCCGGAACGGTGCTGGGCGCGGGGATCGCGTTCACGCTGGGCCGGGTGCTGGGGCAGGACGCGCTGCGTCCGCTGCTGCGGGGGCGCTGGCTGACGGCGGCGGACGGGCAGCTCAGCCGGCACGGGTTCCGTTCCATGCTGGCGATCCGGCTCTTCCCCGGGGTGCCGTTCGCCGCGGCGAACTACTGCGCGGCGGTCTCCCGGATGGGGTACGCGCCGTTCCTGCTCGCGACGGGCATCGGGTCGGTGCCGAACACCGCCGCGTACGTGATCGCGGGCAGTCAGGCCGCGTCACCGACCTCGCCCGCCTTCCTCCTCTCGACGGGGTTCATCGTGCTGACGGGGCTCGGCGCGGCGGTGGTCGCGTGGTGCAAGCGCCACCGGCTGCGTGGCCGGTGAGTCGCCTGCGTGACGCCCTCCATTCACCTTCGCGCTGTACGCTGCGCACCGATCTGCCGCCGGTCGCCCGTCGACCGCGGCGGCCCGCCATGACCGCACGAGCACATTCGGGACGGCCCTAGCCCCATGACTTGGTTCGAATCACTCATCCTCGGACTCGTCCAGGGGCTGACGGAGTTCCTCCCCATCTCCTCCAGCGCGCACCTGCGGCTGACCGCCGCCTTCGCGGGCTGGTCCGACCCCGGCGCGGCGTTCACCGCGATCACCCAGATCGGTACGGAGACGGCCGTCCTCATCTACTTCCGCAAGGACATCGCGCGGATCGTCTCGGCGTGGTTCCGCTCGCTGACGGACAAGGCGATGCGCGCGGACCACGACGCGCGGATGGGCTGGCTGGTCATCGTCGGGTCGATTCCGATCGGCGTGCTGGGCGTCACCCTCAAGGACCACATCGAGGGGCCGTTCCGCGATCTCCGGCTGATCGCGACGACGCTCATCGTGATGGGTGTCGTGCTGGGCATCGCCGACCGCCTGGCGGCCCGGGTCGAGGAGGGCGGCCGGCACCGCGCGGTACGGGAGCGCAAGACGCTGCAGGACCTGGGTGTGAAGGACGGCCTGATCTTCGGCGTCTGCCAGGCGATGGCCCTGATCCCCGGAGTTTCGCGGTCGGGCGCGACGATCAGCGGTGGCCTGCTGATGAGCTACACGCGCGAGGCGGCGGCCCGCTACTCGTTCCTGCTGGCCATTCCGGCGGTGCTGGCCTCGGGGCTCTTCGAGCTGAAGGACGCGACCGAGGGCGGCCATGTCTCCTGGGGGCCGACGGTCTTCGCGACCATCATCGCCTTCGGTGTCGGATATGCGGTCATCGCGTGGTTCATGAAGTTCATCACCACGAAGTCCTTCATGCCGTTCGTGATCTACCGGATCATCCTCGGACTCGTGCTGTTCGCCCTGGTGGCGCTGGGGGTGCTGAGCCCGCACGCGGGCGAGTCCGCCGGGTGAGGACCTGAGGGAACGCGCGGGCGACGAGTGCGCGACGGGCGTGCGACGGGCCGCCGGCAGGGGGGGGTGACCGGCGGCCCGTGGCCCGGGTCCTCCGGCCCGAACACGCAGGAGCAGCGTCCCGCGCGCAGCGGTACGGGCGCCAGGGCATGCGCCGCATATATGCAGGCATTTCCTTCACACCCCGTGTGAAGAAACCCTCTGCCGGACGGGTGCGATCATGTGCCGCCGGGCGCACCCTGGTCCCATGGCCTGGCAGGCACCCATCGTCGTGCACCGCCCCTCCCCCGGCGGCGGGCGGCGCGTCACCATCCGCGGACAGATCGTCGGGCTCGCGCACAACGACGCGGACCTGATCGAGTTCCTGCGGCGCGCCGGGCTCGACGAGGCGGACATCTCGCTGGACGACCCCCACCTGGTGGAGTGGCGCGGCGGGCGCGCGCACCACTGGGAGGCGGCGTGAGCCGTGCGGCGCTCTTGGCGCGGGGGCCCGGCTGCTCGACACTGACCGAATGACACAGCGCGCGGATCTCGCGACCGTGATGGACCGCCTGGCCATCGACGAGGTGATCACCGGGTACGCGGTGGCCCTGGACGACGCCGACTGGCCCGGCTACCGGGAGCTCTTCACCCCGGACGGGCGGGCGGACTACCGGGGCGCCGGCGGGATCGAGGGCGCGGCGGCCGAGGTCGCCGACTGGCTGGCGGGGACACCGCGGCTGCGCCCGGTGCGCCAGCACCTCCTGGTCAACCGCCGGGTGCGGATCGAGGACCTGGGCGGCTATCCGGGCGACAGCGCCGACGCGCTGGCCGACTACCTCGCCCCCCTGCCGCTGGACTCGGGGGACGACGCCCTCGCGGGCGGGCGGTACAGCTTCTCCCTGGCGCGTACGGAGGCGGGCTGGCGGCTGCGTTCGGTGGTGGTGCGCGAGACGTGGCGACGCGCCGGAGGCCCGCTGTCGGCGGGCTGACCGTCTCGCGGGCACGTTCACGCACACTGGAGGCGTCACTCCGAGGGAGGCGCGGGTATGCGGATGCGCGGGCTGCGGATCCCGACCGGCCGACGGGCTCCGGTCGGCCGGGAGGTTCCGGCCGACCGACCGATTCCGACCGGCCTGGCGGGTCCGACCGGCCGGCAGGACGCTCTCGGGCGGGTGCTCACCTCGCCCCGGTGGCGCGCTGCCGTCGCGGTCGCGGCCGGGGCGCTGCCCGCGCTGGCCTTCCCGGCCCCGGCCCTCTGGTGGTTCGCGTACGTGGCGCTGGTGCCGTGGATGCTGCTGATCCGTACGGCGCCGACCGGGAGGCGCGCGGCGCTGGACGGCTGGCTCGGCGGGCTGGGGTTCATGATCGCCGTGCACCACTGGCTGATGCCGAGCCTCCATGTGTTCATCGTGGTGCTGGCCGGGCTGCTGGGGCTGCTGTGGGCGCCGTGGGGCTGGCTGGTGCGGCTGATGCTGGCCCGTACGCCGTCGCGGGGGCGGGCGGCCGCCGCGTTCGCCGTCGTACCGTCCGGGTGGCTGATGGTGGAGCTGGTGCGGTCGTGGGAGGGGCTCGGGGGTCCGTGGGGGCTGCTGGGCGCGAGCCAGTGGCAGGTGGACGCCGCGTTGCGGGTGGCGTCGCTCGGCGGGGTATGGCTGGTGAGCCTGCTCGTGGTGGCGGTCAATACGGCGGTGACCGTACTGGTGGCGGTTCCCTCCGTCCGTGCGGTGGCGGTGGCCGGGGTCACCGTGTGCGCGCTGACCATGGGTTCGGCGTGGCTGTGGGTGCGGTCGCCACAGCCGACCGGCGAGGTGCGGGTCGCAGTGGTGCAGCCGGGCGTGATCAACGGCGTCGGCGGCGCCGAGCGGCGGGTGGCGCGCGGCGAGGAGCTCACGCGCGAGCTGGCCGGACGCGACGTGGACCTGGTGGTGTGGGGCGAGAGCAGCGTCGGCGCGGACCTGGCGGCGCGGCCGGACCTGGCGCGGCGGCTCGCGGCGCTGTCCCGGGAGGTCGGGGCGGAGGTGCTGGTCAATGTGGACGCGCGCCGCTCGGACGTGCCCGGCATCTACAAGAGCAGTGTGCTGATCGGCCCGCAGGGCCCGACCGGCGACCGCTACGACAAGATGCGGCTGGTGCCCTTCGGCGAGTACGTCCCGTTCCGCTCGGCGCTGGGCTGGGCGACGTCGGTCGGCAAGGCGGCGGCCGAGGACCGCAGGCGCGGCGAGCGCCCGGTGGTGATGGCCGTCGGGGACGACGGGCTGCGGCTCGGCCCGCTGGTCTGCTTCGAGTCGGCGTTCCCCGACATGAGCCGGCACCTGGCCCGCGGGGGCGCCCAATTGCTGGTGGCCCAGTCGGCGACGTCGACGTTCCAGGACAGCTGGGCGCCCGGGCAGCACGCCTCGCTGGCGGCGCTGCGGGCGGCGGAGACGGGGCGGCCGATGGTGCACGCGACGCTCACCGGCGTGAGCGCGGTGTACGGCGCCGACGGTGACCGGATCGGCGCCCCGCTGGGCACCGAGCGCAGCGCGTCGGCGGTGTACGACATCCCGCTGACGGACGCGACGACGCCGTACGCGCGCCTCGGCGACTGGCCGGTGTACGCCGCCCTCGCGGTGCTGGCCGGGCTGTGCGCCGCCGAGGCCGCGGGGTCGTTCAGGCGGCGGCCTGGGCCAGGGCGTCCCGTACCACCCGCTCGCACAGTTCGTGCGTCCGCAGGGCGTCCTGGGCGCTGAGGGTCTTGCCCGCCGCCACGGCGTCGAGGAAGGCGCCGACGACCTGCTCGATGCCGCGCTGGCGGGCGACGGACACCCAGTCGCCGCGGCGCCGGACGGTGGGCTGGCCCTTGTGGTCGATGACGTCGGCGAGGTTGAGGACCTGCCGCTTGGTGTCCTGGCCGGAGACCTCGAGGATCTCCTCGGTGGAGCCGCTCATCCGGTTCATCACGCCGATGGCGGTGAAGCCCTCGCCGGACAGCTGGAGCACGACGTGGTGCATGAGCCCGTCGCGGATCCGGGCGCGTACGTCGACGTGGTCGGCCGGCCCGGGCAGCAGGAAGCGGAGGGTGTCGACGACGTGGATGAAGTCGTCGAGGACGAGGGTGCGCGGGTCCTCCGGGAGCCCGACGCGGTTCTTCTGCAGGAGGATCAGGTCGCGCGGGTGATCGGCGCACTGCGCGTAGCCGGGCGCGTAGCGGCGGTTGAAGCCGACGGCGAGGCTCACGCCGCGCCGCTCGGCGAGGTCCACCAGGCGGCGCGAGTCCTCGATCTCGTACGCGAGCGGCTTGTCGACGTACGTGGGAACGCCGGCCTCCAGCAGCCGCGTGACGATCTCGGCGTGGACGTCGGTCGGCGCGTGCACGAACGCGGCGTCGAGTCCGGCGGCGAGGAGGGAGTCCAGATCGGCGTGACGGCGGTCGGCGGGGACGTGGTACGCCTCCGCGACGCCGGCGAGGGTGGCCGGGGTGCGGGTCTGGAGGTGCAGTTCGAGCCCGGGGCGGGTGGCGAGGACGGGCAGGTAGGCCTTCCGCGCGATGTCACCGAGGCCGATGCAGCCGATCTTCACGGGGGTCTCCCTGTCGATGTGCGTGGCGGTCCTGACTGTCCTGACGGTCGTCCCGGTGATCGTATGCCGGGGCCGGTTCCGCGTGGCACGGGGGGCGCCAGTCCGCTAGGGAGTCGAAGGAGCGCAGCGCGAGGCCCGGGGCCGCCCCGGCGAGCGTCATGAGGGCGTCGCGCAGGAGGACCGCGGGCGCGGCCGTGCGCGTGTGCAGGCGCGCGACGCGGGCGGCGGTGCGCACGACGGCCGTGGTGCGGGGCAGGCGGTCGGCGGAGTACGCCGCGAGTCCGGCGTCCGTGGCGCGCCGGGGCGGGAGGTGGTGGGCGAGCACGATCGCGTCCTCGATCGCCTGGTTGCCGCCCTGGCCGAGGGTCGGCGCCATCGGGTGGGCGGCGTCGCCGAGGAGAGCGGTACGGCCGCGGTGGAAGGCGGGCAGCGGGGCGGTGAGGTGCCGGATGTCGTGGCGCAGGATCCCGTCGTCGTCGGCGGCGGCCAGGATCGCGGGGATGGGGTCGTGCCAGTCGCCGTAGCGGCGCAGCAGCTCGGCCCGCTCGCCGCCGAGGGCCTTCCCGCCGGCGGGGGCGACGGCGGCCGCGTACGCGTAGATCCGGCCGTCCTTGAGCGGCTGGGTGCCCCACAGGGCGCCGCGGCCCCAGCTCTCGTGGGGGTGGAAGGGACGGGCGGGCGCCGGGACGAGCAGGCGCCAACTGGTGAGGCCCGTGTACACGGGGGCGGGGTGGGACGGGAACAGGGCGGTGCGGACCGCCGAGTTGATGCCGTCCGCGCCGACGACGAGGTCGGCCTCGACGTCGCCGTGCGGGGTGGTGACGACGGCGGGGCGGCCGTCCGCGGTGCCGCCCGGCTCGGCGAGCGTCGCGGGAGCGGCACAGCGCACCGCGCCGTCGGGCAGGCGGGAGGCGAGCAGGTCGACGAGCGTGGCCCGGGGCAGCACCACGAGCGGCCAGCCGAAGCGCTCCGCGGCGGCCCGGGCGTTCGTACGGGCGAGCCAGCGGCCGCGCGCGGTGCGCAGGCCGCCGTCGCCCTGCCAGGCGGCCAGGGCCCGGACGTCGTCGCCGAGGCCGAGGGTGTCGAGGGCCCGCAGGGAGTTGGGGGCCAGGCTGATGGCGGCGCCGACGGGCCTCAGCGAGGCGGCGCGTTCCAGGACGGTGACGCGCCAGCCGCGCCGGTGCAGGGCGACGGCGGCGGTGAGCCCGCCGATGCCGCTGCCGATGACGACGGCGTGGGGGGTGGTGGGCGGGTTGGTGTCCATGGCTCCTCCGGTGGTCCGGGCGGGCGGCACTACACCTGTAGTGCCACGCACCGAACCGTACTACAGGTGTAGTGGGGGCGGTAGGTTGTCCGTATGACCGCACGCGCCGAACTGATCGCCGACGCCGCCCTCGCCCTCCTCGCCGAACGGGGCATGCGCGGCCTGACCCACCGCGCGGTGGACGAGCGCGCGGGCCTGCCGCAAGGCTCGACGTCCAACCACGCTCGTACGCGGCAGGCCCTGCTGGAGGCGGCGGTGCGGCGGCTGGCGGACCGCGAGGCGCAGGTGATCGGCCCGGAGGAGCTCGGCGCGGTGGGGGGTGCCGACGCGCTCGGCGCGCGGGACAGGGGCGGCGCCGACGCGCTCGGCGCCCTGCTCGACCTGCTCGCCCTGGCGCTGCACCGCTACCTCACCGACCACGGCGATCTCCTCGTCGCCCGCTACGAGCTCGCCCTGGAGGCGACACGGCGGCCCGAGTTGCGGGCCTTCTACGACGAGACCGGCCGACGGTTCCGGGAGCCGCTGACCGCGCTGATGCGGGCGGCCGGGTCCACCGAACCCGAGCGTCACGCCCTGTCGCTGGTGGCGTGGTGCGAGGGGCTGATGTTCTCCTGCGCCGTGGGCGCGTACCACTCCGCCGTGCCCGGCCGGGAGGAACTGCGGAACGGCTTCGCGGAGTTGCTGCGCGGCATGATCGACCGATAACCGCTCGCTACGCGGCCCGGGGTCGGCGAGGATGCCGGACATGACGACAACCGAACAACCCGCACGGGACCCGCGCCTCGGGCCCTCAGGACTCGCCGGCGAGCGCGAGATGCTGGAGGGCTGGCTGGAGTACCACCGGGCGACCCTGGCGAAGAAGTGCCAGGGCCTGGACGACAAGCAGGTGCGGGAGCGGTCCGTCCCGCCGTCCGACCTGTCCCTCCTCGGACTCGTACGGCACATGGCCGAGGTCGAACGCGCCTGGTTCCGCCGGACCCTGATCGGCGAGGACGCCGCACCGATCTACTACACCGAGGAAGACCGCGACCGGGACTTCCACGCCTCCGAGGACGACACCTGGGAGGAGGCGTACGCGACCTGGCAGGCGGAGATCGCGCGGGCCCGCGACATCGCCGCCGCGCACGGTCTCGACGACGTGGCGGTGCGCCCGGACCGGCGCAGCGGGGAGCCCTTCAACCTGCGCTGGATCTACACGCACATGATCGAGGAGTACGCGCGCCACAACGGCCACGCCGACCTGCTGCGCGAGCGCGTCGACGGCGCGACCGGCGACTGAGCGCGTCGCCCGCACGGCGGGCTGTCACCCGTGCGGATCAACAACCGCGCGTAGCCGTCCCGAACGGGCCCCGGAACCACCAGAGTTACGGCGTGCAACGAACGAGAACCACCGCGAAGATCCTGGCCGCCGTGGCGATGGCCGCCGTCTCCGGTTGCGTGGCGGTCGAGCCGCACCCCGATTCCGCGCCGGCCGCGCCGGAGGCGAGCCACCCGGCGTCGCGGGGCGCGGCGCCGCAGATCGTCGAGGGCCCGGCGCGCGAAGCGCTGGAGGCCGCGCTGCCCTCACCGCGGGCCGCTCCGACCCGGCCCCCGTCCGCCGCGCAGGACCGGCGGAAGCCGGGCGGCGGCGCGGGGCCCGGGGGCGCGGGGTCCGGCGGCGCGCACCGCGACGACCGCCCGCCGCGCCGGACGCCGCGTGCACCGGGCGTCCCGGACGCGGACGAGCTGCGCGCGCGACTCCCCACGTTCCGGACCCCGGTCCGGCCCTCCCTGCCCGTCCACGTGCCGGACGTCTGCGCCCTCGGCGAGGACTACGGCGGCTGGCAGCGCAGCAGCCAGGAAGCCCGCGCCTGCCGGGAGGCCTACGGCCACTGACCGCCGGGCGCCGGGGCCCCCGGCGCGCGGGCGCGGGCGCGCGCTCAGTGTCCGCGCGCCTCAGTGTCTGCCTGCCTCACTGTCCGCGCAGCCGCCGGTCCAGCCGCTCGATGGCCGCGCGGACGCCGCTGCCGTACCCGCCGGCGTCCAGGGCCTCCGAAGCCGCGCGGGCGCGGTCGAGATGGGCCCGGGCGGCGTCCGGGCGGTGCAGCTTCAGGTAGTCGGCGGCGAGGTTGAGGTGGAGCGAGGGGTACAGCGCCCGCAGCGCCACGGCGGCGGCGTAGCGGGCGGGCGGCTCCCCTTCGGCGCCGCCCCGGATCTCGGCCCCGCCCTCGATCGTGACCTCGCCCTCGGCCGCGCTGAGCGCCCGCAGGTCCCAGGCCAGCTCGTCGTCGGGGTCGTCCTGGGCGTCGGCCAGGCAGTGCGCGAGCGTGCAGCGCTGGAGGGGGTCGCCGTCCGCGCCGATCTGCTCCCACAGCGCGGCGAGGCGGTTGCGGGCCTCCTCGCGGTCCCCGCCGTGGAGCAGCATCGTCGCCTGCCCGATCCTGGTCATGACGGCGTCGTCCGGCGCCGCCTCCTCCTGCTCCTGCTGCTCACGCACTGCGGCCTCCGCTCGTCGGTCCTGCCTCCGACGCTAGCGGCGGGCGTACGGCGAGCCCGGGAAGCGGGGCCCGCAAGCCCCGGGCCACCGCACGCGTCGTGCCGACGGCAGCGCCTCAGCCGCCCAGGTTCGGGAGGCGCCAGTCGATCGGGTCGTGGCCCTGCGCCTTGACCGCCTCGTCGATCTGCGTGAACGGACGGGAGCCGAAGAACTTCTTCGCGGAGAGCGGCGAGGGGTGGGCGCCCTTGATGACCACGTGCTGCGTCTCGTCGATCAGCGGCAGCTTCTTCTGGGCGTAGTTGCCCCACAGGACGAAGACCGCCGGGTCGGGCCGGGAGGCGACGGCGCTGATCACCGCGTCCGTGAACTTCTCCCAGCCCTTGCCCTTGTGGGAGTTGGCCTCGCCGCCCCGCACCGTCAGGACGGCGTTGAGCAGCAGGACGCCCTGCCGGGCCCACGGCATGAGGTAGCCGTTGTCCGGCACCGGGTGGCCGAGCTCCTCGTGCATCTCCTTGAAGATGTTCCGCAGGGAGGGCGGGGTCTTGACGCCGGGCCGCACGGAGAAGCACAGCCCGTGCCCCTGCCCCTCCCCGTGGTACGGGTCCTGGCCCAGGACGAGGACCTTGACCTGGTCGTACGGGGTGGCCTCGAGGGCGGCGAACACCTGGTCGTGCGGCGGGTGGACCGGCCCCTTGGCCCGCTCCTCCTCGACGAACTCGGCGAGCAGCTTGAAGTACGGCTTCTCCAGCTCGTCGCCGAGGACGCCGCGCCAGGACTCGGGCAGCGTGTAGGTGTCGGTCACGTCAACAACCTCCGGTGTGTGATCGTCTTACGTGACAGAAACTACCGGCCACCACTGACAACCGGCCCTCCGCCTCCCACCGGCTCTCCCCCACCGGCCTCGCCTACCAGCCGGCCTTCACCTACCAGCTGGCCTTCACCTACCAGCCGGCCTTCACCTACCAGCTGGCCTTCCGCTCCAGCTCCCACATCTGCATGACGGTCTGCGGGTCGAGGGCCCGCTCGCCGCCCGCGATCTCCTCCGTCGCCGCCACGTACAGCTTGCCCTGCCACAGCGGCAGCAGGCGCACGTCCTCGGCGAGGATCTCCTGCGCCCTCTCGAACTGCTTGGAGACCGCCGCACGGTCGCTCTGCCGGCGCGACAGCAGCAGCTGCTCGATGATCTCGGGGCGCTCGTATGGCGTGGAGTGGACGTTGTCCTTGCCGACGAAGGGCGCGACGAAGTTGTCCGGGTCCGGGAAGTCCGGGGACCAGCCGCGGCCGAAGACCGGGTACTGCCCCTTCTGGTAGCCCGCCTGGAACTCCTTCCAGGCCTTGCTCTTCAGCGTGATCTTGAAGAGGCCCGACGCCTCGAGCTGCCGCTTGAGCTCCGCGAACTCCAGAGCGGTGGCGGAGCCATAGCGGTCGGTGATGAACCAGAAGGTCAGCTCCACCGGTGCGTCGATGTTCGCGTCGCGGAGGATCTCCTCCGCCTTGTCGACGTCCGGCTCGCCGAACCGGTCGAAGAACTCGGTGGTGTGCCCGGCGATGCCCTTCGGGACCATGGAGTACAGCGGCTCGGCGGTGCCCTGGTAGACCTTGCCGACCAGCGCCTCGCGGTCGACGACCTGGGCGATGGCCTGCCGTACCGCGGGCTTGGAGACGGAGGGGTCCTCGGCGTTGAAGACGAGGTAGCGGATGTCCGCGCCGGTCGCCTCGACCAGCTGGAGGCCCTCGTTGGCGGGCTTCCTCTCCCGCAGGTCGACGACCTCCTCCGCGGTCAGACCGCGGTACGTGGCGTCGATCTCCTTCTTCTTCAGCGCGTCGACCATCGCCTCCGATTCCGCGAAGTAGCGGATGGTGACGCCATCGTTCTTACGGTTGGCGAAGCCCTTGTAGTTCGGGTTCTTCGACAACTCGGCCTTGACGCGCTCTTCGTAGGAGTCGAGGACATACGGGCCCGAACCGGTCAGCTTGCCGTCCTCGCGGAGCCTGTCCGCGGGGTATTCCTCCGGGTCGACGATCGACATCGCGGGGGTGGCGAGGATGAACGGGAACGTCGCGTCCGGTTCCTTCAGGTGGAAGACGACGGTGGAGTCGCCGTTCGTCGCGACGCGGTCGAGCGAGCCGAGAAGGCCGCTGGGGCCGCCCTTCACGTTGATCGTCCGGATACGGTCGATCGAATGCTTCACGGCCTGCGCGTCGAGCTTGCCGCCGTCGGAGAACGTCAACCCGTCCTTGAGGTCGCACTGGAAGACCTTGCTGGACGCGTCGGTGAACTTGCACTCGGCGGCGTCGGGCTGCGGAGTCGTGCTACCGGTGGGGAAACTCAGCAGCGTCTGGAAGACATTCCGGTACAACTCCCATGAATTGTCCCAAGCGGCTGCGGGATCGAGCGTGGTGGGGGCGCTCGTCGTACCGACAACGATCTTGTTCTGCCCGTCGGTCTCGCCATCGGAGAAGAGGCCACAGCCCGCCAGCAGAGATATGGACGCAAGGGCTGCAGCGGCCTGCAGGCTGGTCCGGTTGAACACGTGCACGCTCCTCGTTCAGCCATGGGTCGGCCGACCATACCGCAGCGCCCCGCCCGGTCAATGCGCAGGCCCGGCGGGGCGCTTGGCTGGCAACACTCAATCGGGAACAATCCGGCTCAGCCGACTCCGGCATTCAGGAAAATTCCCCCGTCGACGACGAGTGTCTGGCCGGTGATCCAGTCCGACTGGCCGGAGGTGAGGAATGCGGCGGCACCCCCGATATCCGCCGGGACGCCGAGCCGGCCGAGCGGATAACCGGCCGTGACCTCCTCCTCCCTCCCCTCGTAGAGGGCGGAGGCGAATTTCGTCTTCACGACCGCGGGGGCGATCGCATTGACCCGGACGACCGGAGCGAATTCATGGGCGAGCTGCAAGGTCAGATTGACCATGGCCGCCTTGCTCATGCCGTACGCGCCGACGAAAGGCGAGGCGGTGAGACCGGCGACGGACGCGATGTTCACGATCGCACCGCCGTGGTCCTTCTGCCATGCCTTCCAGGTCTGCTGCGCGAAGCCGAGCGCGGAGATCACATTGGTCTCGTAGACCTTGCGGACCACGTTCAGGTCGAGCTCGGCCATCGGGCCGAAGACCGGGTTCGTACCGGCGTTGTTGATCAGGAAGTCGACGCGGCCGAAGGCCTCCATCGTGCGCTCCACCGCGAGCGCCTGGTGCGCCTCGTCGTGGGCCTTGCCGGCGACGGCGATCACCCGGTCGGCGCCCAGCCGCTCGGCGGCCTCCTTGAGGGCCTCCTCGCCGCGCCCGGTGATGCACACGCGGTCGCCGCGGGCGACGAGCGCCTCCGCGACGCCGTATCCGATGCCGCGGCTGGCGCCCGTGACGAGGGCGACCTTTCCGGACGGCTCGGGCAGTTCCTGTGCGGTCATGTCCGTGACCTTCCTTAGTTGAGCGGGCCGCCGGCCACGTACAGGACCTGGCCGGAGACGAAGCCGGCGTCGTCGCCCGTGAAGAAGGCGATCGCATTCGCGACGTCCTCCGGCCTGCCGACCCGCTGCACCGGGATCTGGGTGGCCGCGGCGGCCTGGAAGTCCTCGAAACCCATGCCCACGCGGGCGGCGGTCTGCGCGGTCATCTCGGTGACGATGAAACCGGGTGCCACGGCGTTGGCGGTGATGCCGAACTTGCCGAGCTCCTTGGCGAGGGTCTTGGTGAAGCCCTGCAGGCCCGCCTTGACGGCGGCGTAGTTGGCCTGGCCGCGGTTGCCGAGCGCGGAGGACGAGGAGAGGCTGACGATGCGGCCGAAGCCGGCGTCGACCATGTGCTTCTGGCACGCCTTGGCCATCAGGAACGCACCCTTCAGGTGCACGTTCACGACCGTGTCCCAGTCGGACTCGCTCATCTTGAAGAGCAGGTTGTCGCGGAGCACGCCCGCGTTGTTGACGAGGATCGTCGGCGCCCCGAGCTCGTCGGCGACGCGCGCGACGGCCGCCTCCACCTGGGCGCTGTCGGAGACGTCGCACCCGACGGCGATGGCCTTGCCGCCCGCCGCGGTGATCTTCTCGACGGTGTCCTTGCACGCGGCCTCGTCGAGGTCGAGTACGGCGACGGCGCGGCCCTCGGCGGCCAGCCGGACGGCGGTGGCGGCGCCAATGCCCCGCGCGGCCCCGGTGACGACGGCTACGCGCTGCTCGGTGGTGGACATGCTGGTTCTCCTCGCCCTTGGATCCCTGGGATGCGGCCGCCCGCCCCCTGACACGTCCTTGCCGGTGAGCGACCGCTTAGTACCTTCAGCAGACGAGACGCTAGAAGCCCTGGCACCCGGTGTCAACGGCCCACCGGGTGCCCCCGGTCACGTGGCGAGCGCCGGACCCGGCTCTCAGCGCACCAGCAGGTCGAGCAGCCGCTCGGCCTCCGCCTCCGGATCGGTGGTCAGACCGGTGTGGACGGGGCCCGGTTGGACCACCGTGGAGCGCGGCGCGATCAGCCACCTGAAGCGCCGTCCGGCGTCGTCGCCCGCCGCCTGTCCGGCGTGCTCGCCGCCCTGGCAGACGCCCTCCACGGCGCGCAGGGCGGCCCGTACGCCCACCACGTCGGCGTGCGGGTCCAGGGCCGTCAGCTTGGCCTCGTCGAGGTGCGTACGGGCGCACACGAAGGACTTGGCGCGGCAGTAGACCACCACGCCCGCGTTGAAGCACTCGCCGCGCTCGACGCGCGGTACGACGCGCAGCAGCGCGTACTCGAAGACGTCCCGGTCGGTCACGTGGTGCTGTCCTTCGTGCGGTCCTGCTTGGAGGGGGGAGCCAGCCGTTCGGCGAGCCAGCCGGGGGCCCGCGAGGGTCCCGGTTCGGTCCGCTCGCCGATGGTGATCCGTTCGTGGATGGTCGCCGTGCGCGACAGGAGCGTCTCCACATAGGCGCGGCGCAGCGCGTCGGCGGTCGCGAACCCCGGCTCGTCCAGGAGCCATTCGTCGGGTACGTCGGCGGCGACCTCGGTCAGCAGCTCCTCGGTGACCAGCGGCGCCAACTCGGCCGCCGCGGTGGCCACGTCCGGGCCGAACGTGGCCAGGACGTGGTCGGAGGCGTCGTACGGCTTGGCGGCGGAGGCGGCTGCGCCCGGCCAGTTGTGGTGCCAGATCATGGTGGCGCCGTGGTCGATGAGCCAGGGTTCGCCGTGCCAGACGAGCATGTTGGGGTTGCGCCAGGAGCGGTCGACGTTGTTGACCAGCGCGTCGAACCAGACGACCCGGCCCGCCTCCACGGGGCCCATCGCGTAGGCGAGCGGGTCGAACCCGATGGAGCCCGGCAGGTAGTCCATGCCCAGGTTCAGCCCGCCGCTCGCCTTGAGCAGCTCCTGCACCTCCTGGTCGGGCTCGGCGAGTCCGATGACCGGGTCCAGCTGAATGGCGACCAACTCCGGCACCCGCAGCCCGAGCCGCCGGGCCAGCTGCCCGCACACGACCTCGGCGACCAGGGTCTTGCGGCCCTGCCCGGCGCCGGTGAACTTCATGACGTACGTACCGAGATCGTCGGCCTCGACGATCCCGGGGAGCGAGCCGCCCTCACGCAAAGGCGTGATGTAGCGGGTCGCGACGACCTCTTCCAGCACTTCCCAGGCCACCAATCTTTTCAGCCTTATGATGCACGGACGACTTCTCCGGGGCGCAGGGGCGGGAATCACCGGTCGACGACGCTGGGGAGAATCCGGGAGGTTTCGGCCGGCGAGCCGGTCACCCCGCTCCCCCAGCAGACCGTCGATGGTGCCGCGCCCCTTACTGCCGGCCTCCGGCATGAAGTGAGCATAGTAACCGAGGGTGATCGCCGGTGAGCAGCGTCCTTTCCGGATCGGCGTGGAACCTTCTGACGATCGACTGGATCGAAGCCCAGTTGGATCACCTCGGATACCCGGACTACTTCGCCTATGTACTGGGCGTGTGTCAGTTCGGCGCGGCCGTGACGATCGTCGTGCCCGGTTCCGGCTGATCAAGGAATGGGCCTACGCGGGCATCCTTTTCACCGGCAGCGGACCTTCGGTAGACCGTCTGCGCGGTCACCTCACCGCCGGGGACCGGACACCGCGGTGGATGTCGAGGGCCGCCGTGGAGTGGTTCAGGGTGATGTAGTGCAGCCCGGGGGCGCCTTCGGCGAGGAGCCGTTCGGCCATCGCGGTGGCGTGGTCGACGCCGATGCGGTGGGCGAGGGCGGGATCGTCGCGCGCCGCCTCCAGGCGGTGGGCGAGGGCCTCGGGGAAGGAGGCGTTGCTGAGCTCGGCGAAGCGCCGGATACGGCGGACGTCCGTGGCGGGCATGATCGCGGGGATGATCGGCGTCTCGCAGCCCGCCGCCGTCACGCGGTCGCGCAGCCGCAGGTAGTGCTCGACGTGGAAGAACATCTGGGTGATGGCGTAGTCGGCGCCTGCTCGGCACTTGGCCACGAAGTGGCGTACGTCGCTGTCCCAGTCGGCCGAGCGCGGGTGGCGTTCGGGGAAGGCGGCCACACCGATCCGGAAGTCCCCGAGCGAGCGTACGAGTTCGACGAGTTGGTAGGCGTGGCTGAAGCCGTACGGATGGGGCGTCCAGGGGCCGCGGGGATCACCCGGCGGGTCACCGCGCAGGACCAGTACGTCCCGGATGCCCGCGTCGGCGTACTGGCCGATCACGCGCCGCAGCTCACCCACCGAGTGGCCGACGGCCGTGAGGTGGGCGACCGGGCGCAGCGTCGTCTCGGCGGCGATGCGCCGGGTGACCTCGATGGTGCGGTCCCGGGAGGACCCGCCCGCGCCGTAGGTGACGGAGACGAAGTCCGGGGAGAGTGCCTCCACCCGGCGAATCGCCTCCCACAGAGTGCGCAGGCCGGCCGTGGTCCTGGGCGGGAAGAACTCGAACGAGAAGGTCGTCATGAGACCACCGCTCGCGCCGGCCTCGCCGTGCCGGGGCCGGCCGTCAGGTGGGGGGCGAGCACGCCGGCCGCCGCGGGCCCGTACGTCCGTGTGATCCGGGCGAGCAGGACGTCGCCGTCGAGGACGTGGCACTGGGCTCCGGTGGACTCCAGCACGGTCGCGGCCACGGCGCAGCCGAGCCGGCCCGCGCTTTCCTGGCCCAGCCCCCATGACAGGGCCGCGAGGTAGCCGGCGCGGAAGCCGTCACCGACGCCCGTCGGCTCGGCGGGGCCCTCGGCCGGCACGGCCGGGATGTGCAGGGGTGGGGTGGCGCCGGCCCGCTGGACGCGGGCGCCGTCGGACCCGAGGGTGGTGACCCAGGTGCCGACCCGGTTGAGCAGTTGCCGCTCGGTCCAGCCGGTGCGCTGCTGGACGAGCGCGGACTCGTACTCGTTGGTGAACAGGATGGCCGCGCCGTCGACCAGGGCGCGTACGTCGTCGCGTTCCATGCGGGCCAACTGCTGGGAGGGGTCGGCCAGGTACGGCACGCCCAGGGCGCGGCTGTCGAGCGTGTGGCGCACCATGGCCCGTGGGTCGTTGGGGGAGACGAGCACGGCGTCGAGGCCGCCGACCCGGTCGTGCACGGCACCGAGGTCGATGGTCCGGGCCTCCGACATGGCGCCCGCGTAGAAGGAGCCGATCTGGTTCTGATCCGCGTCGGTGGTGCACACGAAGCGTGCCGTGTGGTGTTCGGCGGAGACGTGCACCGAGGCGGTGTCGACGCCGTGCTCCTTGAGCCACACCTGGTAGTCGGCGAAGTCGGCGCCCACGGCGCCCACCAGGTACGGCGTCAGGCCGAGGCCGCCCATGCCGAAGGCGATGTTGGCGGCGGCGCCGCCCCGCCGGATCTCCAACTCCTCGACGAGGAAGGAGAGGGACACCTTGTCGAGGCTGTCGGCGATCAGCTGCTCCGCGAATCGGCCCCGGAAGGTCATCAGGTGATCGGTCGCGATGGACCCCGTGACGGCGATGCGCACCTCAGACCCCCGCGGCCGTGCGCAGGGCGTCGACGCGGTCTGTGCGCTCCCAGGTGAAGTCGGGGAGCTCGCGGCCGAAGTGGCCGTAGGCGGCCGTCTGGGAGTAGATCGGGCGCAGCAGGTCGAGGTCGCGGATGATGGCGGCCGGGCGGAGGTCGAAGACCTCGGCGATGGCGGTCTCGATCTTCTCGACGTCGACCTTGGCGGTGCCGAAGGTCTCGACGAAGAGGCCGACGGGCTCGGCCTTGCCGATGGCGTAGGCGACCTGGACCTCGCAGCGGGAGGCCAGGCCGGCCGCCACGACGTTCTTGGCGACCCAGCGCATGGCGTAGGCGGCCGAGCGGTCGACCTTGGACGGGTCCTTGCCGGAGAAGGCACCGCCGCCGTGACGGGCCATGCCGCCGTAGGTGTCGATGATGATCTTGCGGCCGGTCAGGCCGGCATCACCCATCGGGCCGCCGATCTCGAAGCGGCCGGTCGGGTTCACCAGCAGACGGTAACCCTCGGTCTCCAGCTTGATGCCGTCGTCCAGGAGCTGCTTGAGCACGTGCTCGACGACGAACTCGCGGATGTCGGGCGCGAGCAGCGACTCCAGGTCGATGTCGGAGGCATGCTGCGAGGAGACCACGACCGTGTCCAGGCGCACCGCCTTGTCACCGTCGTACTCGATGGTCACCTGGGTCTTACCGTCGGGGCGCAGATAGGGGATGGTCCCGTTCTTGCGGACCTCGGTCAGACGGCGGGAGAGCCGGTGGGCGAGGTGGATCGGCAGCGGCATCAGCTCCGGCGTCTCGTC
>NZ_JBVIEN010000006.1:404818-507497 GCF_055571835.1 Streptomyces sp. NPDC030862 | reverse complement strand
ACGGAGGAAAGGAAATCGCATCCCCCCCCCCCCCCCCTCTACCCCCCCCCCCCCCCCCCCCCCCCCCTCCTTCTTCCCCCCCTCCCCCCCCCCCCCCCCCCCCCCCCCCCCCCCACCGCCCTGTTCACGCGTCCAGCAGCGGGATCAGCTGCTCCTCCTCGTACCGGAGGTGCTCCTCCAGTTCCTCGGTGAGCCGCTCGACCTCCGCGAGGACCCGCGACCCGTCCGCCTCCTCGTCGGAGACGGCGTCCCGCAACGCGGCGAGCAGCGCGGCGATCCGCTCGTGCTCCTGCTTCAGCCGGTCCATCACCGGGGCGAGGCCGGGATGCGCGGGGTGACGGTCGGCGAGCATCGGGAAGAGCATCGTGTCCTCCCCGGTGTGGTGGTTGTGCAG
This sequence comes from Streptomyces sp. NPDC030862, assembly GCF_055571835.1. Classification (NCBI taxonomy): domain Bacteria; kingdom Bacillati; phylum Actinomycetota; class Actinomycetes; order Kitasatosporales; family Streptomycetaceae; genus Streptomyces; species Streptomyces sp. NPDC030862. Next base: position 507,103 of record NZ_JBVIEN010000006.1, on the reverse strand, counting down.
GCCCTGGCAGAGGGTGAGGCAGTTGACGCGCAGCTGGGTGCCGAGGCCACCGGCGGTCCCGGATTCCGCTATCTCCTTGCTGATGAGGCCCAGTTCGCGCCGGAACGCGTCGTGGACGACCTTGATGGCCTCCCCGAGGGACGTCGCGTTGATGTCCGGCGGGCCGGGGACCTCGTCGAGGGCCACGACGGGGATGACGCGGGCCGTCCTGGCCTGGTAGTCGGCCCACCCGGAGTCGGCCTCCACGGCGCGGGCGAAGGCCCGGTCGCGTGCGTCGCCCGTCAGGACGGTGGCGTCGGCCTCGTACGTGAAGACGCCGCTCTCGACGGTCACACGGGGGTGGGCCAGAAGGTTGTGGTACCACGCGGGGTGCCGCGGGGAGCCGCCGGCCGAGGCGATGACCAGGACGCGGCCGTCGCCGTCGGGGTAGTAGCCGACGGGGGTGGTGTGGGGCTCGCCGGACCGGGCGCCGGTCGTGGTCAGCAGGAGGAGCCGGGCTCCCTCGAACATCCCGCCGACGCGGCCGTGGTTGGCCCGGAACTCGTCGATGACGGGCTGGTTGAAATCGTTGGGCAAGAGTGTGGTCTCTGCTTTCTGCTCCGGAGAAGACGCATGGGTACGCGGAGGAGGAACGCAGAGACGGCGGGGATCTGCCCCGCCCCGGCGTCACGCGGAGGCCGGGTGCCCTACTCGTGTGTGGCCCATGGCCGACCCGGCAGTCACCGCGTCAACGTACCGGCACGTTCTCACCCGTCGCAACGACGAAAACCGGCCAGCAGACCCGGCTTCAGCCCAGGTCGATCCGGTCCCCGACCGACCGCGCCCGCGCCGCGTCCACCACGAGCGCCGCGGCCACCGCGTCCTGGACGGCGACGCCGACCGACTTGTAGAGGGTGATCTGGTCGGCCGACGTACGTCCGGGCCTGCTGCCCTCGACCAGCTCACCGAGCTCGGCGTGGATGTGGTCCGGGGTGATGACACCGTCCCGGATCGGGTAGAGCAGGTCGTTGCTCCCGGCGGGGAACGGCGCCAGCGCGGCCCGCCGCGACTCGACGCAGACGAGCGCGTCGGCGACGGTGGCGTCGTCGACCTCGCGGCCCGCCCGGCTGAAGCCGACGGACGCGATGTGCACGCCGGGGGTGAGCCATTCCCGGCGTACCACCGGGTCGACGGGGTGGGTGGCGGCGGCGACGAGGTCCGCGCCGTCGAGCGCGGCGGCGTAGTGGGGCGCGGCGACGACGTCCACGCCGAGCTCCGCCGACAGCTCCTCGGCCAGCACCCCGGCCCGCACCGGGTCTCGCCCGGCTACCCGGATCTCCCGGACCGGCCGCACCCTGCACATGGCCCGGGCGTGGGTACGCGCCTGCACTCCGGTGCCGAGGAGCGCGAGGACCGCCGCGTCGTCCCGCGCCAGCAGCCGCGCCGACAGCGCCGACCCGGCGGCCGTGCGCGCGGCGGTGATGGCGGTCCCGTCCAGCAGCGCGGTCGGCTCGCCGGTCGCCGGGTCGAAGACCACGATCAGCGCCTGGTGCGTCGGCAGCGGCTTCCCGGCGGCACCACCGGCACCAGCGGTACTCCCTGCACCTCCCGCCCCGGCCCTGCTTGTCTTCCCGGGCCTCCCCGCCGCCCTCCCGGCGTTGTGCGGGAACACCGACACCAGCTTGCTCAGCAGGACCCCGGCCGACGGCACGAACCCCGGCATGGCGGCGAGGAAGGCGTCCTGCTCGGGCACGACGGCCGCCACCCGGTCGGGCACCGAGGCCCGCCCCTCGCTGAGGTCCACCATCGCCGGGGCGAGCCTGTCGATCAGCGCGTCCATGTCGAGCAGCGCCTCGACCTGCGACCGTCCCAGTAGCAGCATCCGTCCAGCGTCTGTCAGTCCCGTGTCCGGCGGGGAGGCGACACGCCGGAACCGGCCCGGCGCGCGGGCGGCGGACCCCTCAGGGACCCGTGCGCGCCGCGGCGGCCCGGCTCAGCCGCTCGGCGACGCGCACGGCCGGCGCCGCGCCGTCGGAGCCCTCGACGCACACGGCGATCGCCAGGAGGCCGCCGTCGCCGGCGCGGGCGTACGACACGGACCACGCGGCCGCTCCGGCCCCGTCGCCGTCGTCCGTCGCCGCCGCGACCCAAGCGGTCCGGGACGCCGAGGGCCCCAGCGCCGAGCGCAGCTGGTCGGCGGTCGCCTGTGCGACGACCCGGCCCGGGGTTTCGGCTGCGGGCCGCTGGGTGCTCCCGTCCGCCCGGACCACGTGGTCGACCACCGTCGGACGGACCTGGCCGCCTCCTCCGGCGAGGACCGCCATGACCCTCGCCATCTGTACGGGCGTGGCGGTCACTCCGCCGAGTCCGTTGCCGGTCGCCGCGAGGTCCGCCTCACCGTCCGCACCGCGCGGGTAGGTGCTCGTGACGGCGCGCACGGGCACGTCGAGGCGGTCGTCGTTGAAGCCGAACGCCTCGGCGGCCTGGGCCAGGGTGTCCTCGCCCAGGTCGGTCGCGATGCGGGCGAAGACGTTGTCGCAGGAGAACCGCAGGGCGGTCCGCAGCGACGCGTTCTCGCAGCGGGCGGGGACACCGGGGGTGAGGGGGCTGCGGGTCGGGGCGTCCATGGAGCTGTAGAGGTCCTGCTCGACGGCCGCCACCGCGACGACGAGGTGGAAGGTGTCGCCCGGTGCCACCGCCTGCCGCAGCGCGCGGTTCAGCAGCGGATCGTCCTCGTCGCTCTCCAGCTCCTCCCACGCCTCGGCGTCCTTGGGCATGTTCCCGCTGAAGGTGGCGGGATCGAAGGACGGAGCACTGACCAGGGCCTCGATCCTGCCGCTCTGCACGTCCAGGGCGACCGCGGCGCCCTTGCGCCCGCTCAGCCCGTCGGCGGCGGCCTTCTGCAGCACCGGGTCGATCGTCGTCACCACATCGCCGGGCGCGCGTCCACCGTGACGGGCGGCCGGCCCGAGGACGTCCTCGTAGACCGCCTCCAGACCGTTGTACGCGTAGGCCGTCGACCGGTACCCGGTGACGGCGGCGTACAACTCCCCGTCGGCGTAGGTGCGCTGGTAGGGCGCCTTCTCCAGCCCGGTCGGCTTCGCCCCCGTGACGGCCCGTCCCGCGACGACGATGTCACCGAGTCCCTTCGGCTGCCCGGCGGTCGGTTTCCCCTCTCCCGCCCCCGCAGGGGGCCGGGGCTGCTTGTCGGCCGTGCATCCCGACAGGGCGGCGGGGAGCAGCGCGACGAGGACGGCGAGCGCAGCCGTACGCCGGAGAACATAAGACATGTTGATCACTCTACGTTCGCCAACTCCCCTGCGGACAGGGCGTGATCATCCGAACAGGATGCCGCCCACCGCGTGCGGCGCCGATCGAGGCCGGGCGACCGCGCCTACGGGAGACCGGCGTCCGGGCACCTCCGGGCAACCTTCGCGTTCGGGAACCGCTTGGAGTCCCTTGCACGTCACATGGCATGCTGACACGATCTGCCGCGGCATGACAGTGCGTGAAACGGGGGCTTTGCGCTGTGGGTTACACCATTCCCGAAGGCGTCGACACGATGCTCGACATCGTTGGCGTCGGCTGGCCGAACGTCGACGAGGACGCCTACCGCGACATGGCCACGGCGCTGCGGGAGTTCGCCGACGACGCCGACGACGACGGCCACGCAGCCCACCAGCACATCCAGCGGCTGCTGTCCACCGGACAGAGCGAGTCGCTGACCGCCCTCGACAAGCACTGGTCCAAGGTGCAGGGCAAGCACGCGGACCTGGCGAAAGCCGCCCGGCTCGTCGCCGATGCCCTGGACCGGGTGGCCGACATCATCGTCGCCCGCAAGATCGCCGCGGTCGGCGAACTGGCCGACCTGTGCGCCACGGTGGGCATCACCCTCGCCTTCGCCCCGGTGACCGCCGGCCTGTCCACCCTGCTCGCCGGCGCGAAGATCGCCGCCACCCGCATCGCCTTCAAGAAGATCCTCAAGGAGATGGCCGAGGCCGCCGTCGCCGAGATCGTCGCGGTCCTCACCCAGCCCGCCGTCGCCGCCATCGAGAACGTCGTCGCGGACCTGGCCATCCAGACCGCGCTCAACGTCACCGGCGTCCAGGACGGCTACAACACCGGCCAGACCGTCCAGGCCGGCAAGGACGGCCTGCAGATCAACTCCGCCGGCCCCGGGGGCGGCGGACCCGGCGGCGGCCCGGTCATCGACCACGACGCCCACGGCAAGGCCGGCGGCAACCTCACCGACGTACAGATCGCCATGCAGGGCAAGACACGCGGCAAGCTCGGCACCGCCAAGTCCCACCACGGCCGCGCCAAGGGCAAGGACTCCCTCACCGCCGTCCTGGACACCACCATCGAGGGCGTGACCGAGAAGCTCGGCAAAGCCCTCGACGACCTCGGCGACCACATCGGCAAGAAACTCCCCGACGCCATCAGGGGCGGCTCCAAGACCCACCGGGACACCGACCAAGGCGTCCACGACGACGTCAGGAAGATCAAGCCGGGTGACGGCAAGGACGAGAACGGCAAAGGCGGCGCGGGGGGCGGCGGCGGTGGCGGTGGCGGTGGAAACGGCGGTGGCGGCGGGAATTCCGGTAAAGGCCCCGCAGGGAAGCCGATAAGCCCCCAGCCGGATTGGCACGGAAAGAGCGCCGGCAAGATGAAGCACCACCGGCGCGACGCACTGGACGTAAGTCACCTCACCCCGGAGCAGCAGCGGCAGGCCCTCGTCCAGGAGACGCGCGATCTGGCGGACAACGCCCGCGACCAGGAAGCGGGCCACAATCCGCCCGGCAAGGACCGTCTGGTGAAGTCGTGCGCGGGAGGCCTGCTGCACGAGGGCACGCTGACGAGCCACTCCAGCTCCACGAAACGGCACGGCCAGACACACCTCGACACCCACCCCGCGCTCAAGAGCGTCGTGGACCAGGTGGAGAAGGCCATCCGAGCGGACGGCGACAACCCGGGCGCCGGGCATGGGAAGTGCGCGGAGATAGCACTCGTGTCCGACCGGTTGCGTGGTATAGAAGACAGGGACAAGACAGCGATCCGCACGCCGGAGGACATTCGCCGAGTAATGAGCGGAGCACTCGTCTACTCCCTTCAAATCGGAGAACAGGACTCGCCGACCGGTTTCAAAAAACACGGCGATTACAAGGAACCATGCCGTTCCTGTTCGAGAATTCTCCCGTTGATCGGTGTCACGGCACACACATAGAGCGAGGGCAACGATGCCGATACTTTCCACACCCGAAGAAGTGGACGCGTGGCTTGCCGAGGCAGGCTGGCACCCGGGCCGCGACGTCGGGGAACAGGCGGCCGAGGCAGTCGCGACGGTGGTCGAGCGCTACCGGTCCTACGGCGTGGACATCCAGCCCTCCGCGCCCGCCCTCGCCTTCATCCGGGAGCACGCGTTCCTCAAGGCCGTCATCGACACGGCACCGGAGAATTTCGCGGTATTCACGCCACACCTCGTCTTCAAGGGAGACGCCGAAGAGATCGAGGAACTGGCGGGAGAGCTGGGCACCAAGCTCTTCCCCATCGGTTACGACACATACGACGGGTCAACCATTCTCATGGACGAGACCGGCCGGTTCTTCTTTTCTCATCACACCGGCGCGTATTATCTGGGACGGGAAAAGTACGAGGCGCTGATGAGTCTGATGAGCAGCGAGATGGAGGACGCGGAGGACTACTTTGTCTGAGCTGATTCCCGGCGTAGCCGCATCACTGCTGCTCCACAACCAGATCTTCAGCCATACGAATGTGGCCGGCGACGAGGAGCCCCATCTCCATCCCGCCGTCAGGGCGTTCTTCGAGACGCTGCCCGTGGCGCAACGCGAGCCCTTCATCGGATACTGCGCGGAATCCGCTCTCGTCTCGGACCAGCTGTGGAGTCTGGACCGACGACGCTCCGACGGGGGAACGACGACCCTGGAAGAGGCCGTCCCCCACTTCACCGGTGCCGTCCTCGTCGCGAAGAAGATCCGCGGTTACGGCGACCCCGAGCACGGCACCACGGCTCAGGTGTGCCGCTCTTGTTCGGCCCTCCTGGAGCGGCTGGGCATCGACGTGATCGACTCATGAGCCGAGATGAGGACGCACTGGTCACGGCGGGCTGGTACGAGGGCCGTGACGTCAGGGAGGAGGCACTGAGGGCCGCCCTCAAGACCGTCGCGCTTGTCGAGCCGGTGGCCGATGGAGCGACATGGGTGCTGTTCCCCGCTGCCGAACGGGCACTGCGCGAATTCCACGGGCTGCGCATACGCCCGTCCTGCCCCGGCCAGGACGTCGCAGCCACGGGATGTGTGATCGACCCCACGGAAGCCAGGCACGCCCTGCGCCCGTTGACGCTTCTCGGTCGGTCCACGGGGTCCCGGTTGTTCCCCTTCGGCCGTACGGACGCCGACGCCCTGCTCGCCGTCGACGAGGAAGGGCGCCTGTTCTCCATCGATCACGGCGGGCGCTGGCAGCTGGGCGAAACCGTGCGGGAAGGCCTCTCCGCACTGGCGCAGGGACGTGCTCCGCAGCGGATCGCCGCTCGCCGCTGGGCCTGGACCGCGCCCACCTCACCGGGCAGCGAGCCACTCGAAGACGCCGTACGTACCGCGCTGGTGGGGGTGTACGTCTTGCACCGGCACCAGGTGTTCAGCGCTCGCGAGCTGTGGTTCACCGTGACGACGCTGCGCGGTATCGGGGTCGAGGCCCTGAACCGCCCCCTCCCCCTCCCGGGCGGCTCTCTCGGCGAGAGCGCGGCGCCGTTGGCGGCCAGGATGGAGGCGTTGATCCGGGCGGAGGGCATCACCACGCAGGGCGCTGAGCTCGGCCTGGCCGTTCGCGCCCCGCGGGAGACCACCGCCCCGCTGTCGTCCGTCATGTGCGCCGTGCGCACCGGGCACTCGGCGAAGGCCCCGGCGTTGGTCGAACTCTCGCTCTCCGCCGGCGCGGGCGCTTCGGTCGGCCGGTCCGGCACGGCCGTCGCCGCCTGCGCACAGGACCTCGCGCGATACGCCGAGCACCCGTCGTCGTGAGCGTGTCCATGGGGAGGGCCACGCCGAGCCCGGCCCCCGCCACCGGCCCTCGGTGAGCACCTAGAACGGCGCCCGCGCCGCCTCCATCAGGCGGACGGTGTCGTCCGCGCACAGCCGCAGCGCGCTACCGACGGTCGTCAGCACCTCGCGCTCGGCCTGGGTGTACGCGCCGTCCGCGAGCGCGATCCGCGCCCCCTGGAGCAGGATCGACTCGCGGCCCGCCGGGGCGAGGTGCGGGGTGAGCGGCTCCAGCGCCTCGTGGAGCTCGATGGCGAGCGCGGCGCCGCAGGGGCCGTCGGTGTCGGTCACGAAGCGGCCCGTGTCGGCTTCGAGGGCCTCGATGAGCGAGGTGAGGCTGTCGGCGGTGCAGTCCTCGTACCCGGCGGCGCGGACCGTGGAGACGGCGGTCTGCAGGACCGTACGGGATGAGACGCCGCCCGCCGCGAGGACGGCGAGGGCGACGGTGTGGACGGCGTCGCGCAGCATCGCCGAGAAACGGGCGGTCGTCGGGTGGTCGAGGGCGTCCAGGCCGAAGTGCGCGTGGCAGGCCGCGCACTCGACGACGGGCCCGGCGATGCCCCGCGGCAGCAGCGGAACACCGAAAAGAGTGAACCGGCGGCGGCCGGTGCGGCGCCGGTAGTTGCGGTCGCCGCCGCAGCCGGGACAGAAGAACTCGCCGTCACCGACGGTGTTCCACGTGGTGGAGATGGAGCAGATGCGCAATTTCCGGCCGCGTGATCCTCGTGCTGGCAGCACGTCGCACCTCCATCTAGCCTCGGCCACCTTGCCGCGTGGGCGTGATGTTAGCCACATCGGTGATGCCGCGTCAGCACCTCGTCCAGAGAACGCCACCGGACATGGCCGAACCCCGCCCGCTGTCGGCGGGCGGGGTTCGGCGTACGGAGGGGTGCGGGGGTCAGCGCGCGGCGCGGTTGACGGCCGAGATGACCGCCTTCAGCGAGGCGCGGGTGGTGTTGGCGTCGATGCCGATACCCCACAGGACCTTGCCGTCAATGGCGCATTCGATGTACGAGGCGGCCTGCGCGGAGGCGCCCTCGCTCATCGTGTGCTCCTGGTAGTCCAGCAGGCGTACGTCGATGCCGATCGACTGGAGCGCGTCGAAGAAGGCCGAGATCGGACCGTTGCCGGAACCGGTCAGGACGACGTCCTGGCCGTCGACGACCGCCTCGACGGTCAGCGTGTCCGTGCCGTCCTTGTCGGTCGTGGTCTGGCCGGAGCGCAGCTGGATGCGGCCCCAGCGGGCGGCGGCGTCGTCCGCGTTGGGCAGGTACTCGTCCTGGAAGACGGCCCAGATGTCCTTCGGCGTGACCTCGCCGCCCTCGGCGTCGGTCTTCGCCTGGATGATCTTCGAGAACTCGATCTGCATGCGGCGCGGCAGGTCCAGCTTGTGGTCGTTCTTCAGGACGTAGGCGATGCCGCCCTTGCCGGACTGCGAGTTGACGCGGATGACCGCCTCGTACGACCGGCCGACGTCCTTGGGGTCGATCGGCAGGTACGGCACGGCCCACTCGATCTCGTCGACGGTCTTGCCTGCCGCGGCGGCGGTGGCCTCCATCGCGTCGAAGCCCTTCTTGATGGCGTCCTGGTGGGAGCCGGAGAAGGCGGTGTAGACCAGATCGCCCGCGTAGGGGTGGCGGGGGTGGACCTCCATCTGGTTGCAGTACTCGGAGGTGCGGCGCACCTCGTCGATCTGCGAGAAGTCGATCTGCGGGTCGACACCCTGCGAGAACAGGTTCATGCCCAGGGTGACCAGGTCGACGTTGCCGGTGCGCTCGCCCTGCCCGAACAGGCAGCCCTCGATGCGGTCGGCGCCCGCCATGATGGCCAGCTCGGCCGCCGCCACCGCCGTACCGCGGTCGTTGTGCGGGTGGACGGAGAGGCAGACGAACTCGCGGCGCGACAGGTTGCGCGACATCCACTCGAACCGGTCCGCGTGCGTGGAGGGCGTGGAGCGCTCCACCGTGGCGGGCAGGTTGAGGATGATCTCGCGGCCCTCCTCGGGCTGCCAGACGTCCATGACCGCCTCGCAGACCTCCAGGGCGAAGTCCAGCTCGGTGTCGGTGAAGATCTCCGGGCTGTACTGGTAGCCGAAGGTGGTCTCGTCGCCCAGGATCTTGTCGGCGTACTCCATCACCAGCCGGGTGCCGTCGACCGCGATCCGCTTGACGTCCTCCTTGGAACCGCGGAAGACGACCCGCCGGAAGACGGGCGCGGTGGCGTTGTACAGGTGCACGGTGGCGCGGTGGGCGCCGCGCAGCGACTCGACGGTCCGCTCGATCAGGTCCTCGCGCGCCTGCGTCAGGACGGAGATCGTCACGTCCTCGGGGATCGCGCCCTCTTCGATGATGGAGCGCACGAACGCGAAGTCGGTCTCGCCGGAGGACGGGAAGCCGACCTCGATCTCCTTGTAGCCCATGCGCACGAGCAGGTCGAACATCTCCCGCTTGCGGGCGGGGGACATCGGGTCGATCAGCGCCTGGTTGCCGTCCCGCAGGTCGGTCGACAGCCAGCGCGGGGCCTTGGTGATGCGCTGGTCCGGCCAGGTGCGGTCGGGGATGTCGACGGCGTCGTACGGGCGGTACTTGTGGATGGGCATCCCGGACGCCTTCTGGGTGTGCGTCGCGTTGGTGATGGGCGTGGGACGGCCGATCCACTGGGACTGAGACATTGCGTAGGGCTCCTGGGATGTCCTGATCTGGGGGTCCCCCATGTCCGAAGGGCTATGGGGGAGGCCGACAGGGTCGAACGCAGCACCAGACTCCGCGGGGAGGGGGTCGGCCTACGACTACAGGCCCTCGCCGCGGCAGCTAAGGAGAAGCAGCCCGAAACGCATGATGCGAAGCAGCCTAGCCGAGGGGCACGGTGGGCGGGGGGTCTGTTTCAGTATGCGGGATTCCGCGCTGTAATCACCCAAGCGTGAGGAATCACTCCTTTTCAGGAATCGTCGTCGCACCTCGTGACAGGCACGTGACGCGCTGCGACATTGCGGAACATGACCACCGCACCTGCCACACGCACCTCCGATCCCTCCACCCGCTGCTCACCGGGGTTCTGCTCGGTCGTCCCGCCGCACCTGCTGGACCGGCTGAGCCGTTCCGCCGACCCGCTGATCGCCGCGGCCGCCCGCCGCACCCTGGTCACGGACGCCGCCAACCGCACCGCACGCCGCCTGACCACGGTCACCGGCGCCGCCGCCGTACCCCGGGCGGCCGACGCGCCCGCCGGCAAACCGCGGCGCACGATCTACGACGCCGAGCACAAGACCGCGCTGCCGGGCAGGAAGGTGCGCGCGGAGGGCCAGCAGCCGACGGGTGACGCGACCGTCAACCGCGCGTACGCCGGTCTCGGCGCGACCTTCGAGCTGTTCCGGGACGTGTACGAGCGCGACTCGATCAACGGGTCGGGCCTGCCGCTGGACGCGACGGTCCACTACAGCCGGGACTACAACAACGCCTTCTGGAACGGCGAGCAGATGGTCTTCGGCGACGGCGACGGCCGGATCTTCCTCGACTTCACCCTCGCGGTGGACGTCATCGGCCACGAGCTGGCGCACGGCGTCACGCAGTACACGGCGAACCTGGCGTACTTCGGCCAGCCGGGCGCGCTCAACGAGTCGATGTCGGACGTCTTCGGCGCACTGGTCAAGCAGTACGCGCTCCAGCAGACGGCCGAGCAGGCGGACTGGCTCATCGGGGCGGGGCTGCTGGCCCCGGACGTCCAGGGCGTGGCGCTGCGCTCGATGAAGGCGCCCGGCACCGCGTACGACGACGACGTCCTCGGCAAGGACCCGCAGCCCGCGACGATGGACGACTACGTGCACACGGGTTCCGACAACGGCGGCGTCCACATCAACTCCGGCATCCCGAACCACGCCTTCTACCTGGTCGCCACCCGGCTCGGCGGCAGCGCCTGGGAGCGGGCCGGGCGGATCTGGTACGACGTGCTGACCGGCGGCGAGCTGGCGGTGGACGCGGAGTTCGCGGACTTCGCCAAACTGACGGTGGCCGCGGCGAGCGCGCGGTACGGCGCGGGGGGCGCGGAGCACGACGCGGTGACCAAGGCCTGGTCGACGGTGGGGGTGCCGACGGAGTAGACAGGGCCCATGCGGATTCGGGTGACACGCACGGGCGGTTTCACGGGCATCGAGCGGCGGGCCGAGGTGGACACCTCGGGCCGCCGCGACGCTGCCGAATGGCACACCCTGGCAGAGGCTGCACTGACCACGAACCGGGGGGCGCCGCCGTCCGGGGTGCCGGACGGCTTCCAGTACGAGATCAGCGTGGACGGCCGTACGGTGCGCTGCGCGGACCCGCACCTGTCGGACGCGCAGCGCGAGCTGGTGAGCCGGGTGCTCCGCGAAGGCGCCTGAGCCGGTGATCGCCTCGGAAGCCGAAGTGCTCCGGCAGAAGCTCAGAAGCCGAGCTTGCGGAGCTGCTTGGGGTCGCGCTGCCAGTCCTTGGCGACCTTCACGTGCAGGTCGAGGAAGACCGGCGTACCGAGCAGCGCCTCGATGTGCTTGCGGGACTTGGTGCCGACTTCCTTCAGGCGCTGACCCTTGGGGCCGATGATGATGCCCTTCTGGCTGGGGCGCTCGATGTAGACGTTGGCGTGGATGTCCAGCAGCGGCTTGTCCGCCGGGCGGTTCTCGCGCGGGATCATCTCCTCGACGACGACCGCGATGGAGTGCGGCAGCTCGTCCCGTACGCCCTCCAGCGCGGCCTCCCGGATCAGCTCGGCCACCATGACCTGCTCCGGCTCGTCCGTGAGGTCACCCTCGGGGTAGAGCGGCGGGGACTCGGGCAGCAGCGGGACCAGCAGGTCGGCCACGAGCTGGACCTGCTTGCCGCCGACCGCCGACACCGGGATGATCTCCTGCCACTCCATGCCCAGCTCCGCGCCGAGCCGGTCGATCGCGATGAGCTGCTCGGCGAGGGTCTTGGAGTCGACCAGGTCCGTCTTGGTGACGATCGCCACCTTCGGGGTCTTCTTGATCCCCGCGAGCTCCTTGGCGATGAACCGGTCGCCGGGGCCGAGCTTCTCGTTCGCCGGGAGGCAGAAGCCGATGACGTCGACCTCGGCCCAGGTGGTGCGGACGACGTCGTTGAGCCGCTCGCCCAGCAGGGTGCGCGGCTTGTGCAGCCCCGGGGTGTCGACCAGGACCAGCTGCGCGTCCGGGCGGTGCACGATGCCGCGCACGGTGTGGCGGGTGGTCTGCGGCCGGTTGGAGGTGATCGCCACCTTCTGTCCGACCAGAGCGTTCGTGAGGGTGGACTTGCCCGCGTTGGGACGGCCGACGAAGCAGGCGAAACCGGCCCTGTGGGTGGTTTCGGTTTCTGGATTACGAGCGCTCATAGGGGCCATTCTCCCCGATGCGGGCACCCTCACGTACCGCTGCCCTTCCGCATGGCCAGCGCGGAGGCCATCGCGACCGCGTAGAGGATCACCAGCACGCCCACGATCAGGTCCAGCCAGTCGAACGTTTCACCGCGTGCGGCCGCGGCGGCGGCCCGGACGCCGACGGTGAGGCCGGCCGCGAACAGCACCACCCCGGCGGTTCCCCGCATCGCCCGGGCGGCGGTCGGCCGGCGCTCCTTCAGCAGGTCGCCGGCCGCCCACAGCACGAGCAGCAGCGGGAACACGTCGTAGGGCTGCGGCCGACCGTCCCCGACGAACCAGTCGGCGACGTTGATGGCGACGCCGATGGCGCCGACCCCCAGCACGACCCAGGGGTAGGTCAGGCCCCCGGTCTTCTTTCCGGGCTTCCGCCCGGTCTTCCCACCGGTCGTCTCGCCGGTGTTGCCGCCGACGGTCTCGTCGGCGTTCTCCCCCGTGCCCGCCATCAGCCGGCGCTCACCGTGGCACGCAACTCGCCGTCGGGGCCGGCCACCAGCACGGGCGTGGCCGGGCCGCCGAGGTCGCGGACGGCGGCGCGGTCCGCGTCCGAGGCGGCGTCGGCCTCGGTGACGACGGCCGCGGCCTCCAGCGACTTCGCGCCGCTGGCCACGGCCATCGCGACCGCCGTCTGGAGCGCGCTGAGGTTCAGCGACTCCAGCGCGACGGTCCCGGCGACGTACGTACGCCCCGTCTCGTCCCGCACCGCCGCGCCCTCGGGCACACCGTTGCGGGCACGGGCGCTGCGCGCCAGCGTGATGATCTTGCGGTCCTCGGGGCCAAGGTCGGATGTCGTCTGCGTCATGCCCCGAGGATAAGTCCGCGATCAGCGTCAGCCCTGGGCGGCCTTGGCGAACTTGTCGCCGGCGAGCTTGGCGAGGTCGTTGACGCTCTTGCCGGCGTTCGCGACGCCGGGCAGGTACATGACCCGGCTCACGCCCGCGCCCTGACGGGCGACGACCACGTTGATCGTGAGCGCCATCTCGCCGCCGAGGTCCATGCTCAGGGCGACGCCGTGGGTCTCCTCGCCGCTCTTCGGCGCGTCCAGCTTCGCGACCTTGATCGCCATGGGCGTGCCCTCCAAGTCCGAGCTGAAGGAGGTGCACTTGTCCGCGGCGGTGCCGACGGACTTCATAAAGTCCGCGGCGCCGGTGCCGGAGAAGGTCATGACCTGGTGGTTGAGCTGGCTCGCGCCGTTGTCACCGCGGAAGTCCTCTTCGGCGCCGACGGTCGCACCGGCGACCTTCTTCTGCAGCATGTCGGTGAGAGGCTGGCACTCGGACTTGTCGACCTTGTACGGGGAGCTGCCGGACTCGGTCGGGGCGTCGGCCCAGCCCTTGGGCAGGTCGGCGACGGCGAGCACGCCCGCCTTCATCTGCGCCTCGGTCAGCGGCTTCGCCGCGGCCTCCGCCGGCTTCTCCGCGGACTTGCCGGGCGCCTCGGAGGACTTGGCCTTGTCGGAGCCGCCCTTGTCGGCGGAGCCACCGCACGCGGCGGTGAAGGTGAGCGCGGAAACGGTGAGCGCGACGGCAGCGCCGCGACGAATGCGGGTACGCATGAAGATGTGTTCTCCCCTTGGGATGTGGATGTTTCCGGGGAGCACGGTTCCCCCCTCCCCGCCGGTGATCGGCCGGGCTGAGGATACACACATCGGAGGCAAAGGCTCCGCCTATTTACGAACTGACTTTCGAGAGAACCCGCTTCACGGGTGGTCGAGGCGCAGCCGGGTGGCACGGGGCAGGCCCGCGACGACGAGGTCGTACGAGTCCTCGATGAGCTCGCGGAGGAGGCGGTCGGGCAGGCCGGAGACCGTGACGGTGTTCCAGTGGCGCTTGTTCATGTGCCAGCCCGGAACGATCGCGGGGTGCTCCGCGCGCAGCCGTACCGCGATCTCCGGGTCGCACTTGAGGTTCACGGTCAACGGGCGGGCGTCCAGGGCCGCGAGGGCGAACATCTTGCCCTCGACCTTGAAGACCGAGGTGTCCGGCCCGAAGGGGAAGTCCTCCACCGCGGCGTTGAAGGAGAGGCAGAAGGCCCGCAGCCGTTCCGGAGTCATGCCGCCTCCCGATCCGGTTCCGGTTCCGGCTCCGGGGCCGGCTCGGCGAGGACCGTGACGATCTTGTTGCGGCGGCCCGCCGGGGACTCGGCCGTCAGCCTCAGGGCGCGGCCGTCCGGCAGGTCCACCACGGCGCTCGCCCCGGCGATGGGGACGCGGCCGAGGGCCTTGGCGAGCAGCCCGCCGACCGTCTCGACGTCCTCGTCGTCGTACGCGTCGAGACCGAAGAGCTCGCCGAGGTCGCCGATGTCAAGGCGGGCGGTGACGCGGTAGCGGCCGTCGCCGAGCGGTTCGACGGGCGGCAGTTCGCGGTCGTACTCGTCGGTGATCTCGCCGACGATCTCCTCCAGGATGTCCTCGATGGTGACGATGCCGGCGGTGCCGCCGTACTCGTCGATCACCACCGCGCAGTGGTTGCGCTCCTTCTGCATCTCGCGCAGCAGGTCACCGGCGTTCTTGGTGTCGGGGACGAAGGCGGCGGGCCGCATGGCGGTGGAGACGAGGTCGCTCTCGGCGTCGCGGTTGATGTGGGTGCGGCGGACCAGGTCCTTGAGGTAGACGATGCCGACGATGTCGTCCTCGTTCTCGCCGGTCACGGGGATGCGGGAGAAGCCGGAGCGCAGCGCCAGCGTCAGGGCCTGGCGGATGGTCTTGAAGCGCTCGATGGAGACGAGGTCGGTGCGCGGGACCATCACCTCGCGGACGAGGGTGTCGCCGAGCTCGAAGACGGAGTGGACCATCCGCCGCTCGTCGTCCTCGATGAGGGACTCCTGCTCGGCGAGGTCGACCATGGCACGCAGCTCGGCCTCGGAGGCGAAGGGGCCCTTGCGGAAGCCCTTCCCGGGGGTGAGGGCGTTGCCGATGAGGATCAGCAGCTGCGGGACCGGGCCCATGACGCGGGCCAGCGGCAGCAGGACGTACGCGGCGGCGGTGGCGGTGTTCAGCGGGTGCTGGCGGCCGATGGTGCGGGGCGACACGCCGACGGCGACGTACGACACGAGCACCATCACGCCTATCGCGACCAGCAGCGCGGACCAGGTCTCGGCGAACTCGTTCAGGCAGACGTACGTGACGAGGACGCCGGCCGCCATCTCGCAGGCGACGCGTACCAGCAGCGCCACGTTCAGGTACCGGACCGGGTCGGAGGCGACCTGGGCCAGCTTGGCCGCGCCGCGCCGCCCGGCCCGTACCGCCTCGGCGGCGCGGAAGCTGGACACGCGCGCGATGCCGGCTTCCGCGCAGGCGGCGAGCCACGCGACCACGACCAGCGCGACCGCGCCGAGGAGCAGTTGGGCGGTCATGAGACGGTCGGCGCCGGGGAGGGGCCGGTCAGGCCCTTCTCCGCCCGCCAGCCGTCGATGATCGCCGCCTGGAGGCCGAACATCTCCACCTTCTCGTCCGGCTCCTCGTGGTCGTAACCGAGCAGGTGCAGCACGCCGTGGACGGTGAGCAGCTGGAGCTCCTCGTCCATGGAGTGCTGCGTGGGGGCGTCCTGGCCCTGCTTGGTGGCGACCTCGGGGCAGAGCACGATGTCGCCGAGGAGCCCCTGCGGGGGCTCCTCGTCGTCCTTGGACGGCGGGCGCAGCTCGTCCATAGGGAAGGACATCACGTCGGTCGGGCCCGGCAGGTCCATCCACTGGATGTGGAGCTGCTCCATCGCCTCGGCGTCCACCAGGATCACCGAGAGCTCGGAGAGCGGGTGGATGCGCATGCGGCCCAGGGCGTAGCGGGCGACATCGAGGATCGCCTGCTCGTCGACCTCGGTGCCGGACTCGTTGTTGACGTCGATCGACATGGTGCTGGTGTGCTACTTCCCGTTTTGGTTGTCGTACTTCTCGTACGCGTCGACGATACGGCCGACGAGCTTGTGCCGGACGACGTCGTTCGACGTGAGCATCGAGAAGTGGACGTCGTCGACCCCGTCCAGGATCTCCCGGACCTGGCGCAGACCGCTCTTGGTGCCGCCCGGAAGGTCGATCTGGGTGATGTCACCGGTGATGACGATCTTGGAGTCGAAGCCGAGCCGGGTGAGGAACATCTTCATCTGCTCGGGGTTCGTGTTCTGTGCCTCGTCGAGGATGATGAACGCGTCGTTGAGCGTCCGGCCGCGCATGTACGCCAGCGGCGCGACCTCGATCGTGCCCGCCGCCATCAGGCGGGGGATCGAGTCGGGGTCGAGCATGTCGTGCAGCGCGTCGTACAGCGGCCGCAGGTACGGGTCGATCTTCTCGTAGAGCGTGCCGGGCAGGAAGCCGAGGCGCTCGCCCGCCTCGACGGCCGGCCGGGTCAGGATGATCCGGGTGACCTGCTTGGACTGCAGGGCCTGGACGGCCTTCGCCATGGCCAGGTACGTCTTGCCGGTGCCCGCCGGACCGATGCCGAAGACCACGGTGTGCTTGTCGATGGCGTCGACGTACCGCTTCTGGTTGAGCGTCTTGGGGCGGATGGTACGGCCGCGGCTGGAGAGGATGTTCTGGGTGAGGACCTCCGACGGCGTCTCGACGCCCCGTCCCCCCGTCTCCTCCTTGAGCATGGCGATGGAGCGTTCCACTGCGTCCTCCGTCATCGGCTGCCCGGTGCGGAGCACCAGCATCATCTCGTCGAACAGGCGCTGGATCAGGGCGACTTCCGTCGCGTCGCCGACCGCGCTGATCTGGTTGCCCCGGACGTGGATGTCGGCCGCCGGGAACGCCTTCTCGATGACGCGCAGCAGCGCGTCACCGGAGCCGAGCACCGTCACCATGGGGTGCTTGGCAGGCACGGTGAAGTGGGCTCGGACCTGGTCCTGGTCTGTGGGTGTGTGAGTCATGGGCCGGCTCTCTGGCCTGCACATACCTCCTGCTGCAGGGTTCTCGCCGATCGAGACCCTCTGGACTGTCCAGCGTACGTCGTGCGACTGACAGGTCCGAAGGCTTTTCCCAAGGAGGGCGCGCTCACACCGAGCGGCGGAAGCCGATCGTCGGCACGGCCCGCCGCAGCGGCCAGGGCCGGATCGGGGCGGGGAGCAGGGACTCCAGGAACGCGTACCGGCGCAGCGCCTCGGGGTCCTGGTCGCCGCACTCCTGTACGTACTCCCACCAGGCCGCCACCTCCACCCAGCCCGGCGCGGAGAGCGACCCGCCGAACTCCTGCACCGACAGGGCGGCGGTCAGCCCGGCGAAGGCCAGCCGGTCGGCGAGCGGCCAGCCGGCGAGCGTGCCGGTCACGAACCCGGCCACGAAGACGTCTCCGGCCCCGGTCGGGTCGAGCGCCTCCACCTCGATGGCCGGCACCTCGGCGGTCTCCCCGGTGCCGGAGTCCACGGCGTACGCGCCCTCCGCGCCGAGGGTGACGACCGCGAGCGGCACCTTGTCGGCGAGCGCGCGGGCGGCGGCGCGGGGGCAGGAGGTGCGGGTGTAGCGCATCGCCTCCTCGGCGTTGGGCAGGAACGCCTCGCAGTGCTCCAGGCCGGGCAGGGCCGCGAGGTCCCAGCGGCCGGTCTCGTCCCAGCCGACGTCGGCGAAGATCCGGGTGGCGTGGCGGGCCGCTTCGGCGACCCACGGCTCCGGGCGGCCGGGTACGAGCGAGGCGACGGCGGCACGCGCGCGGGGCGGGTACTCCGGCAGGTGTCCCAGGGTGGCCTCCGGGGGCGGAGCCTCGTGACCGTGGGAGACCATGGTCCGCTCACCCTCGTACGCCATGGAGACGGTGACCGGGGAGTGCCAGCCGGGGACGGTGCGCGACCGGGAGAGGTCGATGCCCTCGCCCTGCTCCAGGGCGTCCCAGCAGTAGTCGCCGTAGTGGTCGTCGCCGAAGGCGGCGGCGAGGGAGGTGCGCAGGCCGAGGCGGGCGAGGGCGGTCGCCATGTTGGCGACGCCGCCGGGGCTGGAGCCCATGCCGCGGGCCCAGGTCTCGGTGCCGCGCACGGGGGCGGAGTCGAGGCCGGTGAAGATGATGTCGAGGAAGACCGTGCCGGTGAGGAAGACGTCGCACGTGGGATCGCCGGGGGCGCGCAGGGGGGCCAAGGGGTCGACGCCGGCAGTGTGTTGTAGCTGCTGCTGCTCTCCTCTGGGTGTGGTCACTGCGGGCTCCCCGGTCGCGGTACGGACGTGGCCAGTGTGCCTGAACCCGGGCGGTCGGCGGGGGTGAAGGACGCGCCGAGAACCACCCTCTTTACCCGGCCTCCCGGCAAACAAACGACTTGTGATACAGATCACATATACACGGCTTCTCGCCCGCGTCGCCCGCTTGATACAAATTGGCGCGCGTTCCCGTGCGCGTTCCGCTTCCCCGCGACGTTTCGTGCGGCGTTCCCCTGCGACGTTTCCGTGCGACGTCCGCTTCCGTGAACCCGTGGACAGACACGAGCGCTCTCCTCTCGCTTCGCTCCCCTCCCCCTCCCGCCTTTCTGTCCGCTGGAACGCCCATGCCCTCGCGCCCGCGCGCCCCGTGGCCCCTCGTCGCGCTCTTCACCGCCGGCTACCTCGCCTCGTACCTCCTGCCGACCGTCGTCGGCCGCCTCTCCGCCGGACTCGGCCTCTCCCCCGCCGAAGCCGGGCTCGTCGGCTCGACGCTGCTGCTGTGCTCCGCCACCGCCGGGTTCACGCTCGCGGCCCGCGTGGAGCGCTACGGGCCCCGGCGCCTCGCCCGGGCCGGCCTGGCGCTGGCGGTGGCCGGCTACGGCGGCGCGGCCCTCACCTCGTACGTCCCGCTCGTCGTGGCGGGCGCCGCGGTCGGCGGCTTCGGCTCCGGTACGGCCCTGGCGGTCGCCGCGGCCGGGATCGCGGGCCGACTCGACCCGCACCGCACCTCCACGCTGGGCCTGCTGTCGGTCTCGGCGACGGCGGGCGCGCTGTATCTGACGCTGCCGCACCTGGGCGGTGGGCACGTGCTGCCGTTCGCGTCGCTCGCGCTCGCCGCGGCGGCGGTGTGGCCCGCGACGTCCCGGCTGGAGACCGGCCACGACACCGGTGAGGTGCGCGAGGAGAGGGCGCCGCTGCCGCGCCTGCGGGCCGGGGTGGTGCTGGCGGCCGCGATGGTGTGCTGGTCGATGGCGCAGAACGCCCTGTGGGGTGTCAGCGGCCGCATCGGCCTCACCCAGGCGGGCCTGAGCGAGGTCACGGTGGGCGCGGTCTTCGCGGCCGCCCTCGGCGCCGGGCTGCTGGGCGTCACGACGGCCGGGGCGCTCGGCTCCCGGCTCGGCCGGGCGGTGCCGATCGGCCTGGGCACGGTCGCCATCGCGGGCTGCATCGCGCTGAGCTCCTCCGCCGAGGGGCTGGCGTCCTTCGCGACCGGCGAGATCCTGTGGAACGCCTGCTACCCGGTCGTCCTGTCGTACGTGATCGGCCTGGCCGCCTCGCTGGACCCGCGCGGCCGCTGGGCGGTGCTCGTCGGCTCGGCGTCCTCGCTGGGCACGGCATGCGGCCCGGTCACCGGGAGCCTCCTGTCGGAGGGGGCGGGCTACCCGGTCATGGGCCTGGTCCTCGGCGGGCTCCTGCTGCTGCTCGCCGTGCCGATGACCGCCGTGGCCCTGCACACCTCGGGCCGCCCGCTGGTGCCGGGCGCGATCCGGCGCCGGGGCGGCGCGCCCGCGGCCGTGGTCGCGGCCACCGCGGCGCCCACGGCGCTGGCGCCCCAGGTCGGCGCCCCGGAGCAGCCGGTCGCGGAGATCCCGGTCGCCGACCTGGCCGACCTGCGAGGGCCGGCCGCCGCGACGCAGCGGGCCTACGGCCTCGCGGAGTCGACCGCGTCGGCCGATTCGGGCGAGCCGAAGTCGTACGCCTCGACCTCGGCGAGGTAACGCGCCCTGCGCTCCTCGTCGTGGTCGAGGAAGGACGCCGTGAAGGAGTTGCGGGCCAGCTCGCGCAGCTGCTCCTGGTCCAGGCCGAGGGCCTCGTGGACCGCGTGGAAGGTGTCGCCGACGTAGCCGCCGAAGTAGGCGGGGTCGTCGGAGTTGACGGTGACCAGGAGCCCGGCCTCCAGCATCCGCTTCAGCGGGTGCTGCTCCAGGATGTCGATGGCGCGCAGCCGTACGTTCGACAGGGGGCACAGCGTCAGCGGCACCCGCTCCCGCGCCAGCCGCTCCATCAGCTCCGGGTCCTCCACCGCGCGCAGCCCGTGGTCGATCCGCTCGACACCGAGCACGTCCAGGGCCTCACTGATGTATGCCGGCGGGCCCTCCTCGCCCGCGTGCGCGACCTTCCGCAGCCCGAGCGCGGCGGCCGCCTCGTACACCTCGGCGAACTTCGACGGCGGGTGGCCCACCTCCGCCGAGTCCAGCCCGATGCCCGCGATGCGGCTCAGGTACGGCTTCGCCGCCTGGAGCGTCTCCATCGCGGACTCGGCCGGCAGGTCGCGCAGGAAGCACATGATGAGCTGCGTGGAGACGCCGTGCCGCTCCTCGCTGTGGTCCAGGGCCCTGGCCAGCCCCTCCACCACCGTGCCGAGGGGGATGCCGCGGTTGGTGTGCGCCTGCGGGTCGAAGAAGATCTCGGCGTGGCGCACGCCCTGCGCGGCGGCGCGCGCCAGGTAGGCGTCGGCGAGCTCGGCGAAGTCGTCGGCGGTGCGGAGCACGGCCATCAGCCCGTAGTACAGGTCCAGGAAGGACTGCAGGTCGCTGAAGAGGTACGCCTTACGCAGCTCCTCGGTGTCGGCGTAGGGCAGGGTGACGCCGTTGCGGGCGGCGAGGGCGAAAGCGAGCTCGGGTTCGAGGGTGCCTTCGATGTGGAGGTGGAGTTCCGCTTTGGGGAGGGGTGCCATGGTGCCTGCCTGCCTCGATCACTTTCCGGGAGTCTGCGCAGCGTAACGCGCCCGGTCACGCATCGTGCTCGTCGGCGTACTCCATGGGCGGGTGGGCGACCGGCCAGACGGGCCCACCCGCAGGGCGGGCCGTCAGGCGGACCGGCGTTCGCGGACACGACCTAGCGCTTGGGCAGCGGCACCCGGACGAGGTCGTGGGCGACGGTCAGCTCGCCGTCGAAGCCGGCCGCGCGGGCCTGGGGGGCGAAGACGGCCGGGTCGCCGTAGCGCTGCGAGAAGTGCGTGAGGACGAGGTGGCGTACACCCGCCTCGCGCGCCACCGAGGCCGCCTGGCCGACGGTGAGGTGGCCGTGTTCGAGGGCGAGGGACTCGTCCTCGTCGAGGAACGTCGACTCGATGACGAGCAGGTCGCAGCCCTCGGCGAGCGCGTACACGCCGTCGCACAGCCGGGTGTCCATGACGAACGCGAACTTCTGCCCGCGCCGCACCTCGCTGACGTCCTCCAGGCGTACGCCGCCGAGCCGGCCGTCGCGCTGGAGGCGGCCCACGTCGGGGCCCTTGATGCCGTGCTCGGCGAGCTTGGCGGGCAGCATGCGGCGGCCGTCGGGCTCGGTCAGCCGGTAGCCGAAGGACTCGACGGGGTGCGAGAGGCGGCGCGCCTCAAGGGTGAAGCCCCGGGTCTCGGCGAGCACGCCGTCGTCGGCGACCGGTGCCTCCGTCAGCCGCACGGTCTCCCGGTAGGCGGTGGCGTACCGCAGGCGGTCGAAGAAGCGCTGCCCGCTCGCCGGGTAGTGCGCGGTGACCGGGTGCGGGACCTTGTCGAGGTTGATGCGCTGGATGACGCCGGCGAGTCCGAGGGAGTGGTCGCCGTGGAAGTGGGTGACGCAGATCCGGTTGATGTCGTGCGCGGCGACCCCGGCGCGCAGCATCTGGCGCTGCGTGCCCTCGCCGGGGTCGAAGAGCAGACCCTCGCCGTCCCAGCGCAGGAAGTAGCCGTTGTGGTTGCGGTGGCGGGTGGGCACCTGGCTGGCGGTGCCCAGCACCACGAGTTCACGGACCGACATCGGCGTCGACTACCCGGGGGGCCAGTTGAGGCCGCGGCCGCCGAGGACGTGCGCGTGGGCGTGCCAGACGGTCTGCCCGGCGCCGGTGCCGGTGTTGAAGACGATGCGGTAGCCGGTGGAGTCGACCTTCTCCGCCGCGGCGACCTCACCGGCCTCGCGCAGCACGTCGGCGGCGATCTCGGGCGCGGCGGCCGCGAGCGCGGCGGCGTCGCGGTGGTGCGCCTTGGGGATCACCAGGACGTGGGTGGGCGCCTGTGGGTTGATGTCGCGGAAGGCGACGGTGGTCTCGGTCTCACGGACGATCGTGGCCGGGACCTCCCCCGACACGATCTTGCAGAACAGACAGTCGCCCTGCGGCTCTCCGGCCATGCTCCGGCCCCTTCTCGAATCGGATCATCTCGAATCGGATCATCACTACGGACGCAGCTTATCCGTGACGATCACGACCAGCGCCCGGTCCTCCCCAGCAGCAGGGCCGTGGCGGCCGTCCCCGCGGTGGAGGTGCGCAGCACGCTGCGCCCCAGCCGGTAGGGCCGTGCGCCCGCCTCCGCGAAGGCGGTCAGCTCCTCGGGCGACACACCGCCCTCGGGCCCGACCACGAGAACGATCTCGCCGGTCGCGGGCAGGTCGGCGGTGGCCAGCGGCTCGGCGCCCTCCTCGTGCAGGACGGCGGCGAAGTCGGCGGCGGCGAGCAGCTGCGCGACCTGCTTGGTGGAGGCGGCTTCGGCGACGTCCGGGAAGCGCAGGCGGCGGGACTGCTTGCCGGCCTCGCGGGCGGTGGCACGCCACTTGGCGAGGGACTTGGCGCCCCGGTCGCCCTTCCACTGGGTGATGCAGCGGGACGCGGCCCACGGCACGATCGCGTCGACGCCCGTCTCGGTCATGGTCTCGACCGCGAGCTCGCCGCGGTCGCCCTTGGGCAGGGCCTGCACGACGGTGATCCGGGGGCTCGGCCCGGGCTCGGCCCGCACCTCGCTCACGGCCACGTCGAGGCGGTCCTTGCCCTCGACGGCGGCTACGGTGCCGTACGCGCCGGTGCCGGCGCCGTCCGTCAGGATGATCTCCTCCCCGACGCGGAGGCGGCGTACGGAGACGGCGTGCCGCCCCTCGGGTCCGTCGAGGGTCACGGTGCTCCCGCCGGTGATCCGATCCAGGTGCTCGACGACGAAGACGGGCGCGGTCATGCGGCCCCCCGCAGCGCGAGCGTGGCCGCCGCGGCCCGCAGTTCGGTGGTGAGCACCTCGACGAGCTGGGCGGCGGGCAGCGCGCGGGCGAGCCGGTGCCCCTGGCCCGCCCACAGCGCCATGCCCTGCGGGTCGCCCGCGGCCGCCGCGGCCTTCCGCAGGCCGCTGGTGAGGTGGTGCACCTCGGGGTACGCGGCCGGTGCGTACGGCCCGTGTTCCCGCATGAACCGGTTCACCAGACCGCGCGCGGGCCGCCCCGAGAAGGCCCGGGTCAGCTCGGTGCGCGTGAACAGCGGGTTGGTCATGGCCTGCTTGTGCAGGGTGTGCGCGCCCGACTCGGGGCAGACGAGGAACGCCGTGCCGAGCTGCGCGGCCTGCGCGCCCGCCGCGAGGACGGCCGCGATCTGGCTGCCGCGCATCAGCCCGCCGGCGGCGATCATCGGTATCTGGACGGCCTCCCGGACCTGCGCGATGAGCGCGAGCAGCCCGGTGCCGCACGCGTCCGTCTCCGGATCGTCGCGGTGCGTCCCCTGGTGCCCACCGGCCTCGACGCCCTGGACGCAGACGGCGTCGGCGCCCGCGTACTGCGCGGCCTGCGCCTCCTCGGGCGAGGTCACGGTCACGACCGTGTACGTCCCGACGCGCGCGAACGCGTCGAGGGTCTCGCGGGTCGGGCAGCCGAAGGTGAACGACACCACCGGCACCGGGTCGTCGAGCAGGATCGCCAGCTTGGCCTCGTAGCCGTCGTCGCGTCCGGCGTCCGGGTCGCCGAGCGGTGTGTCGTACCAGTTGGCCTCCCCGGCCAGCTGGTGCCGGTACACGTCGACGGCGGCGGCGTCGGCGTGCCCGGGCTGCGGCATGAAGAGGTTCACCCCGAAGGCCCGCGAGGTCAGCCCCCGGACCTGTGTGACCTCCTGGTACATGCCGTCGGCCGTTTTGTAGCCGGCGGCGAGGAAACCGAGCGCGCCCGCCTCGGACACGGCGGCGACGAGCTGCGGGCAGGAGGCACCACCCGCCATGGGTGCCTGCACGATCGGGTACCGGCAGAGATCGGTCAGTGCGGAGGACATGCACGCATGGTGTCACGCCACGGGTCCGCCTCCGAATCCCGCCCGCCCCCGGTTCCGCCCCCTGGTCCGCTGGGGTGTCTCCCGGGGGCTCGCCCCCTCCGGAACGCCCCGGAACACCCCCGGAACGCCCCCGAACCGCCAAGGCCCGGAACGCCGCTGACCGGGGGCACGGGCCCCCGGTCAGCACCGATCACCGCTGGATCTACCGGCGGAT
Organism: Streptomyces sp. NPDC030862; assembly: GCF_055571835.1. NCBI lineage: Bacteria > Bacillati > Actinomycetota > Actinomycetes > Kitasatosporales > Streptomycetaceae > Streptomyces > Streptomyces sp. NPDC030862. The sequence continues at coordinate 482,349 of NZ_JBVIEN010000006.1, read as the reverse complement.
CACCGACGGATCACCGACGGCTAGCGTCCGTTGAACGCGTCCTTCAGGCGCGAGAACAGCCCCTGCTGCCCCGGCTGGAACTGACCCGTCGGCCGCTCCTCGCCCCGCAGCTTCGCCAGCTCCCGCAGCAGCCGCTCCTGCTCGGCGTCGAGCTTCGACGGCGTCTGGACCTCGACGTGCACGATGAGGTCGCCGCGTCCGCCGCCCCGCAGGTGGGTGACGCCCCGCCCGTGCAGCGGGATCGACTGACCCGACTGCGTACCGGGCCGGATGTCGACCTCCTCCATCCCGTCCAGCGTCTCCAGCGGCACCTTCGTGCCGAGCGCGCCCGCCGTCATCGGGATGGTCACCGTGCAGTGCAGGTCGTCCCCGCGCCGCTGGAAGACCGCGTGCGGCAGCTCGTGGATCTCGACGTACAGGTCGCCGGCGGGGCCGCCGCCCGGGCCGACCTCGCCCTCGCCCGCGAGCTGGATGCGGGTGCCGTTGTCGACACCGGCCGGGATCTTGACCGTGAGCGTACGGCGGGACCGTACGCGCCCGTCGCCGGCGCACTCCGGGCACGGCGTCGGCACCACGGTGCCGAAGCCCTGGCACTGGGGGCAGGGACGGGACGTCATGACCTGGCCCAGGAAGGACCGGGTCACCTGGGAGACCTCGCCGCGGCCGCGGCACATGTCACAGGTCTGCGCCGACGTACCGGGCGCGGCGCCCTCACCGGAACACGTCGTACAGACGACGGCGGTGTCGACCTGGATGTCCTTCGTCGTACCGAAGGCGGCCTCGTTGAGGTCGATCTCCAGCCGGATCATCGCGTCCTGGCCGCGCCGGGTCCGCGAACGCGGGCCGCGCTGGGACGCCGTCCCGAAGAAGGCGTCCATGATGTCGGAGAAGTTGCCGAAGCCGCCCGCGCCGAAGCCGGCGCCCGCTCCCGCGCCGCCGGAGGCGGACAGGGGGTCGCCGCCGAGGTCGTAGACCTGCTTCTTCTGCGGGTCCGACAGCACCTCGTAGGCGGCGTTGATCTCCTTGAACCGCTCCTGCGTCTTCGGATCGGGATTGACGTCCGGGTGCAGCTCGCGCGCGAGCCGCCGGAACGCCTTCTTGATCTCGTCCTGGGACGCGTCGCGGCGTACGCCGAGTACGGCGTAATAGTCCGTGGCCACTACGACTCCGCCAGGATCTGTCCGACGTAACGTGCCACTGCGCGTACCGCTCCCATCGTTCCGGGGTAGTCCATGCGGGTCGGTCCGACCACGCCGAGTTTGGCGACTGCCTCGTCGCCCGAACCGTAGCCGACCGCGACGACGGACGTGGAGTTCAGCCCCTCATGGGCGTTCTCGTGCCCGATGCGTACGGTCATCGCCGAGTCCTTGGCCTCGCCGAGCAGCTTCAGGAGCACCACCTGCTCCTCCAGCGCCTCCAGCACCGGCCGGATCGTCAGCGGGAAGTCGTGCCCGAAGCGCGTCAGATTGGCGGTCCCGCCGATCATCAGCCGCTCCTCGGTCTCCTCCACCAGCGTCTCCAGCAGCGTGGCCAGCACCGTGGAGACCGTCCCGCGGTCCTCCGTCTCGAACGACTCGGGGAGGTCCTGCACCAGCTGCGGCACATCGGTGAAGCGCCGCCCCACGACACGGCTGTTCAGCCGCGCCCGCAGGTCGGCCACGGACTGCTCGCCGAACGGCGCGGGGCAGTCCACCATGCGCTGCTCCACCCGGCCCGTGTCGGTGATCAGCACCAGCATCAGCCGGGCCGGGGCCAGCGACAGCAGCTCCACGTGCCGCACGGTGGAGCGCGTGAGGGACGGGTACTGCACGACCGCGACCTGCCGGGTCAGCTGCGCGAGCAGCCGCACCGTACGGCCGACGACGTCGTCCAGGTCCACCGCGCCGTCCAGGAAGTTCTGGATCGCGCGGCGCTCCGGCGTCGACAGCGGCTTGACGCCGGCGAGCTTGTCGACGAAGAGCCGGTAGCCCTTGTCCGTGGGGATGCGGCCCGCGCTGGTGTGGGGCTGGGCGATGAAGCCCTCGTCCTCCAGCACCGCCATGTCGTTGCGCACGGTGGCCGGCGAGACGCCGAGGTTGTGGCGCTCCGTGAGCGCCTTGGAGCCGACGGGCTCCTCGGTGCCGACGTAGTCCTGGACGATGGCGCGCAGCACCTCGAGTCTGCGTTCGCTGAGCATCGCGCGCACCTCCAGCTGGCTTCGGTTACTCGGTGTCCATTGGCACTCGACGGGTCCGAGTGCCAGGTATCACCCGGCCAGTGTACGGCGCCGGGGTACGCCCCTAGCAAGGGCGGCGGCCACGCTACCGCGCTAGCGTCACGGTATGGACGTCAGCTGGGAGGACTTCGGATGGGAGCGGCTCGCCGACGGTGTGGGCCGTCGGCGGCTGCCCGTCTGGGACGCCACCACCGCCCTGGTGGCCGGTGAGGACGCGGCTCTGCTCTTCGACACGGGGGCCACGCTCCGCGAGGGGGCGGAGATCCGGGGGCAGGCGCAGAAGCTGCTCGGCGGGGGGCGGAGGGTGACGCATATCGCACTGAGCCACCCCCATTTCGATCATGTGCTGGGTACGGCGGCGTTCGCGGGGGCGGAGGTGTTCGGCGCGGTCGGCGTCGACACGCTGCTGGACCGGGAGCGGGACGACCTGCGGGCGGACGCGGTCCGGCACGGGGTGGCCGCCGCGGAGGCCGTCGAGGCGGTGGACGTGCTGGTCAGGCCGCACCACCTGGTGACCGGCGAGTGGACGCTCGACCTGGGCGGGCGGCAGGTGCTGCTGGCCAACGTGGGGCCGGGCCACACCGGTCACGACCTGGTGCTGCTGGTGCCCGGCGCCCCGGAGGTCGTCTTCTGCGGGGACCTGGTGGAGGAGTCGGGCGACCCCCAGGCGGGCCGGGACGCCATCCCGTCGCGCTGGCCGGCCGCGCTGGACCGGCTCCTGGAGCTGGGCGGGGAGGACGCGCTGTACGTGCCGGGGCACGGCGCGGTGGTCGACGCCGCCTTCGTACGCGCCCAACGCGATGAGCTGGCCCGGCGGTTCGGGGTGTCGTAGCGTCTGCCGAATGCGCAGTTACGACCCTGATCTGACGCCCTCGTGGAAGCGGCCGCCGGCCCCGGTGCCGGAGGTGCCCGCCGAGCCGGATCTGGTGGTGGAGGAGGTGGGGACCGGTTTCTGCGGGGCGGTGATCCGCTGTGAGGCGGGGACGGTGACCCTGGAGGACCGGTTCGGCAAGCACCGGGTGTTCCCGCTGGCCCCGCGCGGGTTCCTGCTGGAGGGCCGCCCGGTCACCCTGGTCCGCCCGTCCTCCGCCGCTCCGGTACGGCCCGCGCGAACCGCCTCGGGTTCGATCGCCGTCCCCGGCGCACGCGCGCGGGTGGCCCGCGCGGGGCGCATCTATGTGGAGGGCCGCCACGACGCGGAGCTCGTGGAGCGGGTGTGGGGCGACGACCTGCGCGTCGAGGGCGTGGTCGTCGAGTACCTGGAGGGCGTCGACGACCTGCCCGCGATCGTCCGCGGCTTCGCGCCCGGCCCGGACGCCCGCCTCGGGGTCCTGGTGGACCACCTGGTGCCGGGCTCCAAGGAGTCCCGCATCGCGGCACAGGTCACGGACGCCCACACGCTGGTCGTGGGGCACCCGTACATCGACATCTGGGAGGCCGTGAAGCCGTCGGCGGTGGGCATCCCGGCGTGGCCCGCCGTCCCCCGGGGCCAGGACTGGAAGACGGGCGTGTGCCGCGCCCTGGGGTGGCCGGAGAACACGGGAGCGGCGTGGCGGCACATCCTGTCCCGGGTGCGGGACTGGAAGGACCTGGAGCCGGAGCTGCTGGGGCGGGTGGAGGAGCTGATCGATTTCGTGACGGCGCCGTAGGGCCGCCGCGAGGGCGGTTCCGGGCGGCTCAGTCCACCAGGTCCCGCACCACCGCGTCCGCCAGCAGCCGTCCGCGCAGCGTCAGTACGGCGCGCCCCTCGGCGTAAGGACCGGGGTCCAGGAGACCGTCCCTTACCGCGCGCTCGGCGGCGAGCAGGCCCGCGGGCTTGAGCAGCTCCAGGCCGCAGCCCTCGCGCAGCCGCAGTTCCAGCAGCACCCGCTCGACCCGACGGTCCTCCTCCGAGAGGACCTCGCGGCCCGCGCCCGGCGAGCGGCCGGCGGCCAGGGCGGCGGCGTACGCGCCCGGGTGCTTGACGTTCCACCAGCGCACGCCGCCGACGTGGCTGTGCGCGCCGGGGCCCGCGCCCCACCAGTCGGCGCCGCGCCAGTACAGCTCGTTGTGCAGGCACCGCCCGGCCTCGGAGGTCGCCCAGTTGGACACCTCGTACCACGCGAACCCGGCCCCGGACAGGACGTCCTCGGCGATCAGGTACCGGTCGGCGTGGACGTCGTCGTCGGTCATCGGCACCTCGCCGCGCCGGATGCGCCGCGCCAGCTGCGTGCCCTCCTCCACGATCAGGGCGTACGCCGAGACGTGGTCGGGGCCCGCGCCGATCGCCGCGTCGAGGGAGGCGCGCCAGTCGTCGTCGCTCTCGCCGGGCGTGCCGTAGATCAGGTCGAGGTTGACGTGGTCGAAGCCCGCCGCCCGCGCCTCCGCGACGCACGCCTCGGGCCGCCCGGGGGTGTGCGTGCGGTCGAGCACCTTCAGGACGTGCTGCCGGGCGCTCTGCATGCCGAAGGAGATCCGGTTGAAGCCGCCCTCCCGCAGCTCCGCGAGGTATGCGGGGCCGACGGACTCCGGGTTGGCCTCGGTCGTGATCTCGGCGTCGTCCGCGAGCCCGAACTCGTCGCGGACGGCACCCAGCATGCGGACGAGGTCGGCTGCGGCGAGCAGGGTCGGCGTACCGCCGCCGACGAAGACGGTCCGCACCGGGCGGGGGTCGTCGCCCAGCACCTTCCGCGCGAGGCGCACCTCGTCGACGAGGGTTTCGGCGTAGTTGTCGCGCGAGGCGAGCACGCCGCCGGAGCCGCGCAGCTCGGTGGCGGTGTACGTGTTGAAGTCGCAGTAGCCGCAGCGGGTCGCGCAGTAGGGCACGTGCAGATAGAACCCGAGCGGCCGCTCACCGGCCCCGAGCAGGGCGGACGCGGGCAGCGCGCCGTCCTCGGGCATGGGCTCGCCATCGGGCAGTACGGAAGGCATACCGCCCATTGTCCGTCACTCGCGTGGTTCTCCGGCCTGGAGGACGAGGAGGGCGAGGTCGTCGGAGACCGGCCCCTCGCCGAAGGTGTGCACGGCCTGCCGGATCCGGTCGGCGACGCCCTGGGCGGTGAGCCCGGCGCAGCCGGCGAGCGTCCGGGCGAGGCCGTCCTCGTCGTCGAACATCCGGCCGGCGCGGGAGCGCCGCTCGGTGACGCCGTCGGTGACGCACAGCAGGGTGTCGCCGGGCGCGAGGTGGAAGGTGTGGGTCTCGTACGCGACGTCGTCGATGACGCCGAGGAGCACCTGCGGCACGGCGACGGGCGACACGGTGCCGTCGGGGCGCAGGAGCAGCGGAAGCGGGTGCCCGGCGCAGGCGAGGGTGCAGCGGGCGCCGCCGCCCTCCTCCGGTGGGAGCGGCGCGAGCTCGCCGTACAGGAGGGACAGGAACCGTGACTGGGTGGGGCTGATCGGCTGCGCGTCGGGGCCCCCGGCGGCGGCGACGACCAGCGCGGCGGCCTCGGCGGCCTCGGTGGCGTCGTCGAGGAGGAGCCGGTTGAGCCGGTCGAGGACCTCGCCGACGCGGTGGCCCTCGCGGGCGAGGAGCCGCAGCCAGGGCCGGGCCAGGCCGGTGACGACGGCGGCCTCGGGGCCGCTGCCCTGGACGTCGCCGAGCATGAAGCACCAGCGGCCCGCCGCCTGGAAGACGTCGTAGAAGTCGCCGCCCGCGAGCCCGTCGTCGCTGGGCTCGTACACGACATGGCTGGCGACGCCCGGGATCTGGGCGACCTTGCTGGGCAGCAGTCCGCGCTGGAGGACGCGGCTGATGGTGGCCTGGCGCGTGTACCGGCGGGCGGCGCCGATGGCGAGTGCCACGCGGCGCGCGAAGTCCTCGATGAGGGCGGTGACCGCGTCCGGGATGCGGCTGGTGCCGCGCCGCCCGATCATCAGGGTGCCGAGCCCGCGGCCGCCCACGACGAGGCACAGGGCGAGCGCGGTGCCGTGGCCGTCGCCCGACGGGTCGGGCCACGGGACGGGCACGGGGGCGGTGTGGGCGGGGCCGGGGAGCTTCGGCGGCTCCTGCTGGAGGACCGCGCGCAGCGGCTCGATGGCGGACTCGTCGGCGTGCCAGACGCGCGCGAGGCGGGGCACGGCGGCCGCGCCGCCCTCGCCGCCGTCGCCCTCCAGCCAGAAGGCGCACCAGTCCGCGAGCCGCGGTACCAGCAGCTGTCCGGCGAGCGCGGCGACGAGGTCCTCGTCGAGCTGGCCCGCGAGGAGGTCGGACGCCTCGGCGAGGAAGGTCAGCGCGCCGCTGCCGATCCACTCCTGGTCGTCGCGGACGGCGCGGCGGGGCGCGGGGGCGAGGATCTCGGCGGCGCGCAGGCCGCGCTGGATGGCCGGCTCGGGGCCGGGCACGGGGCAGGTGTTCCAGCCGTCGAGGGGGAGGCGGGCCCAGACGGTCTTGAGGCCGGGGCGGTAGGTGATGCCCCAGCACTCGGCGAGGGCGGCGACGAGCTGGAGCCCGCGGCCGTACTCCTCCGGTCCGCCCTCCTCGTGGGCGGGGTGTTCGTTGCGGACGGTGCGGGTGGGGTGGTGGTCGGAGACTTCGAGGACCAGGGCGGCGGGCTGGTCGGCGTCGGGCTCCTCCAGCCGGAAGAGGAGCTCGACGGTGGTGCCCGCGTGGACGACGGCGTTCGTGACGAGTTCGGCGACGACGAGTACGGCGTCGTCCGCGACGCGGTCGGTGATCGCGGCGGTGGCGGGCAGCGCGAGGCCGGTCCAGTCGGCGAGCGCGGCCCGTACGAAGCGGCGTGCGGCGCCGGGGGCGAGCGGGTTGCCGGGCAGGCTGGTGCGGGCCACGGAGTGGTGGGGCGGCGGCTGCCGGGGTGGCAGATGGTCCTGCGACTCCGCGCACGCCATGGAGGCCATGGAGGCCATGGGCGTCATGGGCGTCATGGGCTCGACTGGATCCATGGGCTGGAGCGCCTGCGGCCGCTGTGCCCGCTGTGCTGGAAAGGACCCCACGTGCTCTCCTCGTCGGCTCCCGGTTCGGACACCGACAGAGTGACAGATCGAGCTCGTCCATAAGCGCCGAGTCATCGAAGTGGGCGCGGGAAGGACACGAAAAGCGGGTCCCGCCCCCGTGAAGCAAGCCCCCTCGGACGCGGAACCTACCTCTCGGCGGCGCCCAGGGCGGCCCAGGAGTCGAGGAGGAGCTCGACCGCGTCGACGACCACCTCGGCGCTGATCCGATCGGGGGTCAGGAGCCGCTGGATCAGCAGACCGTCCTCCAGGGCGTGGGCGATCAGGGCGAGCGAGGCCGGGTCGGCGGGCGGGGTGGCGATGCCGCGCCGGGACAGTTCCTGCTGGATGCCCGCCCCGATGGCGTCCCGGGCGAGCTCTTCGCGCTCGGCCAGGGGCCGGCGGAGGTCGGGGTTGCGCACCGCGTGGAGCAGGAGCTCCAGGCGGAGGGCCAGCCAGGAGGTGAGGTGCTCGGCTCGGGCCCTGTTCCAGGCGCGGAGCCGGTCCAGCACCTCGGCGAAGGAGGCGGCGTCGGCGGCCATGGCCCGCACCTCGCGCAGTTCGGCCTGGGTGCGGCGCAGGAGCAGTTCGCGTACGAGCTCGTTCTTGTCGTCGAAGTTGCCGTAGAAGGCGCCGCGGCTGAAGCCGGCTCGTTCGGCGATCTGCTCGACGGACGTGCCGTTGACGCCGCGTTCGGTGAACAGCTCGGCCGCGGCCTGCACCAGGCGGTCCCGCGTCTGCTGCCTGGTCTCCTCGCGCGTGAGGCGACGCTTCGGTGGTGCCATGGCGTGCCCTGCCCTCCGTCTCCATGGAAATCGCTGGCGCACTTCGCATACAGACCTGTATCCGTATACAGAACTGTATCCGGAGCAGAGCTGCGCCCGCAGCGCGAACCCAAGGAGCCGTCGCATGGACCGGGAACTCTGGCGCGAGGACGCCTCCGCAGTGGCGCGTGCCGTCGCGGGCGGCGAGGTCAGCGCCGTGGACGTCACCGAGGCCCATCTCGCCCGCATCGCCGCGGCCAACCCCGCGGTGAACGCGGTCACGCAGGTCCTCGCCGACAGCGCCCGCGCCGCGGCTCGGGACACCGACCGCCGCCGGGCCGCGGGCGAGCCGCTCGGCCCGCTGGCCGGCGTGCCGTTCACGGTGAAGGAGAACATCCACGTCGCCGGTTCGGCCACGACCTTCGGCGTGCCCCGGTTCCGCGGTCTCGTACCCGCCGAGGACGCGCCGCCGGTGCGCCGGCTGCGCCGGGCCGGGGCGATACCCGTCGGCCGGACCAACCTGCCCGACATGACCATCGCCGGCATGCACACCGTCAGCACGCTGTACGGCGCCACCCGCAACCCCTGGGACCCGGCCCGGACACCCGGGGGAACCAGCGGAGGCGACGGGGTCGCGGTCGCCACGGGCATGGCGCCGCTCGGACTCGGCAACGACTCGGGCGGATCGATCTGCGTTCCGGCGGCGTTCAACGGCGTGGCCGCGCTGAAGCCCTCCTACGGCAGGTTCGCGCTCGACCACCGGATCGGTCCGCAGGACCCGACGCTGTCCTCCCAGCTGTTTCCCGTCGACGCCCCGCTCGCGCGCTCGGTCGCGGACCTGCGGCTGGTGTACGAGGTCCTCGCCGGCGCCGATCCGCAGGACCCCCGCGCGGTGCCGGTCCCGCTCGACGGGCCGCCCCTCGCGCCCGGTCGCCCGGTCCGGGTCGGCGTCGTCACCGACCCGGGCGGGGGCGGCGTCCACCCGCACGTGCGGGCCGGAGTGGAGGCGGCGGCCGCGGCGCTGGAGGACGCCGGGTACGCACTGGAGGAGGTCGAGGTGCCGAGGCTGGACGAGGCCGTCGAGGCCTACCACGGGCTGATCTTCACGGAGTTCGCCCTGATGTGGCCGGCGGTGCGGGACCTGCTCACCGAGGACAGCCGGCGGCACGTGGAGTACACCCTCCAGGAGCACCCGCCCGTCGACCTCGCGGAGTACCTCCGGCTCACCGGTGTCCGCTTGGGCGTCCAGCGCGACTGGGCCCGGCTCTTCGAGCGGTTCCCGCTCGTGCTGGGGCCGGTGTCGACCGAGCCGGCGCCCTTCCCCGACACCATGCACGGCACCGTGGAGGACAACGCCCGCACGATGGCGGCGCTCCGGTTGTGCAGGGCGAACACGTTCGTCGGTACGCCGTCGGTGACGGTGCCCGTGGGCGTCGCCGACGGGCTGCCGCAGGGCGTGCAGATCGTCGGCGGGATGTACCGGGAGGACCTGTGCCTGCGGGCCGCGGCGGCCATCGAGCGGCGGCGGGGGACGTTCACACCGGTCACTCCGGTGACCGGTGTGACCGGTGCCAAGCCTGCCCCGCCGGTCACGCCGGTCACGCCTCGGCCGTAGCCCGCGCCCGCCGGAGCGGGCCCCAGCGGGCGCGGCCCGGGCGGGCCCGGGCGAGCGGGGCAGGCCCGGGCCGGCGGGGCGGGGCCGGGCGGTGGGCCCGGCAGCCGCTCACACCTCCCTGGCGCCCTCGTACATCTCCTCGATCAGGTGCTTGTACTCGCGCTCCACGACCGGCCGCTTCAGCTTGAGGCTCGGGGTGAGCTCGCCGTGCTCGATATCCAGGTCGCGAGGGAGCAGCCGGAACTTCTTGATGGTCTGCCAGCGCTGCAGCCCCTCGTTGAGCCGGTCCACGTACCCCTGCACGAGCTGGTTCACCTCGGGCCTGGCCACGAGGTCGGAGTACGACGTGCCGCTCAGGCCGTGCTCCTCGGCCCAGCCGAGGAGGGCGGGCTCGTCGAGGGCGATCAGCGCCGTGCAGTAGTTGCGGTCGGCGCCGTGGACGAGGATGTTCGAGACGTACGGGCAGACCGCCTTGAACTGGCCCTCCACCTCGGCGGGCGCGATGTACTTGCCGCCGGACGTCTTGATGAGGTCCTTCTTGCGGTCGGTGATGCGCAGGTAGCCGTCGACCGACAGCTCGCCGATGTCCCCGGTGTGCAGCCAGCCGTCCGGCTCCAGCACCTCCGCGGTCTTCTCCGGCAGCCCGTGGTAGCCCGCCATGATGCCGGGGCCGCGCAGCAGGATCTCGCCGTCGTCGGCGATGCGGACCTCGGTGCCGGGCAGCGGCTTGCCGACCGTACCGGTGCGGTACGCCTCGCCGGGGTTGACGAAGCTGGCGGCGCTGGACTCCGTCAGTCCGTACCCCTCCAGGATGTGGACGCCGGCGCCGGAGAAGAAGTAGCCGATCTCGGGCGCGAGGGCGGCCGAGCCGGAGATGGCGGCGCGCAGCCGGCCGCCGAAGGCGTCGCGGAGCTTGGAGTAGACGAGCGCGTCGGCGACCTTGTGCTTGGCGGTGAGGCCGAAGGGGGCGCTCGCGGTGCCGGTGCGGCGGAAGTTGTCCTGGGTGACCTTGGCGTACTCGCGCGCGACCCCGGCCGCCCACGTGAAGATCTTGTACTTGGCGCCGCCGCCCGCCCGCGCCTTGGCCGCGACCCCGTTGTAGACCTTCTCGAAGATGCGGGGGACTGCGGCCATGTAGGTGGGCTGGACGACCGGCAGGTTCTCGATGATCTTGTCGACGCGGCCGTCGACGGCGGTGACGTGCCCGACCTCGATCTGGCCGGAGGTCAGCACCTTGCCGAAGACGTGCGCGAGCGGCAGCCACAGGTACTGCACGTCGTCCGCCGTGATGAGGCCGGTCGCGGCGATGGCCTTGGCCATATACGACCAGTTGTCGTGCGGCAGCCGTACGCCCTTGGGGCGGCCGGTGGTGCCGGAGGTGTAGATGAGGGTGGCGAGCTGGTCGGCGCTGATCGCGGCGACCCGCTCCTTGACGGCGTCCGGGTGCTTGGCGAGGTACGCCCTGCCGCGCTCTTCGAGATCGGCGAGGGAGAGGACCCAGCCCTCGGGGTCGGCCTCGTCCACCTCCACCGCGCCGGCGTCGATGACGACGACGTGGGCGAGGTGGGGCAGGTCGGCGCGCTTGGCGCGGGCCTTGGCGAGCTGGGCGGCGTCCTCGGCGATCAGCACGCGGCTGTCGGAGTCGGCGAGGATGTACGCGGACTCGTCGGCGTTGGTCTGCGGGTAGACGGTGGTCGTGGCCGCGCCGGCGCACATCACGCCGAGGTCGGCGAGGATCCACTCGACGCGGGTGGCGGAGGCGAGCGCGACGCGCTCCTCCGGCTGGACACCCAGGTCGACGAGGCCGGCGGCGACGGCGTACACGCGGTCGGCGGCCTGCTGCCAGCTGAGGGACTTCCAGTCGTCGGGGCCCTGTCCGGAGGCCGCGGGGACGGGGTAGCGGTAGGCCTCGGCGTCCGGGGTCTTCGCAACGCGCTCAAGGAAGAGGGACGCCACGGAGGGCGGCCGGTTCTCGATCAGGGTCTTGGTGTCGCTCACGGCGTCCTCCGGGCGGCGGCTTGCGGCAGGGCTGCACGACGGGGTGGTTGTTTAACTGGCGAGTAACCCTCGGGCGGGATCAGGTTAGAGCGCTGTCGTCCGCCATGTAAGGGGCTACGGCCAGGCGCTTGATACCCGGTTCATAACGACTGTGCAGTACCTGTGCGGTCCGTGGGCACGCAAAAGCGCCCGTCCGTGAACCGAACGGGCGCTTTGGCGCACGTACCCGCGCGGGGCTGCTTCTTCGCTGCTCCCGGCTACTTCTTGCTCTTGCCGCCGGCGGACTCGTCGCTCGACAGCACCGCGATGAAGGCCTCCTGCGGCACCTCGACGGAGCCGACCATCTTCATCCGCTTCTTGCCTTCCTTCTGCTTCTCCAGCAGCTTCCGCTTACGGGAGATGTCACCGCCGTAGCACTTGGCGAGGACGTCCTTGCGGATGGCGCGGATCGTCTCGCGGGCGATGACGCGGGAGCCGATGGCCGCCTGGATCGGCACCTCGAAGGCCTGCCGCGGGATGAGCTCGCGCAGCTTGGCCACGAGCCGCACGCCGTACGCGTACGCCGCGTCCTTGTGCGTGATGGCGGAGAAGGCGTCGACCTTGTCGCCGTGCAGCAGGATGTCGACCTTGACGAGGCTGGAGGCCTGCTCGCCGGTGGGCTCGTAGTCGAGGGAGGCGTACCCGCGCGTCTTGGACTTCAGCTGGTCGAAGAAGTCGAAGACGATCTCGGCGAGGGGGAGGGTGTAGCGGATCTCGACCCGGTCCTCGGAAAGGTAGTCCATGCCGAGGAGGGTGCCGCGGCGGGTCTGGCACAGCTCCATGATGGAGCCGATGAACTCGCTGGGGGCGAGGATGGTGGCGCGTACGACCGGCTCGTACACCTCGCTGATCTTGCCCTCGGGGAACTCGCTCGGGTTGGTGACCGTGTGCTCGGTGCCGTCCTCCATGAGGACGCGGTACACCACGTTGGGCGCGGTGGCGATGAGGTCGAGGCCGAACTCGCGCTCCAGCCGCTCACGGATCACGTCGAGGTGGAGCAGGCCGAGGAAGCCGACGCGGAAGCCGAAGCCGAGCGCGGCGGACGTCTCCGGCTCGTAGACGAGCGCGGCGTCGTTGAGCTGCAGCTTGTCGAGGGCGTCGCGCAGCTCGGGGTAGTCGGAGCCGTCCAGCGGATACAGGCCCGAGAAGACCATCGGCTTCGGGTCCTTGTAACCGCCGAGGGCCTCGGTGGCGCCCTTGTGCAGGGTGGTGATGGTGTCACCGACCTTGGACTGCCGGACGTCCTTCACACCCGTGATCAGGTAGCCGACCTCGCCGACGCCGAGGCCGTCCGCCGGGAGCATCTCGGGCGAGTTCGTGCCGATCTCCAGCAGCTCGTGGGTCGCGTTGGTCGACATCATGCGGATGCGCTCGCGCTTGTTGAGCTGTCCGTCGATGACACGGACGTACGTCACGACGCCACGGTACGAGTCGTAGACCGAGTCGAAGATCATCGCGCGGGCGGGGGCGTCGGCGACGCCGACCGGCGCCGGGACATCCTTGACCACGCGGTCGAGCAGCGCCTCGACGCCGAGACCGGTCTTGGCGGACACCCGCAGGACGTCGTCGGGCTCGCAGCCCACCAGGTTCGCCAGCTCCTCGGCGAACTTCTCCGGCTGGGCGGCCGGCAGGTCGATCTTGTTGAGCACCGGGACGATGGTGAGGTCGTTCTCCATCGCGAGGTAGAGGTTCGCGAGGGTCTGCGCCTCGATGCCCTGGGCGGCGTCGACGAGCAGGACGGTGCCCTCGCAGGCGGCCAGGGACCGCGACACCTCGTACGTGAAGTCGACGTGGCCGGGGGTGTCGATCATGTTGAGGATGTGGGTGCTGCCCTGACCGGGGCCCGTGGTCGGGGCCCACGGCAGACGCACAGCCTGGGACTTGATCGTGATGCCGCGCTCGCGCTCGATATCCATGCGGTCGAGGTACTGAGCGCGCATCTGCCGCTGCTCGACCACACCGGTCAGCTGGAGCATCCGGTCGGCGAGGGTCGACTTGCCGTGGTCGATGTGCGCGATGATGCAGAAGTTGCGGATCAGCGCCGGGTCGGTACGGCTCGGCTCGGGCACGTGGGTAGGGGTCGCGGGCACGCAGGGTCCTGATTCTCGAGACGCTGGCGTCTCTGCTCGGGTCGACGTCGGATCGATACGTAGGTTCCATGGTCCCACGGACGGGGACGGGCGCTCGGTTTGGGCCGCTCGGAGCACGACTGGTACCGTGGGCAGCTGTGTCTCATAGCCCTCTCAGCATTGAGGCACTCCTCTAAGAAATCCTTACGAACCTGAAAAGGCTCTTTCGTGGCGAACATCAAGTCCCAGATCAAGCGGAACAAGACGAACGAGAAGGCGCGCCTGCGCAACAAGGCCGTCAAGTCGTCGCTCAAGACCGCGATCCGCAAGGCCCGTGAGGCTGCCGCCGCGGGTGACGTCGAGAAGGCCACCGTGGCCGCTCGCGAGGCCGCCCGCAAGCTCGACAAGGCCGTCTCGAAGGGTGTCATCCACAAGAACGCCGCCGCCAACAAGAAGTCGGCGCTGGCTGCCAAGGTTGCCTCCCTCCAGGGCTGAGCTTTCTGCTCTTGATCCATCCTGATTCACCCTGATCCCGCGGGATCAGCCGCCGGAAGGGACCCAAGCGGGCCCTCTCATCCGCTCCCGACCGGCACCCCGGGACCGTACGCGGCCTGCGTTCGCCACGCGGGTACGGACCCAGCATCGTGATCCGAAGGCCCCGGCCTCGGTCCTTCCCCAGGACCGCGGCCGGGGCCTTCGGCGTACCGGGACGCGGGGTTCCCTCTACGTACGGGGCGCGCGGGGCTTTTTGGACCGGGGTGGGCCGGGGGTGGGCCGGGCCGGGGCTGACCCGCCCTCCGGCGGTCCACCGCCCCCGGCGGGTCAGCCGTGCCGGGTCAGTCGTGTCGGGTCAGCCGCGGCGGGAGCGGGCCGCGCGGGCGATGGCGACGACCGCTTTCTCCAGGGCGTACTCCGGGTCGTCCCCGCCGCCCTTGACCCCGGCGTCCGCCTCCGCGATCGCTCGGAGCGCCACGGCCACGCCGTCCGGCGTCCAGCCGCGCATCTGCTGCCGCACGCGGTCGATCTTCCAGGGCGGCATGCCGAGCTCGCGGGCGAGGTCGGCGGGGCGGCCGCCCCGCGCCGAGGACAGCTTGCCGATGGCGCGCACGCCCTGCGCCAGGGCGCTGGTGATCAGCACGGGCGCGACGCCCGTCGCGAGCGACCAGCGCAGGGCCTCCAGGGCCTCGGCCGCCCGGCCCTCCACCGCCCGGTCGGCGACGTTGAAGCTGGAGGCCTCCGCACGGCCGGTGTAGTACCGGCCGACGACCGCCTCGTCGATCGTGCCCTCGACGTCCGCGGTGAGCTGCGACACCGCGGAGGCGAGCTCCCGCAGGTCGCTGCCGATCGCGTCGACGAGCGCCTGGCACGCCTCGGGCGTCGCCGACCTGCCCAGCGCGCGGAACTCGCCGCGCACGAACGTCAGACGCTCCGCGGGCTTGGTGGTCTTCGGGCAGGCGACCTCGCGTGCCCCTGCCTTGCGTGCCGCGTCGAGCAGGCCCTTGCCCTTGGCACCGCCGGCGTGGACCAGAACGAGGGTGATGTCCTCCTCGACGGGCGCCCCGAGGTAGGTCTTGACGTCCTTGACCGAGTCGGCGGAGAGGTCGTGCGCGTTCCGCACGATCAGCACCTTGCGCTCGGCGAAGAGCGACGGGCTCGTCAGCTCGGCGAGCATGCCCGGCTGGAGCTGGTCGGCGGTGAGGTCGCGGACGTCCGTGTCGGCGTCGGCGGCACGGGCGGCCGCCACCACCTGCTGCACCGCGCGGTCCAGGAGCAGCTCCTCCTGGCCCACGGCCAGGGTGACGGGGGCGAGGGGGTCGTCGGTCGCGTTCTTTCTGGTGGCCATCGCGAACCAGGATCGCACGCGCCACCGACAACCCGTCCCCGCCCGGCCCCTCCCGCGGCCGCGCCTACGGCGCCCTCTACAGGTCCGTCTCCGGCCCCGTCTACTGCTCCCTCCACGGCTCCGTCTACGGCTCCTCGCGCCAGCCGTCCCACTCGGCCGCGAAGTCGTCCAGCTCGGCCGCAGCGAGCCGGGCCTCCGGGTCCTCGACGACCACCAGCCACTGCGCGTCCTCGGCGTCGTCCTCGCCGGCCAGCGCGTCCCGTACCAACTGCGGCTCCTCGTGGAGCCCGAACCGGTCGCCGAGAGCCTCGGCCACCTCCTCCGCGGCATCCCGGTCGGGCAGCACCAGCACATGTCTCACATCGTTCACAGGACCATTGTTCAATGCCGGTTCCGGGCCGTGGCCCGCAGGTCCCGCCCGGTGCCGGTGACCGCGATCGGGCCGTCCAAGTCGGTGCGCAGCACCACCGCTCCCCCGTCACGCAGGGCGGCGACCGTACGCGGTGACGGATGGCCGTAGTCGTTGTCCCGGCCTGCCGACACCAGGGCGAGCCGGGGCCGGACGCGGTCCATCAGGCGTGGGTCCTGATGGGACGAGCCATGGTGGGCGACCTTGAGCACGTCGACGGGCGGCAGGTCCGGGTGGGCCCGCAAAAGGCCCCGCTGTGCGGGCGGTTCGAGGTCGCCGAGGAGAAGCAGGGTCACCTGGGAGCCTCCTGTCCCGGCGCGGACGAGCAGCGTGACGCTGGCGTCGTTGGGCCCCTCGGGGTCCGGGCCGGGCCGGGCTCCCGGCCACAGCACGCGCCATTCCAGGGCGCCGGTCCGGCGCCGCTCCCCCGGTACCGCAGGTATGACGGGCACCCCGGCGGCGCGGGCCGTCCGGTAGACGAACGCGGCCTGGCCCGCCGGTTCCCGGAGGCTCGTCGTCTGGACGGCACCGACTTCGCGCCCCCGCAGCACCCCGGGCAGTCCGGCGACATGGTCGGCGTGGAAGTGGGTGAGCACCACGAGCGGTACGCGGCTCACAGCGAGGTCGCGCAGGCACCGGTCCACGGGCCGCGGGTCGGGTCCCGCGTCCACCACCACGCCCGCGCCCGGACCGGCCGCGAGCACCATCGCATCACCCTGCCCGACGTCGCACATCGCGTAGAGCCAGCCCGGCGGCGGCCATCCGGTGACGAGCCGGGTCAGCGGGGGCGGCCGCACCACCGCGAGCAGCAGCAGCGCCGCGCAGGCGGCGGCCACGAGCGAGCGGTACGGCACCCTCCGGGCCAGCAGCAGGGCCGCACCGGTGGCGGCGGCGAGCAGCAGTCCACCCCGCCAGCCACCCGGCCAGCCGGCCTCCGCCCCGGGCAGCGCGGCCCCGGCGCGGGCGACGGAGGCGATCCACCCGGCCGGCCACCCCGCGCACTCGGCGAGCAGCCGGGCCACCGGCATCGCCACGGGTGCCGCGGCGAGCGCGGCGAAGCCGAGGACGGTCGCCGGGGCCACCGCGAGCTCGGCGACCAGGTTGCAGGGGATCGCCACCAGGCTGACCCGGGCCGCGAAGACCACCACCACGGGCGCGCACACGGCCTGGGCCGCCGCGGTCGCGGCCAGCGCCTCTGCGATGCGGGACGGCACCCGGCGCCGCCGCAGCGCGGTGCTCCAGCGTGGGGCGAGGGTGAGCAGGGACCCGGTCGCCAGCACGGACAGCAGGAAGCCGTAACTGCGCGCCAGCCACGGGTCGTACAGCACCAGCAGCAGCACCGCGGCGGCCAGGGCGGGGATGAGGGATCTGCGGCGCCCGGTCCCGATGGCGAGCAGCGTGATCAGTCCGCAGGCGGCGGCGCGCAGCACGCTCGGGTCGGGCCGGCAGACCACGACGAAGGCGAGCGTGAGCGCCCCGCCGATGAGCGCGGTCGCCCGCAGCCCGAGCCCCAACCGGGGTGCCAGCCCGCCGCGCTCCGCCCTCAGCGCCGAGCCCGGCCTGCCGATGAGCAGCAGCAGCGCGACGCTGAGGTTGCTGCCGGAGACGGCGAGCAGGTGCGTGAGGTCGGTCGCCCGGAAGGCGTCGTACAGCTCGGGCGGGATGCGGGAGGTATCCCCGACGACCAGGCCGGGCAGCAACGCGCGGGCGTCGGGCGCCAACCCGTCCGTCGCCGTGCGCAGGCCCGCGCGCAGCTTCCCGGCGGTGCGCTGGAGCGCGTTCGGCGGCCCGGTCACGCGCGGTGGCCCGGTGCCGACGCGCACGACGGCCGCGAACCGGTCCGCCGTGCGCTGCGGCGGGGCCAGCCGCGCGGCCACGCGCACCCCGGTGGAGGGCAGCAGCCGCTGCCACCCGGCTTCGACGGGTGCGATCAGCAGCACGGGGGTGCGGATCCTGGTGGCGCCGCCGCCGGTCACCGTGACGCGTGTCGCCTCGCCGTCGAGGACGACCGAGCCTGTCCCGGCCGGGCCGCCGACCCGCCGCACCGGGCGCGGGTCGGAGGTGACCGTGACGTCGAGGGTGACGCGCGCGTACTCCCGCGCCAGCCCCGGCAGTGGCCCCCGCCGCAGATCGGCGCCGTGAAGGCCGGCCGATGCCGCGCCTGCGGCGCCGCACAGCAGGACGGCGGCGCACGCGGTGACGTTCGCACGCCACCGCCCACCGGGCGACGAGCGCGCGCGCCGCTGTCGACGTACCGTCACGCGGGCGAGCAGCCCGAGCGCCGCCGCGACGCCGACGGCCACTCCCGCGACGGTCCACCATCCCGGCGCACCGACCGCGAGGGCCGCCGCCACCCACGCGGCCAGGGCCGGAGGCACGAGCCGCAGGTCGGCAGGCTCTTCCTGGCGCGGGTCGGCGGCACCGAGCGGGTGGCCGGACGCGGCGTGGACCGGCGCGCGGGCCGGGGCGGTCCCGGGGGTCATGGCCGTACCAGGGGCTGGAGGTCCGAGAACCGGCGGTCGCCGATCCCGTTGACCTCGCGGAGCTCATCGACCGACCGGAAGCCCCCGTGCCGGGTGCGGTAGTCGACGATGTGCTGGGCCAGTACGGGCCCGACGCCGGGCAGCGCGTCCAGCTGTTCGACGGTGGCGGTGTTGAGGCTCACGGGCCCCGCACCCGCCGCACCCGCTTGACCGGAGGCGCCGCCCGGGCCGGGACCGGGTGCCGGTCCGGCCGGCGCGGGGGTGACGCCCACGAGCACCTGCTCGCCGTCCATCAGCAGGCGCGCCCGGTTGAGGCCGGAGACGTCCGTGCCCGGCCGGACCCCGCCCGCCGCGTGCAGCGCGTCGGCGACGCGCGACCCGGCGGGCAGCCGCAGTACGCCGGGCCGCCGCACCTTGCCGCTCACGTCGACGACCACGGCCGGGGGCGAGGCGGTCGGCACCGGCGGGCCGGCCGTTCCAGTCGTCGGGGCGGCCGCCGGCTCCGCCGCCCCGACGACTTCGGGAGCGTGCACGGCCTCCGGCCGCCCGGCCCAGAAGTACCGTCCGGCCACGAGGGCCGCCACGACCAGTACCACCGCGAGCGCGGCGAGCGCCCTGGGCTCGACCCCGCACCGCAGTTGCAGCCACAGCGGTAAGCGGTCGCGCAGCGCGGGCCACCACCGCTCGCGTGCTCCTCGCGCTTCCGCCGTCGCCGTCCCCGTCTCCGGCTCCGTCTCCGTCCCCGCCCCGGTCCCCATCCCCGCCCCCGTCCCCGGTGCGTCCGGTCCGGCCGCGGCGGGGGCCGCACCCGGAGGTGGGGGCATCGCGTACGCCGCCGTACCGTCGAAGGCCCCCGTACCGTCGAAGAGCGCCTCCGCACGTTGGCGGGGTGCCGTGGCCGCATGCCCGTCGTGGGCCTGTCGCCGTACCCGGCCGCGGGCGCGGGCGTGGACACGAGCGCGCCCGCGGGCACGGCTCCGTCCGTCTGATCCCGGCATCCGCCCGGGCCCGCTCGTCGCGAGACTCGTCACTGTGCGTGTTCGGTTCGTCATGGCGCAACACGGTACGCACATACGCCCGAACCTGCCGAGCAGCCCCAAAAGTGGTGGATAACCCAGGAGTTGTGGAAAAACCGCTCACCCGAACGAGCGACGTCCGAGCCTGCTCGCCGTCACCGCGACACCGTCACCGCGACGACGTCACCAGGACGCCGTCACCACGACGAGACGACCACGCCCAGCAGCCCCGGCCCGGTGTGCGCACCGATCACCGCGCCCACCTCGCTGACGTGCAGCTCGGCGAGGTCGGGGATCCGTCGGCGCAGCCGGTCCGCCAGTGCGGCGGCCCGTTCCGGGGCCGCCAGGTGGTGAACGGCGATGTCCACCCGGCTCGCGCCCGCCCGGTCGGCGGCGATCTCCTCCAGCCTGGCGATGGCCTTCGACGCCGTGCGCACCTTCTCGCGTAGCTCGATCCGGCCGCCCTCCAGCTCCAGCAGCGGCTTGACGGCGAGCGCCGAGCCCAGCAGTGCCTGGGCCGCGCCGATGCGGCCGCCCCGGCGCAGGTAGTCGAGGGTGTCGACGTAGAAGTAGGCGGAGGTCCCGGCGGCCCGCTTCTCGGCGGCCGCGACCGCGTCGTCCAGCGTGCCGCCCGCCTCCGCCGCCTCGGCGGCCGCGAGTGCGCAGAAGCCGAGCGCCATGGCGACCATGCCGGTGTCGACCACCCGCACCGGCACCGGGGCGTCCTTCGCCGCCAGGACGGCCGCGTCGTACGTGCCCGAGAACTCGGCCGACAGGTGCAGGGACACGATTCCGTCGGCGCCTCGCTCGGCGGCCGCCCGGTACGCCGCCGCGAACGTCTCGGGGCTCGGCCGAGAGGTGGTCACGGAGCGCCGCTTCTGCAGGGCGAGGGCGAGGGAGCGGGCCGAGATCTCGGTGCCCTCCTCAAGGGCCTGGTCGCCGAGTACGACGGTCAGCGGCACCGCTGCGATGCCGTGCCGCTCCATCGTCTGCGGCGGCAGGTAGGCCGTGGAATCGGTGACGATAGCGACATGGCGGGACATGAGCGGGAGGTTACCCGCAGGCGGGCGTCCCATGGCAGTCCGCCCCCGCCGCCGTGCTCGGTTCGGGTCAGTTCGTGGTCTCGGGCCGGGTGGACTTCTGCCATGAATAGGGGTGCGGCTGCCGGGGGTCGCGCGCCGTGATCGCCGGCCGCTCACCCTGGCCCGACGCAGCGCCGCCGTTCGCCTGCGCCGGGGGCGCCTCCGGCCACGTCAGGTCGTCCCCACCGTCACCGGCGCCCCGGCCATCCCGGCCGTCCGCACCGCGCACGGTCCGCGCCGACGACGACTCCGCCGTCACCGGGGGCTCCGCCGACCAGTGCCGCAGCGCGCCGGCCTCGATGTCGATCTGGGCGCTCAACGTCTCCAGCTCGTCGTCGGCGAACCTCCGCGCCCGGTCCCGGGCCGCCCACCGCAGGGAGTCGGCCGAGTCCGTGATCCGCTGCGTACGCTCCCGCAGGCCCGGCAGCTGTTCGGCGACCCTGGACCGGTCCGGGTCGCGCTCCATGCGCCGCAGGTCCTCGTCCAGCTCGTGCCCGTGCGCGCTGAGCCGCCGGAACAGCTCCAGCGACTCCTTGACCGAGGCGTCCTCCCGCGCGGTCGCCTCCAGCGCCTCCTGGGTGGCACGCATCGACGTGCGCAGCTTCAGCCGCAGCTGCGCCAGCTCGCCTACGACGCCGCCCTGTCCGTAGCTCTTGGCGCGCAGGGTGGTGTCCTCGACGGTGCGCCGCGCCTGGGTGATCGTCCGGTCGACGCCGCGCTTGACGCCCTTGACCACCTTGACGGACACGTACACGCCCAGCGCGACGAAGGCGACGAAGAGCAGCGCCAGGATCAGGATCGCGGCTTCCATGAAGTCCCCTCGGTTTCGGTGCCGGACGCTCGCGCCCGTGTTCCTCCACGGTAAACGGAACAGGCAGGTCGGGGGTTCCATCGAAACCCCCAACCTGCCCGTAAGGGAAACCACCCAGGCGTTATGCCCGGAACGCGCTACGCCGGGACGATGTTCACCAGCTTCGGCGCCCGCGCGATCACCTTGCGGATGTCCGCGCCGCCCAGCGCCGCGACGACCGCCGGGTCGGCCAGGGCCAGCGCCTCCAGCTCGGCGTCGGTGATGGACGGGGAGACCTCCAGCCGCGCCTTGACCTTGCCCTTGATCTGGACGACGCAGGTGACGGTCTCGTCCACGACGTACGCCGGGTCGGCCACCGGGAAGTCCTGGTGGACCACGGAGTCGGTGTGGCCCAGCCGGTGCCACAGCTCCTCGGCGATGTGCGGCGCCAGCGGGGCGATCAGCAGCACCAGCCGCTCGGCGATGGAACGCGGCACCGGGGCGCCCGACTTGGTCAGGTGGTTGTTCAGCTCGGTGACCTTGGCGATCGCCGTGTTGAACCGCATCGCGGCCATGTCCTGGGACACGCCGTCGATGGCCTTGTGCAGGGCGCGCAGCGTGTCCTCGTCGGGCTCGGCGTCGACGACGGTGACCTCGCCGGTCGCCTCGTCCACGATGTTGCGCCACAGCCGCTGCAGCAGCCGGTACTGGCCCACCACCGCGCGCGTGTCCCAGGGGCGGGAGACGTCCAGCGGGCCCATGGCCATCTCGTACAGGCGCAGGGTGTCGGCGCCGTACTCGGCGCAGATCTCGTCCGGGGTGACGGCGTTCTTCAGAGACTTGCCCATCTTGCCCAGGACGCGGCTGACCTTCTCGCCCTGGTACCAGAAGGCACCGTCCCGCTCCTCGACCTCGGCGGCCGGTACGGCGATGCCGCGCGCGTCCCGGTAGACGAAGGCCTGGATCATGCCCTGGTTGTACAGCTTGTGGAAGGGCTCGGCCGACGAGACGTGGCCCAGGTCGTACAGCACCTTGGACCAGAACCGGGCGTACAGCAGGTGCAGTACGGCGTGCTCGGCGCCGCCCACGTACAGGTCGACACCGCCGTGCGGCTGTCCCTCGCGCGGGCCCATCCAGTACTGCTCGATCGCCGGGTCGACCAGCGCGGAGTCGTTGTGCGGGTCCAGGTAGCGCAGCTCGTACCAGCAGGAACCGGCCCAGTTGGGCATGGTGTTGGTCTCGCGGCGGTACTTCTTCGGGCCGTCGCCCAGGTCCAGGGTGACGTTGACCCAGTCATCGTTGCGCGACAGGGGCGTCTCGGGCTGGGTGTCGGCGTCGTCCGGGTCGAAGGTGCGCGGCGAGTAGTCGTCGACCTCGGGCAGCTCCAGCGGCAGCATCGACTCGGGCAGCGCGTGCGCCACGCCGTCCTCGTCGTAGACGATCGGGAAGGGCTCGCCCCAGTACCGCTGACGGCTGAACAGCCAGTCGCGCAGCCGGAAGTTGACGGTGCCCTCGCCGATGCCCTTCTCGGACAGCCACTCGGTGATGCGGGCCTTGGCGTCGACGACACCCAGGCCGTCCAGCGAGACGTCGTCGTTCGACGAGTTGACGAGGGTCGCGTCGTACGAGTCGAAGGCGTCGTCCCACGTGGACGGGTCGGTGCCGCGCTCGTCGGAGGGCTGGACGACACAGCGCATGGGCAGGTCGAAGGCGCGCGCGAAGGCGAAGTCACGGCTGTCGTGCGCCGGGACGGCCATGATGGCGCCGGTTCCGTAGCCCATCAGGACGTAGTCGGCGATGAAGACGGGGACCTGCTCGCCACTGACCGGGTTGGTGGCGTACGCGCCGGTGAAGACGCCGGTCTTCTCCTTGGCCTCGGCCTGGCGCTCGACGTCGGACTTGGCGGCGGCCTGCTTGCGGTAGGCGTCGACGGCCAGGGCCGGGGTCGCGTGACCGCCCGTCCACAGGGCGTGGGTGCCGGCCGGCCAGGCCTCCGGGACGATCTTGCCGACCAGCTCGTGCTCGGGCGCCAGCACCATGTAGGTGGCGCCGAACAGGGTGTCCGGGCGGGTGGTGAAGACGGTGATGGCGTCCTCGCCGACGGCGAAGTCGACGCGTGCGCCCTCGGAGCGGCCGATCCAGTTGCGCTGCTGCAGCTTGATGGCCTCGGGCCAGTCCAGCGCGTCCAGATCGTCCAGCAGCCGGTCGGCGTAGGCGGTGATGCGCATGTTCCACTGGCGCAGCTTCGCCTTGAAGACCGGGTAGTTGCCGCGCTCGGAGCGGCCGTCGGCCGTCACCTCCTCATTGGCCAGGACGGTGCCCAGGCCGGGGCACCAGTTGACCGGCGCGTCGGAGGCGTACGCCAGCCGGTAGCCGCTCAGGACGTCGGCGCGCTCGGCGGCGGTCAGCTCGCTCCACGCGCGCTTGGAGCCGGGGACGGAGCCCGGTACGGCGCGCTCGCCGCTCTCGAACTGGGCGACCAGGTCGGCGATCGGGCGGGCCTTCTTCGCCTCCTCGTCGTACCAGGAGTTGAAGATCTGCAGGAAGATCCACTGGGTCCACTTGTAGTAGTCCGGGTCGATCGTCGCGAAGGACCGGCGCTTGTCGTGGCCCAGGCCCAGCCGGCGCAGCTGGACCTTCATGTTCTCGATGTTCGCCTCGGTCGACACACGCGGGTGGGTGCCGGTCTGGACGGCGTACTGCTCGGCCGGCAGGCCGAAGGCGTCGAAGCCCAGCGTGTGCAGGACGTTGTGACCGGTCATGCGCTGGTGGCGGGCGTAGACGTCGGTGGCGATGTAGCCCAGGGGGTGCCCGACGTGCAGGCCCGCGCCCGAGGGGTACGGGAACATGTCCATGATGAACTTCTTGGGGCGGGCGACGACGGCCGGGTCACCGGCCAGATCCCCGCTCGGGTTCGGCGCCTCGTACGTGCCCTCGGCGTCCCAGAAGTCCTGCCAGCGTGCCTCGATGTCGGCGGCCATGGCCGCCGTGTAACGATGCGGGGCTGCTGCCTCGGCAGCAGAATTCGTCTCGCTCATGATCCTTAAAGCTCCATCGATCGTCGTCTCTGCCACGAAATGAAAAATCCCCTCGCACAGGAGGGGACGCCGCGCCGATTCCGACCGGATTCATCAACCGTCGGGACTGATCAGCGCGGCTCGCTAAGCAGAAGGCGTACGGCACGCATGGCGCCAGGGTACCGCAGGGCCCGGACGGGCCGCACCGAGGTTCCGCCGTGTGGGCGCGTGCCACGCGCGCGCTCCATGCGTGCCGTGTGCGTGCCGTGTGCGTGCCCCGCGCGTGCGGTGGATACCCCGCCCCGGCCACGGCGGCCGCTCCGGTTACTCCGCGTATCGACCCTATCCAGGGCAACCCCAGAGTCAGTTGCCGATGTTCCGAGCCATAAAGGCCCAAAACTCGTACTGGTTGGTATGCGTCGACCTAGCATGCGGCTCCGGGACCTCTTTTCCGCACCACTGGAGTCGCTCCCCATGAACCCTCATCGCAAGATCCGCTCATCGCCGCCCACACCGAAGGGCGGCATGAGCCGGCCGGTGCAGGGCGGGTTGTACGTGGCGGCCGTGGTGCTCATACCCCTGCTAGCGGTGGGCGGCAGCGACAGTTTCCGCGCCGCCCTGGACTTCACCACGGGCGTGCTGTCCCTGGTGTCGCTCACCGCCTCCGTCGCATGGGGTCTGATCGCCACCGACCGGTTGCTCCTGTCCACCCGTCACCGGCTGGTCGCCCAGGCCGTCCACAGGAGCACCGCGGTCGCCTCCCTGGGCTTCCTCCTCCTGCACGCCACCGTCAAGGTCTCCCTCGGCCACACGCAGCTCATCGGGGCCCTCCTCCCCTTCGGGCTCGGACTCTCCGGCTCGGCCGGGCTCATCGGCTTCGGGTCCTTGGCGGGCCTGCTCATGGTGATCGCCGCGTCGACCGGCGCCGCCCGGAGCGCCCTCGCCGGGCGCGGCAGCATCGCGGCCCGCTGGCGGCCGCTGCACATGCTGGCGTACCCGGCCTGGTGCTCGGCGCTGATCCACGGCCTGTACGCGGGCCGCCCGGCGGCCGCCTGGGTGGTCACCCTGTACTGCCTGGCGCTCGCGGGCGTCGCCGCGGCCGTGTCCGTACGGATGCTGCCCCGGCCCGTACAGGACCGCCTGGCGGCACGTCTGCTGGCGCTGATAGGTCCGGGCGCCGCGCAATCGGACGCGGAGCCCGCCCGGCGTGACCTGTCGGTGTCGCCGCTGCCCGGCACGGCGCCCGCCCCCGAACCGCCGCCCTCCCCGTCCCCGTCCTTCTCCGCCTTCGAACGCCCCTCTGACCGAGCCTCCGACCGACCCTCCAGGCGGTCCTCCAGGCAGTCCTCGGAACGTTCCTTCGGCCGGCCCCGCGCGCGGCCGCCGCGCACCTTCGACCCGCCGTCCCCGGCTCCTCTCTACGACCCGATCGCCCCTGAACGGCCGACCGCGGGAGCCGGTCTCTCCGCCGGTTACCGCGCGGTCTCGCTCGGCAACGCGAGCTACCCGGGCGTTTCGGGTGTCTCGGGCAGCTCGGGCGTTTCGGGTGTCTCGGGCGTCTCGACCGAGGAGATCCCGCTCGCCGAGCGCATCCCCATGACGGAGGAGCTGCCCGTCGTCCCCGACGAGCCGGTTACCCGCCCCGGGTACTGGCCCACCCCGTCCCCTCCGCCGCCCGCCCAGTCCCCCGCACCGCCCTCGTACCCCTCCCCTTCCTCCGTCTCGTACCCCTCCTCCCCCTCCCCTTCGTACCCCTCGTACAGCAGCCCCACCGAGCCCACCCCCGGCCCGTTCCAGTACCCGCCGGCCGGTGAACCGTGGTCCGCACCCGCAGGAGACCGCCCGTGAACGCCCCGCTCCCCGACGTCCCCGAAGTCCGCGTCGTCGGCCTCCCGCACCTGACCCAGGGCTTCGACCTGGTCGAGCGGCTGGACCTGCAGATGCACCTCAAGGTGCACGGCCCGCTCGAGCCGATACCCGGGGAGCGGCTGGCCCAGCTCGCCGAGGAGATCTCCCTGCGCGGGCGGGGCGGCGCGGGCTTCCCCTTCGGCAAGAAGCTGCGCGCGGTCGCCAAGGCGGCGATACGGCGCGGGGTGCGGCCCGTGGTGGTGGTCAACGGCAGCGAGGGCGAGCCGGCCTGCCGCAAGGACACGGTCCTGCTCAACCGGGCCCCGCACCTCATCCTGGACGGCGCCCTGCTGGCCGCCGAGGCGCTCGGCGCGCGCACCCTGATCGTCGCCGTGACGCGCAACTCCACGGAGATCTCCATCCGTGCCGCGCTGGCCGAGCGGGGGCTGTCCGACCGGCGCGGACAGCAGCTGCGCGCCCGGGTGGTGCGTACGCCGGAACGGATGGTCTCCGGCGAGGCGTCCTCCGTCATCCGCGCGGCGGGCGGTGGTCCGGCGATCCCGCCGGGCCGCCGTGAGCGGGCCGCCGAGTCAGGGGTGGGCGGCGCGCCGACGCTCCTGTCGAACGCGGAGACGTTCGCGCAGCTGGCCGTCGCGGGGCGGATCGGCGCCCGCCGCTACGGCCACACCGGCCTGGAGAGCGAGCCCGGCACGGTCATGCTGACGATCTCCGGCGCGGTCGCCCGTCCCATGGTGGTGGAGGTCCCGACGGGCGTCCCGCTGCGGTACGTCCTGGAGCTGGCCGGTGCCCCTCCGCAGCCCCAGGGCGTCCTCACGGGCGGCTACCACGGCAACTGGATCGACGCCATGGCCGTGCACAACGCCGTCGTCTCACGCGAGTCCCTGGCAGCCGTGGGCGGCTCCCTGGGGGCGGGCGCGATCCTGCCGATCGGCCCGGAGACGTGTCCGCTGGGTGAGGCGCAGCGGGTGGCGAACTGGCTGGCGGCGGAGACCGCCGGCCAGTGCGGCCCGTGCCGGCTGGGCCTGCCCGCTGCGGCGGGGGGCCTGTCGGACGTGCTGAACGGCGGCGGACCGGCCGCCCTTGAGGCGCTGCGCGAGGTGACGCAGGCGGTGAAGGGCCGGGGCGTGTGCAAGCACCCCGACGGGTCGGCGCGCTTCTTCGGCTCGACGCTGTCGGCGTTCACGGACGATCTCGCCGCGCACGTGCTGCACGGCGGCTGCGGGCGTCCGACGATCGGCGTGCTGCCGCTGCCGGAGCCGGGCTACCAGGAGGCCGAGGAGTCCATCCCGAGCGGCGAGAAGCTGGCCGTGGACTGGACCCTGTGCAAGGGGCACGGGCTGTGCGCGGACATCGTGCCGGAGCTGATCCGGATGGGCCGGGACGGCTACCCGGTGCTCGCGGACGCGTCCGTGCCCGTGCACCTGCGGACCCGCGCGCAGCTGGCCGTACGCCGCTGTCCCGAACTGGCGCTGCGCCTGGAACGCTCCGAGGAGGACCGCGTCGGCCGTCAGGGCCGTCCGGCGCTGCCGAGCGCCGCCCGCAAGGCCCTGGGCAGCGGGCGGGGTTGACCGGAGACAGAGAAGCGGGCCATCCGATCCGGATGGCCCGCCTCTGGTGCTTGTGGAGCTAAGGAGAATTGAACTCCTGACCTCTTGCATGCCATGCAAGCGCTCTACCAACTGAGCTATAGCCCCTTGCGGTGTGTCGTTCGCTCGGTTTCCCTTGCGGGTTTCCCTCGCGGCGACAGAGAGAACATTACACGGTCCCCCCGGTGGTTCACCAAATCCGTTTACGGCCGGAAGGGCTCCGGCCGGTAGCGTCGCCCCTCGTGACCGTGACCCTGAACTTGCGCGCCCGTCTGCGAGGCCTGCCCCTGCCCGCCGCGGTGGCGGCCTGCCTGCTGTCCTTCGTGGCCTTCTGGGTGGCGCAGCGCGCCGCCAACGTCACGATGCTGGACCTGTCGGTCTACCGGGCGGAGGGCGAGACCGTACTCGCGGGCGGCGACCTCTATGCGATGCGCGCCACATCGGCGAACCTGCCGACGACGTACCCGCCCTTCGCGGCGCTGCTGTTCACGCCGCTGACGCTGCTCGGCGTCCCGGAGATGCGCACCCTCGCCACCGCGGGGAACCTGCTCCTGCTGCTGGCCCTGGTGCGGCTGTCGCTGCGCCTGGTGGGCCGGGACCGGCCGGAGACGGCGCTGTGGGCGGCCGCGGTGCTGGTGTGGTGCGAGCCGGTGTGGACGACGCTGCGGTACGGGCAGATCAACCTGCTCATCGCGGTGGCGGTGCTGTGGGACCTGACCCGGCGGGAGAACAACCGGTGGGCGGGCGTGGGCATAGGCCTGGCCACGGCCGTCAAGCTGACGCCGGGGCTGTTCGTCGTCTTCCTGCTGCTGGTGGGGGTGGCACGCGCGCGTGCGCACGGCTGGGCGTGGAACGCGTGGCTGCGGCAGGCGGCGACGGCGACGGGGGTGTTCGCCGTGGTGACCGTGGCGTCCGCCGTGATCCTCCCGTACGACTCGCGCCGCTTCTGGACCGAGATGATCTTCGAGACCAGCCGGGTGGGTCGTAAGGAGGAGACGGCCAACCAGTCCCTGAGCGGGGTGCTGGCCCGGCTGCTGCACACCACCGACCCCGGGCACTGGTGGCTGGCCGCCGCGGTCCTGGTGGGGGTCGCCGGTCTGGCCGTGGCGGTGCTGGCCGCGCTGCGCGGGGACCGGCCGATGGCGGTGGTGGCGTGCGCGACGACGGCGCTGCTGGTGAGCCCGATCTCCTGGTCGCACCACTGGGTGTGGTGCGTGCCGATGCTGATCCTGCTGGCGACCCGCGTGAGTACGGCGTGGACGGCCGCCGTCGGGCTGGTCTTCGCGTCCTTCGCCCTGTGGTGGGTGCCTCACCAGCCCGCCCCCGTACGGCTCGAACTGCACCAGAACGCCGGGCAGATGCTGCTGTCCGGGCTCTACACCCTGGTGGGGCTGGGACTGTTGGCGGCCTTCGCGGTACGCCTGGGCCTCGGCCGCCGCCGTCAGACCGGCCAACCGGGCCGAGCCGTCCGGGCCGTGCAGCCGGTTCAGCCGGTTCAGCGCGGTCAGGCCGGTCAGGCCGGTCAGGCCGTGGCGAAGGAGTAGAACCGCTTGAGGGTGCAGTGCTCGTCGAGCAGGCGCCCGTAGATGGGCTCCCCTTCGAGCTCCCGGTAGGTCTCGATGGGGTCGCCTTTTATGATCAGGGCCCGCGCGCACTCCTCGCACCAGTACTGGTACGCGGGGTTGACCGGATCCATGTCGCGGACGATCGGCGTGCCGCTGCCGCACCAGTCGCATTTCCGCCTGTGCGCACCCATCAGTCAGCTCCAGCTGTGGCCGCAGGACGTGCACACATAGGACACTCCGCCGTTGTCACCGAGCATCTGGGCGACGTGGGAGGAGCCGCACGAGGGGCAACTGAGGCCGACGTTCGTCTGCGACGCGGCGGCGAGCCGGGCAGCCGGTTCCTCGAAACTGCTAGCGGCCATCGCACACTCCCTCCCGTCCGGACGTCGTCCCCCTCCGGCCGTCCGATTCTGCCATGGCCCCGCAAGGGGGTCAGCGGGGTCGGCGGACCGGGCCGGCGGCCGCTCCCATGATCGACGCGGTGGCCAGCGCCAGGGCGCATACCCACAGCGCCTCGGCTGACGCGTGCGCCCCGGCGTATGGAAGCGGCTGAGGAAGAGTGTGCCAAAGGTCGCGACGCCGATCAGGCGCATGAGCCGCCAGGGGAAGGCCCGGAAACGCAGGATCCCGCCCCCAGGTGGGGACGGGATCCGGTGCTTGTGGAGCTAAGGAGAATTGAACTCCTGACCTCCTGCATGCCATGCAGGCGCTCTACCAACTGAGCTATAGCCCCTCGTGTTCTTCGCGCTCCGCGCTGCGAACAAGAAGAACTTTAGCCTGCCACCTGCCGGAAAGTGAAATCCGGGTCCGTGGGCACCGTCGAGACTACGTCGCGACTTCGTGGGCCGTCGTCAGTCGTCGTCGCCGAGGACGGGCTCGGGGAGCGTTCCGGCGTTGTGCTCCAGGAGCCGCCAGCCGCGGGCCCCCTCGCCCAGGACCGACCAGCAGCAGTTGGAGAGACCGCCGAGGCTCTCCCAGTGGCGCGCCTCCAGGCCGAGGAGCCGGCCGATGGTCGTGCGGATCGTGCCGCCGTGGCTGACCACGACGAGCGTGCCGTCCGTGGGCAGCTTCTCGACGTGCTCCAGGACCACCGGAGCGGCCCGGTCGGCGACCTCGCTCTCGAGCTCGCCGCCGCCGCGCCGCACCGGCTCGCCCCGCTTCCACGCGGCGTACTGCTCGCCGTACCGCTCGACGATCTCGTCGTGCGTCAGGCCCTGCCACTCGCCCGCGTACGTCTCGCGGAGCGCGGAGTAGTGGTTGACCTGGTGGCCGGTGATCGCGGACAGCTCGCCGGCCGTGGCGGCCGCGCGCTTCAGGTCGGAGGCGATGATCGCGTCCGGCTTCAGCGCGGCGAGCAGCCTGGCGGCCCGGCGCGCCTGGGCGACGCCGGTCTCGGTGAGCTCGATGTCCGTGGAGCCCTGGAAGCGGCGCTCCAGGTTCCACGAGGTCTGGCCGTGGCGCCAGAGGACTATGCGGCGGCCCCTGCCGCCCTTGGTGCCGCTCAGCTCAGCTCACCGTCCGGGCCCTCGGCGCCCATGAGCCGGGCGTGCTCCTCGGCCTTGCCGCGGGTCTTCATGGCGTCCTCGGGCAGCGGCAGCTCGGGGCAGTCCTTCCACAGCCGCTCCAGGGCGTAGAAGACCCGCTCCTCGCTGTGCTGTACGTGGACGACGATGTCGACGTAGTCGAGCAGGACCCAGCGGGCCTCGCGGTCGCCCTCGCGGCGGACGGGCTTGGCGCCCAGCTCCTTGTTGAGCCGCTCCTCGATCTCGTCCACGATCGACTTGACCTGGCGGTCGTTGGGCGCGGAGGCGAGCAGGAAGGCGTCGGTGATCGACAGGACGTCGCTCACGTCGTAGGCGATGATGTCGTGCGCGAGCCGGTCGGCCGCCGCCTGGGCGGCGGTCGTCACGAGCTCGATGGAACGGTCAGTGGCGGTCACAAGCAGGCTTTCGTCGGCGGTCGGGAACACCCCCAGGGTCTCACGTACCGCCGACAGCCCGGCAAACGATTAGCTCACGCGCTCACTCGTAGTCCCGGCCGAGGACGACCGTGACGTCCGCGTTCGCCGCTGTCGTGCCCTTCTCGACCGCCTCGGCGGGCAGGCCCAGGGTCTTGGCGACCTCCACGGCCTTCGCCTTCTGGGTCGCGTCACCGTAGATGACCTGCGAGGACGAAACGGAGTCGGCCTTGCCGCCGTCGATGACGGCGTAGCCGCCGTTGACCAGGGCGATCCGGGCGCTCTCGGTGGCGTCCTCGTCACCCGACGCGTTCTTGACGCCCACGCGCACGGCGGAACCCTTCGCGGGTGCGGTCACCGAGCCGCCGAGGACGTCCTTGACCACGCTCCGCGCGGCCTCCTCGCTGAGCGTGCCGTCCTGCTGGACGGGGAGCAGCTCCGTCTTGTAGTCGCCGCCCTTGGCGTGCTCGGCGAGCTTGGCCAGCGAGGCGCCCAGGTCCTTCTCGGGCAGGGAGGGGTCGAGGATCTGCGCGAGCGTCTCCACGGTGACGGTGGCGGCCCGCGGGTCGTCCGACATCTTGCGCAGGACGCCGTACACGACCTGACCGAACCGCTGGAGCTGCGCCGCCTCCGCCTCTCCCGCGCCGCGGTAGGTGGCGTACGCGACGGCCATGCGCCCGTTGAGCGTCTGGTTCTCGCCCTTCGGCACGAGGGGCGCTTCGCCCTTCTTGGCGGCGGGCACCTCGGTGTCGGTGGTGAGGTCGACGCCGCCGACGAGCTCGACGAGGTTCTCCAGGTAGGGCGTGTCGAGCCGCCACGTGCCGGAGATCTCCGTGCCGAGCAGGGCGCCGATGGCCTCGCGGGTACCGGCCGAGCCGTCTTCGTCGACGGACTTCGCGAGGGTGGTGGTGGTGCCGTCGTCGTGGGCGACGGAGAGGGCGTTCGGCAGCAGGACCGTGGTCCCCTGCTTGGTGGTGGCGTTGTCGACCAGGAGCGCGGTGGAGGTGTCGTCGCTCTTGGTGTTGTGCAGGTGGAGGACGATCACGTCGCGCTTCTGCGGGCCGCCGGCGGCGGTGCCGCCCTGCTTGGCCTCTTCGTCCCCGAGGCCGGGCAGGTTGCCCGAGGCCCAGAGGTAGCCGACGCCGCCGATGAGGGCGACGGTCAGGACGACGACCAGGGCGATGACCCGGTTGCGGCCCCGGCGGCGGGCCTCCTCACGCCGCTCGGAGCGGCTCTCGGTGAACTTGAGCCAGTCGATGACGTCTTCGGAGTCCTCGTCCGGATCCTCGACGAAGGCGAACTGCTCGGTGCGGTACTCGCGGTCGGCCTCCCGCTCACCCTCCCGGTCGGGCGCGGACGCCACCGGCCGGCGCGGGCCGGGTACGGAGGAGGGCGACGCGGTCGCCGCACGCTCCGGCCCGGGCTGGGGCTCGGGCGGGGACACCGGCTGGGGCTGGGGTTGGGGCTCGGCCTGCTGGGGGATCCACTGCCGGCCGGCGTCGTAACCGGTGCCGGTGTAGCCGTCGTACCCGTACCCCTGGGGTGCCTGGGGCACCTGGGCCGACTGGTCCGACTGGTCCTGCGAGTAGCCCTGCGGGTAGCCGTCGTAGGACTCGTACCCGTAGCCCTGGCCCTGCGGCTGTCCCTGCTGCTGATACCCCTGCTGGTACTGCTGCTGCGGCACCTGCCCCTGCACCTGCTGCTGCGCGTAAGGGTCGTACTGCTGCTGGGCCTGCTGGTACACCGGCTGCCCGTACTCGTCGTAGCCGACGATCTGCGGCTGCGGCGGGTAGTACGGGTCGTACGGGTTCTGCTGGTCGTTCACCGGTGCCCCTCTCCGTGGCTCACTCGCCGCGGTACAACTGGCGCTTGTCGATGTAGCGCACCACGCCGTCGGGCACCAGGTACCAGACCGGATCGCCCGCCGCGACCCGCGCCCGGCAGTCGGAGGACGAGATGGCCAGCGCCGGCACCTCGACCAGGGTCACCCCGCCCTTGGGCAGCCCGTCGTCCGACAGGTCGTGGCCCGGGCGCGTCACCCCGATGAAGTGGGCGAGGGAGAAGAGCTCCTCGGCGTTGCGCCATCCCGGCATGATCTGGGAGAGCGCGTCCGCCCCGGTGATGAAGAAGAGGTCGGTGTCCTCATTGAGGGCACGCAGTTCCCGCAGGGTGTCGATGGTGTACGTCGGCCCCGCCCGGTCGATGTCGAGGCGGCTCACCGAGAACTGCGGGTTGGACGCCGTGGCGATGACCGTCATCAGATAGCGGTCCTCCGCCGGGGACACCGTCTTGTGGGTCTTCTGCCACGGCTGTCCGGTCGGCACGAACACCACCTCGTCCAGGTGGAACAGCGCGGCCACCTCGCTGGCGGCCACCAGGTGTCCGTGATGGATCGGGTCGAATGTCCCACCCATCACGCCGAGTCGGCGTTTGCCGGGACTGGTAGGCACTTCCTGGTCTCCCATGCGTGCAGAGCCTACTGGCACGGCGGCGCGCCCGGTCCCGGCGGCCCGGGGCTCAGCGGTCGCGGTTGAAACGCGTGGTGATCCACAGCAGCAGGAGGAGCGCGACGAGGGCACCGATACCGGTGAGGTAGGGGCTGAGGCTTTCGTGGTTGCCGCCGTGCTCGGAGCCCTCGGCGAGCGTGACGAGGGAGGCGGCGGTGCTGGGGATGCTCATCTTCGGAAGGCCTATCCATCGGGAATCGGAGCGGAGACTTCGCGCACATCGTATGCGGGCGCTCCGGGCACGCTCACGCCGACTCAGGCGTTGTCATCTTCCGGGCCGTCCCCCGCGTCTGAGTTCACAGTTATCCACAGGCCGCCTGCCCGAGGGCGCCAGCACCTACTCTGGGGTGCGTCAGGGGGACGAGGCGGGGCTTGTACGAAGAGGGGGCATCATCCATGGCAGACAGCAGTGCCGAAAACGTGCCGAGCAGGCAGCGCACGCGCTTTCCGGGCATCTCCTCGCGCGCATACGAACATCCGGCGGACCGCTCGGCGCTCGTCGCGCTGCGCAAGCTCAGCGGCTTCGACACCGTCTTCAAGGCCCTGAGCGGCCTGCTGCCGGAGCGCAGTCTGCGGCTGCTCTTCCTCTCCGACTCCGTGCGGGTGAGCGACGCGCAGTTCGCCCACCTCCACGCGATGCTGCGCGACGCCTGCTACATCCTGGACCTGGAGAAGGTCCCGTCGATGTACGTCACGCAGGACCCGAAGCCCAACGCCATGTGCATCGGACTGGACGAGCCGATCATCGTGGTCACCACCGGGCTGGTGGAGCTGCTGGACGAGGAGGAGATGCGGGCGGTCATCGGCCACGAGGTGGGTCACGCTCTGTCGGGCCACTCGGTGTACCGCACGGTGCTGCTGTTCCTCACCGGCCTCGCGGTCAAGGTCGCCTGGATCCCCCTGGGGAACGTGGCGATCATGGCGATCGTGACGGCGCTGCGGGAGTGGTTCCGCAAGTCGGAGCTCTCGGCGGACCGGGCCGGGCTGCTGGTCGGGCAGGACCTGCGGGCGTCGATGCGCGGCCTGATGAAGATCGCCGGCGGTAACCACCTGCACGAGATGAACGTGGACGCGTTCCTGGAGCAGGCCGAGGAGTACGAGGCCGGGGGTGATCTGCGCGACTCGGTGCTGAAGATTCTCAACGTGCTGCCGCGCTCCCACCCGTTCACCACGGTCCGGGCGGCCGAGCTGAAGAAGTGGGCGGAGAGCCGCGACTACCAGCGGATCATGGACGGGCACTACCCGCGGCGCGCGGACGACAAGGACACCTCCGTCACGGACTCCTTCCGCGAGTCGGCGTCCCACTACGCCGAGTCGGTGCGCACCAGCAAGGACCCGCTGATGAAGCTGGTCGGGGACATAGCCGGCGGCGCTGGTGACCTGGGCGGGAAGCTCCGCGACCGGTTCACCGGCGGCAACGGCGGCAACGGTGCCAATGGCGACAGCGCGGGAAGCGGCGGCGGTGCGGCGGGCGGCGAGCGCGGCGACGCCTGAGCCGGCCGCCGGGTTCAGCCGGTCGGCTGGGCGTGGGGGGCCAGGGTGCCGCAGAGCGGGGTGGCGGCGCGGTCCCTGGCGTACGGATCGGTGACCGCGGGGCCCTCCGCGGTGGCGCTCCGGCCGGCCAGCAGCGGTCGCATCGCGCCCGCCACGTCGGCCGAGCAGGACTGCGGTCCCGCCAGCACACGGCTGCTCACCAGCTCGGTGCGGTGCATCCGCAGATCCTCCCGGTCGAAGCGGAAACGCAGCTCGCGCCGGACGGTGAAGAGGGAGGCGGCGGCCGTGTCGCCGTCCGCCGCGGCCGGGCGCAGCGCGTAGACGAAGGTGTGGTCCGTCGTCACCTCCAGGGCGTCGGACAGCCCCTCGGTCACGCGGATGGTGCCGCGTGCGCGTACGGCGGTGGTCGCCAGGGCCACCTCGTCCGGGTCGAACCGCACCAGCCAGCCGGTCGCCGCGTGCCGCCCGTCGTCGGCCGGCGACGTGACGCTGCGATCGAACTGCGCCAGCTGGTCGGGGTCGAGCAGCAGCCGCACCGGCCGGACGGAGCCTCCCGTCAGGACGTCCGGGGTGAGCGCCGACCGCACCAGGTAGTCCTGCACGGTGTGCAGCGCGGCCACCACCTGGCTCTCCGTGAAGTGGGTGGTACGGCGCGCCGGGGGCAGCGCGACACCGGCGGCGCCGCTGTGGAACGCGGCGGCGGGGCTGCGCGCGTACAGGTCGTCGGGGTCGCCGCCCGGAACGGGGCCCCGCGGGGCCAGCGGGACGATCGTGCTGCGCAGGGGCTCGGCGGGCCGGTCGGGCAGTGGCTGGAAGGGGCGGGCGCCCGCGTAGATGGCGGCGGCGAAGGCCAGGGCGACGACCAGGACGAGGGCGAGCGCGCCGGGGCGGGAACCGCCGCGTGGCCGCCAGGCGGGGCGGCGGCGTACGGCCTCGGTGTGCTCGGCCAGGCGCTCCCGCGCGGAGTACTCCTGGAGCCGGGCAGCACGGACGAACGACTCGTCGAAGACGACGGATCGGTACTCGTCCTCGCCACCGCCAGGGAGCCCCTCGGGCGCCCCCTCGGGCGGGTCGCCACTCCGTGCCATACCTTCAGGGTAGGTCGGCGGGACCTCCCGTAAACGCGCCTCGGGAGGGCGCTCAGGGCGGTTTCAGGGCGTGTGCGGTGCCGCCGGGAGAGGTGCCGGGGCGGTGTGGGCGGCGGAGGCCGAGGGGGCGGACGCGGTCGCGTGCGGCTCGTCGGAGCCGGTCCTCCCGGACATGCCGGTCGCGCCGGTCGTCGCCGGGGCCGGGACCTGGTCGTCGCGGCTGCCGGAGGCCCCGCGGTACACGGCCGCGAAGGCGAGGGCGACCATGCCGACGCCCAGGAGCACGGCCAGGACCCAGGCCACCGGACGGTGCCAGCGGGCGCTGGGCCGGTACGGGCGCAGGGTGCCGCCGTGCGGGCCGTACGGTCCCTGGCAGTGGCCCCGGCAGCGGTCGTCGCCGTCGCCGTACTCGCTTGCGCAGCCGCACGCGGGGGCGGGTCCGTACGCGCCATCGTACGAGCCGTCGGCGTGGCCGTCGGCGTGGCCGTCGGCGTCAGTGGAGGCGGCCCGGGCTTGGGCGGCGGCCAAGAGCCGCTCGACGGCGGTGGGTTCGTGGAATGCGGCGGCCCGTACGAAGTCCTCGTCGAACACCACGGAGGCGAAGTCCTGGTCCGCGCCCCCGCGGTCGTCGTCGGGCTCCCAGCCGTCCTGGAACGGCTTGCCCCCCACGTCGTCCGGCACGCCTTCAGGGTAGTGGCGGGAGGGCGGTTTGGGCAGGGAGAGTGCGAAACCTCCCCGCCCTCGCATCGCCCTGGCGCCGCTACCGGGTGTGGCCGTCGCCCGTGACGATGTACTTCGTCGACGTCAGCTCCGGCAAGCCCATGGGGCCGCGGGCGTGCAGCTTCTGCGTCGAGATGCCGATCTCGGCGCCGAAGCCGAACTGGCCGCCGTCCGTGAAGCGCGTGGAGGCGTTCACGGCGACCGTCGTGGAGTCCACCAGCTGGGTGAAGCGGCGGGCCGCGGCCTGCGAGGTGGTGACGATCGCCTCGGTGTGGCCGGAGGACCAGAGCCGGATGTGCGCCACGGCGGCGTCCAGCGAGTCGACGACGGCCGCGGCGATGTCGTACGAGAGGTACTCGGTCTCCCAGTCCTCCGGCGTGGCCGCCACGACGGTGGCCTTGGAGCCGTCGCCGTACGAGACGACCCGCTCGTCGCCGTGGACGGTGACGCCCGCCTCGGCGAGGGCCTCCAGGGCGCGCGGCAGGAAGGCGTCGGCGATGTCGCGGTGGACGAGGAGCGTCTCGGCGGCGTTGCAGACGCTGGGCCGCTGCGCCTTGGAGTTGATCAGGATGTCGACGGCCATGTCGAGGTCGGCCTGGGCGTCGACGTAGACGTGGCAGTTGCCGGTGCCGGTCTCGATGACCGGGACGGTGGACTCCTCGACGACGGTGCGGATCAGCGAGGCGCCGCCGCGCGGGATCAGGACGTCGACCAGGCCGCGGGCGCGCATCAGCTCCCGTACCGAGTCGCGGGACTCGCCGGGCACCAGCTGCACGGCGTCGGCGGCGAGCCCGGCGCCGCCGACGGCGTCGCGCAGGACGCGGACGAGGGCGGTGTTCGAGGAGTACGCGGAGGAGGAGCCGCGCAGCAGTACGGCGTTGCCGGACTTCAGGCACAGGGCTGCGGCGTCGACGGTCACGTTGGGCCGGGCCTCGTAGATGATGCCGACGACGCCGAGCGGGACGCGGACCTGGCGCAGGTCGATGCCGTTGGGGAGGGTCGAGCCGCGCACCACCTCGCCGACCGGGTCGGGCAGCGCGGCGACGTCGCGGACGTCCGCGGCGATGGCCCGGACGCGCTCCGGGGTGAGCGTGAGCCGGTCGATGATCGACTCGCTGGTGCCGGCCTCGCGGGCGCGCGCCACGTCCTCGGCGTTCGCCTCGACGATCTCGTTGGTGCGGACCTCCAGCGCGTCCGCCATGGCGAGCAGCGCGTCGTCCTTCGTCGCGCGCGGCAGCGGCGCGATGTCGGCGGCGGCCGCGCGGGCCCGGTAGGCGGCGCGGGCGACCGGCGACATGTCGTCGAACGGCGTGATGGAGGGGGTGGGGGCGGAGTGCGAGGTCATGCCCGCAGGGTAATGCGCGGAGGGCGGGCATCCGTCACATATCCCGCACTGCGAGACGCCCGTCTCGGAATCGTCCCCCGGCGCGCGGCGTGCGGCGTGCGGCGTGCGTCGACCAGCCGGCCCGCAGCAGTCGGCCGGCAGCGACCGGCCCACGGTGATCGCCCACCGGGACCGGCGCGCCGCGACCACCGGTCAGTACGGGTGGACGCCGACGGGAGCCGCCGGTGGCGGACCGTACCCCTCCGCGATCCGCAGGTGGTAGGTCTCCCGGTCGATGACCTCGAGGCCGACGATCTCCCAGGGCGGCAGCTTGGCGCTCTGCCGGTGCTCACCCCACAGCCGCAGGGCCACCGCAGCGGCGTCGTGCAGGTCGCGGGCCTCTTCCCAGTACCGGATCTCGGCGTGGTCGTTGGCGTATCTGCTGGTCAGCAGGAACGGGTGGTCGTGCGCGAGCTGCTCCAGGGCCCGCCTGACCTCCGCCAGGGGCGCCTCCTGGCCCGAGACGCTGAGGGTGATGTGCCAGAGCTTCGACATCTGGCGGTCCCGGGGCTGCCGGTCGGGCTCGCGGACGGCCTCCGCGTCGCTGACGGCGGCGTCACCGAGCCCGGCGTCGGCGAAATCGGCCCCGGCCTCGACACTCGTCAGGGCGCGTTCGGTCGTCCCTCGGGGCAGTGCCCCCGGGCGCGCTCGTCTCACCGGCGGCCTCCTGTTGATGCGTTCTCGTGCTGTCACCCCGCTTACCCCCCGACACAAAGTTGACCAGTCCTGAGCGGAACGTGGGGCTGTTTTGGTGAAGGTCTCCGGCGGATGGCGGGACTTTCAGCCGTTCTGGGGCTGGAGGACGACCAGATCGTCCCTGTGTACGACTTCTCTCTCGTATGCCGGACCCAGCTCCTTCGCGAGCTCTCGGGTGGAACGTCCCAGGAGCTGCGGCATCTCCTTGGCGTCGAAGTTCACCAGCCCGCGGGCGACGGCCCGGCCCGCGGCGTCGCGGAGCTCGACGGGGTCGCCGGCCGCGAAGTCGCCCTCGAAGCCCGCGATACCGGCCGGGAGCAAAGACTTCTTGCCCTGCACCACGGCGCGTACGGCGCCCTCGTCGAGGAGCAGCGCACCCTGCGGGGTCGAGGCGTGGGCCAGCCACAGCAGCCGGTTCGCCGAGCGCCGGCCGGTGCGCCGGAAGTACGTGCCGGTGTCGCGGCCCGCGAGGGCGTCGGCGGCCCGGCTGGCGGAGGTCAGGACGACGGGGATGCCCGCGGCGGCGGCGATCCGGGCCGCCTCCACCTTGGTCACCATGCCACCGGTGCCGACGCCCGCCTTGCCGGCGGAACCGATCTCCACGCCTTCCAGGTCCTCCGGTCCGCGCACCTCCTCGATCCGCGAGGTGCCGGGCTTCGACGGATCACCGTCGTACAGCCCGTCCACGTCGGAGAGCAGGACCAGCAGGTCGGCGCGGACGAGGTGGGCGACGAGCGCGGCGAGGCGGTCGTTGTCGCCGAACCGGATCTCGTCCGTGGCGACGGTGTCGTTCTCGTTGACGATCGGTACGGCGCCCATGGCGAGGAGCTGGTCCAGGGTGCGGTAGGCGTTGCGGTAGTGGGCGCGGCGGCTGGTGTCGTCGGTGGTGAGCAGCACCTGGCCGACGCGTACGCCGTAGCGGGCGAAGGAGGCGGTGTAGCGGGCGACGAGCAGGCCCTGTCCGACGCTGGCGGCGGCCTGCTGGCGGGCCAGGTCCTTGGGGCGGCGGGCGAGGCCGAGGGGCGCGAGGCCGGCGGCGATGGCGCCGGAGGAGACCAGGACGATCTCCTTCTCCCCGCCGTCCCCGCCGCCGCGGACCTTGGCGAGTACGTCGACGAGGGCGTCGACGCGGTCGGCGTCGAGGCCGCCGGACGCGGTGGTCAGGGACGAGGAGCCGACCTTGACGACGATCCTGCGGGCTTCCGTTACGTACTGCCTTGCCACTGCTGTCACATGGGGAAATCTATGCCAGGGGCGGTGGTCGGCGCGCGCCTGTTTCAGCGCGTGGACAGCGCGCTGGACACGCCGACGGCGCGCCGGGCCCCTCCCCGCGCGGGCACCCGACCCCACCCGGGGCGGGCGCGCGGGCCCCTGTCCACGCGAGCGCGCGCTCGCTGCTTGGGCGCCGGCCGGAGCCGCCGCGAAAGCGGCCGAATCCGATCCCCCGGCGTACCCGTCACCCGCGCGCGCCCCGCCGCGCCCGGGCCTCGCGACCGCGGCGGCCCTCACGCCGCCTCGCGTGCCGCCTCCCCGGGAGTCGCCGGGCGCGGCGTGCCGGCGGTGGCGCGCGGGCCGCGCAGGTGCAGGCGGCGCAGGGCGGTGCCCGCGAGGCGCCGGGTCCGGCGGTAGGCGCGGCGCAGGATGCGGCGGGCGGCCGCGCGGACGGCGGCGCGCGGGCCCCCGGCGCCGCGGAGCTCGTACGCGGCGTCGGGGATGCCCGCCACCGGGTCGCGGAAGTGCGGGTACGCCAGGTACGCGCGGCCCCAGCGGCGCACGCGCTCCGGAGGCGTGCCCGCCTTCAGGCACGCGACCACCTCCCGCAGCGCCTCCGGCTTGTTCAGCGCCACGCAGGTCAGCCGCAGCCGGTCCTCGGGCTTGAGCCGGCGCGCGACGCCCGGTGTCCAGTACGCGGCCATCAGCGGTGCCGCCAGCTCCATCTTGTGGCGCAGCACCTCGGGCGACTGCTTGAGCAGCACCGGCCCGAACTGCGGCAGCAGCGTGACGATGAACGGCCGCAGCATCAGCAGGTCGCGTTTCCGGCCCTTCGGCACGAGCCGGGCGATCAGCTCCATCAGGGCCTTCGCCGAGTCGAAGCGCAGGGTGTAACTCCCGGTCTTCGTCACGTGCTTGCCGTCCTCGCGGCCCACCAGGTAGTAACAGACGTAGTCGGCGACCACCGAGACGCCGTTGCCGCGCAGGTACGCCTCCAGTGTGAACAGCGCGTCCTCGCCCGTACGCAGCGACTCGTCGAAGCGCATGCCGTGGCGCACCAGCAGTTCGCGCCGGAAGAGCTTCTGGGCGCTGAGCGTGTACTTGACGTTGGAGGTGAAGATGTCGGCGCGCTCGACGGTACGGCCCCACATCGACTTGGCGGCGTTGCGGTTGACTCCGACGGTCTTGCCGAGCACCACGTCCGTGCCCGCCCTGTCGGCCATCGCGACGAGCCGCTCCAGGGCCTCCTCGCCGAGGTAGTCGTCGGCGTCGAGGAAGAAGACGTACCGGCCGCGGGCCAGTTTCAGGCCGGTGTTACGCGGGCCGCTGGGGCCACCGGAGTTGGCCTGCCGGACGACCCTCGTCGGCACGGCCGACCGTGCGGCGAACTCCTCCAGGTACTCGCCGGTGCCGTCCGTCGAGCCGTCGTCGACGGCGATGATCTCCATGCGCTCCGGGCCGATGGTCTGCGCCTCGGCCGAGTCCAGGCACTTCACCAGGTACGGCATGGCTTCGTAAGCCCCGATGATCACGCTGACATCGGGAGTGTTCTCAGGCATCGGCACCCACTACGGCGGTAAGCGGTGAACGGTAAACGGACGACGGCCGTCCGTCAGTGCGTCATGGTGCCCCTGAGCCGTGTCACGCATGTGTCGGCACGCACAACGGCCCGTAAGTCCCCTTCGTACGAGGGACTTACGGGCCGTTGTGTGTACGCCGACGTCTACGGCGGTGTACGTCCGGGCCGCGCCAGGCGCGTCAGGTCGCGACGGGGGCGGCCGCCTCCTCCGTGGTCTCCTCCGCGCCCTTCTCGGCCACGGTGTCGGTCACCACGTCCGCTCCCACCGAGGCCTCCGCGTCCAGCTCGCCGATCCGCTGGCCGCCCAGCCGCTGCGCCACGCCGCGGTTGCGGGCCTCCGCCTTCGTGGCGAGGGCGCGGACCGCCGCGTTGAACCGCTCCATGGAGGTCGGCTCGTCCGGGCCCAGCAGGTACCGCTTGAGCCGCCGCCGCTCCGCCGCGAGGAGGTCGGCGGCCGGGTCGGCCACGGCCGCCAGCAGCTCGTCCAGCTCGGCGGCGCTGTTGGAGAGGATCACGGCGGCGCGGACCGCGGTGTTCTGGCGCTTGAACTCGTCGGCACCGAGCTCGGCCGAGTCGGTCACGGCGTACGGCTTGCCGCTCGCGATGAAGTCCGACACGACACTGGAGATGTCGGAGACCATGCCGTCGGACTCGTTGAAGCAGTCGTAGAGCTTCGGCTCGGGGCCGGTGACGACGCGGTGCTCCCACCAGCCGAAGGAGCGCCAGTACGCGTCGTTCCACTGCGCGCGCAGCCGCTTGATCTCGGCGAGGCGGTGCGGGTCGGCGAGCGAGACGCGCGACTCCTCGGCCTCGTCGCCGCCCTTGCGGCCGGGGCGGCAGAGCTCGGCGATCCGGGCCTCGATACGGGTGAGCTCGGCGCGCGCCGCGCTCTGCGACGCCTGCGCGGCGGCGGTCTCCTTCGCCCAGCGCGGGTCGGCGGCGCGGGCGGCGTTGGCGGCGGCGACCATCTTCTGCAGCCGCTCGTCGACGGCCTTGGCCTTCTTGTTGACCAGGCCGGTGAAGGGGTGCGGCTTGTAGATCACGCGGACCGGGCTCGGCGCGTTGAGCAGCCGCTTCATGATGTTCTCGCCGGCCAGCAGCAGCGAGGTGTTGCCCGGGTTGTTGTCCCAGCCCTCCCAGGTGGGGGCGTAGAGGATGGTCGGGATCGGGTTCTTCGGGGTGCCCGTCCAGGTCGTGATCGGCGCGAGCTGCGGGCGGCCGACCTCGACGATGTCCTCGTCGCGGACGCCGACGTCGGCGAGCGCGTACCGGTCGCGGCCCGCCTGGCCGGCGGTCCAGACCTCGTCGTACACCTTGGAGAAGGGGTTGACGCTGGCGAGCTTGTCGCTGTCGCCGTGCCCGATGAAGACGTGCTTCATCGTCGGGACGCGCAGCATGTGGATGTTCTTGCCGACGTTGGCCGCGTAGAGCGTGACGCGGATCGAGGAGAAGTCCATCGCCATCAGGTGCTGCCCGCCGGGCACGCACAGGACCGGCACGGACGTCGGGTTGAGCTTCTTGACCAGGTTGCGCTCGCGCATGATGACGATCGGCCGGCCGTCGGCCTGCTCCATCGTCTCCAGCCACATGTTGACCTGGTACGCGGAGTCGTCGGAGCCCGAGAAGTACAGCGCGACGGTCGGCTGGTACTCGCCGAGCCAGGTGCCGACGGCCTTGAGGACCGCGCCTGCGGCCGGCACGCGGCGGCCGCGGCGCAGGTACGGGACGAGGACGAGGGTGTAGAGCAGGCCCAGTGCGAGGGTGGCGGCGACGCCGGCGTACGCGACGGTGTCGGCGCCGGTGGCGGCGGCGATGATGACGCCCGCGACGGCCGGGATGTCGAGGTGCAGCATCTTCTCGGCGGACCGATTCAGCAGGGCGCGCGGCGGGGCGTCCGGGATGCGCACGGCGTGCAGGTCGATGTTGCGGGTGACGACCGGCATGGTGCGCCGCAGCCGGATGAGGGTGGCGAGGGCGCCCTGCGGGGCCTGGAGGCCGTAGAAGAGCAGGAAGCAGGCGACGGCGGCGTAGAAGACCGGCTGCTCGGCGAGGTTCTCGCGGGCGAGCAGCAGGATCAGCAGCAGCTGGCGCAGCAGGAAGCGGATCGGCAGGCCGGCTCTGACCTTGCTCAGCCGGTTGATCAAGTAGCTCTTCTTCTGGTGCAGATACCAGTCCGCGACATAGGTCACGGCACCGGCGGCCGCGAAGAACCAGAGGTTCGGGATGAGCGCGGCGAGCATGACGCACGGATAGCCCAGTCCCATCAGGACTGCCGCGGCCAGCTCCGACGCGCTGCCCACGCGTACCAGGCGAATGGCGGTCGAAATCACGAAGAACCTGCTCCAGAGGGGGGTGCCGGTTTATTCATTGCGATGCGGGGT
Organism: Streptomyces sp. NPDC030862; assembly: GCF_055571835.1. Taxonomy (NCBI): domain Bacteria; kingdom Bacillati; phylum Actinomycetota; class Actinomycetes; order Kitasatosporales; family Streptomycetaceae; genus Streptomyces; species Streptomyces sp. NPDC030862. The sequence goes on along the minus strand of NZ_JBVIEN010000006.1, from coordinate 438,042 downwards.
GGTTCAGGAGCCACGGGCCCGTGAACCGGTGGTTCATGAACTCGAGGCCCGTGAACCCGGGGGTTCACGAACTCGGGCCCCTGTATTCGCGGTGAGGCGACACAGAGGCCCGAATTGCATATCAAGCGATCCAGATCATGAGATTCTGCGATCCGCCGAGTATTACACATCTCCCTGACGGTCCAGAACGGACGCCAGGGCCTGCTCGAAGCCCGACGCCTCGCTCGCGCCGGCGGTCGGGTCCTGCTGCCGTACGTCGATGACGTGGCCGGTCAGCTCGGACAACAGCACGTCCAGCGAGGTCCGGGCCACGGCCTCGGAGGACAGCAGCGAGCCGGCCGGCTCCTGGCCGAACGCCTTCGTACGCATGGGGGTCGCGGTGCGCTCGGGGTTGACGCAATTCACCCGGATTCCATCGCCGGCCCATTCGTCGGCGAGGGCCTGGGTGAGATTCACCATGGCGGCCTTGGTCGAGGAGTAAAGGCTGTACTCGGCGCGGCCGCGGGTGTAGCTGGAGGAGGTGTAGAGCAGCAGCTGCCCCTTGGTCTCGACCAGGTATTTGTACGACGCGCGGGCGATGTGCACGGGCGCGAGGTAATTGACGTTCAGCGCTTCCTGAATGGTGGCGCTGTCGGTCTCGGCGAGCTTGCCGATGCGCAGCACGCCCGCGGTGTTGATCACGTAGTCGATGCGGCCGCTCTCGGCGTACGCCTTGGCCAGCGCGGCGTCGACGTGGTCCGGGTTCTCCACGTGGGTGCCGGTGGTGGAGCGGCCCAGCGCGTACACCGTGGCGCCGTAGCGCTCGGCGAGGGCGGCGATGTCGGCGCCGATGCCGTACGAGCCGCCGAAGACGACGACGGTCTTGCCGGAGAGCTGCTCGCGGTAGGCGGCCTCGTCGGCCTGGCGGGGCGCGGCGGTGGAGGCCAGCTGGAAGAGCTTGTCGGCGATGAAGACGTCGACCGGCTGCGTCACCTTCATGTTGTACTCGTCGCCCGGCACGACGTGGATCGGCACGTCGGGCAGGTACTTCAGCACGACGGAGCAGTCGTCGGTGGCCTGGAAGTTCGGGTCGCCGGCGGCGACCTCGTACGCCTTGCGGATCGTGGAGAGCTTGAACGCCTGCGGGGTCTGGCCGCGGCGCAGCCGGGAGCGGTCCGGGACGTCGGTGATGAACTCGCCGTCCTCGCCGTGGGTGCGGGTCACGATGATCGTGTCCGCGGACGGGATGGCGACGTCGACGGCCTGGTAGCGGTCGAGGGCCTCGACGCAGTCCTTGATCACACGCTGTGACAGAAGCGGACGGACGGCGTCATGGAAAAGGACGTTGCGGTCCTCGCCCTCCGCGAGCCCCTCGCCGAGGGCGCGGATGGCGCGCTCGGTCGTCTCGTTGCGGGTGGCGCCGCCCTCCAGGACGCGGGTGACCTTGGTCAGCCCGGCCTTGGCGATGATCTTCTCGACGTCGGGCACGAAACCGGGCGCCATCAGCACGATCACGTCGTCGACGGACTCGGCCTGCTCGAAGATCGTCAGCGTGTGCTCGATGACCGCCTTGCCCGCGATCTTCAGCAGCTGCTTGGGAATCGCGAGGCCCACCCGCTGGCCGGTACCACCGGCCAGGACGACTGCTGTGGTGCGGGTCTTGGCTTCATGCGGCGCTGACACAGAACGACCTACCTTGCGACGACGGGGGGACGGGCTGATGGTCGCACTCTCCGTGACCGTCTCGCAAGGCGGACAGCAGGCCCCCGGCACCGGGTGGACACCCCGTGTTCACCGCGTGGCCTGGGGAGTTGTTCCGGTACCCGGAAGGGCGTTCGGTGACCGACGCCACACGGGGGACGGCGGAGTGTGATGGAGGTGTGCGGAGCCGGTTACTTGACCGGCACATCGGCGACATTGACCAGCAGGTCGTTGGTGTCGGCGTACGCCGGGCGGACCCGCACGTACTGCTGTGGGAGGCCCCGCAGCCTGCGGGCCGCGATGCGCAGCAGGGCGTAGGGGCGCTTCTTGCGCAGCCGCGTGCCGGGGTAGCCGAAGACGGGGCCCTTGTCGACGATGTCGTCGAGGACGCGGGCGAGGCGGACGGGCTCGGCGCCGGGCGCGTACCGCACCAGCAGGTCCCACCACTGGTTGGCCGCGGTCTGGTGGGCGGCGGGGCCGGCGGCCGGGAAGGTGAAGCGGAACCGTCCGTCGCCCTGCCAGCTGCCGGGGTACGTGAGGTCGACGGAGCCGCGGCCGCGGCGGCGGACGATCAGGGTGGGGGCGCCCGGTGCCGGCGTGGCGCCGATCAGTTCACCGGAAACGGTGATTTCTCCCCGCGAGACCTGGACATCGGCGGCCTCGGCGTGGACGGGGCGCACCCAGGAGCGGAGCAGGAGCTGCTTCTTGGGCTTGCTGGGGTACGGGATGAGGGTGCGTACGCCGTCGGTGACGCGGTCCCGGGCGCGCATCGCGCCGCGCTGGTCTATGGAGCGGGTGGTGATGCGGACGCGGCGCCCGGAGCCGGGCAGTTCCACCGACCCCTCCCAGATGCCCTCGTGGAACACGGCGTCCGCCGGTATGGTGGCGCGGCCCTCGGAGTCGAAGGGGAAGCGGTGGTCGTCGGTGCGGTCGTCGGTGCGTACGCAGGCGAGGTGGAGTCCGTCCCGGCGCGGGCCGGCGAGCGTGACGGTCACGGCGCCGTCGGGCTCGGCCACGCAGTCGGCGACGGGGGCGTAGCCGCCGGCCTCGGCGCGCTGGGCGGCGGCGGTGCGCAGCTCACCGAAGAGCTGCTCGTACTGCTCGGCGACCTGGGCGGGGTGGAAGCGGCGGGCGTTGCGCAGGGCGGCGGCGCCCATCTTCCGGCGCAGTTCCTCGTCGTCGATGAGGCTCAGCAGCGCGGTGGCGACCGCGTCGGCGTCGCCCACGGGGACGAGGATGCCGTCCTCGCCGTCCTTGAGGATCTCGCGCGGGCCGTAGTCGCAGTCGGTGGAGACCACCGGCAGGCCGCAGCGCATCGCCTCGACGAGCGTCATGCCGAACGACTCGTGACGCGAGGTCGACGCGGCGATGGCGCCCTTGGCCCACTCCGGCTCGATGGGCGAGTGCGGGCCCATGAGGCGGACGCTGTTGTAGAGGCCGAGCTCCTCGATGCGGGCGAGGAGCTTGTCCCGCTCGGTGCCCCAGCCGTAGATGCGCAGGTCCCAGTCGGGACGGGCCTTGACGACCTTGGCGAAGGCGTCGATCAGGACGTGGTACTGCTTCTCCGGGGAGAGCCGCCCGGCGGCGACGACCGTCTTCCCGGAGACGTCCGACGGCGCGACCGGCGGCTCCGGCACGCTGTTGGGGATGGCCAGCACGCGCGTGGCGGGCAGCGGCATCCGCTCGCGCCACACCCGGGCGTCGCCCTCGGAGACGGTGACGTACGCGTCGAGCGCGTCGAGATGTGCGTACATCTCCTTGCGCAGGGCCGTCTTGTGGTGATGGTGCGTCATGTGCTCCTGACCGATGAGCACGGCGCCGGAGGGCGCGAACTGCGCGACGTACGCGGAGAGTCCGGGGCGGGTGCCGATGACGACGTCCGCGTCGGAGCCCGCGGTGGCGTAGTGCGCCCGGACGCGCTCGTCGGTGAGCTTGCCGTACTCCTTGTAGCGCGCTTCGTTCCGGGGGAAGAACTCGGCGGGCTGGAGCAGGAGCGGGTGCTCCTTCTCGTTGGTGGGCGAGGAGGGGCGGGTGTCGACGAGCGGGACGACGGTGATGCGGGGGTCGATGTCGAAGAGCGGGATGTCGCGGTGCCGGAAGACCGACACGATCTCCACCTCGTGGCGGTCGGCGAGCTCTTCCGCGAGGTTGAGCGTGGTGCGGATGGTGCCGCCGATGCCGTAGATGGTGTGGATGAGGAAGGAGATCTTCATCAACGCTCCGTTCGATGTGCCGGGGGCGGTTCTGCTCGGCCCCTCGTAGCTAGACGGCTGTTCGACGGCTGAGGTTGTGCGCGAACGGAGGCAATCCCTCCAAGCCGTCGGCGGCCCACGATGACGCCGGGCACCGCGAAGCCCCGGCCCCCGGAGGCCGGTGCGGCGCTTTCCGGGGGCCGGGGCACGGTGTCGCGGAGCCCGCGAGGGCTCCCAGGGGACCGGACTAACCGGACTAGAAGGGCTCGAAGCCCTCGTACTCGCGGAGCGCCTCGTCGCGCTCGGCGTCGCGGTCCTTGCGGCGCTGGGCCGCGGGGCGCGGGGCCTCGAAGCGGTGGTCCTCGCCGCGGCGGCCGAGCATCTCGGCGCCCGACATCATCGTGGGCTCCCAGTCGAAGACGACCGCGTCGTCCTCGGGGCCGATCGCCACGCCGTCGCCGGCGCGGGCGCCGGCCTTCATCAGCTGCTCCTCGACACCGAGGCGGTTGAGGCGGTCGGCGAGGTAGCCGACGGCCTCGTCGTTGTTGAAGTCGGTCTGGCGCACCCAGCGCTCCGGCTTCTCGCCGCGGACGCGGAAGAGGCCGTCCTCCTCGCGCGTGACGGAGAAGCCCGTGTCGTCGACCGCCTTCGGGCGGATGACGATCCGGGTCGCCTCCTCCTTGGGCTTGGCCGCGCGCGCCTTCGAGACGATCTCGGCGAGCGCGAAGGAGAGCTCCTTCAGGCCCGTGCGGGCCACGGCCGAGACCTCGAAGACGCGGTAGCCGCGCTCCTCCAGCTCCGGGCGGATCATGTCGGCGAGGTCCTGACCGTCCGGGATGTCGATCTTGTTGAGGACGACGATGCGCGGGCGGTCGTCGAGGCCGCCGTACTGCTTGAGCTCCTCCTCGATGACGTCGAGGTCGGAGACCGGGTCGCGGTCGGACTCCAGGGTCGCCGTGTCCAGGACGTGGACGAGGACCGAGCAGCGCTCGACGTGGCGCAGGAACTCGAGGCCGAGGCCCCGGCCCTGGCTGGCGCCCGGGATGAGGCCCGGCACGTCGGCGATCGTGTAGACGGTGGAGCCGGCGGTGACCACGCCCAGGTTCGGCACGAGGGTGGTGAACGGGTAGTCCGCGATCTTGGGCTTGGCGGCGGAGAGCACGGAGATCAGCGAGGACTTGCCGGCGCTGGGGTAGCCCACCAGGGCCACGTCCGCGACGGTCTTGAGCTCCAGGACGATGTCGCCGGACCGCCCGGGCTCGCCGAGGAGCGCGAAGCCGGGCGCCTTGCGGCGCGCGGAGGCCAGCGCGGCGTTGCCGAGGCCGCCGCGGCCGCCCTCGGCGGCGACGTACGAGGTGCCGTGGCCGACCAGGTCGGCGAGGACCTCGCCGTTCCTGTCCAGCACGACCGTGCCGTCCGGCACCGGCAGGATCAGGTCCTGACCGTCCTTGCCGGAGCGGTTGCCGCCCTCGCCGGGCTTGCCGTTGGTGGCCTTGCGGTGCGGGGAGTGGTGGTAGTCCAGCAGGGTGGTGATCGACTGGTCGACGACCAGGATCACATCGCCGCCACGGCCGCCGTTGCCCCCGTCGGGGCCGCCGAGCGGCTTGAACTTCTCCCGGTGAACGGAGGCACAGCCGTGGCCTCCGTTACCCGCGGCGACATGCAGCTCGACGCGGTCCACGAAGGTGGTCATGTCCTATGCCTCCAGTTACGTAGGAATTGTCTTCGGTGCAACAAGCGAAAGGCGGACCCGCTTCCCGATACGGGAAGTGAGGTCCGCCTCTCGTAAGTGGCTTAGGCAGCCGGAACGATGTTCACGACCTTGCGGCCGCGGTGCGTACCGAACTGAACCGCACCGGCCTGCAGCGCGAACAGCGTGTCGTCGCCACCACGGCCGACACCCGTGCCCGGGTGGAAGTGGGTGCCACGCTGGCGGACCAGGATCTCACCGGCGTTGACGACCTGACCGCCGAAGCGCTTCACGCCGAGCCGCTGAGCGTTGGAGTCGCGACCGTTCCGGGTGGACGATGCGCCCTTCTTGTGTGCCATGTCTCCTCAGTCCCTTACTTCGCGGCCGACGGGATCGTCGTGACCTTGATCGCCGTGTACTGCTGGCGGTGGCCCTGACGACGGCGGTAGCCGGTCTTGTTCTTGTAGCGCAGGATGTCGATCTTGGCGCCCTTGTGGTGGTCCACGACCTCGGCCGTGACCTTGATGCCGGCCAGCACCCACGGGTCGCTGGTCACGGAGTCGCCGTCGACAACGAGCAGGGTCGAGAGCTCGACCGTGTCGCCAACCTTGGCAGTGGAAATCTTGTCAACCTCAACGATGTCGCCGACAGCAACCTTGTGCTGGCGACCACCGCTGCGCACGATGGCGTACACGGTTCTCTCCTTGCTCGTGAACGGGAACTCCTGATGCCAGCCGCTCGCACGGACCGGCGAGGTCCGTGACTGTTCCGGGTGGATGAGCGGCCTCTCCGACCGGGGCCGATGGCCCGCCGGAGGAAGGTGCTCAGGAGCTGGCGCGCATGGAAACACGCCGACGGTCAAGGTTACGGGGCCCGGCGGGGCGGGTCAAACCGAGCCCCGGCCTGCCTTAGGGCAGGGCGTTGGCCAGTCCGGACGCCCAGAGACGGCGGGGTCAACCTGGAGAGACAGCAACCTTGCCTTCACCACCCCGGCGGGTCGACCTCTCGACCCGGCCGACCCCACCCGCACCTTCACCGCGCCCTTCCGCAGAGCCAGCCTCCGCCGCGTACCCTTCCACGGCCTCCGGCACTCGGCCGCCACGCCGCTTTCGCGACGCCATCGGACACCCTCAGCACTGCACTCGGCAGCCCGGAGACCACCGAGACGGCAAGCGGCGACGGCTAGGAACCGCCGCCTTGTGCCATCTCCGTCCGTTGACGTTGCCGTCAACTACTGCCGTCACTACGCGCAGAAGCCCCGACAGAGACGATCTGGCGGGGCTTCACGTTTGCGCTTGCGTGCCCTCACAAGCCCCAGACGGACTCGCGGAACCGCCTCACTTCGGCCGCGCTCGTCACCCACTCGGAGATGCGGTTCCCGTCCTCGTCGACTTCACGGCGAGGCTCCACGTACCGCCACGGCTCTTGCGGGTCGAACGGTTCATTGAGCTCATCCAGAAATATGAGCGAATTCTGGACGCGGATCACATCCCCGTCTCGATACATAGGCCAGCAGGAGATGAAATTACTGGCCGCCGGATCAGTGATCGAAGCAATGAGGCAAGAGGTCACCTTCTCGGAGCATTCGATTTCCCTCAGGGCACTCCCCCAGCTGCGGCGATATTCATCCACCGACCAGAAGCTCAGGTCCATCAGGAACGTCTCCGCGAAGCTGCCGACTCTAATCCTGGCGACAGCATCGGAGGATGACGGGGCCACACCCTCCGAAACCGGATCGTCGATCACCTCGATGGAGAACCCATCATTCCTTGAGGTAGTTGAGATCTGGGTCATAGGTTCCGATCCGTTGCCCTCTGCGATTGAACATCTTCCATCCGTCCGTCACGTTGTGGCCATCGACATCAGGCGTGATGTAGTTCTTTCCGTTGGAAAAGACGACCTGACCATGCGAATTGAACGGTGCCTTCTGCGCGGGAATTCTTGTCCTGTACCCAAGTGCGTTAGCCCGATCGGCCACGCTCCCGGCGTACAGCTCTCGACTCTGGCGACTGCGCTCAGCCACCTTGTCCGGATGGTAGGGGTCACCCTCGAGCGCAGGGGAAGAGGTATACCCCTCAGGAAGGTCACAGTTACTGTTGTGAACGAGTACCGGCGTGGCCCCCGCCAGCACATAGTACGAATGAATGCCGGTGATCGTCAGGTCATGCGTCCGCTGGCGCTTCTCGAAGTAGCGGACGTCCGCAACCTCAACCGTTTCGCCCGCCGGCGTGCGCAGTGCCATGCCCGGACGGAGATCACCCGCCTCGACCCACTCGCCCTCGGACTCCACCCAGAACGGGTGCGTCGTCGTGGAGATCAGCGCCTCCGGCTTGCCGGACTCGCCTTCGATCGTGAGGTCGACGAAGTGCTTGTCGTCCTCGGTGACGATCGTGCCGGCCACCTCGCGGACCGTCGTCTCGCCCGTGTCCGGGTCCGTGACGGTGACCTTGTCGCCGAGCTCGACCTCCTCGATCGGCTTGGTGGTGCCGTCGGCAAGCAATACCAGAGTGCTAGGCAAGAAACTGTGATTGACCGGCGCTGTGGGGCAAGACCCGGCCTCGCCTGACTTCTTCGCCCCTGCGGCCTTCTTCCTGGCAGCGGCGAGTGCGTCCTTCGCCTTCGAGAGGCCGTCCTTGGCCTTGCTGATCGCCTTGCTCGCGTCCCAGAGGTCCTTGATGCCCCCGATGAGGTCGCCTACCAGGCCCGTGACGCGCTTGCCCAGCTTGTAGGCGTCGTCCCACTTCCACGGCCCGCCGTACTTGGCGAGGAGCTTGCCGGCGAGGCCGCCGGCGAAGCTGCCCGCGATGTTGAGCAGGGTTTCGCCGCAGGCGCCCATGTCTCCGGTGGAGAGGCAGTCCATCGCCGCGTCCACACCCAGCTCGTCACGGATGATCTTGACGAGGGCCTTGCCGGCCGACTTGATGCGCTGCTTGGCCGCCGTGCTCTGGCCCTCGGCCTTCTGTACGTTCTCCGAGGCCGTGTCGACGTTCGAGGAGGCGGCCGCGACGCCCTTGGAGCCGGTGGGGTCGTTGCCGTTGTCGATCGGCACGCCGCCCTTGCAGGCGAGGCCTCCCTCGAAACACTCCGGCACGTACAGACCGCTGGGGTCCGCGTACGTCACCGGGCTGTTGTTCGCGTAGGCGTAGCCGTTGATCTGCTGCGGCTGCAGGTAGTCGATGATCGGGTCGACCGAGATGAACTTGCCGATGGCCGCGTCGTACTCGCGCGCCCCCAGATGGGTCAGGCCGGTCGAGGCGTCGATCGTGCCGCCGACGAAGCCCTTCTCCCCGGGCCATGCCCCGGTGGCCTTGCCGCGCTCGACGCCGTACGGGTCGAAGCGGCGCTGCGAGACCGCGCCGGTGGTCGCGTCGACGGCCAGCTCGCCCGTGCCGTGGTGGTCCGAGGCGACGAACGAGACCTTGCCGTCGTTGCCGCGGACGGCGACGGTCTGGCCGGCGTGCGTGTAGTAGCGGGTGGCTTCCTTCTTCGTGCCGTCGGCGGAGAGCTTCAGCTCCATGCCGGGCAGGTAGACCGTGGTGCCGGTCGTGTCCTTGCGCTGGACGCGGTTGCCTCCCGCGTCGTAGAGGTACGTCGTCGCCGTGCCGTTGGCCTCGGTGGCCTTGGCGAGCTTGCCGGTGTCGGTCCACTCCAGCGTCTGGGCGTTGCCGCCGATGGTGCGCTTGGTGGTGTTGCCTGAGTTGTCGTACTCGTAGGTGGACTGGCGGTCGCCGGTCGGGGTGTTCTCCACGACCTTGGTCAGCTGGTGCGGGCCGTCGCCGGCCACGCCCGCCGCGCCGTAGGTGAAGGTGCGGGTGACGTTCTTCGCCGCGTCACGGCTGACGTCGTGCACCGTCTCCGAGGTGCGGTTGCCGATGGCGTCGGTGACGTACGACTTCCAGTACGCCGCCGGACCGCCGAGCGCGGTCGTGCCTGGGGCCGCCTGGCAGGCCTTGGGGCCTGTGCCGCCCACCGGAGCGGTGGAGCCGACGGTGCCGTTGCCGGACGCGTCGGCCGTGGTGGCCGCCGGGGTCCAGGCCTCCGACAGGCGCTGACGGCTGTCGTAGGCGAAGCACTGCACGTCCGGGGAGGCGGTGTTCGCCGTGTCCGAGATGGACAGGACGTTGCCCGCCTGGTCGTACGAGTAGTTCGACTCCTTGGCCGGTCCGGTCGTGCCGCTGATGTCGACCAGGGAGCGGGTCAGCCGGTCCGTGCCCTTTTCGTAGGCGAAGGTCTGCCAGACCTTCTTGCCGCTGCCCGTGGACAGCTCCAGCTGCTGGAGGTGGCTGTTCTGCGAGTAGACGGTGTTGGTGACGTAGGTGGTCGTGCCGTTCAGCGTCGTCGGACGCTGGAGCTCGTCGTACCCGTGGGCCAGCGTTTCCGCGGGCAGGCTGCCCGCAGCGGGCATACCGGCGGTCTTGACCGTGCCGTCCGGGTTGTAGGACGTGTCGAACACGTACGTACCGGCGAGCGTGCCCTGGGAGGCGGGGACCACATAGGCGGTCTTCAGGGGGCGGTAGAAGTCGTCCACCGACTGCACGACCGAGGCGAAGTACTCCGTCGGCGAGATGTAGCTGAGCGAGGCGTACGCCAGGCCGAGCCAGCCCGTCTTGTCGTACCGGGTCTCGGTCAGCTTGACGCCCGTGGTGGGCTCGCCCTGCCACGTCGAGGTGACGCGGCCGAGCTTGTCGTAGACCGTGGAGATCTTCTTGTCCCGGGCGTCGGTGGTGGACACCGGACGGTCGAGGGCGTCGTACGTGACGATCGACGTACCGGCGTCCGGGTCGACGCTCTTCGTCTTGCGGCCGAGCTGGTCGTACTCGTAACGCCAGACGTTGCCCTTGGCGTCGGTGACCGTCTCCAGCTTGCTCGACGGCGTGTAGGTGTACTTGGTGACGTCGTAGCCGAGAAGCGGGCTCGGGGAGGCCCCCCGGTAGTGCCACACCTCCGCCGTGTTGCCCTGGGCGTCGTTGATGGTCGTCGTCGGCACGCCGCCGGTCGGCGGGTCGACGTGGACGCGCTCACCGTCGTACGTCGTGGTGGTGCGCCACTGCTCGACGCCCGAGACGGCCATGATCTGGGCGGTGGGCCGGCCCAGGCCGTCGTACTCGACGAGGCTCTGCGCACCCACTTCGCCGTTGTGGACGGTCAGCAGCTCGCTGGAGGGCGCTCCGGCGGCGTTGTAGGTCGCGTTGGTCTTCTTGACCTTGCCCGTGCCGTCGTAGAAGGAGTCGGCCACCATGCGGGTGCCGCCGGGCCCCTCGGTCTGGATCTGGCGCGGGCGGAGCAGGCCGTCGTAGAGCTGGTACTCCGTGCCGTAGGTGTAGCCGTTCTCCAGCTTCTCCGTCTTGATCGCGACGACCTTGTCGCGCCGGACGTCGTAGGAGTACTTGATGCTCGGCGTCTGGATCTTCGCCCGGTCGGGCAGCCACACGGAGGTGAGGCGGCCCAGGCTGTCGTACGCCAGGTCGGTCCGCTCGCCGTTCGGGTCGGTCTGCCCCGTCGACATGCCCCACGCCGGCGCGTAGTCCGTGGTGGTGACGTGCCCGAGGGCATTGGTGTGCTTGGCCTGCGACAGGAGGCCGTTGACCTCGGTGTACGCGGTCTTGGTCACCGCGTCGGCCGCGTCCGTCTGCGTGAGCGGACGGCCGTACGCGTCGTACGTCGTGGTGCCGGTGACCTGGTAGGTGCCGGTCGTGCCGTCGTGCGAGGTCAGGCGCTCGGTCCTGGTCGCGTCGCCCACGGTGGGCGCGGCGCCGAAGGCTCCGTTGTCGTACGAGGTGCGCTCGTCGGCGTAGACCTGCGTCCTGCGGTCGGGGGTGGCCGTGCAGGCCACGCCGACGGATTCGCTGCGCGAGGGCAGGGACAGGATGTTCTTCGCCGTGTTGTCCGCGTACCAGGTACGCGTACAGGTGTCGTCCTTCGTCATGGAGACGTCACCGAGGTCGTTGACCTCGATGACGCGGCCCGTGCGGTTGGCGGTGTCGTACTTGGTGGTGGACTTGGTCTCCCGCCAGGTGCCGTTCGACAGCAGGGAGAAGCCCCGGCCCGTCTCGGACCTCACGAGCACCGACCGCGTGGTGCCCCAGCTGCGGGTCTGCGTGCCGGTGTAGTGCTTCCACGGCGTGCTGATCGACTTGGAGATCAGCTTGGTGCCGTCGTAGGTGGCGGCCTCCAGCTGGTGGCCGGTGAACTCCTCGTGGTCCGTGTACACGGCGCCCGTGGAGTCCGAGACCGTCACGGAACGGGTGGCGCCGGCCGCGTCCTTGTCGCCGTTCATGCCCTGCATGAACGTGTAGTCGACCCGGGTGGACTGCTTGTCGGCGCTGCCACTGGTGACGGTGACCTTGCCGTAACCCTGCCAGGCGCCCCAGGTGAGGTACTTGTCCAGGGTGATGCCGTCGGGCTTGGCCTTACGCCAGGCGGTGTTGCCCTGGTAGTTGTACCGGGTGACGAGGCTCTCGCCGCCGCCGGTGCGGTCGGTCTCGACGATCTCGGCGACCACGTACTTGTGGAACCAGTCCGTGATCGGCTCGATGTAGCCGGGCGGCGCCCACTTGACGGGGTAGCAGCGCTTGGTCGACTCGCCCGGCTTGGGCAGAGCGTCCTTGGTGCACTCGGTCGGGGCGTAGTTGACGTCCAGCTGGGCGCCGGTCTCACTCAGAACGGCGGAGAGCCGGAAGCGGTGGAAGGGCGCGATGTTGTCGCCCACCGCGTCGACGCGGTTGACGAGGGTCTCGCCGTACAGCTCGAGCGACGGCAGCTTGACCGCGGTGCCGGCCCGGCCCTCGTGGTCGATCTTCGACAGCCACAGCGTCTTGGAGTTGTCGCCGTTGTCGGTGAACAGATGCGTGAGCGTCCAGGCGTCCACGTCCTGGTACGTCGTCGCGTCCTTGCGCATCTGCGTCGTGATGCCGACCAGGCGCTTCGTCGTCCAGAAGGTCTGGCCCACGGTGCACTTGGTGTTGGGCGCGCACTCCTGGTCGACGGGGACGTCGGGCCAGTACGCGGCGTTGGTCTTGGTGCGCTTGCTCTCGGCGCAGTCGAAGTCGGCGGTGGGAAGGCACCGCTCGGCGACGGTGAAGACGACGCGGGCGGGGGCCTTGGCCGCGTAGACGGAGCCGTCGCGCTGACCGTAGTCGATCCGCTTCAGGTAGCCACCGCGGTGGTAGGGGGTGCCGTTGACGTCCGTCTTGCCGTTGAGCGCGTAGTGGTTCGTCTCGGGCGTGTAGAAGTAGGACATCACGTTGCCGTGGGTGTCCTTGACGTAGTCGAGGCTCCAGCGCCAGGCCTGCTTGCAGTGGGCGCTGGTGAAGGTGGCGTTGTAGCAGGGCTCGCCGGAGTCGTCACCGAAGACGGGGACCGTCCACGTGGAGTTGGTCTCCTCGTTGCCGGTGGCCCAGCCCGGCAGGCGGTTGAGGCCGAAGGAGTACTCGGTGCCCTCGGGGGTGGTGACGCGCCAGTGCTCGCCGTCGTTGTCGCCGTTGACGCCGCCGGTCAGCTTCTCGACCTTGGTGCCGTCGTCGGAGGCGAGGCGCCACTGCTTGCTGGTGTCGTCCTGGATCAGCTCCGTGGCACTGCCGTTGAGCATGATGGTGGCGTTGTCGAACGCCCAGCACTGCTCGCCCGAGGTGGAGTGACCGTCGTCCGAGCAGGGCTTGTAGCGGCGCTCGATGTAACCGGGTTCGTAGGAGAAGCCCTCTCCGATCCAGGAACCCTGGTTGTTCGTCGCCGCGGTCCGGCCGTCGGCGGACTGGGAGGAGTAACCGAGACCGATGCTCGGGATCTGCCCGCCCGGCGTCGGGACCGTCCGCAGCGGATAGCTCCACGAGAAGGATCCCGAGGAGGTGTTCATGTTCCAGCTGGCCGAGGGCGACAGGGCGGTCGCCTTGTACGTGCCCTGCGCGGACGAGGGGCCGGCGGTGACGGCGAAGAGCGAGGCGCCCGTGTCCGCCATCGTGGAGGGGCCGTCCGACGAAGGCGCCGCGGTGACATCGGCGGAGAGCGTCCGCGCCTTGGCGTCGTTCACCGTGGGCAGCGGCTTGGCCGTCGCCGGGCACGCCTTGCCACCGGGCTCGGCGAAGGCGGCACACGCGGGCAGCTGGACGAGGTGGAGACGGGCGCCGTAGGTGCCGCCGAACCCTTCGGCGAACGACGAGTAGTCGACGTTCAGGCGCACCTTGGCGGCCTTCGCCGCGTCGTCCGCGCGCTCGACCTGGAGCAGCGCGCTTACCCCGAGCTTGGCGGCACGCTTGGGGTCGAGGACGTCGACCTTCACCTTGTCCGGCGCCGTGTCGGGCTGCTTGGCGCCGGTCTTGAGCTGTGCGGCGGTGCGCGACAGGTTGACGGACACCGGCAGTCCGCCCGGCGAGACGACGGGCGCCTTGGCGCCGGGCCCGGCGACCCGCACCTCCGCGGCGCCCTGCACCGGCCAGCCGGCCTTGCCGAGGCGCGGCGCGGCGGCCTTGCGGGCCGCGTCCGCGGGGCGGGGCTTGACCTTGCCCGGGGTTCCTTCGACGGGATCGCCGAAGTCCTGGACGCCGGGGCGGCCCCGGCCCTTCTCGTCGGCGAAGGCCACAGACTGGACGGTCGACGCCGACAGTGCCAAGGACAAGCCCAGCACTGTCGCGGCGACCGTATGTCTGGGCATGCGGCGGCTCAGCAAGCGGCCACGTAGAGACATCAGAGAACTCCGCGTATGCGAGTGACGGAAAAGCGGGAACGAGCGCGGGTGGGCCGGCTCCCGGGCAGGAGCCGGCCCACCCGCTGGGGATTACATGTGGGGCAGGGGGGTGAGTCCCGACAGCTTCTGCACCATCACGAGGTCGGCGGCGCCGGTGTAGGCGCGCACCTCGTCGAGGGCACCGGCGAAGTACTCGCTGTCACCGATCACCGAACGGCCCACCTGGAGGCCCTTGGTGGTCCCCCAGAGAGTGGTGTCGACGCCACGGGCGGTGGAGGCCAGGAGGCCCTCCACGTAGAGCCTCAGCTCATTGGCGACGGCGTCGTAGACGACGGCCAGGTGCTGGCCGGAGCCGCCGCTGTCGGGCAGCTGCTGATCGTCCACGAGGATCTTCTTCTCCGCGCCGGCCGCGTCGGTCCTGCTGACCACCAGCTCCCACTTACCGCCTTGGTCGTCGGCGTGATAGCGGACGGCGACGCGGTTGTTCACGGTCCCCGGCAGGGACAGGACGGTCTGGGACTTCGTCGGGTCCAGCGACGTGAGGCGGGCACGGGCGGTCAGCGTGAAGCTGGTGGAACCCGTGATCGGGGCCGCGGCCGTGGACGCGTAGTCGCCGTCACCGTCGAGGACCATGTGGCCGTCGCCCATCAGCGTGGCCTCGCCCACCAGCGGGTCGGGCTGGCTGTAGATGTACGCGTTGCCCGCCAGCGTCAGCGCGGCACCGCCCTCCACCTTGTTCGCGGACGCACCGCTGGTCGCGGCGTCCAGCGGCCAGTAGCCCTTGCGGTCCGGCTTGACCGTCATCAGTTCGGCGACCTGGGCGGTCGGCAGGACGCGGTCGAAGACGCGGACCTCCGCCATGTCACCGGTGAAGTGGTTCTGGTAGCCGGTCTTGGCGGTGGAGCGGCCGATCTGGAGCGGGCCGTAGGACTTCCAGACGGCCGGCCGCGAGACGGTGCCCTTCAGCTCCTTGTCGACGTACAGCTGGAGCTTCTTCTGCTCACCGTCGTACACGCCGGTGAGGTGCACCCACTGGTCCTTGACGAGGCTCAGGTTGGCTGCGTGGACCTTGAACTCGCCGATGGAGTCCACGTCCGTGATCGGGATCGCGAAAGCCCACGTCTTGCGAGCGGCGTCGTAGCCGAGGGTGAAACCGGGCTCGCCGGTGCCGTCCTGGCTGACGACGGTCATGTCCCGCTTGGGGGCGGTGTCGGGTTCCGGCCAGGTCGGGCGGACCCAGGCGCTGACGCTGAAGCCCTTCGCCGAGTCGATGACCGTCTCCTCGGTGTCGAGGTAGGCGTTCGGGGTCCCGTCGAACCGCGCGGCGGCGTCCGACTTACCGCCGGGGCCATCCACACCGAAGGTCACACCGGTGCCGGCGGTCGCGGAGAAGGTCCCCCGCTCGTCGTGGGCCTCGGTGCTGCCCGCGTCGTCCGCGAGGTTCCACTGGCCGGTGACCGGCCTGCCCTCGCTCACGCGGAACTCGTAGCGGTGCGTCGTACTCGGGTTCTCGGCCTTGTCGACGGCGACGACCTCCAGCCAGTGCAGGCCGTCCCTCGTCGGCATCCAGCTCACCGACGCCGGGCCGCCGGCCGCCGCGGCGGTGACCGTCGTGGCGGGCGAGGCGGTGGAGTCGAAGGCGTAGCGGTACTTCACGACGTCCGTGTCGGGCACGGAGTCGTTCGGGTTGGGCGAGAAGGTGAAGGTGCCGTAGGTGCCCACGCCGTCGTGGTAGACGGAGTCGGAGGGGTACTGCTGGGACACGACGTTCGGCTTGCCGGGCAGGGTGGCGTCGTAGATGAACTCGCACTTCGACGCCGACCAGAGGCCCAGGCCGTCACCGTCGTAGGCGCGGGCGCTCCACGAGATGACGGTGTTCTGCGGGATCGTGGACTTCACCTGATGGGTGAACTTGGTGCCGGCGATGGGTGAGAGGTAGCCCGTCCGGGTGGTGTAGTACTGGGGCTTGCCGGTGCTGTCGGTCCACTCGACCTTGAACTCGACCAGGACCTTGTCCGTCACGCCGTTGCCGTGGTCGGGGTCGCGCGCCTCGGTGGAGATGACCGGGGGCACCTCGCTGTACGGGCGCGCCGCGCCGACCTTGCAGCCGCCGCCCGGGTTGCTGGACATCATGCCCGCCGTGATCTGCGACGGCAGCGTGTTGTAGCTGACCGACAGGTAGGCGTTGCCGCAGATGCGCTTCCACTCGGCGAACCGGGTCTCGTCGTTGGCGCGCAGGCCCAGGGTCATCGCGGTGACGCCGGTACCGGCGGCGGACCTGACCGCGTTGGTGAGCGCGCCGGTGGCGGCGCTCTCGAAGTGCAGGTTCGCCTGGTTCGAGCAGGAGCCGGTCGGCGAGATGGCCTTGTCGACGGTGTGCAGGTGGGTCGTCCAGTCGTCCTGCGTGTTGGACCAGTTGCTGGACGAGGTGATCGTGTAGTTGCCGCTGCCGATCCGGTACAGCCGGATGGGCTCGGCGGTCGGCTGCGCGCTGTAGATGTGCGCGACGTTGGCCGAGAACGAGGTGCTGATGATCTGCTTGCCCTTGTAGAAGGACATGGGCATGGTGAACAGCAGTCGCCGGACACCCACACCGTTGCAGGAGACCGGGTTGTAGTCCGTGGGGCACTTGCCCACACCGGCGTCGCCGGAGTACTTCCAGTCCTGCTCGGTCGGCATGCCGGACATCACGCCGGTCCACGCGGTACGCGAGGTGGTCCGCGGGATCGGGTCGATGACGACCGGGAAGACCGTGTCGGTGGACGTCAGCAGCTTGCGGTCCGGTACGAGGGTCAGCTTGCCCTTGCCGATCTCCAGGCCGAGCGGGGCGACCTTGCCGCCGCCACCCGGGCCCTCCAGGGCGGGGGCGGGAGCCGGGGCCGTCGCAGCCGCCGTCGCAGTGGCGGTCGCCGTCGCCGTCGCCGTGGCGGTCGCCGTCGCGGCGAACGCCTGCCGGACGGCCTTGGCGCCCTGGGACCTGGCCGCCGCCTCCTTCACCGCGGCCGAGTCCCACATCGCGGGCTTGCCCGCCTCGAAGACGGTGCCGCCGACCGCCGCGTCCTCGGCCTTGAGGGCGCCCGAGGCGTCCTCCGCGACCTTCACGCCGCCGGCCTTCAGGCCCAGGTCCAGCCGGGCGAGCCGCGGGTCGGCGGCCGCCTTGGGCGTCTTGACGACCAGCAGGTGGCCGAAGCCGTCGGCTTCGGCGCGCACGGTCAGGTCGACGCCGGGCAGGGCGTCCACGTACGTGGCCGTGTCTCCCTTGAGGACCGGCGCCGGGAGCTTGCCGTACGGCCAGGTCAGCGCCAGCTCGCGGCCGACGTGCCGCAGCGACGCGAACGGCGTGCCGGCCTGTCCCGACGACAAGGTCAGGTCGGCGGTGGCCGCCTTGGGGGCGATCGAACCGTCGGGCCGCTTCACCAGCGTGGTGTCGATGTCGACCCACGTGCCGCCCTTCACGGTGCGCACCGGCTGGGTGTACTCCCGTGCGGTGAAGGTGCCGTCGGGCTCGGCGAAGACCTCACGGCGCTCGGTGCGCTGGTTGAGGACCTCGACCCGCTTGCCGCCCTTGCGGGCGGCCGCCCGGGCTTCGTACTCCGTATCGGCCGGGCCTGATACGGCGGCCGGCTCGGATCTCCGTTCCGGCTGTCCGGGCGCCGGAGGCCCGCTCACGACGGTGGTGAGGACGGCGCCTGCCGTCGCGGCCACCACCGCGCTGCGCAGCAGTGTGCTGCGACGTATCCGTGCGGACACGCTGTCACTCCCTTTTGTGCTCATGTCAACGATGTGGGAACCACGTGTCCGGGTCATCCGATGGCGGTGCCGAACGCGCCGTCGCCGGCCGGGATGACGCCGTCGCCGGGCCGCCACGTCTGCGTCGGGGCGGAGCCCTGCGCCGCCGTCCACGGGAAGCCGTACACGGCGTGTCCCGGTGCGGCGCCGTAGGGCAGACCGACGAACAGCGAGGTACGGCTGGCGCCCAGGCTGATGCCGGTCAGCAGCTGGTTGCCGGAGGTGTCCGGGATGCCGGTGCCGGGTTCCATCCAGGTGTCGCCCGTACCGGGCGCGCCGATCATGGGCAGGATCTGCACGCCGCCCTTGTCGCGCTGCTCCTCGGAGGACTCCTCACCCGGTACGCCGACGGCGACGCGCAGGGTGGAGGCGGTGCCCACCGTGGCGGGCGAGGTGTTCACGGCGGCGAGCCGCTGCCCGAAGAAGTCGCCCGGCTCGGCCGCGCCCTCGACGTTCGCCGTGTTCTGGTCGATCCAGTTGAGGCGCGTCACCCCGCCGTCGGCGGTGATGTGGTACGTCACCACGGCGCCGGCGTCGACCGATCCGACCAGGTCCTCACTGGGCGCGCCGACGGCGAGCAGCCAGTCGGTCGCCGTCGTGGAGGTCGACGGGCGGTACGGGACCATGGCCATGGAGGTGCCGAAGCGGTCGCCGTCCTCGGCGGACGATTCGTAGCCCGCCGCACGGCCCTGGCCCATGGCGAAGGAGGGTGCCGGGATGCCGTCGGCGTTGATGGACGGGCGGAACGCCATCACGGCGCCGGACGCCTGGTCGGTGTCGATCGACTCGCCGGGCACCCCGACGACGAACACCTGGCCGGATGCGACGAGGGACGCGCCGAACTGGTCGTGCGCCTCGGAGGTCTCCCAGACGCCGATGCTGTCCTGGTCCACGGAGGCGGCCCGGAAGTCGGACCCGTACATGCAGGTGACCAGACCGCTGTCGGTGAGGCCGCGGGCGTCCTCGCCCGGGGTGCCGATGATCAGGTACGGGATTCCAGAGGCCGACAGGGTCGTCGCGACCGAGTAGCCGACCCAGTCCTCCGGCTCGGCGACCTCCTTCATGAGGCCGTCCGCGCCCTGCCGGAAGCCGACCGAGCCCAGGGCGCCGAGGCCGGACGGGGAACCGTAGACCAAGTGGACGAGGCCCGCGTCCGGGACGGTGCCGACGTCCTCGTACGGGATGCCGACCGCGAGGTCGCTGCAGCCGTCCTGGTTGGCGTCGTACATGGCGAACGAGAAGCCGAACTGGTCGCCCGCCTCCGCGCTGTCCGAGACGCCTTCCGTGTCCTGCGAAAGCTGGACGGTGCCCTTGCCGCCGCCCAGGACGATATTGATCAGCCCTGCCTTGGGCTGTCCGCTGACGGTGGCCATCGGGTCGGTGATGACGACGTCACGCAGACCGTCCCCGTTGAAGTCGTAGTCGACGCCACCGGCGCATGCCGTGGCCGCTCCCGCCTCCTGTGACGAACCTGGCACCGCCCCCGTTGTGATCAGTGCCGCTACGGCGGCCCCGGCGGCGATCCGCCACCAGGTTCTTCCTGTGCCGGGCATACGTGTCCCCCACCTCTGAACGCCTGTCATGACTCCGGCACATTGACCCGAGCAGGACAAGCCCTCAAGATCCGATGTCCGACATCACCCCCTCCGTCGGGTCACGGAACCGTCACGTCCTTTTCACATACGGGGGCAGTCCCTCAACAAAGCGCCCATACGTCCGTCGCCGCATCGCCCCCAGGTGACGCGCACGCTCACGTGAAGCTGCTCACGCCGGCCACCCGCGCCCTCGGCGCGTACCCGATGCCGGTCCGGCGGCGCTCTCCCCGGCCCGGCACGTATGCTCACCTGGCGAAGAGCACCTGGGAAAGGCATGACAGTGAACTACAGGGTCCAGCCCACCGCGCAGGTCGACGAGACCGCTGAGATCGGGGCCGGCAGCAGCGTCTGGGAGCTCGCCCAGATCCGGGAGAACGCGCGGCTCGGCGAGGCCTGCGTGGTCGGGCGCGGCGCGTACATCGGCACCGGTGTCCGCATCGGCGACAACGTCAAGATCCAGAACTACGCCCTGGTGTACGAGCCCGCCGAGCTCGCCGACGGCGTCTTCGTGGGGCCGGCGGTCGTGCTCACCAACGACCACAACCCCCGGTCGGTGGACCCCGAGGGCCGGCAGAAGCGGGGCAGCGACTGGGAGGCCGTCGGTGTGAAGGTCGCCGAGGGCGCCTCGCTCGGCGCGCGGTCGGTGTGCGTCGCCCCGGTCCGTATCGGACGATGGGCGATGGTCGCGGCAGGCGCCGTGGTCACCAAGGACGTGCCCGACTTCGCCCTGGTCGTCGGTGTCCCGGCCCGTCGGATCGGCTGGGTCGGCCGGGAGGGCGTCCGGCTGGTCGAGCGGGACGGCGAGCCCGGGGTCTGGACCTGCCCGAAGACCGGCGCCCTGTACGAGGAGAAGGACGGGGTCCTGTCGGAGCGCGCGGACCTCTCCGCCTGAGGCTGAGCCGAGGGCCGGCCGCCCGGAGTGACCAGCCACACAGGCGACCACAGCTCCGCCACAGAACCGGACACGCACATCCAAGCGTCCGATAGCATGGACGCATTTTGCCTTGAGGGAAGGGTTCCACCACTGTCATGCCGCTCGGATCAAGCGGACGCCGGCCACGCGTTCTGTATCTCGCGTATTTCTTTCCGCCCAGCCGTGCAAGTGGTGTCTTCAGAGGCCGCGCCACTGCGAACCACTTCGCCGAAGCAGGCTGGGACGTAACCGTCTGCACGGCCCCGCGCGAGTTCTTCGAGACGTACCTGCAGAACGCCTGCGACCCCTCCCTCGAGGACACCGTCGACCCGCGCGTCCGGGTGGTCCGGCCCCCCATGGCGTACTACGCGTGGGAGAAGGACGTCCGGCAGTTCGGCCGCCTGCGCCGCAACTTCCCGACCCTCGCCGCGAGCTTCTACAAGCTCTTCCAGACCAAGGTCCTTCCCGAGCACTACCTCTCCTGGATCCCGGGCGTCCTCACCCACGCCGTGAAGGCGCACTTCAAGGAGAAGTTCGACCTCATCATCGCCACCGGGAACCCCTTCGCCTCCTTCATCGCGGCGCACATGCTCAGCAAGCTGCTGAAGATCCCGTACGCGGTGGACTACCGCGACGCGTGGACCTTCAACCAGTTCACCGAGCAGCTGAAGTTCAAGGAGGACAGCAAGGCCTTCGAGTGGGAGGCGAAGGTCCTCCGTGACGCCGCCGAGGCCGTCTTCGTCAACGACGGCATGCGGCAGTGGCACATCGAGCGCTACCCGTACGCCGCCGAGCGCATGACCGTGGTGCCCAACGGCTGGGAGCCGGAGCTGCTCGGCGAGTCCGCGTTCGTCCCGCCCGCCGCGGACCGCCCGCTGCGCTTCGGCTACCTGGGCACCGTCACCTCGTACCTTCCCCTCGACGAGCTCTTCGACGGCTGGCGCATCGCGCGCAGCCACCCGCTGCTCCGGGACGCCGAGCTGAACATCCACGGACACCTGGGCTTCTTCCCCGCCGACGTGGCGACGCTGACGAAGCGGCTGCCGCTGGAGGAGAACATCGGGGTGCGCTACCACGGCGCCTTCGGCAAGACCGAGGCCAAGGCCGTGTACGCGCAGACCGACGCGCTGGTCTTCTGCGTGCCGGGCGCGCGGTACGTCACCTCCGGCAAGGTCTTCGAGTACATGGCCTCCGGCAAGCCGATCGTCTCGGTGCACAAGCCGGACATCGCCGCCACCGAGGTCCTCGACGGCTACCCGCTCTGGTTCGCCGGCGGTGAGCTCACCGCGGAGCAGGTCGCGAAGTCGTTCATCGCCGCCGCCGAAGCCGCCCGCGCGGTCGACCGCACGCAGCACGAGCTCGCCGTCGAGCACGCCCACAAGTACACCCGTGCGGCGACGCTCGGCCCCTGGGAACAGCGGATGCGCAAGCTGGTGGAGGAGCACCGATGAGCACCCACGTCCTCTATCTCGCGCTCGGGGAGTCCCGGGTCCGCGGCACCCGCGTCCACGTCGAGAACCTGGCCGCCGCCGGACGCGAGGTCGTCCTGGTGGTCTCCGCTCACGCGGCGTGGGACGACCTGCCCGAGATCCCCGGCGTACGGGTCCTGCGGGCCGGGCTCAACAAGAAGGGCTCCGCCTGGCGGTCCGCCCGCAAGCTGGTCCTCGCCAAGGACGGCCCCCTGAAGGGCGCCGACCTCCTCGTCGCGGGCGACGCGCAGGCGCTCCCGGTCGCCTGGACGGCCCTGCGCCGCCGCCCGGAGCTGGAGTTCCGGCTGGAGCCGTACGAGAGCACGGAGCGGGTCACCGAGCCCGCCGACCTCGCGGTGGTCACGCCCTGGTACCCCTCCCCCAACAACCCGTTCGCCGGGTCGTTCGTGCAGGCCGCCAACGAGGCCGTCGCGCACCACTACGACCGGATCTCGATCCTGCACACGGAGGACTGGCCCGGCAGCGCCGACCCGCTCCTCCAGGACGCGATCAAGGCCACCGCCGAGCGGTTCCTGGAGCGGCGCGAGCTGATCCCGGTGCTGGACACGCCCGAGGGCGTCGTCACGCGCGTGCCGGTGCCGATCAGCGTCCGCCGCAATTACGCCGTCTGGGTCGCCCGCCAGGAGGAGGCCCTGCGCAAGGCCCTGCCCACCGGCCGGATCGAAGCGCCCGTGATCCACGCGCACACCGGCATCTACGGCGGCGTCCTCGCCATGCACCTGGCCCGGCCCGACGCGCGCATCGTCGTCACCGAGCACTCCTCCTTCCTGGAGAAGATCTTCCGGCAGCCGGCCGGACGCAAGCTGTACGACGAGGTGCTGCACCGCGCCGACGAGTTCCTCTGCGTGAGCAAGCACCTGCGCGACCAGATCGTGAGCGAGTTCCCGCACCACGACGGCAAGATCCGCATCGTGCCGAACGTGATCGACTTCGAGCGGTTCACCGCGGAGGCCAAGCCCTCCGAGAAGCTGCTCAAGTTGCTCTACGTCGGCCGGCTGCTCCCCGCGAAGGGCGTCGTCCCGCTGCTGGAGGCCTTCGCGCTCGTCGCCGAGAAGGAGCCCGAGGCGACGCTGACCATGGTCGGCTCCGGCTCCCTGCGCGAGCAGCTGCTGGAGCGGGCGGAGGAGCTCGGGCTGGGCGACCGCTTCACGATCCTGCCGCCCGTGCAGCCCGAGGAGGTCAACGGCCTCATGCACCAGTACGACCTCCTGGTGCACGCCAGCCGCGCCGAGACCTTCGGCATGACCGTCGTCGAGGCCAACGCCGCGGGCCTGCCCGTGCTCGTCACCCGCAGCCGCGGCCCCGAGGAGACCCTCGCCGGCATAGAGGAACTGGCCGGCGGGCTCATGGACGTC
Source organism: Streptomyces sp. NPDC030862 (assembly GCF_055571835.1). Lineage (NCBI taxonomy): Bacteria > Bacillati > Actinomycetota > Actinomycetes > Kitasatosporales > Streptomycetaceae > Streptomyces > Streptomyces sp. NPDC030862. Next base: position 414,658 of record NZ_JBVIEN010000006.1, on the reverse strand, counting down.
AGCGACGACCCCCAGGTCATCGTCGACGCCTACTGGGAGCTGCGCGAGCGCTTCGACCAGCTCGACCTGGACAAGGCCCGCGAGGTGCTGGTCTCCCGGTACAGCCGCGCGGTCGTCGGCCGCCGGCTCATCGAGGTGTACGAGGACCGGGCGCCGGCCATCGAGCCGGACCCGGAGCCCGAGGAGGCGGTCGACGCCGAGGTCGCCGCGGCCGTAGCGGCGGTCGAGGCCCGGGCCGCGCAGGCGGAGGACGGCGCGGCCGGCCCCGCGGCGGCTCCCGGCCGGGCCCTGCTCCTCGCCTACACCCCCGCCCGGCCCCGCCGCGTCGCCGACTACGCGAACTACCTGGCGGCCCGGGGCGTCGAGGTCCACCTGGTCACGGCCCGGGAGGGCGCCTGGACGCGTACGCAGCTGGACGAGCGCGTGCAGGTGCACAACATCGAGAAGGCCGAGCAGCGGCTGCTCATCCCGCGCGGTGAGCGTTTCGTCGTCTACCGCGCCCCGCGCGCGGTGCTGCGGCGCGCAGACCGGCTGGCCGGCCGGCAGCGCGACAAGGTGGCGCCCGAGCTCGCCGTGAAGGCGACCTGGCGCGCCCACAGCAAGCTGGCGAGCAGCTTCCACAAGAAGGTGTTCCACCGCGGCTACCGGGTGGTGCGCCCGCGCATCTACGCGAAGATCGCCGAGCGGGAGATCCTCCCCCAGCTGCGGCTGGACCCGACGGACTTCGTGGTCGCCTGCGACACCAACGCGGCCCCGACGGCGTGGCGGATCGCGCAGGCCTATCCGGAGCTGCGTGTCACCAACGAGATGGACCGTGCCAGGTTCGAGCACCTGCCGGTGGTGGACACCACCACGTCTTGATCCGCACCGCGTCACACGACGGCCGGTTCCCCCATGGGGGAACCGGCCGTCCTGCGTTCACGCGCCGATGACGGTGGGCGCCGCGCGGGAGAAACGGCGAGGCCCCGCCGCGGTACGCGACAGGGCCTCGCCGGTGGAGTACGCCGGAGAGCGTCAGCCGCCGATGACGACGCGGCGCACGCCCTTCCAGGCGGCCGGGTCGGTGGTGCGGCGGCCGTCGACGAGCACGGTGACGTCCGGCAGGTCCGCCGGGGTCAGGGTGCGGTACTCGGCGTGGTCCGCCTGGAGGATCGCGGCGGTGACCTTCTCGCCCCGGTGGGCGGTCAGGCCGTGCGCCTCGAGCTCCTCGGCGGTGTACATCGGGTCGGAGACGAACGGCACCGCGCCGCGCGCCGTGAGGGCCTCGACGGTCGGGAAGACGCCGGAGAAGGCGGTCTCCTTCACGCCACCGCGGTACGCGGCACCCAGCACGAGCACGTTGACGCCGGTCAGGTCGCCGTACGCGGCGGCCAGCAGGTCGACGGCGTACTCGGGCATCGCGGCGTTGGCCTCGCGGGCCGAGCGCACGACGGTCGCCTCCGGGTCGTTCCACAGGTACATCCGCGGGTAGATCGGGATGCAGTGGCCGCCGACGGCGATGCCCGGCTGGTGGATGTGGCTGTACGGCTGCGAGTTGCAGGCCTCGATGACCTTCTTGACGTCGATGCCGTTCTGGTCGGCGAAGCGGGCGAACTGGTTCGCCAGGCCGATGTTGACGTCGCGGTACGTCGTCTCCGCCAGCTTGGCGAGCTCGGACGCCTCCGCGGTGCCCAGGTCCCACACGCCGTTGGCCTGCGGCAGGTCCTTGCGCTCGTCGAAGTCGAGGACCTGCTCGTAGAACTCCACGCCGCGCTGGGTGGAGGCCTCGTCGATGCCGCCGACAAGCTTGGGGTAGCGGCGCAGGTCGGCGAAGACGCGGCCGGTGAGGACGCGCTCCGGGGAGAAGACCAGGTGGAAGTCCTCGCCGGCCTTCAGGCCGGAGCCCTCCTCCAGCATCGGCGCCCAGCGGGTGCGGGTGGTGCCGACCGGCAGGGTGGTCTCGTACGAGACGAGGGTGCCGGGCTTGAGGCCCTTGGCGATCGCCTTCGTCGCGGAGTCCATCCAGCCGAAGTCCGGGGTGCCCTCGGCGTCCACGAACAGCGGGACGACGACCACGACGGCGTCGGACTGGGCGACGGCGGCGGTGGTGTCGGTGGTCGCGGACAGCAGCCCGGCGCCGACGGTCTCCTTGAGGAGGCGGTCCAGGTCGTGCTCGCCGGGGAAGGGCTCGGTGCCGGCGTTGACCAGCTCGACGACCTTCTCGTTGACGTCCGCGCCGATGACCTTGTGGCCCTTGGCGGCGAACTGCACGGCGAGCGGCAGGCCGATCTTGCCGAGCGCGACTACACAGATATTCATCGGGTCAGTTTCCTCTTCACACGGGACATCGTTTGGCGCAGTCGCTTGCCCACGCCGGGCGAGGGCTCCCAGAGCGGAGCCGTGGTGATCACCAGCCGCCCCTTGGGGTTGGCGTTGGCGGAGACACGGTACGGGACCCGCTCGCGCCAGCGCCGGGCCAGCGGCAGCGGCAGGCCGCGGACCGGTACCGGGATCTCGTACACGGAGCCCGCCACGTCCACGTAGACGCGGATGCCGAGCTTGGCCCGGTGGGCTTCCAGGGGGAGCCGGACGCGCAGCACCGTGCCGGTGCCGTCGGCCGTCTCCTCGCGGGTCTGCTCGCCGGGCGGGGCGGGCGGCAGGTCGGTGCCGGCGGGCAGCCGGCGGCCGCCGGGCTTGTCGGCGCTCTTGGGCATGGCCTTGGCGGCCGCCCGTACGGTGGCCGAGCCGGTCTCGCCGGTGACGGGGATCCGCACCGCGAGCCGGACGGCCATCTGCTCGGCGTCCTGCTCCCAGTCGGCGGCCAGCAGCGCCGTACCCTCCGCCAGCTGCCGGGGTACGGCTTCGGCGATGACCTCGAAGAGCCGGTCGGGCAACCCGAGGCGGACGTCCCGGAAGCCGGGGTAGCGGGCGAAGGCGCGGCCGTTCTCCAGCAGGAACGGCGGGGCGCCGTGCTCGGTCTCGTCCGCGATGGCGCGCACCAGCTCGTCGACGGCGCCGCGCTGGGCGAGCCCGATGCGTACGCGCCGCTTCACGTCGAGCTTGTCGCGGATGGCGTCGGTGAAGTAGAGGTCCGCCAGCCGGGCGATGCCCGCGCACACCTCGGTCTGCGTCTCCCGGTCCAGGGTGGGGAAGTCCTCCTGGATGAGCTTGGCGAGCTCCCAGGTGAAGTGGCGCTCGAAGACGGCGTCCCGCTTCGGACCGGCCTCGATCAGCTCCGCGGCGCGCCGCATGATCTCGCTGACGCAGTGGAGGCGGGCGAGGTGGTTGGCGCGGTAGGTGATGTTGGACGCGTCGCCCCGCTTGACCGCGTAGTAGCAGGTGTAGTCGGCGACGACGGAGATCTTGGCGGCCCGGACGCACGCCTCGATGGTGAACGGCTGGTCGGAGCCGACCGGCATGTCCTCGGGGAAGCGCAGCTTGTACTTCTCCACCAGTTCGCGCCGGAACAGCTTGGTGTTGGCCAGCGTGAACGGCAGCGCCGAGTCGTACAGGCTCACGTCCGGGTCGCTCTGCTTGAAGAGCGCCTGGTGGACGTAGCGGCCGTTGGTGCCGACCATCTTGCCGACCACGATGTCCGAGCCGTGCTTGTCGGCGCAGGCGACCATCCGCTCCAGCGCTTCCTCGCCGAGGTGGTCGTCGGAGCCGATGAAGTACACGAACCGGCCGGTGGCCACCTCCAGCGCCCGGTTGCTGGGCGCGGCGGGGCCGCCGGAGTTCTCCTGATGGATCACCTTGACAGTGCCCGGGTACTTTTCCGCGAAGCGGTCCAGTTCCCGGCCGCTGTCGTCGGTCGAGCCGTCGTCGACGGCCACGACCTCGAGCCGGTCCAGACCGATGCTCTGCCCGACGAGCGAGTTCAGACACTCGGTCAGGTACGGCATCGTGTTGTAGACGGCTACCACGACGGTGACATCGGGCGTGGTCAACGCGCTGAGTCCTCCGGGGAGAGCCGCACGGTGACACCGCTGTTGGCGGACTCGAGGACCGCGGCGGCCACCTCCACCGTACGGAGCCCCTGGCGCAGCGTGCAGATGTCCTCCGACTCGCCGAGCACGGCGTCGCGGAAGAGCTCGTGCTCGACCAGGAGCGGCTCGCGCTTCGGGATGGCGTAGCGGATCATGTCGCCCTCGGCGACACCGCGGAACGCGCGCAGCGCCTCCCACTCGGTCGCCACGGCGGCGTTCGAGTAGAAGGTGAGGTCGGCGGTGAGGGTGTCGGCGATGAAGCAGCCGCGCTCACCGGTGACGGAGGTGAAGCGCTCCTTCAGCGGGCTCAGCCAGTTCACCAGGTGGTTGACCATCGTGCCGTCGGACAGCTGGCCGACGGCGGAGACCATGTCCTCGTGCGGGCGGCCGGACTTGGACACCGTGTGGGCGGCGATGGAGGTGTACTCCTGGCCCGTCACCCAACCGGTCAGGTCGATGTCGTGCGTCGCGAGGTCCTTGACCACGCCGACGTCCGCGATGCGGTGCGGGAAGGGGCCCTGGCGGCGGGTGACGACCTGGTAGACGTCGCCCAGCTCCCCGGCCTCCAGGCGGGTGCGCAGGGAGCGCAGCGCCGGGTTGCAGCGCTCGATGTGGCCGACGCCGGCCACCAGGCCGCGCGACTCGAACGCCTCGACGAGGCGGCGGGCGCCCTCGACGGTGTCCGCGACCGGCTTCTCGACCAGGGCGTGCACGCCGGCCTCGGCGAGCTTCAGGCCGACTTCCTCGTGCAGCGCGGTCGGGCAGGCGACGACGGCGTAGTCGATGCCCAGCGAGATCAGTTCCTCGACGGTGGACAGGACGGGCGCGCCCTGGGCCCAGCCGTTCTTGTCGCCCATCGGGTCGACGACTCCGACGAGAGTCACGCCGTCGAGCCCGGCCAGTACGCGGGCGTGGTGGCGTCCCATCGAGCCGAGGCCGATGAGGCCGGCCCGCAGTCCAGCAGCAGTCACAGGTTCTCTCCCAGCGCGTTCACGGCGGTGACGATGCGCTCCAGGTCGTTCTGGGTCAGCGAGGGGTGCACGGGCAGCGAGACGACCTCGGCCGCGGCCTTCTCCGTCTCGGGCAGGTCCCAGGTGCGGCCCGCCTTCTGGTCCGGCTCCCAGTACGGCTTCAGCCGGTGGATCGGGGTGGGGTAGTACACGGCGTTGCCGACGCCGGCCTCGGTGAGCTTCGCCATCGCAGCGTCGCGGGCGCCCTCACCGCCGGTCACGCGGATCGTGTACTGGTGGTAGATGTGGCGCGCGCCCTCGGCGACGACCGGCGTGACCACGTTCGCGGCGGTGATGTGCTCCGAGAGGTACGCGGCGTTGGCGATGCGCTGCTCGGTCCAGCCGTTGAGCTTGGCGAGCTGCACGCGGCCGATGGCGGCGTTCACGTCGGTCATGCGCATGTTGGCGCCGACGATCTCGTTCGCGTACCGCTGCTCCATGCCCTGGTTGCGCAGCAGGCGCAGGGTGCGGGCGATCTCGGCGTCCGCGGTGGAGACCATGCCGCCCTCGAGGGAGTGCATGTTCTTCGTCGGGTAGAAGCTGAAGGTACCGCCGGTGCCGAAGGCGCCGACCGGGGTGCCGTTCAGGGCCGCGGCGTGCGCCTGGCAGGCGTCCTCGACGACCGCGAGCTTGTGCTTGTCGGCGATGGCCATGATCTTGTCCATGGCGGCCGGGTTGCCGTAGATGTGCACCGGCATGATCGCGGCGGTACGCGGGGTGATGGCGGCCTCGACGGCGGCGGGGTCCAGGTTGAAGCTGTCCCGCTCGATGTCCGCGAAGACGACGTCGGCGCCGACCAGGCGGACCGCGTTCGCCGAGGCGGCGAAGGAGAAGGACGGGACGATCACCTCGTCGCCCGGGCCGATGTTCATGGCCATCAGCAGAAGGTGCAGCGCCGAGGTGCCGGAGTTGACGGCGACGCAGTGCCGGCCCTCGACCAGCTCCGAGAACTCCTCCTCGAAGGCCGCGACCTCGGGGCCCTGCACGACACGGCCGGTGCGCAGTACGCGTACGGCGGCTTCGATCTCTTCTTCACCGATGACCGGGCGGGCAGCGGGGATGGGCTGCTCGTTGATGCTCGGCATGGACGTCCTCCTATGAACACCGCAAGAGCTCTTTTGGCAGAGGTCTGGGGGTGAGCGGACGTCTCGCGAGGCCGCGCGTACCCCTCCGGCGCGATGCCGACGCCCTACCGAGGATTGCTGGGACCGGTCTGTCCCGGAACCGGGTCGGTCACCGCCGTAGTCTCCGGGCGGGGCCCGCCCACGGCAGCGACCGGCGTCACATTATCAGGAATTTCCTCGTCAATTTCGGGCCTGTTAACGCCTGAAGGCATCGATTGCGAAACGAAATCCGGGTCCCGCCTCGGGGAATCCCGGGGCGGGACGCGGAACGTTCCGCTGGGCCTTGCGAAGTGTTCAACCGTCAGCCGGGGCGCGTTCCCCCGGCCGGCGGCCGAACAGCGACCGGCCCGTCGGTCTGCCGTCAGTCCTCCGTGACGGCCGTCACGGAGGGGGCGGGGGCCTGCTCGGCGGCGGCCGTCTTCTTGGCCGTCGCCTTCTTGGCCGTGGTGCCCTTCGTGGCGGCCTTCTTGGCGGTCGTCTTCTTCGCCGCGGTCTTCTTGGCGGCCGCCGTCTTCTTGGTGGCCGCCTTCTTGGCCGTGGCCTTCTTGGCGGTCTTGCGCGCGGTCGCCTTCTCGGCCGGGGCCTCGGGCTCGGCCGCGGCTTCGCCTTCCGCCGTGTCCGGTGCCTGAGTCTCCGGCTCGGCCGGGGCGCTCTTCACCACGACGATCGCGGCCTCCGCCGCGCCCCCCGGAGAACCGGCGGGAGCGGTGACCTTGCGGACCACGCGGCGCCGGGCACGCGGCGGGGCGGCCACAGGGGCCTCCTCGGCGACCGGCTCGGCGGCGACCGGCTCGGCCGGCGTCGGCTGCTCCGGCTCGGGCTGCGGCTCCGGCTGACGCGGGGCCTCGGACTCGGCCGGAGCCGGGCCCTGGGCCTCGGCGGGCGCCGGCGCCGTCGCCTTACGGGTGGCACGGCGGCGCGTACGGCCCTTGGGGGCCGCTTCCGCCGCCTCCTGCACGGGAGCCTCCACCGGGGCCGCCGCGGCGGCGACGGCCGGAACCGCCTCCACCTCCACGGTCTCCGGAGCCACCTCGGCGAGCGCCGGCTGCGGCGCGGGCTCCTGGGCGGCGCGCGGGGCACCGGCCGGGGCCGTGGCCTTGCGCGTCACCCGGCGACGGCCACGCCCGCGGCCCGCGGCGGCCTCGGCCTCCGCGACGCTGGAGTACAGCTCCTCGTCGGGGCGGAAGGGCTCCTCGACGGCCACCGGGGCGGCGACCTCCGCGGCGAGCTCGGCCTCGGTCTCGAACTCCGGCTCGGCCTCGGCCGCCGGGGTCTCGACGGCCTCGGCGGTCTCGAGAGCTTCCGCGGCCTCGGCGGCCTCGGCCGCGCGGGCGCGCTTCTTGGCCCGCTTGCCGCCGTTGCCGCCGCCCACGGTGGTCGGCTGCTCCATGTGGACGATGACACCACGGCCGTTGCAGTGGACGCAGGTCTCGGAGAAGGACTCCAGCAGGCCCTGGCCCACCCGCTTGCGGGTCATCTGGACCAGGCCCAGCGAGGTGACCTCGGCGACCTGGTGCTTCGTACGGTCCCGGCCCAGGCACTCCAGCAGGCGCCGCAGCACGAGGTCCCGGTTGGACTCCAGCACCATGTCGATGAAGTCGATGACGACGATGCCGCCCAGGTCGCGCAGGCGCAGCTGGCGCACGATCTCCTCGGCCGCCTCCAGGTTGTTCCTGGTGACGGTCTCCTCGAGGTTGCCGCCCTGACCGGTGAACTTGCCGGTGTTGACGTCGATCACGACCATGGCTTCGGTCTTGTCGATCACCAGCGAGCCGCCGGACGGCAGCCAGACCTTGCGGTCGAGCGCCTTCATCAGCTGCTCGTCGATCCGGTACGTCGCGAAGACGTCGACCTCCGACGTCCAGCGCTGCAGCCGGTCGGCGAGGTCGGGCGCCACGTGGGACACGTACCCGTGGATGGTCTCCCAGGCCTCGTCACCGCTGATGATGACCTTGGAGAAGTCCTCGTTGAAGATGTCGCGGACGACCCGGACGGTCATGTCCGGCTCTCCGTAGAGAAGGGTCGGGGCGTTGCCGCTCTTCGCCTTCTTCTGGATGTCCTCCCACTGCGCCTGGAGCCGCTCGACGTCACGGCGCAGCTCGTCCTCGCTCGCGCCCTCGGCGGCGGTGCGCACGATGACGCCCGCGTCCTCGGGGACGATCTTCTTGAGGATGGTCTTCAGCCGGGCGCGCTCGGTGTCGGGCAGCTTGCGGCTGATGCCGGTCATCGAGCCCTCGGGCACGTACACCAGGTAGCGGCCGGGCAGCGAGACCTGGCTGGTGAGGCGGGCGCCCTTGTGGCCGATCGGGTCCTTCGTCACCTGGACGAGGACGGACTGGCCGGACTTGAGCGCGGTCTCGATACGGCGCGGCCCGTTGGCCATGCCGAGCGCCTCGAAGTTCACCTCACCGGCGTACAGGACGGCGTTGCGGCCCTTGCCGATGTCGACGAAGGCGGCCTCCATGGACGGCAGGACGTTCTGGACCTTGCCCAGGTAGACGTTGCCGACGTAGCTGGTGGCCTGCTCCTTGTTGACGTAGTGCTCGACGAGCACGTTGTCCTCGAGGACGCCGATCTGGGTGCGCTCGCCGCTCTGGCGGACGACCATCACGCGCTCGACGGCCTCGCGGCGGGCGAGGAACTCGGCCTCGGTGATGATCGGCACGCGGCGGCGGCCCTGCTCGCGGCCCTCGCGGCGGCGCTGCTTCTTCGCCTCCAGGCGGGTCGAGCCCTTGATGGACTGCACCTCGTCGGACGGCTCGGCCTTCTCGCGGGCCGGGCGCGGCTCGCGGACCTTGACGACCGTACGGACGCCGTCCTCCTCGGCCACCTCGGCCTCGGCGGGCGCCTCACCGGTGCGGCGACGACGGCGACGGCGACGGCGGGAGCTGCTGGTCCCGGCGGCGGAGGGGGTGCCGCCCTCGTGCTCGTCGCCCTCCTCGGCCTCGTGGTCCTCGTCCTCCGCCTCGCGCTCGGCGGCCTCGGCCTCGGCCTCGGTCTCCTCGGCGTCTTCGGCCTCTTCGGCCTCCTCGCGGGCCTCGTCCGCGTCGGCCATCTCGCCACGGCGGCGACGACGGCCTCCACGGCGGCGGCGACGGGAGGGGCGGTCCTCGTACTCCTCGCCCTCCTCGGCGGCCACGGCCTCCGTCTCGGGCTCCTCGGCCTCTTCGGCCTCCTCCGGCTGCGGGGCCTCGGCGACGGGCGCGACGGGCTCCGCGGGCTCACCCCGGCGGCGACGGCGACGGCGCCCACCGGTCTCCGCCGGCTCGGCGGCCTCGGCGACGGGGGCGGCCTGCGCGACCGGCGCGGCCTGCGTGGTCTCGGGGACCTCTTCCTCGTCCTGCTCCGCGGCGCGGGCGGCAGCGGCGGCGGCCGCGGTCTCCGGCGTCTGGAACATCGGCTCGGTGAAGACCGGAGCCTGGAAGACGGGTACGGCGGGCCGCGTGGCGCGGCGGCGCTCCGTCTTGTGCGCCGGGTCGGTGGTGAACTGCGGCGTGGCGGCACGGCGGCGGGTACGGCCACGGGAGGCGGCGCGCTCGGCGGCGGCGACCTCGTCCTCGTCGGCCGCGATCTGCGCGACGGTGCCGGCGGGCAGGGTCTCGCCCTCCTCGGCGGCGGCCTCCTCGGCCTCCGGCTTCGGCGGACCGGCGGGCGCGGTGGCCTTGCGCGTGGCGCGACGACGCGAACGAGCGGGCGCGGGCGCCTCAGCGGCAGCCGGGGCCTCGGCCTCGGCAGGCGTCT